>NZ_JBQEPB010000025.1:0-521 GCF_052045455.1 Pedobacter sp. 22226 | reverse complement strand
AGATACTATATACTGCGACATAAAAAAGCTTACCCAATAACAAAGTCCCGTAGCTCAGCCTGGTTAGAGCACTACACTGATAATGTAGGGGTCTCCAGTTCAAATCTGGACGGGACTACATTTAAATCCTTTTGGGGGATTAGCTCAGCTGGCTAGAGCGCCTGCCTTGCACGCAGGAGGTCAACGGTTCGACTCCGTTATTCTCCACATAATACAAAGCTTACCAGGATTGGTAACATACATTGACATAAAGATTAAGAAAGAAGAAAACGCCACGGGGCACATACAAATAAAAGTATGAAACGGTTCGAGACCGCAGTTTTTTACTAATAAGGCTGAAACGAGGCTTAGTTAGGGGACAATGAAACCCTCTAGCTTTATACCCTCCACCTTCAACCTTAATAAAGTTCTTTGACATATTGGAAGAAGTTAAAAAAGAAGAGCAAACAACAATAGGCGACTGTTGTGTTTGTGCTCTCCTAAGGATGTAGCAATACAAAATTAGGGATGAGACATCATAA
>NZ_JBQEPB010000024.1:0-754 GCF_052045455.1 Pedobacter sp. 22226 | reverse complement strand
AGATACTATATACTGCGACATAAAAAAGCTTACCCAATAACAAAGTCCCGTAGCTCAGCCTGGTTAGAGCACTACACTGATAATGTAGGGGTCTCCAGTTCAAATCTGGACGGGACTACCATTGAAGTTGGGAGATTAGAGAGAAGAGTCGGGAGTTAGAAATACTCCAAACTGATAACTCCAAACTCAAAACTACTACTCTGGGGGATTAGCTCAGCTGGCTAGAGCGCCTGCCTTGCACGCAGGAGGTCAACGGTTCGACTCCGTTATTCTCCACAATAAGAGTTTTAGCGGATGGCGCTAGAGCGTCCCGATTTTCATCGGGAAGGTCAACGGTTCGACTCCGTTATTCTCCACATTTGAGCATAAAGCTTAAAGATCAAAGCAGAAAGCTTTCAAAAAACATACAACAAAAACGATTATCTGGACTGGTAATCTACATTGACATGATTAAGAAAAGAAAGAAACGCCATGGGGCACATCTATGAATCTAAATACTTAATATTATATACTAAGTGCTGATTGAAAAGATGAAACGGTTCGAGACCGCAGTTTTTTACTAACGAAGCTGAAACGAAGCTTAGGTTAGGGCACATGACACCCTATACCTTTATACCTTCGGCCTTCAGTCTCAGTAAAGTTCTTTGACATATTGGAAGAAGTTAAAAAAGAAGAGCAAACAACAATAGGCGACTGTTGTGTTTGTGCTCTCCTAAGGATGTAGCAATACAAAATTAGGGATGAGACATCATAA
>NZ_JBQEPB010000023.1:0-779 GCF_052045455.1 Pedobacter sp. 22226 | reverse complement strand
AAATCTTTATCGGCCTGGGTTAAGGTGTACACCTCCACATCGGTTGTGGTTGCACCCGGGGCAAGTCCGCCGGCGACGGTAACCACCTTATTGTTTAAGCCCAGTTTTGCATCAGATAAGGTAATGGTATTTAAAGTAATAGAACCTGTATTCTTGATGGTGAAGGTATAGGTTACTTTATTGCCATTGAATACCGACGTTTTAACCAGGGCAATTGATCCGGCATTTGGAACCTGTGTTACCGTTGGGGCATCATTATTCTCGGCTGTACCGGAAACATCGCTTACCGGAAGGTTTGCCGGTGTCCTTGCGCTCACATTAGCAGAGTTGGTTACGCTGCCCGCATCTTTATCGGCCTGGGTTAACTGGTAAACATAGGTATCGGTAATGGTACCGCCCGGGGTAACATTGCCTGAATAGGTTTTGTTCAATCCAAGTTTGGCATCCGCTAAGTTTACCACGTGCAGGGTAACATTTCCGCTATTCCTTATGGTAAAGTTATAGGTGATGCTGTTTCCATCTGCACTTAGCGTACCCGTTTTAACCAGGGTAATGGTAGATGCCGGAGCAATTACCGTTATGGTTGCATCACCAGCAGCAGGTGTATTCGGATCATCAGATAGTTTGCTGATTGTTGTACCACCCGGCGTTTGTGCAGTTGCTGAAGCCTGGTTGGTAAACGAACCTGCATTCACCTCGGTTAAAGTAACGGTGTGTTTAGCGGTTACGGTTACACTTGCACCTGGTAATAAGCTGACAATGCCTGCAGGAGTGATTGA
>NZ_JBQEPB010000022.1:0-1307 GCF_052045455.1 Pedobacter sp. 22226 | reverse complement strand
TCGTATTCTAGGTTTACCACAATTGCAAATTTATTTTAAGAAAAACTCCAAATAAAGAGTTTTTCTTATCTTTTATGACGCTCTCCTATAATTCTCGACATACATTTCTCCTCTTTTGACAAGTGAGAACATTCTTAAAATCAGTTTGAATTTCACATTGTTTAAAACAAGATTATAGCCTTTGGTCTTTTGTTTACGTTCTGCATACGCTGATATTTCGGGATCATGTTGCATAGCAGACTTTGCGGCCTGATTGAGCTCCTGTTTCAGTTCCTTTTGTGCCAGATAACTCACCTTTGGCTTTCCTTTGATAGTTGTTCCAGAGGTATTTCCGAATGGAATTACCCCCACGTAAACTGCATACTTCCTTGCGTCTGGAAAAGATGCAAAGTTTTCCGTGTAAGCGATCGTCATCCAGGCATTTACCTTGCCGATTCCCTTTATACTGCTTATTATCCGATAATTTTTAAGCATCTCTCTATCCTGATTGATAAGAAAGGCGATCTCAGCCTCTATTTCGGACTGATGCTTCTGGTCTGCCTTTATCTTTGAGCGGATAATCTTGCTGATCCTATCGTCCTTACCCGTAGAAAACATGTATATCCTTTCTTTTAACGTACTTTTTAGACCTGCCGTTTCTCTTACCAGTCTTTTCCGAAAGGAAAGCAGCTGTCTTAGTATAAGAATATTATTGTTCAATGGCCGGGACGCCTCCAGGCGCTTGATCTTATCCTCACCATACTGACCTATGCGGAAGGAATCATCCTTATCGTTTTTGCCGCGTACCATTCCCATCGAATTTTTGATCTCCAGGCCAGATATCCTGGTATAGGCAATGAACTGAGATTCCAGAAACTGGATAAAACGGTACTCATAGCCACCTGTATATTCCATAACAACCAGTACTTCTTTAAGCTCAATTGAATTGGTTTTGCACCACTTTCTAAACATAGCAAATCCTTTACTATGGTTATCGATCTTGATATGCAGCCTGCGTTCTGCACAACTGATATCTAATGTAAGTTTTGATACATCTACTCCTAAAACAACATTCCAGTTTCCCATACGTTTATCTTTTAGTACATTTAATAAACTGTCTTTTGCCGATCACCTTTGATAGTTCAAAGAAAGTATTCTAGCTAGGCCTTGGACAGTAATAAAAGGCAGGGACTAATACGACCAAAAGTTCTTTAAAACTAGAGATGACGAAAATTCACCCTGCCTTTTATTTAAACGCTTACTAAGCTTTCTTCTTGTAATAAGATTTGCAACAAAAAAATCAGTTTGATAAACCAAAGGAGATGACG
>NZ_JBQEPB010000021.1:0-1780 GCF_052045455.1 Pedobacter sp. 22226 | reverse complement strand
GAAAGTGGCGCACGGGTGCGTAACGCGTATGCAACCTACCTTTATCAGGGGGATAGCCCGGAGAAATCCGGATTAATACCGCATAATATCATTTTATAGCATTATATTATGATCAAACATTTATGGGATAAAGATGGGCATGCGTGTCATTAGCTAGTTGGCGGGGTAACGGCCCACCAAGGCGACGATGACTAGGGGATCTGAGAGGATGGCCCCCCACACTGGTACTGAGACACGGACCAGACTCCTACGGGAGGCAGCAGTAAGGAATATTGGTCAATGGAGGCAACTCTGAACCAGCCATGCCGCGTGCAGGAAGACTGCCCTATGGGTTGTAAACTGCTTTTATCCGGGAATAAACCTACTTACGTGTAAGTAGCTGAATGTACCGGAAGAATAAGGATCGGCTAACTCCGTGCCAGCAGCCGCGGTAATACGGAGGATCCAAGCGTTATCCGGATTTATTGGGTTTAAAGGGTGCGTAGGCGGCCTATTAAGTCAGGGGTGAAAGACGGTAGCTCAACTATCGCAGTGCCCTTGATACTGATGGGCTTGAATGGACTAGAGGTAGGCGGAATGAGACAAGTAGCGGTGAAATGCATAGATATGTCTCAGAACACCGATTGCGAAGGCAGCTTACTATGGTCTTATTGACGCTGAGGCACGAAAGCGTGGGGATCAAACAGGATTAGATACCCTGGTAGTCCACGCCCTAAACGATGAACACTCGCTGTTGGCGATACACAGTCAGCGGCTAAGCGAAAGCGTTAAGTGTTCCACCTGGGGAGTACGCCCGCAAGGGTGAAACTCAAAGGAATTGACGGGGGCCCGCACAAGCGGAGGAGCATGTGGTTTAATTCGATGATACGCGAGGAACCTTACCCGGGCTTGAAAGTTAGTGAATGATTTAGAGATAGATCAGTCCGCAAGGACACGAAACTAGGTGCTGCATGGCTGTCGTCAGCTCGTGCCGTGAGGTGTTGGGTTAAGTCCCGCAACGAGCGCAACCCCTATGTTTAGTTGCCAGCATGTCATGATGGGGACTCTAAACAGACTGCCTGTGCAAACAGAGAGGAAGGAGGGGACGACGTCAAGTCATCATGGCCCTTACGTCCGGGGCTACACACGTGCTACAATGGATGGTACAGAGGGCAGCTAGCCGGCAACGGTATGCGAATCTCACAAAGCCATTCACAGTTCGGATTGGGGTCTGCAACTCGACCCCATGAAGTTGGATTCGCTAGTAATCGCGTATCAGCAATGACGCGGTGAATACGTTCCCGGGCCTTGTACACACCGCCCGTCAAGCCATGGAAGCTGGGGGTACCTAAAGTATGTAACCGCAAGGAGCGTCCTAGGGTAAAACCGGTAACTGGGGCTAAGTCGTAACAAGGTAGCCGTACCGGAAGGTGCGGCTGGAATACCTCCTTTCTGGAGTAGCACCGCCTACCCGCAACGCAACATGATATTTCTAAATAAGGTAGAAGGTTAAAGCATAAAGACTAAAGCTGTAAGGCATGTCTGGATACTTGATACTGAATACTTTAAAAAAGACAAGAAAAAACAAGAAACACCCAGAAGAAAACGGTGGGCATACTAAGAAGGTATAGCGCAACGGACTAATGAAGGGGAAGCCAAAAAGGGGAGCAGTAGCGGTAAGATACTATATACTGCGACATAAAAAAGCTTACCCAATAACAAAGTCCCGTAGCTCAGCCTGGTTAGAGCACTACACTGATAATGTAGGGGTCTCCAGTTCAAATCTGGACGGGACTACCAT
>NZ_JBQEPB010000020.1:0-2027 GCF_052045455.1 Pedobacter sp. 22226 | reverse complement strand
AAAACCCTTCCTCCGAAGCGGGATGCAAAAGTAGGATTTTTTAATTTATAAGCAAAGCATATTTGCTATTAATTGGGGGTTTTATTGTAACTGGATGGTTTACAGCAACAAAAAGTTTTGCCCAAAGCAAAACTTTTTTAAGGATTGGGTGTTTGGGGTGGGTTTAGGCTGAAAACTTACGAAGCTTCCCGGTGCACAGGCCTTTGGAAACTTCGTATTTAACCCCTGCCCCGTCCTATCTAAACCCGATTGAAACGGAAAGCCCACATCCCGATTTTTTCAATCGGGAGAGGACTTGTAGTGAAAAGCGGGGACAAACTTATATAGCAGCACAACAACTGCTTTATTGAAAAATAATAACCAGTACTAAAATAATTTACATCACGCTCTGATAAGGCCCATAAGTTTTTTGCCTAAAAATATAATTAACACCAAAACTAAGCCAGCCAATAACCCAAAAGCGAATTCCCGCAAGATTGATGGCAGAGCGGGAAAAACATGATGCAAAAAGGCAATGTTGTGCGCGAAAATTCCTCCGGATACCAATATCAGTGCGACGGTTCCGACAATGCTTAAAATTTTGATGATAACGGGAAGTGATTGAACGAGAAGTTTTCCGGTAGTAGAAAGAATACCTTTTCCTCCAGAGGTTTTCATTAAATGATATCCGGCATCATCCATTCTTACAATAATGGCCACGATGCCATAAACACCAATGGTAGCCAATAATGCCACAACTGAAACAGTCATGATTTGAATACCGAGCTTCTCTTCCAGAACGCTTCCTAACGCGATAATCACAATTTCTATGGAGAGGATAAAATCGGTTGTAATGGCAGACCTGATTTTTGCCTTTTCTGCTGCATCACCTTCCTGGATAATTTCTTCAGCTTCTACATGCGGGGATTTAGAACGATGAAAAACATATTCGACAACCTTTTCTACTCCCTCATAGGCCAGATACAAACCACCCAATACCAAAATTACTTTTATCGCTACCGGAAAAAAAACATTTAACAGTAAGGCGATTGGAACAATAATAAGTTTATTTATTAGAGAACCCTTTGTAATTGCCCATAGTACCGGCAACTCTCTTGAAGAAATAAAACCCGTTGATTTTTCTGCATTTACAGCCAGGTCATCTCCTAAAATACCTGCCGTTTTCTTGGCAGCTACCTTCGCTGTAACGGCAACATCATCCATTAAGGCACCTATATCATCTAAAATCGCAAAAAAACCCGAAGCCATATCTAATTTATTAATGTCGCAAAATATCAAATCCTTTTTAGATTTAGGTGATCATATACCAAATCTTTTAACCCGCACAGACATTGAAACTATACTACCCAGGTTTATTTAAAGCAAATCATATTTATTAACACGAATGATAACAGTAATAGCCCAAAACTGTTCGAAAAAGAAATAAATTTTATTGTAGTTGAAAATGAAAGAGGCTATCAGTATCAGGGAGTTCTATTTTCATTAGATAGTAAATGTTTTTTTGGAGCGCAGGTTTCTGTGCGTGTGGGTTGGGTTCCGTCCTGCTGTACGCTTAATCCTTTTGGGAAATCATTCTAACATAAGCAATCATCTTTGCCCAAAAGGGATATCGCTTCCATCAGGGCTATATAACCAGGGATAGAGCTATGATGGAAGATGTAAAATGGAAGATGGATGACGGAACGGCCTCTGCGGTAATCGGAGCTATCTGCAGGAACAACCCTTAACTTATCTTAACTCCTTAATGGTGAGAAATGCTTTAGGTTCCTTTTATCATTAAGAAGTTAAGGCCATTAAGAAAAGGAGCTTAACTTATCTCAACGCTTTAATTGAAAGATGGAAAATGGATGATGGAACGGCCTCTGCGGCGATCAGCATGATCTGCGGGAACAACTCTTAACTTCTCTTAACTCCTTAATGGTGAGAAGTCTATTACAAACCCCTGTAAACGAAGAAAACCCTTTAACGTTTCTGTTAAAGGGTTTCTTTTAAGATTTGGCACCGACCTACTCTCCCACGTGTTACCG
>NZ_JBQEPB010000019.1:0-3047 GCF_052045455.1 Pedobacter sp. 22226 | reverse complement strand
ATAAAGTTCTTTGACATATTGGAAGAAGTTAAAAAAGAAGAGCAAACAACAATAGGCGACTGTTGTGTTTGTGCTCTCCTAAGGATGTAGCAATACAAAATTAGGGATGAGACATCATAACAAGAGCAAAAAAAGCATACTGTACGGCGCAAAAGGCGTACAAGTAGAAGAAAGTAAAAAAGAGTACACGGGGGATGCCTTGGCTCTCAGAGGCGATGAAGGACGTGATAAGCTGCGATAAGCTTCGGGTATTTGCAAATAGGAATTGATCCGAAGATTTCCGAATGGGGCAACCCGGCATGTTGAAGACATGTCACATATAATGAGCAAACCTGCCGAACTGAAACATCTAAGTAAGCAGAGGAAGAGAAAATAATAATGATTTCCTGAGTAGTGGCGAGCGAAAGGGAAAGAGCCCAAACCTACCTTGTTACGGCAAAGTGGGGGTTGTAGGACTGCAACATGGCATTAGCAAACAGAAGTGGAACGGGATGGGAAGCCCGGCGATACAAGGTGATAGCCCTGTACACGTATAGAATGCTAGCTTAGCAGTATCCTGAGTACCGCGAGGTCGGAGACGCCTTGTGGGAATCTGCCGGCACCATCCGGTAAGGCTAAATACTCCTGAGAGACCGATAGTGAACCAGTACCGTGAGGGAAAGGTGAAAAGAACCCCGAACAGGGGAGTGAAATAGAACCTGAAACCGTGTACTTACAAGCGGTCGGAGCGTACAAGTTGCGTGACGGCGTGCCTTTTGCATAATGAGCCTACGAGTTACTCCTCTCTGGCAAGGTTAAGTGCTTCAGGCACGGATCCGAAGCGAAAGCGAGTCTGAATAGGGCGTATAGTCAGAGGGGGTAGACGCGAAACCTTGTGATCTACCCATGGACAGGTTGAAGGTGCGGTAACACGTACTGGAGGACCGAACCGATAAACGTTGAAAAGTTTCCGGATGATCTGTGGGTAGGGGTGAAAGGCTAATCAAACTGGGAAATAGCTCGTACTCCCCGAAATGTTTTTAGGAACAGCGTGGATATTAAGTTTCATAGAGGTAGAGCTACTGATTGGGTGCGGGGGAGTCAAATCCTACCAAATCCAGACAAACTCCGAATGCTATGAAATATGATCTGCAGTGAGGCGCGGGGTGCTAAGGTCACGCGCCGAGAGGGAAAGAACCCAGACCATCAGCTAAGGTCCCCAAGTTACAGTTAAGTTGAACTAACGAGGTCCGATTGCACAGACAGCTAGGATGTTGGCTTGGAAGCAGCCATTCATTTAAAGAGTGCGTAACAGCTCACTAGTCGAGCGATCGGGCATGGATAATAAACGGGCATTAAACTGTACACCGAAGCTATGGGATTGAAATATATCGGTAGGGGAGCATTCTAGCGGCAGCGAAGGTACCTGGTAATGGGTGCTGGAGCTTCTAGAAAAGCAAATGTAGGCATAAGTAACGATAAGGTGGGCGAGAAACCCACCCACCGAAAGGATAAGGTTTCCTGATCAACGCTAATCGGATCAGGGTTAGTCGGGACCTAAGGAGAACCCGAAGGGGAAATTCGATGGACAACTGGTTAATATTCCAGTACTTTTTATAACTGCGATGTGGGGACGGAGTAGTGACACTGCCGCGATCTGACGGAATAGATCGTTAAAGGCTGTAGGTATTAGAACGGTAGGCAAATCCGCCGATCTAGCTGAACGCTGATAGTACCGCGAGGCTTCGGCTGAGTGGATAGTGCAGGTAATCAGACTTCCAAGAAAAACCGCTAAGCTTCAGGTTATAAAAACCCGTACCGCAAACCGACACAGGTATCCGGGAAGAGGATTCTAAGGTGCTCGAGTGAATCATGGCTAAGGAACTCGGCAAAATGGCCCTGTAACTTCGGGAGAAGGGGCGCTAGCAGCAATGTTAGCCGCAGTGAAAAGGCCCAGGCGACTGTTTAACAAAAACACATGGCTTTGCAAAATCGAAAGATGAAGTATAAGGCCTGACACCTGCCCGGTGCTGGAAGGTTAAGAGGGGATGTCATCCGCAAGGAGAAGCATTGAATCGAAGCCCCAGTAAACGGCGGCCGTAACTATAACGGTCCTAAGGTAGCGAAATTCCTTGTCGGGTAAGTTCCGACCTGCACGAATGGTGTAACGATCTGGGCGCTGTCTCAGCCATGAGCTCGGTGAAATTGTGGTCCCGGTGAAGACGCCGGGTACCCGCAACGGGACGGAAAGACCCCATGCACCTTCACTACAATTTAACATTGACATTGGATACAGGATGTGTAGGATAGGTGGGAGGCTTTGAAGCGGCGTCGCTAGGCGTCGTGGAGCCAACGTTGAAATACCACCCTTTCTGTATTCGGTGTCTAATCCTGCCAAGCGGGAGACATTGTTTGATGGGTAGTTTGACTGGGGTGGTCGCCTCCAAAAAGGTAACGGAGGCTTTCAAAGGTAAGCTCAGTACGCTTGGTAACCGTACGCGGAGTGCAATAGCATAAGCTTGCTTGACTGTGAGACATACAGGTCGATCAGGGTCGAAAGACGGATATAGTGATCCGGTGGTTCTGCATGGAAGGGCCATCGCTCAAAGGATAAAAGGTACGCTGGGGATAACAGGCTGATCTCCCCCAAGAGCTCATATCGACGGGGAGGTTTGGCACCTCGATGTCGGCTCGTCACATCCTGGGGCTGGAGAAGGTCCCAAGGGTTCGGCTGTTCGCCGATTAAAGTGGCACGCGAGCTGGGTTCAGAACGTCGCGAGACAGTTCGGTCCCTATCTGTTGTGGGCGTAGGAATTTTGAGTGGGGCTGACCTTAGTACGAGAGGACCGGGTTGGACCAGCCTCTAGTGAATCTGTTGTTCCGCCAGGGGCATTGCAGAGTAGCTACGCTGGGAATAGATAAGCGCTGAAAGCATCTAAGTGCGAAACTAGCCACGAGATGAGAATTCCATATAGGACCGTAGCAGACTACTACGTTGATAGGCTACAGATGTAAAGCTGGTGACAGCACAGTCGAGTAGTACTAATCATCCGAAGCTTTCAAAGCAA
>NZ_JBQEPB010000018.1:0-8486 GCF_052045455.1 Pedobacter sp. 22226 | reverse complement strand
TAAAACTAGAGATGACGAAAATTCACCCTGCCTTTTATTTAAACGCTTACTAAGCTTTCTTCTTGTAATAAGATTTGCAACAAAAAAATCAGTTTGATAAACCAAAGGAGATGACGTAACTCACTTACAATCCAATGTAAATAACGATTATTTTTTCTTATATTAGTCTCATTAAAATCTCTTTATAAAATATTCCCCAAACAGAGTCCCCGTTCTGAAATTCCCTTATCCATCCGATAACCGGGATTAAATCATTATTTTCTAAAATTTTATAAAGAGAACATCATGCAAAATTTAAAAATTGCTTTAATCGGTGCCACTGGTAAAGCTGGTACTTATATTTTAAAAGCGCTGCTGGCGCAAAACTATAGGGTAAAAGCCCTGGTTAGAAACCCCGAAAAACTTCAGTCTGGTCATCCTTCTTTAGAAATTGTAACAGGCGATGTTAGCGATGCTGAAGCCGTACATCATTTTATAAAAGATTGTGATATCGTTGTGAGTGCTTTAGGCATGGGACAACCAGCAAGTGAAAAAACAATCTTTACGCAATCAGCTGCTAATATATTAACAGCAATGCAAGCTTTTGGACTGAAACGTTATATCGTACTTACAGGTATTAATGTAGATACGCCTTTTGATGAAAAAGATGCTAAAACTAAATTTGCTACTCAATGGATGTACGAGAATTATCCGGTTTCTACAGCAAACCGGCAAAAAGAATATGAGATGCTTTCAGAAAGTAAGCTAGATTGGACTTTAATCCGTTTACCCTTGATTATCCAAACTGATCAACAAACGGCAATAGGAACAAGTTTGCTTAATTGCGATGGCGATCAGATTAACGCTGCGAACATTGCGGAGTTTATTATTGAGGACTTAGGAGAGGGTAAGTTTGTAAAACAGGCACCTTTTATCTGGAATAGTATGCTTAAATAGCACAGTTTCGTCATTGCGAGGAGGAACGACGAAGCAATCTTACTACTATCGCTACTAGCGAACGCTTTAGGATTGCTTCGTGCCTCAGCAATGACGACTTTTTTATTGAAATCTGTTCAAGAGAACTATTCGTGCCTTGTGGTCATAACTTAGGCTGTTTCACCCAATCCTTATAACCCATCTCAAATTTTATTTCGCCTTTATTAACCATGCCTGTTTTTCTCCAACCTTGCCTGCTGTAAAATTCTTCGGCACGGGTATTTGGTGCTGTACCCAACCAAACAGGTTCTTTAGTCTGTTCAAAATACCAGTCTAGCATTAACCGGTGTAGTTTCTTACCAATACCTTTCCCTTCGAACTCTGGCCGAAGGAATAAAGCCCAGATATTATGCTCCTTTAAATCTACGATCGAAAAACCAACCACTTCACCATCAACCTCACAAACCCATCCTTTGCCCCGCTCAATAATAAATTCTTCGCAATCTTTGTCAGTAACCAGAGCCGGATCGGACAAAATGTTCTCTTTTACAGTATGTCTGACGATTTGCATGGCAGCGATGTCAGTTGTTTTTGCAAAGCGAAAAATCATGATTTATATTTTCTTAAAAATTTGACTCATTTAAAAATACACGTTTAAACGCTTTAAACCTTGATTATTAATAATAAAACTAAGCAATAAAATGTTTATGACAAATGAATGATTGTGAATTGTGCAATTGGTTCTACATTTGCTTAACGGTGTTAGATTATTTACACCTTATATTCCAGATCATGGGAAGTAAAGAAAGAATTCTACGTTTAAAAGATGAAACCAGAACAAAAATTCTGGATGCAGCCTTGAACATTGTTCAAACAGAGGGCTGGCAGGCATTGAGTATGCGTAAAATTGCCGACCAGATCGAATATACAGCACCAATTATTTACGAATACTTTTCTAACAAAGATGGTATCTTACTGGAACTCACCAGAAGGGGATATTTAATGTTGGCCAAAGATATCCGCGAAGCCAGGGATAAACACGAATCTCCGGAAGATAAAATGGAAGCCATGTGGATTGCCTACTGGAACTTCGCCTTTGCCCACAAAGAATTTTATCAGCTGATGTATGGTGTGGATATGGTTTGTTGTACCGTTAAAAATTCAATGCCCGAAGCCGAAAATGTAGGCGGTATGTTAGGCGAAGTAATTGAATCACTATTCGAGAAGAAACCAGTATCTGAAGATGATATCTGCATGAAGTATTATACCTATTGGTCAATCATTCACGGGTTAATTTCGATTAACCTGGTGCGCCCGAACGGAAGAACAACAGACGAACTAAACCAGCAAATTTTAAAAGATGCCATCAAAGGTATCACGTTATCTATTAACAGTTAAAATATTTTTTTTACACAGTAATTTAACACTGTTAGATTATTTATACACTATAATCCAATTAAATTTAATCATATGAAGTCTCTACATCGCTTGTATCCATTACTTAACACCGTTAAATGGTTTAATGGTATTAAATCATTGTTAACAATTTCTCTTTTATCTATAATTTTGATTAGCTGTAAATCATCTCCCGAGCAATCGGCAGCTGCGCCACCACCACCGGTTTTACCTGTAAGTGCGATTAACGCAAGTACCGAAACTACGTTTGTAGACTACCCGGCTTCTATACAGGGAGCGGTTGATATTGATGTTCGTCCGCAGGTGAGCGGTTACCTTCAAAGCGTTTTGGTTAACGAAGGCGCTTATGTAACAGCCGGACAAACACTATTCAAAATTAACGAAAACCCTTTCCGTGAGGCTTTAAACAACGCTAAAGCAAGTTTACATGCTGCAGAAGCTGCCATGTTAAATGCACAGCTGGAAGTGGATAAGTTAACGCCATTGGTTCAAAATAAAGTGGTTTCTGATATCCAGTTAAGAACTGCAAAAACAGCTTACAAAATTGCCCAGGCCAATGCCGAACAAGCTAAAGCCAGCGTAGCTTCTGCACAGATCAACTTAGGTTATACTAATGTTAAGGCTACGGTAAGTGGTTACATTGGTCGTATCCCTAAGAAACAGGGAAGTTTAGTTTCGCCAACTGATCAAGTGGCTTTAACTCAGTTATCTGATATCCATGAAGTACACGTTTATTTCTCACTTGCAGAAAACGACTTCAATAACTTTAATGCAAATTACCCTGGTAAAACCCCTGCCGACAGGATTAAACATTTACCAGCGGTTGAACTTTTATTGTCAGACAATTCGGTTTATCCACTTAAAGGTAAAATCGACATGATTGATGGCCAGTTTGATAAAAACACCGGTGCCATTACTTTAAGGGCCAGTTTCCCTAATGCAAGCGGTGTGTTACGCTCGGGTAATACCGGTAAAATCCACTTAGGCTTGCAGCATAATGATGCCATTCTGGTTCCTCAGTCGGCCACAGTAGAAATGCAGGACAAAGTATTCGTATTTACTGTAGGCGACAGCAGCAAGGTGAAAAAACAAGCCATTACCATTGTGGGTAAAGCCGGCGAAAATTACCTGGTTAATGCGGGGGTAAAAGTTGGCGACCAGATTGTGTTAAGCGGCATTGACAAACTACAGGAGGGTATGGTGATCCAGCCTCAAAAGGCAGCAGATAAAGTAGCTGTTGCAAAATCGAAAAATTAATACACTTAAAGTTTAAGCAATCATGTTTCAGAAATTTATAGACAGGCCTGTACTTTCGACTGTTATTTCCATCTTATTGGTAATAGTTGGGATACTGGGCTTAACAAAGCTACCCTTAGAGCGCTTCCCAAATATCGCACCTCCGTCGGTATTGGTAACTGCTGTGTACCCGGGGGCGAATGCCGAAACGATTTTACGTTCGGTAACCCCTTCATTGGAGGAAGCCATTAATGGTGTGGAGAACATGACCTACATGACCTCGAGCGCCAGTAACGATGGTACGCTGGCGATTACGGTGTACTTTCAACAAGGTACCAATCCCGATCAGGCAGCTGTTAACGTGCAAAACCGTGTTTCGCAGGCCACCAGCCAATTGCCAGCAGAGGTAGTACAATATGGTATCACCACTACAAAACAGCAAAACAGTTTTATTGGCGCTATCGGGGTTTACTCTGAAGATCCAAAAAAATACGATGCGGTTTTTGTAAACAACTATGCACAGATCAATATCATTCCGGAGCTTAAACGTATCCCGGGTGTTGGTTCGGCCAGTGTATTTGGCGGTATTAAAGATTATTCGATGCGTATCTGGTTAAATCCAAGTCAGCTGGCTACTTACAAAATTACCCCAAATGAAGTGATTACGGCCATTCAGGACAAAAACCTGGAAGCAGCACCGGGCAGGGTTGGAGAGAGAAGTAATGAAGCGTTTGAGTACATCATTAAATATAAAGGTAAACTTACCAAACCTGAGGAATATCAGAATATCGCGATCCGTTCCAATTCTGATGGTTCTATCTTACGTTTAAAAGACGTGGCCCGTGTGGAATTGGGTGCTTACAGTTATGGTAGTGTTAACCGTTTAAACGGACACGATGGAATTACGATTGGGGTAATCCAGTTATCGGGTTCTAATGCCAACGAAATCCAGATTGCCATTGATAAATTATTGGCAAAACTATCAAAAGATTTCCCCGCAGGTATTAAATACAATCAGTTTTACCGTACCAAAACCGATCTGGACGAATCCATCAATCAGGTGGAACACACCCTGGTGGAAGCCTTTTTACTGGTATTTATCGTTGTGTTTATCTTCCTTCAGGATTTCAGGTCTACCTTAATACCGGCCATTGCGGTTCCGGTGGCGATTATCGGTACCTTCTTCTTTATGCAGTTGTTCGGCTTCTCTGTTAACCTTTTAACCTTGTTCGCACTTGTACTGGCCATAGGTATTGTGGTGGATGATGCGATTGTGGTGGTGGAAGCGGTGCATGCCAAGATGGAAGAAAATCCTTCGCTTAGTCCGAAAGCGGCAACTACCGAGGCCATGAATGAGATTACCGGGGCCATTATATCGATTACGCTTGTAATGGCGGCAGTGTTTTTACCGGTAGGTTTTATGACCGGCTCAACAGGGATCTTTTACAAACAGTTTGCCTTAACCATGGCTATTGCCATTATTATTTCTGCGGTTAACGCTTTAACTTTAAGTCCTGCATTGGCAGCCTTATTTTTAAAGAATAAACATGCTGAAGGCGGTCATCACGCACCTAAAAAAGGTTTTGTAGAAAAGTTTTATGCAGGCTTTAACGGTGGGTTTAATTATATGACCAACCGATATGTTGGTGGTTTAAAAGTGCTTATCCGTAATAAATGGATCAGCATGGCCGGACTTGCGTTAATCGTTGCGGTTACTGTTCTTCTGGTAAGCAGAACAAAAACGGGCTTTATCCCTACAGAGGATCAGGGTTTTGTGGCCATTGCGGTTGCCAGTCCATCAGGAACTTCATTAGCCAATACCAATAAAATATTAAAACAGGCTGAAGAGGAATTGAGGGCTATGCCATCGGCAAGATTCGTGATGTCGCTTGCAGGTTATAACTTCTTAACAGCATCTAATAGTCCTTCGGCTGGTCAGATTTTCTTATTGTTAAAACCAAATGAAGAAAGGGGAGCAGTAAAAAATATCGATGAGATCCAGAATATCGTAAGGGCTAAAATGGCAGCCATATCTGCAGGTACCTTCTTCGTATTCAGTTTTCCAACCGTACCGGGCTTTAGTAATGTGGAAGCGATGAACGTGATGTTACAGGATAAAACCAACGGCAGACTGGATAAATTTAGTGGTGTAGCGAATAACTTCATCGGAAAGTTAATGGCGAAACCAGCAATTGCCTATGCTTTTACATCTTATAAAGCAGATTATCCGCAGTTACAACTGGATGTGAACGACGAAAAAGCCGATCAGCTGGGCGTAAGTAAAAAGGATATTTTACAAACCATGCAGACCTATTTTGGTACGGCACAGGCATCAGATTTTAACCGCTTTGGTAAATATTACCGTGTGGTGGTTCAGGCTGATGTTGCTGACAGGACTGACCCTGCGAGTATCGACCGTGTGTTTGTGAAAAACAAAGCCGGAGAAAGCGTGCCGATCAGTACGCTGGTTAAATTAACCCGTGTGTATGGTTCGGAAACGGCTTCGCGTTATAATTTGTTTAACTCTATCGAAGTCAATGCGATCCCTAAACCAGGTTTCAGTTCTGGTGATGCGATTAAAGCGATAGAAGAAACGGCCAGAGAGCAATTGCCAACCGGATATGCTTATGAATTCTCGGGACAAACACGTGAGGAAATTTCTTCAGGCGGACAGTCGACAGTGATCTTCCTGTTATGTTTAGTGTTTGTTTACTTCCTCTTATCAGCACAATACGAAAGTTATATCCTGCCATTGGCGGTAATCCTTTCAATCCCTACAGGTGTATTCGGTGTGTTTGTGGTATTGGGTTTAACCGGTATCGAAAACAACATTTATGTACAGGTAGCACTGATTATGCTGATTGGTTTGCTGGCTAAAAACGCGATTCTGATCGTTGAGTTTGCGGTGCAGCGACGAAAGGCAGGGCTGAGTCTGGTTGATTCGGCTATCGAAGCCGCCCGATTAAGGATCAGACCGATCATCATGACCTCACTTGCTTTTGTGTTTGGTTTATTCCCGATGAGTATTGCAACAGGTCCGTCGGCACAGGGTAACCACTCCATCAGTATTGGTGCCGCAGGAGGTATGGTTTCAGGTGTAATTTTAGGTTTATTCATCATTCCGGTACTTTTCGTCATCTTCCAGGCTTTACAGGAAAAAATATCAAAAAAATCATCAAATGAGGTTGTTCGCCACCATGAAGAGCCTGTTAATAATCATGTAGTTTATGAAACGGTTTAATATAGTTAGCATCCTGCTCCTTGCTTTAATCTGGAGCGGATGTTCGGTTTCGAAAGATACAGCCCTGCCCAATATTGTGCCAGGCTTATTCAGAAACACCACACCACGCGATTCTTCGAGCATTGGCACCATGCCATTGAAGAGTTTTATTAACGACCTTACTGTTCAGAATTTAATTGATACAGCTTTGGTTAAAAATTACGACATGCAAATTGCATTGAAAAATATCGATGCAGCAGAAGTATTGTTCAAACAATCTAAATTGGGTTATTTACCTGAGCTTAAATTGCAGGTGGCGGCAAGTACCAGCCGTCCGAGCGATAACAGTTTAAATGGATTAAGCCTGAACCAGTTTACGGGTTCTACACACATCGAAGATTACAGCGCTAATCTGGGTGTGTTTTGGGAGGCCGATATCTGGGGGAAGATCCGCAATCAAAAAGCCGGCGCTTTAGCCAGTTTTTTGCAGACTGAGGAAGCTCGTAAAGCGGTTCAAACCCGTTTGGTTGCCAATGTGGCGCAAGGTTATTATAACCTGCTGATGCTTGATGCGCAACTGGAAATTGCCAGAAAGAACTTAAAACTGAACGATAGTACCTTAAGGATTATCAATTTACAGTTCGATGCTGGTCAGGTTACTTCGCTGGCGATACAGCAGGCGCAGGCGCAGCAATTGGTTGCGGCACAGCTGATCCCCCGTTTAGAACAAAATGTAACCCTGCAGGAAAATGCTTTAAGTGTACTGATCGGTACTTTACCAAAAGCGATTAACCGGGAGAGCCGTTTGGACAAAATGGTGCTTCCGGACGATTTAAACGCAGGGTTCCCTTCGGCAATGTTGAGCCGCAGACCGGATATTAAAAGTGCAGAGTTAGCGTTAACGGTAGCAAATGCAAAGGTTGGGGTAGCGAAAGCAAGTTTATATCCATCACTGGTGATTACCGCAAGCGGTGGAGTAAACTCTTTTAAGGCAAGCAACTGGTTTAATGTACCGGCATCTTTATTCGGACTGGTTTCGGGAGGGATTACTCAGCCTATTTTTCAACGCGGACAGTTAAAAAGCAATTTAGAACTGGCTAAAATCGACCGTGAGAAAACAGTGATTCAGTTCCGTCAGTCGGTATTGAATGCGGTTGGCGAAGTGTCGGATGAGTTAACGAAAGTAGAGAAGTTGAAAGCACAATACAGCATTGCCGAAAAAAGAGCGCAAACTTTACAGCAGGCTTCAAAAAATGCAAGTTTGTTGTTTAAAAGCGGCATGGCGAACTACCTGGAGGTAATTACGGCGCAAGGCAATTTATTGCAAAGCGAACTGGAACTTACCACCATTAAAACAGAGCAGTTAAATGCTGTGGTTGGTTTGTACCGCTCGTTAGGCGGCGGCTGGAATTAATTTGCAAAAACCTATAAGGCTTGTAAAAGGCTTTATAGGTTTGTGTATAAATTTAGGCACTAGGAACGCGAGGTTCTTGGTGCTTTTTTTATTATTAAATTGTCATCCTGAGGCACGAAGGATCTGTAAGTTTTTAGCACTTTTTTCCCCCTAGCACGGTCTTGCCTCGGCTCACCGCCGCCGAGGGGCTCTTTCTTTTGGCTTGGCCCAAAAGAAACAAAAACCCAAGGCTTGGATCTGATGTCGGATAAATTCGTCAAAGCTTTTAATTCGTCAGCACAAGCC
>NZ_JBQEPB010000017.1:0-10190 GCF_052045455.1 Pedobacter sp. 22226 | reverse complement strand
TTTAAAACTAGAGATGACGAAAATTCACCCTGCCTTTTATTTAAACGCTTACTAAGCTTTCTTCTTGTAATAAGATTTGCAACAAAAAAATCAGTTTGATAAACCAAAGGAGATGACGTAATGTAAGAATTAAGCCGTTGCCGTGGTCTGTGCCCTCAAATTCAAATGAAAATACAAAATGAAATTCCTTAACAGGAGCTATTATTACAAGTAGGTAACATCTCGTAGCACTTTCTTTTTTTGTGGAGACACCGTGTTTAGGTTAGGAACCTATTGTAGACTACATCTTATCTTCGAGCTTAAAAAGAATTTCTACAATTCCATCTGATAAAACAGGTCTGCCATTCGAAATTTGTGGTTCCCACCTGGGAGACAGGCTAACTACTCTGATCGCTTCTGCATCACAGCCGTAGCCTATGCCATTTAATATACTTGGGTTGATCAGATTTCCCCTTTTATTGATGGAAAACTTAATGATTACCTTACCTTCTATATTCTTTTTAATTGCCTGGTCGGGATAAATCAAATTTTTATAGAGCAAATCATAAAAAGCTTTTTTTCCGGAAGGGTAGGAGGCTGGTTTATTAAAGAAAGGGAACGCACATACCAGGTAATTAGAAACAATATATTTAACTTGTTTGCGTTTTTTTAATCTTTTGGCAGTTATGGTTAAACTGGTTGTATCTATCTTTTTATTTTTAAAAGTGTTAAGCGTAATGGTTATAAACCTACTGCCTTCGTTAATAATTTTAAATTCTTCTGATCCGGTATTTATAGTGAAAATATCATTAAGTTTAATTCCATTAATGGCGAAATACCCTAAACTATCCACATTTCCATAAATCACATTGTTTTGACAAATGGTATCCTGAGAAGTGGTTTTAATATACAGATTTGGAATTACTGAACCATCAATGTTGAGGATTCTGCCTCGTACATTAATGGTATCCAAATAGAACTTTTTAGGTGTTAAATTTTGCGCGTTCGCTTTAAAAAAAGTGCAAATTATAAATATGAGTAGAATTACTTTTTTCATAATTACATGATGCTGCGAGAAATGTGTTTCCACAATTAGCCCAATAATTCTTTTGCATCTTCAATTGCTGATGCACCTGGATTTTTATCGTTTAACATTTCGGCAATTACGCCGATACGTTCTTATTTCTTTAAGCTCATTAATTTATCGATTTTTTTTAGGAATATTCTGTGGAGACACAGACCATGGCGGTAGATGATTAAGCCAGCAATTCTTTTGCATTTTCAATTGCTGATGCTCCCGGATTTTTACCGCTTAACATTTCTGCAATTACGCCAATACGCTCTTCCTGTTTAAGTTTGCGTATTCCGGTGGTGGTTTTACCTTTATCTTCATTTTTATGTACAAAATAATGAGATGTACCTTTGGCTGCAATCTGTGGTAAATGGGTTATCGAAATCACCTGCATGTTTTTGCCCAGTTCAGAAATTACTTCGCCAACCTTTAAGGCGGTTTCGCCAGAAATTCCGGTATCAATTTCGTCGAAAATAATCGTTGGTAAGGAGGTGTGTTTAGCCAATAATGCTTTTATAGCAAGCATTAAGCGTGATAATTCGCCGCCCGAGGCCACTTTGTTTACCGGGGCAGGGGCCTGACCAGCATTTGCAGTAAAAAGCAGGTTAATTTCATCAAGCCCGTCTTTATTTAGTTCAGGTAATACTTTTTGATCCAGTACCAGTTTAGCATTAAGCATCCCCACTTTTTTAAGTGTGGCACTGGTTTGCTCTTCAACAATTTTAATTGCTTTTTTACGGTTGGCACTTAATTGACCGGCCTGTTGATGCAGTTCTTTTTTAAGCTGATCGATTTCCTGCTGTAATTTTTCGATATGCTCATCAGAAGACAACAACTTATTCAGGTTTTCTTCCAATTGCTTTTGAAGCGCTAACAGTTCCGTATTATTGCTAAGCCTGTGTTTTTGTTGCAGGGTATAAAACAAATCCAGTCTTTGGTTTACAATTTCTAAGCGCCCGGCACTGTGCAACGTATTTTCTTCTATTGTAGAAACCTCGTCGGTAATGTCTTTTATCTCAATAATTGATGAGCGCAGGCGTTCATAGAGCATGTTAATTGCCGGGTCGAATTTTTCAATACCCTGTAATTGTAAAGAAGCTTCTTTTAAAATCTGCAGGGCAGAAGGTTCGCTCTCGTTAATTAATCCTGAGGCCGTAAGTAAAGCCCTTTTAATGGTTTCGGCATGGGTTAGGCGTTCCAATTCCTGCTCCAGCTCTTCCTGCTCGCCTTCCTGTAATTTTGCCTGTTCGAGTTCGTTAAACAGAAATTGTTCGTAATCCTGTTTGTTACGGGCTTCGTTGGCTTCAGCAATTAATTTCTTTAACAGTGAAGTATCTTGTTTAAGTTTTTTAAATCCGCTGCGGTAATTAAGCAGGAGAGGCTGATGGTTGGCCAATGAATCAACAATCAATAATTGAAAATCGGCGTCATTAATTTCCTGTGTAGCATGCTGCGAATGGATATCGATCAGTTTTTCGCCGATTTGTT
The DNA here is from genome assembly GCF_052045455.1 of Pedobacter sp. 22226. Classification (NCBI taxonomy): domain Bacteria; kingdom Pseudomonadati; phylum Bacteroidota; class Sphingobacteriia; order Sphingobacteriales; family Sphingobacteriaceae; genus Pedobacter; species Pedobacter sp. 22226. Next base: position 7,651 of record NZ_JBQEPB010000017.1, on the reverse strand, counting down.
TGAGGATAGACAGATTAACAGGGGTATCGTTAATAAACGACCTGGTTTTGCCATCTATAGAGATTTCTCTTCTTAAAAGGCCTTCTTTTGAAAAGTCGAGATCATTCTCTTCAAAAAGTTCTTTCAGGTTTTCATCCGCCAGTGCAAAACTACCTTCAATAACACATTTTTTATCCTGGTTAAAAAAGTATTTGCTTTCTGCCCGCTGACCTAAAATCAGCGATAATGCACCCAGTATAATGGATTTACCGGCACCGGTTTCACCTGTGATGATATTTAAGCCTTTGTCGAATTCGATATCAAGACTATCAATTAATGCGTAATTACGTATAGAAAGTTTTTGTAGCATGCTAAGCAAAAATATTAAAATTTATGTCAACAGGTGAATACAAAACAAAAACAGCGAAGAATAATCTCCGCTGTTTCATAATCTGTTTGGTTGTGTGTAGTTTTATTTTACTGAAATGCTGATGGCATTATTATTTGAAATGGTTAAGTTTCCATTTTGTACGAAGCTTTTTACCGCAAGTTGATCTGCATTTTTAAAATCGGCTTTTTTGTATGTTACCACTGCATTCTCAATTTTCAATGTTTTAACAGGGGCTGAAAAATCTTTATTGTTGTAAAGCATAACAGCAGGACTGATTTGTGAGCTTTTGTTACCGCCTTCAACTTTTTCTTTTTTTTCTTTCTGCTCCATTTTCTCTTTTAGTTCCTTCACCTCGCTGTCGAATTTTTCTTTTAACTTTTTATATTCCTCAGTCTGTTTTACCTTGTTGTTATTGTCGTAATAAAAAACAGTGCCATCCGGACCGGTAAGCATGTGCCTGTTGCCTTTAAAAATCGAATCAGATTGTAATTTTGTAAGCCCCGATAAATTAACCATATCACCTGATTTTAAAGCCTGTATCCTGATGTTATCAATTTGCGCCCTAAATTCTGGAGTATTGATTTTCGCAGCCATTTCTTCGCCCATCTTTTTCCATTTTGCCTGCGCCTCGGGAGAACCAAATTCTTTAGCCATATCTTCACCCATTTTTTTCCACTTTGCCTGTGCTTCAGGAGAATTGTATTGTTTGGCAATATCTTCACCGAATTTTTTCCATTTGGCCTGCGCTTCCGGTGAGTTGTATTGTTTGGCTATATCTTCGCCAAATTTTTTCCATTTAGCCTGGGCTTCAGGGGAATTATACTCTTTAAAAATTTTATTGCGAACCAGCGAATCGTTAAACCTGAATTTAAATGAACTATCGGCGTGGATGCGGTACACATTATGCCCAGCAAAAAGCTCATCCCTGTAAAAATCTTTTCTTAAGCTATCAGGCATATCTTTTACCGAGTTATATTCGGTTTTATTGCCATTAGCATCAATGGTTACAATTTTTATCTTACGTTTTTTAGTGGTATCGGTGCAAACAATAGTTTTCAGATCATGATGATTGATCACACTTAAAACCTCAATCTTATTGCTTTTTTTATGCTCTTTTTTCTTTTCTGTTGGATTGATCCAGGCAATAGAAAACAAGCAGGCTACACCCAAAGTCAGGGCTGCCATTTGTTGTTTGGCGTTTAAATAATTTGTTTTCATGTTGGTTATTCTTTTAATGCGTTGATATAAATTTTGGGTCTTACCTGTTGCAGCTAGTGCATATGCCGGACTGTTTTTATCTTTCAGAAGTTCGAGTTTAAGCAGTGCGTGGGCATAGTTTAACGGTTTTCCGGTAATTTTTAACACCAGGTCATCACAGGCGTGCTCGCGCTCGATGTGTATAAACCTACCAGCCATCCACACAAATGGATTGTAGAACAGTAAGGTTTCGATTGCTGTTTTAATCAGATTTAGTAAGAAATCGTTTCTTCTGATGTGCGATAGTTCGTGGATTAAGATGGCCTCTACCTGATCGTTATCTAACTGATTAACCAGTGCCAAAGGAAATAATACCACAGGTTTTAAATAACCGATAACCAAGGGCACATTCACAATAGATGACAGGTGAAACTTAATGGCCTTTTTAATTTTAAGATGGGCCGTTACCTGTTCGAAAATGGCTTTCCATCCATCAGGAATGGCACTTAAGCTTTCCTTTTTCAGTTTAGAAAGCTGACCATAACCTTTAACAATCACAAATAGCTGAAGCACAATGCCAATCGCATAAAAAGCTACCACAACAGGGAAATATTGTTCCGCTTTGCTGCTAAAGCTTGGAGGCAGGTTATTAAAATACTGGTAAACCTGAATATTTTGTGGATTAATGGCAACCGCCTGACTGCTGATACTCTGCACTAATTGATTGATGAAGTTGTAAACAAAGCCGGCAAACATCAAAATGATGGCACCAAAGGCAAGGTTGTGCTTATACTTTGCTGCCAGTTTTGGTATGCTTAGCATAATGATAAACAGGACGCCATAAATAATAGCACTTTGCCAAAGTGAATTTAAAATGCTCCATCCAAATGCTTTGATAAACTGTTGTAATAAAGTTTCCATAACGGTGGTTTTAATTTTTAGCCGGGATAAACCGAAATTTAATTGTTTATTAGGGATCTAAACCCTACACCTTTCAACCCTCACATCAACCTTATTTAAGGCTATCTAAATATTTTTTTATTTCATCAATTTCATCAGCACTTGCACTGTGGTTACCCAGGGCCTGCATCACCAATCTTGCAGCCGATCCGTTAAATACATTGTCGATCATTTTAGTTACCAGTTGCTTTTCAGTTTTATCCTGGCTCACCAATGCTTTATAGATATGCGTTTTTTGGTTCGTATCTCTTTCTACCATTCCTTTCTCATGCAAAATCTGCATCAGTTTTAAAGTTGTGGTATAACCAGCATCCTTTTTATTCAATGCCTCATGCACTTCTCTTACCGTGGCGTTGCCTTTTTGCCAAAGCACCTGGAGGATTTCCATTTCGCCTTCTGTTGGTTTGATGTTCTGATTGCTCATATGTTACAGTTGTACGAATTATTTCGTAATCAAATGTACGAAGATATTCGTAATAACAAAATATTTTAACAGATTTTTAACTTTTGTGTTTTAGGTTAACTGTGTAAACTGGTTAATTGGTTAACTGTGCATTAAGTGCTAATGCCTGTTTTGAGATAAGACGCAGGAGTGGGGGAAATGTTGCATCTGTAAGAAGGTTAACTGTATAAACCGGTTAATCGGTTAGATTGTTAAATCTGATTGCCGTGGATACCGGCCTGTGAGTAAGGCCTACAGGCGCCCGCCTGAATGTATCGGGCAGGTATGAATAAAAGCAGGACTTGCTTTTAACTGAAATACTGTTGCTGATTTTCTGAAAAGTAGCTATAAGTAAATCAACCAATAACAAATGTACTAGTTTGGCGTCAGGCGTATCGCGGGTCGATTAACCAATTTAACCAATTAACCGATTAACCAACGAAGAACTAATTCTTCCTCAACCCTTCATACTTGCCAATATTAGCCGGATCAATTTCTGCCAGCATGTTGTAGGCTTTCATGCGTTCCTGTCCGTTTAATTTAGAAAGTACATTAGTTATTTCTTCTGCCTTAGAGGCGAAATAAACATTCGGGAAAATGGAACCCAGTTTTTGTTTGTCCATCTGTGCCAATGCGGGTAAAGCAGCGACAATCTGGGTTAAACCTTTATCATTATCCGTAAGCTGATCTAAACCACTTAAATGATAGCTGTAAATAAATGCACGTAGTTCGCTAAAAATGGGGTTCAGCACATTTTCATTAAACCAGAAACGGTTGCGCAAGCCATCGGCAGCTTTCCAGCCTGTATTGCCAGATGCCTGTGCTAAATTGATGATGTTCTGCGCTTTTTTATAAAAAGGAGTGCCACCCATTTTACTAAAACTGTCTTTATCCATCCCTATGATGGTGTAAGCATAGTAGGTGAGTAGAGCACTAATGTTGGAAATGTAATTCTGATCAGAAAAATCAATGGTAGAACCATCAAGGTAACTAAAATCGAAATTTTTATCGCTCATGTTCAACAACGTGCTATTATAAGAACTGTTGAAAACCGGGCGACTGCTTTGAATCTGTGCTTCGGCGGTATAACCAGAACCCCCATCCCAAGAGTTGATGGTAATGACAAAACTACACTCAATACGTTCCTGGGGCTTATAACTTTCGTTACTGAATTTATTGTTGTTTAAAAAATCACGGATGGTTTTTTGAAGTGCATCTAAAGTTGGTTTACTGATGTTCGAAACCTGTGGCGCCAGCAAAGTAACCCTTGCGTTCAACTCCTGCGCCTGTAATTTCCCGAAACCAACCAATAACAATATCCAAAAAATCTTTTTTATCATTTCGCAATTTTTAAAATGGCAGCACAAATATCTTTAGCTACATCGGTTTTCGATTTCATCTCGAATACCATCCGTTCTAAAGCTTTGTTAAAAATAGTAATTTTATTGGTATCTGATTTAAAACCCGCTCCCTTATCATTTAAAGAATTTAAAACTACCAGGTCAAGATTTTTCTTCTCCAGTTTACCTTTGGCATAATTTTCTTCATCATTGGTTTCTAAAGCAAAACCAACCAAAATTTGATTTACCTTTTTTTCTCTCCCTAATGAGGCAAGAATATCCATAGTTTTTTCCAGTTCCAAAACCAGGTCGCTTTCCTGTTTTTTGATTTTTTGTGTGGCCACTTGTTTTGGACGATAATCAGCTACTGCCGCACACATCACCGTGATATCGCTTTCGGGGAAAACAGAAGTGCAGGCATTAAACATTTCCTGCGCACTTACCACATCAATTCTTCTCAAGCTTTGAACAGCTTTTTGAGCTGTAGGTCCGGCGATTAGCGTAACATCGGCACCCAGTTTGGCCAGTTCATCTGCAATGGCGAAACCCATCTTGCCAGAAGAGTGGTTCCCGATAAAACGGACAGGATCGATAGCTTCGTAAGTAGGTCCCGCAGTAACCATTACTTTTTTGCCAAACAATGGTGATGATTTCTTAAGGGCATTTTCCAGAAAAGAAACAATTTCTTCAGGCTCAGCCATCCGGCCTTCACCCCAAAGCCCGCTCGCAAGTTCTCCGTTGGCCGGTGCAATAACCGTATTGCCGTAACTAATAATCTGTTCAATATTACGCTGGGTAGTTTCATGTTTCCACATATCCAGGTCCATTGCAGGCGCAACATACACCGGACATTTAGCTGAAAGGTAAACCGCAGTCAGTAGATTATCGCAGATTCCTGTTGCCAGTTTAGCCAAAGTATTGGCACTTATCGGAGCGATGATGATGAGATCGGCCCAGAGACCTAATTTAACATGATTGCTCCACACACCTGTTTCTTCTTCGAAATATTGTGTATAAACAGGGTTTTTAGAAAGCGTAGCAAGGGTAAGTGGTGTAATGAAATTAGCACCATCAGGGGTAAGAATAACCTTTACGTTTGCACCAGCTTTAACAAGCAGCCTAACCAAAAAAGCAGACTTATATGCCGCAATGCTACCGCAAACGCCAAGGATTATATTTTTATTTTTTAGCATAGCATGTAGGGCATGGGGCATAGAGCATAGAGCGTAGTGCTAAACGCTTTGCCCTAAACGCTATGCGCTATGCTATTTACTTTTGTTCTTTAGCAGGATTTCTGTGATAAATTTTCTCATTCAAAAATTCATCAATAGCAACCAAAACAGGCTTAGGCATACGCTCGTAGTGCTTGCTGATTTCAATCTGCTCACGATTTTCGAAAATTTCTTCCAAATTATCGTTGCTGGAAGCAAATTCTGCCAATTTACCGTGTAACTCCTCTTTAACGTTGTTCGAAATCTGATTTGCCCTTTTAGCAATTACCACTAATGATTCGTATAAATTATCAGTAGTTTTATCTAAATCGTGTACGTTTCTGGTTACTGTAGTATTTGGTACAGCAGGTTTATTAGTATTCATGTATTACTTGTTTTTAATATTCGTATTATCTGCATTAGTCGGCTTAGCAGAAACAGTATCTTTTAACTTACCTGTTCTGATCAGCATTTGCTTGTATTTTTCCTGATCGGCAGCATATAAAGCCAGTTCTTGTTTCGTGGTTACAATACCCGCTTCAACATCCTCCTTAAGTCCTTTAGCCTCTTTCATAAATTTGCTGTCAGGGTGGTTTTCAGTAAACTCAGTATATAAGGCAAGTGCTTCATTATAACGGTCTTCCTGACGGATGATATAACTGTTTTTTGCGTATAAATATTGTGCCCTGATCATCAGGAAGTCCATTTCTTCTGCATATTTAATATCCGGGAAATCTCTTTGCGCATTTTTCAACGCAATAACAGCAGCCCTGTAGTTATCTACATTACTTGGACCGGTAGTTAAGTACATCTTAGCGTTTTCAAAAGCTTTATCTTCTAATTTACCCCTTAAAGTAGCAATGTATTTACCTGCTGCAGCAGCACGGTCGCTGGTAGGGTATAAGTTGATAAACAATTGCAAAGCATCAATCGCCTTATAAGTATTTTCCTGGTCTAAAGAGAAAGCTGGCGATTCTAAATAGAAACAGTAAGCGCCCATATACCTCGCTTCTTCTGCATTTTTACTGGCAGGGTAGGTATCTGCAAAGCTTTTAAACTGATATCTCGCAGTAGTGTAATCACTTAATCTATATAGCGTATATGCATAATAATAATTCAGATCCTCAGCTTCTGCACGGCCACGGTATTTTTGAGATAGGTCCTCAAAAAGCACCAAAGCTTTACTGTAATCGCGTTTATTATACAAACGAAGCGCCTCCTGGTATTTTTTTGCAACGTCATTACTCGCTCTCAATTTCTCGAAACGACTTTTACAACCCGCAATACCCAGAGCGGCAACAAAAACTAAAATAATTAAGTGTTTAACTTTAAACATTCTGCAAAGATAATTAATAATACGATAACATCAATAAAAACAATTCGCCGCTAAGCTATGCAAAGCAATTCAGTACAATATAACAGTTAACAAATTTTAACATATATATAAGGTTAGTGTGTACACTATATAGTATGCACTCGTTTTTTTTAGCAAATCAGGTGTCGTGCTGCTATATAAGTTTGGTCCCGCTATTCGCTTCAAAGCCTCGGTTCGTTCCTCCCCTTCGTGTTTTCCGCTGCTATCGGGTTTAGTTGGGCAGGCATTCGGGAAGTTTAAAGTGCTGGTGTAGCAGAAACAGCCTTGCAGGTTTCTAAAACTGCCGGGTTTAGCATGAAATTTTAGTTGCAGGTGGGTTGCAAACACCTGGTCTTCCAAAAAGTTTTGCTTCGGGCAAAACTTTTTGTTGCTGTAAACCATCCAGTTACAATAAACCTTTCAATAATCCACACAATCTCTTTGCAGGTGTACTAATTTTTCCTACTTTTGCATCCCGCTTCGGAGGAAGGGTTTTAGTTGAAAGAGTGGCCTGGTGATAACGGAAAGCGATAATTATTTTAAAATAAATGTTGCAGGAGAGAAAAAGATTGCTACCTTTGCAGCCCGGTTCGGAAGAACGGAAAGCCAGTTAAAGCTGGCCTATTGAAATAAAAGAAAGAGGAGAAAAAGAGGGCTGAAAAAATAAAATTTATTTTATTTGGAAGTTTAAAAAAGATCCTTACCTTTGCACTCCCAACCGAAAGGGAAGGAAAAAAGTTGGAGCAGCGGATGTTGCGCAAACAACAAAACAAGATT
>NZ_JBQEPB010000016.1:0-24187 GCF_052045455.1 Pedobacter sp. 22226 | reverse complement strand
TTTAAAACTAGAGATGACGAAAATTCACCCTGCCTTTTATTTAAACGCTTACTAAGCTTTCTTCTTGTAATAAGATTTGCAACAAAAAAATCAGTTTGATAAACCAAAGGAGATGACGATACTTTTTTAGTCCTGCTATTAAAGTTCATCAAGGGCAAGGTTTAATTTCAGCACATTTACTGATGAAGGGCCGAAAACACCCATAAAAGGTTTAAGCGTATTCATGGCAACGAGTTCTTTTACCTTTTTTACATCGATTTTACGGGCTGCAGCAACCCTCTGGATTTGGATAGCCGCACCTTGTTCAGAAATATTGGGATCTAATCCGCTTCCTGATGCTGTAACCATATCAGCAGGGATATCTGATTTTTTAAGCCCAGGATTGTATTTCAATAAAGTATCAATCCGGGTTTGAACCTCTTTTAAATAATCGGGGTTGGACGGACCTTTGTTAGAACCTGCCGAACCTGCTGCATTGTAGGCAACTGCCGATGGTCTTCCCCAGAAATATTCTGGTTTGGTAAACGATTGTCCCAACAAGGCATAACCCACAACTTTACCATTTCTGGTAATTTTTTCTCCTCCACCGTTTCCTTTAGACATTTTACCGATAAAGGCCACTGTGATTGGATATACTACGCATAACAACACCAATAATACAAGTGTTAAGCGGATAGATTGAATGATGTACTTTTTCATCTTATTATTTTTTAATTTTTATTGTTGTCATGCTGAGAAACGAAGCATCTCTAATTTATCAGGCAGTGCCGGATTTTAGATAGTTCATTATCGCCTGCAGATGCTTCGCTGCGCTCAGCATGACAGATTTTTTATACAAATAACCCCACCAATAAATCGATTATTTTTATACCTATAAATGGGGCTACCACACCGCCGATGCCGTATATAAACAGGTTACGGCGTAATAAAGCGGTTGCACCGATGGGTTTGTAAGCCACACCTTTTAAGGCTAAAGGGATCAGGATTGGGATAATGATGGCATTAAAAATCACTGCCGACATAATTGCCGATTCTGGCGAGTGCAAGCCCATAATGTTCAGGCTTTGCAAAGCAGGAATCGACGCAATAAACAGTGCCGGAACGATGGCAAAATACTTGGCCACATCATTCGCGATAGAGAAAGTGGTTAATGTACCACGGGTAATCAACAATTGTTTACCGATTTCAACTATCTCGATCAGTTTGGTCGGGTCATTATCCAAATCGACCATGTTACCTGCTTCTTTAGCGGCCTGTGTTCCACTGTTCATGGCTACACCAACATCGGCTTGTGCCAAAGCAGGGGCATCATTGGTACCATCGCCCATCATCGCCACCAGCTTGCCAAGTGCTTGCTCATCTTTGATGTAGTTCATTTTATCCTCTGGTTTAGCCTCAGCGATAAAATCATCAACCCCTGCTTTTTCTGCGATATATTTAGCGGTTAAAGGGTTATCGCCGGTAACCATCACCGTTTTTACGCCCATTTTACGCAGACGTTCGAAACGTTCGCTAATGCCCGGTTTAATAATATCCTGCAACTCTATTACGCCAAGCGCTTTTTCGTTTTCAGATACCACTAAAGGTGTTCCGCCGTTGGTGGCGATGGTTTTTACGTGGTTTTCGATATCAGAAGGGAAATTATTTCCGGCTTTCTGTACGATATTCCTGATCGAATCGAAAGCACCTTTTCTGATCCTTCTTCCGTCTACAGTATCCAATCCGCTCGAACGGGTTTCGGCAGTAAACTTGATAAATGCAGATCCCTCTGGTGTTCCGGCAGATTTAACACCTTGTTCGGCAGCCAATTCGATAATCGATTTTCCTTCCGGGGTTTCATCAGCCAACGAGCTTAATACGCAGGCATCGGTAAATGCTTTAATGTTGATGCCGGCAGTTGGGTAAAAATTGGTGGCTTTACGGTTACCAATGGTAATGGTTCCGGTTTTATCCAGAAGCAGCACGTCAATATCACCGGCAGTTTCTACCGCTTTACCCGATTTGGTAATTACGTTAGCTCTTAATGCCCTGTCCATTCCGGCAATACCAATGGCCGATAAAAGTCCGCCGATGGTGGTTGGGATTAAACACACAAAAAGTGAGATCAATGCTGCGATGGTAATCGGTGTATTGGCGTAATCGGCAAAAGGTTTCAACGTTACGCATACAATAATAAATACCAGGGTAAAACTCGCCAGTAAAATGGTTAAGGCAATTTCGTTTGGTGTTTTCTGACGTGAAGCACCTTCAACCAGGGCAATCATTTTATCTAAGAAGCTTTCGCCGGGAGCAGTACTTACCTGAACTTTGATCTCATCAGATAAAACTTTTGTACCACCGGTTACCGAAGATTTATCACCACCCGATTCACGGATTACCGGAGCCGATTCGCCCGTGATGGCCGATTCGTCGATAGTAGCAATCCCTTCGATAATTTCTCCATCGGTAGGGATGGTATCGCCGGCTTCGCAGATAAATACATCTCCTTTTTTTAACTGGTTTGAAGAACGGATCTCGATGGTTCCGTTTGCCAAAAGCACTTTGGCAGGAGTTTCTTCCCTGGTTTTACGTAAACTATCGGCCTGTGCTTTACCCCTTGCTTCGGCAATGGCTTCGGCAAAGTTTGCAAACAACACGGTAAGCAATAACACCAAAAAGATGAAAAAATTATATAAAGGTGATCCCTGGCCGCTGTAGCTGAAAGAATACACGGTAACGTAAGCCATCACCAGGGTTCCGATCTCTACGGTAAACATTACCGGGTTGCGGACCATCGCCCTTGGATCGAGCTTAATGAAAGATTGTTTTAGCGCGGTCTGCACTAAGGCAGGTTCGAACAATTTATTATTGGGTTTCATTTTTTTATTTGTTATGTGATTTCACAGATTTAATTGATTTCACAGATTATGTTGTGGTTTGTCATCCTGAGCTTGTCGAAGGATTTTTATATTGCTTCGTTTCAGTGTGCTCAATCTGACAACTCTCATTTATTTAAGCATGGTAAAGTATTCTGCCAATGGACCTAATGCCAGTGCAGGGAAATAAGATAATGCGTTCAATACCAGGATTACCGCAAAAGTCATCAGGGCAAAGGTTTTGGTATCTGTTTTAAGTGTACCAGCCGATTCAGGAATGAATTTTTTCGCACCCAATAAACCAGCGATGGCAACCGGACCGATAATAGGTAGGAAACGGCCAAGGAAAATCACAATACCGGTTGATAAATTCCAGAAGATATTGTTATCGCCCAATCCTTCAAAACCCGAACCGTTGTTGGCATTGGATGAAGTGATTTCATACAGCATTTCAGAAAATCCGTGGAAACCAGGGTTATTTAGCCAGTTTTTAGGTTGAACAGCCCATGCAGCATCGCCATGACTGTTAAAAATGTAACTGGCGATGGCTGTTCCGGCAAGGATTAAAAACGGACTTAACAACGTAATAATGGCGGCAATTTTAATCTCTCTTGCTTCTACTTTATGTCCAAGAAACTCCGGCGTTCTCCCCACCATCAGGCCCGAAATAAACACGGCAACAATCAGGTAGATAAAGTAGTTTAATAAACCTACGCCACAACCGCCATAAAACGAGTTGATCATCATGGCCAGCAATTGCCATAAACCGGTTAAAGGCATGGTACTGTCGTGCATTCCGTTTACCGATCCAGTAGAAATTACAGTGGTTAGTGTACTCCAGTATGCGGTAGCTGCAGGACCAATCCGCATTTCTTTACCTTCCATTGCGCCCGTAGTTTGCGAGATACCCATTTTTGCCAAAGCCGGGTTACCGCCTAATTCGGAACTTATTGTTGGTAAGAGTAACATAAAAAAACCGATCGTCATTACACCGAAAATGGTCCAGGCCAGTTTTTTCCTGCGGATAAAAAACCCGAAAGCAATCACCATAGCCAATGGGATAATGGTTTGTGCAATAATTTCGGTCATGTTGGTCAGGTAACTTGGGTTTTCGAGTGGGTGTGCTGAGTTGGCGCCGAAATATCCACCTCCATTAGTACCTAAGTGTTTAATGGCGATCATTTGTGCAGCAGGCCCTCTCGAAACATTTACCGTATCGCCCTGTAAAGAAATAAATTTATCTTTCCCGTCGTAACTTGCAGGCGTACCGTTAAAAGTTAAAATAAGGGCCACAACAATTGATAATGGCAACAATAAACGGGTAATTGATTTTACAAAAAATTCCCAGAAATTGCCCAGTTGGGTTGTTGTTTTATCTCTGAAAGCTTTAAAAAATACCACCACAGCGGCTATACCTGTTGCTGCACTTACAAACTGAAGAAACATCAGTACAAATTGCTGGGTGAGGTAACTTACGCCACTCTCGCCCGAATAATGCTGCAGGTTACAGTTGGCAACAAAGCTGATAATGGTGTTAAAAGCCAGATCGGGGGTCATGCCAGGATTCCCGTCCGGATTGAAGGGAAGTTTATCCTGAAAGATGAGTACGAAAAAGCCGTAAAACAACCACAATATATTAATGGTAAGCAGGGCTTTCATCTGCTGCTTCCAGTTCATTTGTTCTTTTACGTTAATGCCGGAAAGCTTATAAATACCGGTTTCCAATGGTTTTAAAAAATCTGTCCAGACTTTTTCTCCTGCAAAAACCTTGGCCAGGTATTTACCCAATGGTATTGCGATAACCAGGGTAAGCAGGAAGGTGGCAATAATGCCTGTTAATTCAGTGTTCATTTTTTGATTTGTTAATTGCTCTCCACTGAGGAGAAAGATTAAAATTTTTCGGGTTTGATCAGCACGTAAATCATGTAGATAAATACGGCGATGGCGATAATGAATAATGCGATCATAATGTTAGATTTTTTCGAACCAGTCGATTGATTTGTAAGTAGCCCAGCAGAGCAAAACGAGGATTAAAACAATAAGTGTTGTCATGATTCTAATGATTTTGAATGCCATTAGCCAACTCCCATACCACAAAAGGCAGAAACAGTATAAAAAACTGATTTACAATTAATTACATATATACATTTTTTGTTACTAAAATTTGGGCAGAAAAAAACCCTTCCATTTTGGAAAGGTTTTTTTCATTGTGGGAATTACCCGTCATTGCTGGGAGGCTTTCAGAGGGTCATCACCCTGAACTTGTTCCAGCGTCTTTCATGCAGGGTTAAACCTCTCCTCATTCCTTCATTTCGAGCGGAGTGCAACGAAGCCGGGAACCACGAAGTGCTCAGCGAAGCTAAATCTGTCTCGAGATAGATTTCTCCGCTCCACTGCGTTTTCAAAGGAGATGACGCTCATTTTATTAAGTCGTCACCCTGAACTATTCCAGCGGCTTTTATGTAAAATTAGCTCACAATCTGGGTTCTGTGTTTATCGGTTAGGGATTCTTCACTGCGTTCAGAATGACAACCGCGATTAACAATTCCGGGTGAGACCTACCATTTAATTCCGTGTTTCTGAGTTTCCGTGGCAAAAAAATTAGTCTTAGCGAAACGCTAAGACCAGGTAACTGTCATTCTGAACGCAGTGAAGAATCTGTTTTGTTGAGCAATGGCTTAAATAAACCTACCGCTTTGAACACGGTGTAATCTGGGTTCTGTGTTTCATCGGTTAGAGATCCTTTATTACACTACTATTGACAGCCCCTTTAATATGGTCGTCATTGCTTCGTCGGCTGAAAAAGCCTTCTCAGCAATGACGAGACTTTCAGAGGGCCGTCACCCTGAACTTGTTTCAGGGTCTTTCATGCTTGCGCTCGTTTCCAAACGAGTGCATAAATAGTCATACGATTTTATCGTTGCAAACGATATCCTATTACAACACTCGTTAGAAACGAGCGTTAGCAGAGGTTCAGAATGACAGCGATTCCAGCAAACTGATATAAATATCAATTCCTTCTTCAATCTCTTCCACACCGATAAACTCATCAGCCGTGTGCGAGCGGGCAGAATTACCCGGTCCCATTTTAATGGATGGCATATCCAGCCAGCCCTGATCTGAACTTGTTGGCGAAAGGTATGTTTGCCTGCCCAGACCAATTCCTGCCACAACCAAAGGATGAAGAATATCGATATAAGATGGTTTTAAAACATTTGGCCGTAGCGTAAAATCGCATGAAGTATGGTTAATGATGGTATTTACAATTTCCCTTTCGGTATAATTATGGTCGAAACGGATATCGACCGTAAAACTACATTCGCCGGGAACAATATTATGCTGAATGCCCGCTTTAATCTCAGTCACCGTCATTTTTACGGGCTGCGGCTGATTATCCATAATCGGGAACAGGTAACTTTTAAACCATTCAATATCTTTTAAAGCATGATAAATGGCATTGTCGCCTTCTTCACGTGCGGCGTGGCCTGATCGGCCTTTAGCAGCACAATCAATCACCATCGAACCTTTTTCGGCAATGGCCATCTGCATGCAGGTTGGTTCGCCAACAATGGCAAAGGCAATTTCTTTAATATCGCCCAGAATATCGCGGATACCTAGTTCGCCAGAAGTTTCTTCTTCGGCTGTAGCAGCTAAACAAAGGTTAAAAGGCAGGTCTTTCCGCTCAAAGAAATATAAAAAAGTGGCTATTAACGATACTAATGGCCCTCCGGCATCATTGCTGCCCAAACCATATAATTTTTCGTTTTCTATAACCGGACTAAAAGGATCGCGGGTATATTGTCCGTTGGGTCTCACCGTATCGTGGTGAGAGTTTAAAAGAATCGTGGGTTTTGCCGCATCCATGTATTTATTGTAGCACCAAACATTATTATGTTTCCTAAAAGTATTAATGCCGTGCTGGTTTAAAAAAGATTCGATATGATCGGCTGTGAGGTTTTCTTCACCACTAAATGAAGGGATGGTAATTAATGTAGAAAGAAGTTCGACCGATTCCTGATATAAATGGTTAAGATCAGGGCCTTCGGTAAGGTGTATTTTACTAATGGTATTCATGACTGATGTGGTTAGATAATTAAGAATGAGCAACTTCCTGATAAATTTCTGTCTGCTGGTACACCACAGGCTGGGCATCGATAAAATATTCAGGATCAAAAAGCATCGCTGTACACAGGCAGTTGCATTTTTTCTTGCGTTCCAGAATATCATAGTTTACACAGCTTTTGCAACCTTCCCAGAAATGCTCGTCGTGGGTAATTTCGGCAAAACTTACCGGTAGAAAACCAAGTTTAGCATTCATCCGCATAATGGCGGGACCAGAGGTAATGCTAAAGATTTTTGAATTGGGGTACAACCTTCTCGACATTTTAAAAATCCTGTCTTTGATTGCTTTCGCCACTCCCGAATTCCTGAATTTTGGGGCAACTATTAATCCCGAATTGGAAACAAAACGGCCGCCTTCCCAGGTTTCGAGGTAAGAAAACCCTACCCATTCTCCGGTATTGGTTAGGGCAATTACCGCCTTGCCTGCTGTCATTTTTTCAATTACTGATGCTGCGGTTCTTTTGGCGATTCCTGAGCCACGTGCTATGGCCGATTGTTCTGTTTCTGTTATAATTTCTTCTGCGTAAGGTGCATCGTTATGATTGGCGATACGTACAAAAATGATCTGGTTATCCATGATGATTAAAATTTCATGCTGCGCCTATTACAAATCGAATACCGCAAATCATTACCCTTGCCACAATCGCTGTTAAAATACTTCAGGGGCCCTTATTTTTATTTAAAAAATATGGTCAAGCTTTCCTTACCCTACCAAAATGAAAGGCTTAATTTCATTTTGAAAAAGCACAATAGGATTTTATTATAAATAAGCAAAAAACTTTCTCTTCATATTTATCGTATGTTATTTTAAACCTAACAGGAATAACCTGGCCAGGCTTAGTAAGTGTTAAAGCAGATATATACCCGAGTATTCAAAATTTTTTAGTACATTATATCTTATGTATATACCTTTTAACCTAAATTTTATGATATGACGCCTAATCCCGACAGCAGCTCTTTTGTTAAGCCACTCATCCAGTATATGGAGCAATATCATCCAATTTCTCCAGTTCTTGTTGCACTTTATGCAAAGCAGTGTACACTTTTAACCGTTAGAAAAAATAAACACATTGTTTCTCCTGTTGATAGTAATGCGGCACTTTATTTCGTTGTTAGCGGCATTGTGCGGGGATTTATAAAAGACAGCGATAAAGATATCACCACTTGGTTCTGTTTTGGAAACAACATTGTCGGGGCTATCCGCCATCCCGATCTTCAGCCCAACCACTCTGTTGAATATTTGCAGGCATTAGAAGATTGTGAACTGATCCGCGTGCCTTATGCGCTGATCGAATATGCTTATGCCAATTTTGAGGAAGCAAATATTGTTGGCAGAAAACTTTTAGCCTTACATTACTACGCGGCATCCGAAAGATCGATCCTGGCACGGATTCCAAATGCACTGCGGAGGTATCAGAAACTGGAAGAAAGCAAAAAAATAGACCTGAACAAAATACCTCTACGCTATCTGGCCAGCTATTTAGGCATGAGATTAGAAACCTTAAGCAGGATCAGAAGTAAAGAATTGAATAAAGCGGACAAAGAGCCTGTGGAGGTATAAACGACCTGAAACAATAAATACATTCTAATTTAGCCTGAAAAGACGGCACACCCCATTTGGATGTACCGCCATTTACCTGAACCAATAAATCAAGTGGTTTAGGTTTAGAAATTTGTGTTTACAATTAATTGACTTCGGCCCGAATCAACAAAATCAAGCGGGATAATACCGAATTTACCATGCGTATTATTGGTAAAAAAGGTAGTTATTTTTGGATTGACAGCATTTGAAACTGTAGTAATGCTAGGGATACTGAATATACCCGCTTTATATCCGCTTGCATAATTAAGGTAAAGTTTATTCGAAGTATCATTTTTTGCTTCGTTCAACAAGGTTTCTATTCTGGCCCATTTCGTATTTACATCGTTAACATTATAAAAATCCTGCACTTTTAAATTGGCAGCGGCATTGTTGATATCGAACGTGGTGTTATCGGCCCAGGCAGTAGCATCGATCCCTTTTGATGACGATGCCCCAAACCTTCTTAACAACCTGATTTTTCCGCGGATACTGCCCAGGGTTGGGATATTATTCCCTAAATCCCATTTGCCTGGATTTTGCTGTACATAAGAGTCGAAAGTTTGCTCAAAGGAACGGGTATTGTTCGATGGGGTATGCTCTTCTTTCACACTCATAATAATGGCTTCTGTTGGGTGACTGTTTAAAAAATTGATACAGGCATTCAGCACATCATTAAAATTAAGGTTCTGGTAAATGGCCCCGTGGTGAATGGCAAAACCATTGTCGATGTGCCTGCAACGGATATCAAGGTAGCGCACACCTGCATTTAACTGATCGGCAATGCTCAGGTTCTGGCATTTAGCCGTACCGGCAACGGGTTCTATCATAGCACCAGAATCGTGCGTACCTGGGATAGAAAGGGTAGCAATGCTGTTCTGATCGGCAAGTACGCTCATCCAGTTATTGAGCGAAAAACTTAATAGTGCCGCATTTGGATTTACATTTTCTTTCAGTTTTGGTCCGGAAAATTTTTCAGTCTCTTGTTGTTCTTTTTTACAGGCGCTAAAGGTGAGCACCAGGGCCACGAAAAGTGGCAGTTGAAGTTTCTTCATAGTTTTTTTAAGGAAGATTGATGATCTATTTGGTTCAGTGTCTTAAAGTTAGTAAAAGGTTTTACTAAATCGATACACTTAACAATTTTATAATGATTGTTTAATTTGAGTGGCATAAAAAGAAAAAGCCACAGTGTTATTACACCATGGCCTTATATTAATCAACTAAACCTTGTAAATACTAACCAAATATTTACGGTTTGATGTAGGGCAACCTTTTAATTTCCGATTAAATTCAGTTGAAATGGAAAAGTGTTGAAATCAAATGCAAGGGCGTAAGCCCCTGCATCGATCGCGTTTGTTGTCCCTAGACATTGTACATCAGATATCCCTAATACCTCATTACGCTACAATTATAGTAATTAACTGAGGTGATGTGATGATTCAAACATATCCAAAGCCTATCCAAAACTATGAACAGCTAAAAAACTAATAACCAGCGCTATAAATCATAATTAATTTGTCGGATTTTCTAGAAATAGGTAAACATTACGGTTGATTGGCAGTTTTTATTGGCAACAGCCCTCACCCAGTGTGCACTAAAACCATCGGGGAATGCATAATTTATGGTTTCTCCTGCTTTGATAGAAAATGTTTTGTAAGGATGAAAACCCGATAGGTCGAAGTCAATCTCCAGAGTGATTTCTGCATCTTTATCAGCTGTCAGGCTTACCTTTTTCTGGTCGTAGCCCGTCATAATGTATGGTAATGATGGTTCGTTCGCTTTTACAGCTGTATTTTTCCATACGGCACCCTCTCCCACTGGTTTACCCATTTTCCACAGATCATCAATACCGCCATACCACAATCCGTTGGCCTGGTTACCAAAATAGTGTCCATCTGGATTTGCGCCCTGCCTGGTACCGCTCATCACTAATAATCCCCGCCAGGTGCAAAAATCCGTAATCTTTTTATTGTGGGTGGCAACTGGCCTGATGGCACTGAATCCGGATTCGCGGCCAACTTCGTAAAAAGTACCCTGGATGTTCATCATAAAACGTTCGGATTCTACCTCTCTTTTATCGCGGTAAGGAAAAAGTTCGTATTCAGCTGATCCTTTTGGCAAACGGAAAGTGCCGGTTTTATCTTTTATAATAACGGAGGCATCATCAACGCTATAATTTTTAGTTATGGCCAAAAGTTTTTCCATTTGTGCGGTACTATCGGCAGCAGGATTTAAAAACGATAATTTCTCCTCAACTTCCTGATATTGTTTATTGCTGTTTGTTGTATTTAAAACCTGAAGGTTTTTATTGTAATTTGAAGGACGGATTAAATTATCGTTCACTTTAACTTTCTCATTAATCCCGGCCAGTGCGTTAAACATCGGATCTTCGTTTTTATGCATTTTTCCGGTAAAATGAAAAAATGCGGAGGCTATACAGTTCTTATCTGTTATGATCCGTACCCAGGTTGCCTTAAAATCAGCCGGAAATACAAAATACTGATATTTATTGGCCGCAACAGTTATTGTTTTATAGTTTTCCCATTTATTATTCCCGTTTTTGTCTGTCTGAATGGTAAAACGCATAGCTTCTTCCGATTGCTGAGCAAGGTGTAAAACCTTTTTGTCAAAACCATTGACTAAAAATGCATCTGAAGGGATATTAGCTTTAACTTCATCATTATCCCAAACGCCGCCCCAACCTGTTGCACCGCCCCAGTCTTTTAAATCGTTCCATTGCCCGAACCATAGGTTAGATTGCGCCCTGCCAGCCATCGGGTTTTCTAAAACAGTGGTTTCATCAGTCGAAATTACGATCTGGTTGTTCCAGCTGCAAAAATCGGGAATGTAGCGTAAATGGCTATTTACCGGAGCAATCCCCCCACTGTTGTTCCTCGAAAAAGTTTTTGGGAAATCGTACATCATGCCATGCATGTCCATCAGCATTTTACCGTTGCCAACCTCGCGGATACGTGGCCATTCGGTGTACCAACCACCACGGTGATCGTAGGTATGGGCTGCTTTGGGTAAACGATAGGTGTACCATTTTCCACCATCCAGTAATTTCAACATCACCGAACGTTTATCCCATCCAATGCTCCAAAGCGGCGATTTATCATTTGGAGAACCATAAATACCACCTGGTCCGGTTACATCGGTAAACTGTCTGCGTTCAATTATTTTCCATGTTTTTCCATCCCAGCTGGCCAAAACACCTTTTTCTTCATCATTTTTTGGTAAATCGCCTGCTTCGAGCATGTCTTTTGTGAGTTTAAAAACAGCTTCTTCACCATTATTGGCCACTACCAATTGTTTTTGTGCTGTATAAGCGCCTTTGCCATGCCAACCAGGCACAGGTTTATTAAAAAGTTTTTTTACGGCAAGTGTATGCACATTAACTTCGTACAGCATCCCTTCCATGTCGTAAAAATAAACCATGTTGGCCGGATCGGTAAGGTGGCGCGTGGTTGAAGTCATCCGGCCGGGCATCACCGAAAACGGGATTACCCTGATTTTACCTTTGTCATCTATAAAATAATTGCTGGTAATTAACTGATTGGATTCTTTATGGATCATCCGGTTTGCCGGGGTGCCTCCAATGCTTTCGGGATGTATGGTAACGTTAAGGTTGTTATCGATACTATATAACTTGTCTGAGCTTCCTTTGGGCATGTGCGGCGAATAGGTAACCATCCAAAGTTTGCCTGCCCAGGGCGTAATGGCGCCTATACCATTTTCACCACCATCGCCATAGCTTTTAGTAGCTCCTTTTATTTGCCAGTTTTGCTTATCCCAGCTTTCGTTAAATGTGGCCAGATGCGGATAAACACCACTTACCTGTAAGGGTTTTGTTTGGGCAGCGGTTAATTGAGCGGTAAAAACGGCAGCGCTTATTAAGGCACTAAATTTTAATATAAGGTTTGTTTTCATGTGTATGTTTTAAACAGCCGGAAGTATTGTTCCGGCTGTTGTATTTAATAATTCGGGTTTTGTGTCAATTTTGGATTTAATCTTACTTCAACGGCAGGTATTGGCCATAAATATTGTTTGTTTTTATCGAAACTCCGGGTAAACAGAATTTTTACATCAGCACCAAAACCTGAATAATCGGCAATTCCATCATCATCAATTGGTGTAACACCCGGGAAAGGCCATTTCGCCCTGTTCTGGTTAGCAGGATCCGGTAAGCCAATAACGGGTTTAGTAAGTGCTTTTTCGGCAAGCTTCCACCTGATGAGGTCCATGTAACGTAAACCTTCAAATGCAAATTCTATTCTTCTTTCTCTCCTTACTACTTTTTTGAGTTCGGTTAAATCAAGTGTGGTAACTGCAGGATAGGATCCGGTTTGAGTTGACGCAACACCATAAGCCCTCGCCCTTACCTTATTCAGGGCATCTAAAACAGTGGCATCTGCCTGTCCTAATTCTACTTTAGCTTCGGCATAAGTGATCAACACTTCTGCAAAACGGATAATAATGGCATCATTATCTTCATTATGGGTATCCGACCAGCTCTGCTCTACACCTTTGCGCCAAACAAAACCGGTAAAAGTGGCAAAAGGTGCAACTGCCCGGGTATCGTTATTGGTTACTTTCCGCCCTAACTTATTGCTCCAAACCTGTGTTGAATCCGGATGCGGATTAAAATTATAGCCCAGCCAATAGCTATCAAAAGGCACCACTGTGGCTGCCAAACGTGGATCTCGGTTATCAAATGGTTTTAATGGATTGTACAAGGGAGATTCATCAATTGGTTTACCATCAGTACATTCGTAAGCATCAACCAGCTCGCGGGTTGGCATGGTAGCGGCAAATCCACCTGCATTACGGGTTAAAATATCATCGGGTACACTTGATACCTTTTGGGTCTGATCGCGCGGGATGCTTAAAATAATTTCGGCACTTTGTTCCCCAGCCCTTTGAAATAATGCAGCGTAAGAAGTGTTTAAAGTATAAGCGCCTGCACCGTTTAATTCCATTACCGCTAAAGAAGCTGTTCTTGCCGTTTCCCAATCGCCCATGTATAAGGCTGTTCTCGCTTTTAAAGCCAGGGCGGCACCTTTGGTTAATCTCTTTACTGCTGCGCCATAACTTTGAGGCAGGTTTTGTGCAGCAAAATCATATTCTGTCTTTAAAAAGCTGTAAATATCCGCTTTTGTGGTTTTACCAACATTGCTCGCTTCTTCTATGGTCTGCGTTTTTAAAATGAGCGGCACATCCCAAAAATGGGTAATCAATTTGGTGTATTGGTAAGCCCTTATTAAACGCATTTCGGCTTCAAGCCTGGTTATAACGGCTAATGGTGTATTGGATGCGGCACGGTCTTTACTTTCTAAAAAAGTATTGGCGCGGGCAATTGCCTTATAACAATTTTGATAAAAGGTTTGCACATTACCATCTGTTGAGGATAAACTGCCGGCAATTACCGGATTACCGCCTGAGCCACCGCGGTAAAAACAATTATCGGAAAAGAATTCTTCCCAGGCGCCAGTGCTTTCTTTAACCGGCGTCCAGAAATCCAAACGGTACAAATCGTTTACAGCGAGCTCCAGTTCGTTCTGGTTTGAATAAAAATTATCAGAACCGGGACTTGATAAGGGGTTTAAATCAAGCTTTTTACAAGAAAATCCGCAGAAAGCCAGGATAGATATGATGAATAACTTTTTCATTTTATAATATTTTGAACCGTTAAAACTTAACTGCAACTCCGCCCAAAAAGGTGGTAACGATGGGATAACTGGCATTTCCAGATTCGGGATCGGCATATTTCGGAAATTTACTGCTGGTGAGGAAATCATTTGCGGCAACATAAATCCGGATAGACTGCAGGCCGATTTTTTTTAATAACGCCTGTTTACTAAAGGTGTAACCCAGCGTGGCATTCTTTAACCTGAAATATGATCCGTCTATCAACCAGAAATCGGAACTGGCATAATTGTTTGTGCTGCTGGTGTTTGATAACCTTGGATACTGTGCTGCAAGATTTTGTTCTGCACCATTTGTTTTACTCCAGAAATTGCCATCGAGCAAGGTCGGAAAATTACCGAACTGCTCCTGGAAAGGCCTTACCACATCATTATTCAAGCGGCTTAATCTTTTGCCCACACCCTGGAAGGCCATACTAAAATCGAATCCCTTATAACCGATATTGATATTGCCTCCATATTGGTACCGTGGCAGAGAGCCACCCAGCAGAACACGATCATCAGCATTGATAATCCCATTATGATCGAGGTCAACATAACCGATATCGCCAGCGGTAATGGCCGAGCTGGTTTTAGCGGCCCCGTTTGCAGCGGCTACATTTTGGTAAATTCCTGTTGATAAATAGCCATACCATTCGTTAAACTGGCTGCCTTCCATATTTACCTGCTGACTGTTGATTTCCTGGCGGGTACCATTCATATTATTGATCTTGCTTTTGGCATCGGCAATGTTAAAACCTGCGCTATAAGTAAAATCGCCAATTTTATCTTTCCAGTTTAAACCAAGTTCCCATCCATATACATCTAAAATTCCTGCATTTTGAGTCGGCCTGTCGTAACCCAGATTATAGGGGATATCCAGAGAAAGCAATATATCTTTGGTACTCTTTTTATAATAATCTGCAGTAATACTTAAGCGGTTATTTAAGAAAGCGGCATCGATACCGATATCGGATGATTTTGTGGTTTCCCATCTGATATCCCTAATGGCATAAATGGTTTGGGCCGCAGTTGTTAAGGGCACCAATACGCCGTTCTGATAAAACAGTGCGGTATTGGACAGATCGATAGATGCCTGAGAAGGATAATAATTCTGAGGCAAATCTTGTTGAGGATAAAAACTAGGTATATTTTGTTTATATGGGTTAGTAATCCGTTGATTACCTACAGTTCCGTACGAAGCCCTTAATTTAAGAAAGCTTACCCACTTTACATTTTTCATAAAGTTTTCTTCCGAAATGTTCCATCCGGCCGAAAAAGAAGGGTAAGATGCACCACGGAATCCGGGAGCAAAACGTGAGGACTGATCGTACCTTAAATTGGCCTGGATATAATATTTACCCATAAAATCGTAGGTTAACCTGCCGAAAAATGATTGAAGGCTTTCTTGCCCAGCATCGCTTAAGTTATCCCTCAAAAGCTGTGAGCCCACACTTAAATAGGGATAATCCGTTAAGGCAAATCCATCCCTGCCTGCACCCAATGTTTCGTAATTAAAGTAAATGCTCTCGAAACCTGCCAGCGCACTAAAATTGTGCTTATTGTTAAAACTTTTGGTGTAATTAGCTAAAAACTGACTGTTTAACTGGTAAGTTTCGTTACGTGATTCCCTTAAAGTGGTTAAAGCAGTATTGGTAGCAGCACTTGATGTACCATCAGCATTGGTGTAGGTAATTTTTTTCGAAAAGGCTTTACTCTTGTCAAAATCGAAGGTAGGTGCAACCTGCGCCGTTAAGGTTAAATCTTTAATGGGTTTAAAATTTAAAGCCAACCGGCCTTGTAACTGGTTAGAAGCCCCTGTTGTGGTTCCACCTTCATTTAACTGGGCCAGCGGGTTTCGCCCGTCTTTTGCAATGGCATAAGCCCCATTGGTATAAGTAGCAGCATAAATAGGCGGCATTAACCTCGCTTCGTAAATCGGACTCTGCCCGCTAAATGGGTTATTTACCAGCGAAAGGTTATTTAAACGCCTGAACGATAAATCGACATTAGCATTGAATTTATCACTGAGTTTAATATCGTTGTTTACCCTAAACTGGTAACGTTCGTAATTGTAGTTATTGTAAAAAGCGCCAATATCCTGGTAACCGAAAGAAGCTTTGGTTTTTAACTTTTCGGTACCCGAAGTAAAACTCAGGTTATGCTCCTGCCTTGGGGCGTAATCTCTGGTTAAAATCAGGCTTTGCCAATCGGTATTTCCAAAAGGGAACAGATCTGGCGTTGCGGCCCTGCGCGCATCAAAGTTTACAATGTAGTCATTTGCGTAGGGTCCGGTTGCCGACCCATCGTTAGTGGCCTGCTCGTTAAAATACCGCATGTAGGTAGGAGAATTTACATAAGCAGGCAAGGCTGTAGGTTTTTGCAGGGCGTACTCAAAATTATAATCAAGGTTTGAAGCTCCGTTCTTGCCGCGCTTGGTGGTAATCAAAATTACACCAGCGGCACCTCTTGATCCGTAAATGGATGCGGAAGAAGCGTCTTTTAACACACTGAACGATTCTACATCATTTGGGTTCACCAGATCCATACTGCTTACAGGTATCCCATCAACCACTACCAAAGGTGCATTTGAGTTTAAGGTGGTTACGCCCCTGATCTGCACTGTTGCCCCCGCACCTGGTGCCGCACTACTTCGCGTTACCGATACACCCGGAACGGCTCCCTGTAACGACTCTGAAATCTGAGCGGTTTGCCTTCCGGTAATATCCTCGGCACTGATGGTAGAAATTGCGCCCGTTAAATCTTTCTTTTTCTGGGTACCGTAACCCACCACTACCACATCGTTAAGATTTTTGGTATCGGCAGCCAAACTAATGGTCAGGTTTGTGCCGGTTATCGAAACCATTTGTTCCTGATAACCGATATATGTAACCAAAAGTTTATCGGTACCGGTTGGAAGATTTAAACTAAAAAGACCGCTGGCATCGGTTGTGGTACCCGTTTTTGTACCCGGAATACTAATGGTAACACCAATCAGGCTTTCTTTGTTACCTGCATCAATCACCTTCCCGGTAACCGATCTGGTTTGTGCCTTTAGTGCGTAACAACTGCACAAGAAGAACACCATTAAGAGTAGTTTTCTTTTCATTAAATTTGGTTAGTTTTATAAAAAATAGTTTGTTTTGCAGCGAAGAAACTTTTTACCTTCATTTGCTATGATAAACTTAGGCAATGATTCAAGTCCCAAAACGATAACCATTTATACAAATGTTTATCAATATTATTAACAAGACAACAAGCTAATAATCACCCACTTAAACCGAATGAATAGTGAATTTGTACAGGCTGAAAATTCTGTTTTTTTTAAACAGCTGGATATCTGTTGTAAAAAAGTAGCACTTCAGATCGGTGAAAAAAGCATTTCGGAATGGAAGAATAGCGATTACATCAAACTCAGTGGTTTACTGCACCGGAAAACCAAAGTGCATTTAAGTGAAAATACATTAAAACGTATTTTCGGAAAACTGAAAAAACCTACACGTTATTACCCGCAAAAAGCAACGAGAGATGCCCTTGCACAATTTATCGGTTTTAGGGACTGGTACGAATTTGAACTTTTACACCCGGTAACCGAAAGGGAAAACAGTACAGTTCATGCTGCACCATCAATACCTGTAAAACCAAAGCCTAATTATACCCTTTATTTCATATTTGCTTTTTTTATCATAGCCGTATCTACCGGTGTTTACTATTTTTTTAAAAATGATGAAGTTCGCAATGTAAAGCTGGTCTGTTTAAATCCGGAAGGGAAAAGCCCGCACTCTGCTATTTTTAAGCTTGGTGTAAAAGGAAAACTATCTGATGAATTAAGCAATTTTGTGATTGATTTTGGAGACGGCAGGTTAAAGCAATCGAATTTTAGCGACAGTACAGCAAATCATTATTACGAAACCCCGGGAAGGTATTTCCCTTTATTATACTATAAAAATACCATTATAGATACAGCTTATGTGTACCTGCAAAGCAAAGGTTGGGATATTATTGCAACCATGCAAAATGATTCGACGAGGGTTTATCCGATATTAAAAAGGCTTTCTACAATGCATGATTATCACGTAACCAGCAGAGATGCGCTGGATGCAGGTGTTGATACGAGTAAAACATTTTTTGTGTCGTTCGCCAATGTTAAACCCACACAAATCAGTGCCGATAATTTCGAGTTCAATGCCGGTATTACTACTTCTGCCGAAAGACCAGGGGTACGCTGCTCTCAGGTAGATCTTGTTTTCTATGGAGAACGAGATAAACATTTTCTGAGTATCATCAAACCTGAGTGTACGGTTTGGGGTTCATACAAGTTTTCGGAAGTTAAAAAAACAGGTCAAAAAGATGATTTAAGAGAATTTGGACATGACCTCACCAATGGTGGCCAGGTTAAACTGAGGGTAGAAAAACAACAGGTAATCCTGTTTATAAACGGCAGGGAAATCTTTAAAACGAAATATCGTACCCCAATTGGAAAGTTAATGGGTTTCAAAGTTGTTTTTGCAGGTATAGGTTCTTTTAAAAACTTCAGCCTTGCTGATTTAACAACCGGCGAGAAGTTTTAATCCTCCCTTATTCAATTTTTATCATCTCTTAGAAAAACAAATCCCAAAAAGGAATAGATCATTAAGCAAGCTGTTAAAATAGTTATATTAGCGGCACTAATCATAATGAACATTTCGAAAAACGCCGGTTTAAACAAAGTATTCACATTTCTTTTAAAAAAGGAATGTGTTATTGCCATTTATCTTCTGCTGGCTGTTGTTGCCGGTTTTAAGCAATATCATCATCATTCGTACAATAATTACCTGATCTTTAAATATGTGTACTGGCATACCGCAGATCTCCAGAATTTATACAGCAATTATCCCGAATATTTAGACAGTAACCATTACGGACCGGTGTTTTCGGTTTTTATTGCACCATTTGCCCTGTTACCCGACGGTTTAGGCTGTATATTATGGAATATTGCCAATGTATGTATATTGCTTTGGGGAATATACAGCTTACCTATATCGCTTAAAAAAAGGACAATTATCGCCTGGATCTGCGCGCATGAGGCATTAACGGCACTTTTTAGTTTTCAGTTCAACATTGCCTTAACCGGAATTATATTACTCAGTTTTTCTTACCTGATCAAAAAAAAGGAAATACAATCTGCCTTTTTTATTGCCTTTGGTACATTGGTAAAACTTTACGGGATAGTTGGATTAGCCTTTTTCTTTTTCACCAAAAACAAGTTAAAATTCATTTTAGGCTGTTTTATTGCATTTGCTTTGTTGTTTGCTTTGCCCATGGCGATTTCGTCGCCGGCATTTGTCATACAATCATACAGCGATTGGTACCATTCTTTGGCACATAAAAATGAGCTGAATGCCTCTCTAACTTCTTTTCAGGATATTTCTTTAATGGGCATGGTTAGAAGGACAACAGGTAATATCAACATCCCGAACATGCCGTTTTTATTGGGAGGTTTAATCTTGTTTGGTTTGCCATATACCCGCATTAACCAATACAAATATTTGGGTTTTAGGTTAATGCTACTGGCCTCGACATTGATTTTCACCGTAATTTTCAGCAGCGGGTCAGAATCGCCAACTTATATTATTGCTTTTGCAGGTGTAGCCGTTTGGTTTATGGTGCAGCAAAACCCCAAAAAAGGATGGATAACTGCCTTATTTATTTTTGCTTTTGTATTAACCAGCTTATCACCAACCGATATTTTTCCCCGGGCTGTTAAAGAATTTATTCGTCTATATTCGCTTAAAGCCCTACCTTGCGTAATTATTTGGCTAACCATAATATACCAAATGATGAAAGAAGATTTTAAATCTTATCAGATTGCCGATTAATGAATAAATTAGTTTCTATAGTAATCCCTGCCTACAATGAAGCCGATAATATTTTCGTAATTGCCGAAAGTATTAAAAATGTTTTTTCGTTGATCGATTACCGTTACGAAATTATCCTGGTGGATGATGGAAGCGCCGATTATACCCTCGAAAAAATTAAGGATTATGCGGCAACGGCTGATAATATTTTCTTTCTCGAATTTTCGAAAAATTTCGGTCACCAACTGGCGGTAAAAGCCGGTATGGATCATGCTTTCGGCGATTGTGTAATTTCTATGGATTGCGATATGCAGCATCCGCCAGAACTGATCCCCCAAATGCTACAGAAATGGCAGGAAGGATTTGAAGTGGTTTATACCATAAGGGAAGAAGATAAAAACCTGTCAAAAGGCAAGAGAAGCTCCTCAAACCTGTTTTATAAAACCTTAAACTGGTTATCTGATATTGATTTAGAACCTGGCGCAGCTGATTTTCGTTTGCTTGATCAAAAAGTGGTGAGTGTTTTCAGGAATTTCCACGAAAATGAGCCTTTTTTACGCGGTTTGGTAAAATGGCTGGGCTTTAAACAGTTTGCAATCAGGTATAATCCTGCTGCACGTTTCTCGGGACAAAGCAAATACACCATTAAAAAAATGCTAAGGTTAGCCTTACATGGCGTAACTTCGTTTAGTATAAAACCACTATATTCTGCTGTTTATCTGGGCTTTATTCTTTCATTTGCATCAGTACTGTATATCCCTTACATTATTTATGCTTTTGTAAACCATGTAGAAGTTTCTGGCTGGGCATCGGTAATTATGACCATTGTCTTTTTTGGCGGACTGCAGCTTATTATTTTAGGCATAATTGGGATTTACGTTGGTAAAATGTTCATGCAGTCTAAAAACCGTCCTAATTATATTATCCGTTCAACTAATATTCACCAAAAATAAATGGTACTGTTAAGTTTTGATATCGAAGAATTTGATATGCCTTTTGAATATGGAAAAGATATTTCATTTGAAGATCAGATTGCCATTTCGAGAGTGGGTACCATCGCCATTTTAGATATTTTAGATCAATATAAAGTAAAAGCCACTTTTTTTTGCACCGTTACTTTTGCCGAAAATATCCCCGACCTGATTAAACGGATTACAGAAACAGGACATGAACTGGCTTCGCACGGTTATTATCATTCAGATTTTAAACCCGAACACCTGCTTCAATCCAAACTTAAACTCGAAGAACTTTCCGGGAAAGAAATTACAGGTTACCGCATGGCGAGGATGATGCCTGTTGATGAAAAAGAAATAGAAAAAGCCGGATATGCTTATAACACCTCAATAAACCCCACCTATTTGCCCGGAAGGTACAATAATTTTAATATTTCGAGAACGCATTTTGTTAAAGATAATGTATTGCAGATCCCGGCATCGGTAAGTCCGTTAATACGTTTCCCTTTATTTTGGTTGTCATTTCATAACTTACCACTCAGCATTTACAAAACATTGGCCAGCTGGACCTACAAAAAGGATAAATACCTGAATATTTATTTTCACCCCTGGGAATTTACTGATCTGAACGATTTTGAACGTTTTGGTTTCCCGGGTTATGTGAGGAAAAATACTGGAATAAAAATGATCGAACGTATGGAAGCACTTATTTCGTGGATGAAAGCGAAAAACTATCCCTTCGGAACTTTTCAGGAGTTTATTAAAAACCTGCCCCGGTAGTTTTTTAAGAAAAATATTTGAACGTTTGGTATTCGGGGCAGTTACAGGAGTATTTAGCCCCGGGCGAAGCGGCATCCCCGAAAGCGCAGCAAAGGGATACAGCGCAGCACGGGAACAAACCTAAATAGCTGTAATGGCCCTGCGCTCCAAAAAACTAAAAATCTACTTTATTTATACGTCTCTGCTAATTTTAGTGCATTATAAGCGTTAACGATGCCTCCGCTCACACATATTTCGCTAAAAAGTACCCGAACATTTTCACCTTTTTCATTTTTGTACTTCACTTTGTGGGCTACTTTCGAAACTGATTTCATAATAATTTCCCTTACCTGAGCAGGTTTTAACTGTGGATAATAGCTTAAAATTAAACCGGCTAAACCAGCAACAACAGGTGAGGCCATACTTGTTCCATCCGCTTCTTCATATTTATTATCGGGCACTGTCGATTTAATTAAAAATCCAGGTGCAAAAACATCAACGCTATATTTGCCATAATTAGAGAAATCGGCTTTCAGGTTATCATCATCTTTGTATGCACTTGCGCCCACCTCGATCCAATTACTGGCATGCGGAAGGGCAAATTTTGCCGAATCTATTACGATGGGTTTAACCAATGCTGATCGTTCGAAAGGAGGCCGCATTCCCATTCCGTTATTCTGTCCCATTGGGCGGGGGGGAGTAAAATCTGGTTTCGCTGGCTTTTTGTTGGCTTCTTTATAAACTTCAGCTTCTTTGCTATCAAAAAACTTGTTCGGGTAATTTTCTTCCAGATCATTGTTCTGGTTATCATTTCCAGCTGCATGTATCAATAATACACCTTTGCTCTCAGCGTATTTAACTGCAGAATCTACAGCTTTCTTATCCCATTTATAGCTCTTACCAAAACTCATGTTAATTACCTTTGCACCATTATCAACAGCATAACGGATGCCATTGGCTACATCTTTGTCGCGTTCATCACCGGTAGGCACAACCCTAATGGCCATGATACTGACGTTATTGGCTACGCCTGATATACCAATTGAATTTGTACGGTCGGCACCGATAATGCCCGATACATGTGTACCATGGAAAGCATCCGGTCCTTTCACATCGTTATTTCCATAATCTTTCTGGTAAGAATTGCTGTAATCATCCCCTACCAATTCGGCCCGCATATCATATTTAGGATTCAGGTTATATTTCAGCATGGCATCATATTGCTTGTACCCTTCTTTTATACTTTTGTAAAATTTATCAAAACCACCATCCTCTTTAGAACCTTTTCTGATAATGGTTTTCACCTGTTCTTCCGTATCATCATCAGCTTTATAGCGGTCAATATCCTCAAGCGTTGGCATTTCCTTTTTATTAATTTTAGCTACAGAATCTAAAACTTTATTAATGGCAATGAGGAAAGCAAATGTATTGCTGGCATCTTCGTATTTCTTACCAAAATCGCCCACCATTTTTTTATACAACCTAAACTCTTCTTTTTGCGTACTATCTAAAGGGGTTAAATTAGTGGTAGACTGGTATTTTGGCCTGTAAATCCTTAATAACCTCACCAGTTCTAAATTATCAAATTCCAGATTTCCCTTTTTAGATCCGATGAAATTCCATCCGTGTATATCATCTATATAACCATTGCCATCATCATCAATTCCATTACCAGGTATTTCCTTTTTATTCGTCCATAAAATACGTTGTAAATCGGGATGATTGGTATCTACTCCCCCATCAATTACAGCTACAATAATGTTCTGTTTAGGCTTTTTTTCTTTTAATAGCTCACGATAAGCCTTTTCGGTACTGATACCAAAATATCCATTCTCCAGTAAGTCTAAATTAAACCAATTGGCAGGGAGTTGCACATTTTTATTCTGGGCAAAAGCACTCAGGCTTATGCAGAAAATAAAAACAAGAAAAGTTAATTTCTTCAGGTTAGCGTTCATCATAGCATTATGTACGTAATGCTACAATAATACGGTTTTATTACCTTGAGGACGTAAGATTTTACATTTTTTAACAAGGGGGATGAGCTGATGCAAGATGGAAAATGGATGATGTAAGACGCAAAGTTTTCGGAAGCGATCTGCTTAATCCGTGAGAACATATCAGCATTATACGCTAAATATTGATATAACTGAATTTAGTATATTTTTTTGGAGCGCAGGTTTCTGTGCATTTAGGTTGGGTTCCGTCCTGCTGTACGCTAAATCCTTTTGGGAAATCATTCTAACATAAGCAATCCATCTTGCCCAAAAGGGATATCGCTTCCATCAGGGCTATATAACCAGGGATAGAGGTATGATGAAAGATGTAAAATGGATGACGGAAGATGGAAAAGGGTCGATGGAAAATTGCCTCTACAGAAATCAACGCTATCTGCGGGAAC
>NZ_JBQEPB010000015.1:0-68721 GCF_052045455.1 Pedobacter sp. 22226 | reverse complement strand
GCTGAAGCCTGGTTGGTAAACGAACCTGCATTCACCTCGGTTAAAGTAACGGTGTGTTTAGCGGTTACGGTTACACTTGCACCTGGTAATAAGCTGACAATGCCTGCAGGAGTGATTGACCCTGCATCTGCCCCTGCATCGGTTACCGCAACATTTGTTAAGGTTACATTACCCGTATTGGTTACCACGATGCTGTAATTGATCACATCGCCAACTTTGCTTACGCTGTTGGTGGCTACTTTGGTCAGGCTCATTGATGCATTTGCAGTGATTGATGTAACCGTAGCATCATTTGGCGCAGTGGTATTCGGATCGTCAGATACTTTGGTCACGTTGTTTCCTTGCGGATCTTTCGCCGTTGCACTGGCCTGGTTGGTTACACTACCTGCATTAATATCGGCCTGAGTTAATACATGCGTTGCCGTTAAAGTTACCGTTGCACCCGGAGCAAGTGTTGCAACCGGCGATCCGCTTACGGTTGCATTGGCATCGGTTACCAAAATATTTGTTAAGGTAACATTACCGGTATTGGTTACAGTTAAGTTGTAATTCAACGTACCACCTACGACTGTCGGAACCGTGCCAGAAGCCACTTTGGTAAAGGTAAAGGCCGGCGATGGCGTTAACGACGTAACAGTTGCATCATTTGGCGCAGTGGTATTCGGATCGTCAGATACTTTGGTCACGTTGTTACCATTTGGATCTTTCGCCGTTGCACTGGCCTGGTTGGTTACACTACCTGCATTAACATCTGCCTGAGTTAATACATGGGTCGCCGTTAAAGTTACCGTTGCACCCGGAGCAAGTGTTGCAACCGGCGATCCGTTTACAGTTGCATTGGCATCAGTTACCAAAATATTGCTTAGGGTTACATTACCAGTATTGGTTACCACCAGGTTGTACGTTAATGTAGCTCCTGCACTTGTTGGCACCGTACCTGAAACTACCTTGGTAAAGGTAAATGATGGTGATGGAGCCAGTGGCGTTATCGTTGCATCATTTGGTGTGGTGGTATTCGGATCGTCAGATACCTTGGTCACGTTGTTGCCATTTGGATCTTTCGCCGTTGCACTGGCCTGGTTGGTTATACTACCTGCATTAACATCGGCCTGAGTTAATACATGCGTTGCTGTTAAAGTTACTGTTGCACCCGAAGCAAGTGTTGCAACCGGCGAACCGCTAACAGTTGCATTGGCATCAGTTACCACAATATTGCTTAGGGTTACATTACCAGTATTGGTTACCACCAGGTTATAGGTTAATGTACCTCCTGCATTTGTTGGCACCGTACCTGCAACTACCTTGGTAAAGGTAAATGCCGGCAATGGCGTTAACGAAGTAACCGTTGGGGTATCATTGGTTTTATCAGTACCCGAAACATCGTTTATTGTATTTCCTGATGGGGTTTTAGCGCTTAATGAAGCAGAGTTGGTTACCGAACCGGCATCTTTATCTGCCTGGGTTAAGGTATATACTTCTGTATCGGTTAAACTCTGACCAGCTGCCAATGGTCCGGCTATTGTTTTATTTAAGCCTAGCTTAGCATCGGTTAATACAATGGTATTTAAATCAGTAGTACCGGTATTGAATACGGTAAACGTATAGGTAATACTGTTTCCGTCAGCAGAAATCGCCCCTGTTTTCACTAAAGCTATTCCGCCTTTTAACACTGGTGTACTCACGGTTGCCGAATTGTTTGCCTGATCAGGATCATTGGTGCCTGTTGCCGCAGCTACAGTTACCTGATTGGTTAACGTTCCGGTAAAGGTTGCATTTACACTTCCATTTACCACGAGCGTTACCGATTGACCTGCAGTTAAATCTGCAGCTAAAGTAAATGTGCCTGCGGTTGCACTATATGTACCGCCAGTTGCTGTATAAGTTACATTTTCCAATCCTGCCGGAAGACTCTCTGTTATACCGATCGCTTTTCCAGCCAGAACCGTTGCTGGTCCGTTGTTGGTGATGGTAATGGTATAGCTGATTGTTCCATTGTTTTCTACCGAAGTTTTATTGGCCACTTTACTTACCGAGAGATCAGTAATCCAGTTCGGAATAACTACTGTTACGATAGCCGTTGATGATTGTGCCGGATCCAACTTATCAGTTATTTTATACTGTAAAGTATAGGTTCCAGGCAATGTACCCGCAGCTACATTAACACTTCCATCTGCCGGATTAATATTAATGTTTGCATTGCTGGTTGATAACTGCGTAATGGTTACACCTGCAAGGGTTGCAGCAGTACCATTATTGTAGGTATCGTTGCTTAAGATATTAGCCACTGCTACCCCACCTGTAAATCCGTTTGCCGTTCCGCTGTCATCATTGGCCAAAATAATACCAGAAGTTACCGTAATGGTTACGCTGGTGGTTTTGGTTTGACCAGGGTTCAGCCTATCTTCAATCTGATAAGTAACGGTATAGGTTCCTACCGGGGTATTTGGCGTTACGATCACTTTTCCTGTGGTTACATCAAGGGTAACATTCGGGTTAGAGGTAGCTACCTGTGTTAAATTAACGTTAGCTAATGTAGCCGGGTTACCATTATAGGTATCATTTGCCAGTACGTTTGCTACAGCTGTACCACCTGTAACTGCATTTGCGGTGCCAGAATCGCTGGTTGCAATCAGTTCAGGACCTGTTACAATAATGGTTACGGTTGCATCTGCAAACTCACCAGGGTTTAATTTATCTTCAATTCTATAAACCAGGGTGTAAGTACCAGCAGGCGTATTTGGCGCAACATTAACCGATCCTGTAGTAACATTTAAGGTTACATTAGCATTCGAAGTTGATACCTGTGTTAAGGTTACCTGAGCAAGAGTTGCCGGTGCACCATTGTAAGTATCGTTAGCCAATACATTACTCAATGCGGTACCACCTGTTAAACCGTTAACTGTACCTGTGTTTGCATTTGCAACAATTGCCGGTGCAGTTACCTCAATGGTTACTGTTGCCTGTTTAGTTTGACCAGGATTTAATTTATCCTCAATCTGATAAACCACAGTATAGGTTCCGGCAGGAGTATTTGGTGCAACATTAACCTGTCCGGTTGCCGGATCCAAGCTCACGCTGGCATTTGAAGTTGATAATTGTGTTAAAGTAACATTTGCCAAAGTCGCCGGACCACCGTTGTAAGTATCGTTGGCCAGTACATTGCTTACTGCTGTACCACCACTGTAACCATTTGCCGTTCCTGAATCAGCATTTGCAGCCAATGCCGGTGCAGCAACCGTTACGGTTATACTTGCAGTTACGGTTTTACCAGGGTTTAATTTATCCTCGATCTGGTAAACCACAGTGTAGGTTCCGGCTGGTGTATTTGGAAGTACATTTACCGATCCGGTTGCCGGATCTAAGGTAACGTTTCCGTTTGTAGTTGATACCTGTGTTAAGGTAACATCTGCTAAAGTAGCAGGATTACCATTATAGGTATCGTTAGCGAGTACGTTTGTAACCACTACTCCACCGGTTACTCCATTTATGGTACCGTTATCTGCATTTGCAACCATTACCGGAGCCGTTACAATTATCACCGCATTTGCAGTTTTGGTTAAGCCAGGGTTCAGGATATCCTCAATCTGGTAAACCACTGTATAAGTTCCGGCTGGTGTGTTTGGTGCTACGTTTACAGCACCCGTTGCCGGATCTAGTGTTACATTGACATTATCTGTTGAAACCTGCGTTAATTTAACATTCGCAGCAGTTGCAGCAATACCATTATAGGTATCGTTTGCCAGTACATTTGATATGGCCGTGCCACCTGTTAAACCATTTGCCGATCCATTGTCGCCATTTGCAACCATTGCAGGTGCAGTTACGGTAACTGTAGCCACTGCAGTTTTGGTCGATCCCGGATTTAAAAGATCTTCGATAGTATAGGTTACCGTGTAGTTACCAGCCTGGGTGCCCGGAGCTACATTTACAGTACCTGTTGTGATATCTAAAGTAACATTAGGATTATCAGTTGATGCCTGCGCCAGTTTAATATTTGTTAAAGTTGCAGCAGCACCATTGTAAGTATCGTTTGCCAATACGTTAGCGATGGCTGCTCCTCCTGTAAAACCATTTGCTGAACCTATATCGTTATTGGCCACCATTGCAGGGGCACTAACCGTAATGGTTACTGTTCCCGTTTGGAACGAACCAGGGTTTAGCTTATCCTCAATTCTGTACTCAACAGTGTAAGTACCAGCCTTTGTATCCGGAGCTACATTTATTGCCCCGGTTGTTGGATCTAAGGTAACATTCGGATCAGTAGTTGATAACTGACTCAGGTTTACATTAGCTAAAGTTGCCGGAGAACCATTGTAGGAATCGTTTGCCAGTACATCTGGAACCGCTACACCTCCGGTAAATCCGTTCGCCGAACCTGCATCAGTGTTGGCTACCATTACAGGAGCATCTACCACAACGGTAGCAGTAGCCTGTTTGGTTAAACCTGGGTTAAGCTTATCTTCAATCTCATAAACCACATGGTAAGTTCCTGCTTTGGCACCTGCCGAAACATTAACCTGACCAGTAGCCGGATCTAAGTTTACATTGGCCGCGTAATCAGATGAAATCTGTTTCAGGTTAACCGTAGTTAAAGTTGCTGCTGCGCCGTTGTAACTATCGTTAGCCAGCACGTTTGCAATGGCATTGCCACCTGTTACGCCGTTTACCTGCCCGTTGTCATCATTAGCAATTAATGCCGGTGCAGTTACGGTAACTGTAGCTACTGCAGTTTTGATTGATCCAGGGTTTAATAAATCTTCGATGCTATAAGTTACCGTGTAGGTTCCGGCTTTAGTGCCTGGAGCTACATTTACAGTACCCGTAGCAATATTTAAAGTAACATTCGGATTATCGGTTGCTGATTGTGCCAGTTTAACATTGGCCAAAGTTGCAGCAGTACCATTATAAGTATCGTTCGCCAATACGTTAGCAATGGCTGCTCCACCTGTAAAACCATTTGCTGAGCCGCTATCATTATTCGCAACCAGTACAGGCGCACTAACCGTTATGGTTACTGTTCCGGTTTGGAATGAACCCGGATTTAATTTATCCTCGATTCTGTACTCAATAGTATAAGTACCTGCTTTGGTATTCGGAGCTATATTTATTGCCCCGGTTGCTGGATCTAAAGTAACATTCGGATCAGTAGTTGATAACTGACTCAGGTTTACATTAGCTAAGCTTGCCGGAGAACCATTGTACGAATCATTCGCCAGTACATCTGGAACCGCTACGCCTCCGGTAAATCCGTTTGCCGAACCGGCATCAGTGTTGGCTACCATCACAGGGGCATCTACCACAACAGTAGCAGTTGCCTGTGTAGTTAAGCCCGGGTTTAACTTGTCTTCAATCTCGTAAACCACGTGGTAAGTCCCAGCTTTGGCACCTGCCGAAACATTTACCTGACCAGTAGCCGGATCTAAATTTACATTAGCAGCATAATCTGATGAAATCTGTTTCAGGTTAACCGTAGTTAAAGTAGCTGCTGCGCCATTATAGCTATCGTTAGCCAGCACGTTTGCAATGGCATTACCACCAGTTACACCATTTACCTGCCCGTTATCTGTATTGGCAACTATTGCTGGTGCAGTAACAGTAACGGTAACTGTTGCCTGTTTTACTTCTGTGGTGTTAATACGATCGGTAATGATATAAACCACTTTGTAAACGCCTGCCGTAGTACCTGGCTGAACGTAAACCTCGCCATTACCTACATTTAATTTCACTTTTGGATTATCTGTAGATATTTCAGTTAAATATACTCCAGCCAATGTAGCAGGGGCGTTATTGAATAAATCGTTGGTTAATACATTTGACACGGCTACCCCACCTTCGAAACCATTTTCGGTACCGTTATCATCAACCGCCAGCATTGGTGCAGCAGTTACCGTGATGGTTACAGTTGCCTGAGCGGTTTTGCCTGGATTTAACTTGTCTTCGATCTGATAAACCAGCGTATAAGCAGCTTCCGGTGTGCCAGCGGCTACATTTACTTTTCCGGTAGCAACATCTAAAGTTACACCCGGATTTGAAGTAGAAATCTGACTTAAAGTAACATTCGCCAGTGTTGCGGTATTGCCATCGTAGTTATCGTTTGCCAGTACATCTGCTATTGCTGTTCCGCCTGATATTCCATTAATTGCGCCTGCATCATTCACGGCAACAATTGCAGGTGCAGCAACCGTAATGGTTACCGAAGCCTGTTTGGTTAAACCAGGATTTAATTTATCCTCGATCTGGTAAACTAAAGTATAAATTCCTGCCGGAGTATTTGGCGCAACGTTAACTGCACCAGTGGTTATATCTAATGATAAACCTGGATTAGTAACCGAAACCTGGGTTAAGGTAACATTGGTTAAAGTTGCAGGACTCACGCCATTATAGGTATCGTTCGCCAGTACATTTGGTACCGCAACTCCACCGGTAAAGCCATTGGCTGTTCCGGTATCACCATTAGCATTCATTACAGGGGCGTTAACCGTAACGGTAACACTTGCCTGTTTGGTCTGACCGGGATTTAATTTATCCTCGATCTGGTAAACCACTGTATAAGTTCCGGCAGTTGTATTAGTAGCCACATTTACTGAACCTGTAGCCGGATCTAAAGTTACATTTGCATTTGTTGTTGATACCTGCGTTAAGGTAACATTGGTTAAAGTTGCCTGACCGCCATTGTACATATCGTTTGCCAAAACGTTATTTACGGCTGTTCCGCCTGTGAAACCGTTTGCTGTACCGGCATCAGCATTTGCAACCAATACAATCGGATCAACAGTTACAGTAACATTAGCCGTAGTTTTTAAACCAGGGTTTAATTTATCCTCGATCTGGTAAACCACCGTATAAGTTCCGGCAGTTGTATTAGGAGCCACATTAACTGCACCTGTAGCCGGATCTAAAGTTACATTCGCGTTTGTGGTAGAAACCTGTGTTAAGGCAACATTAGTTAAAGTTGCCGGAGCCCCATTGTAGGTATCATTCCATACTACATTCGATACGGCTACTCCACCGGTATAACCATTGGCCGAACCAGTATCATTTGCCGCAACAATTGCCGGTGCAGCAACCGTAACGGTTACCGAGGCCTGTTTAATTTGACCCGGATTTAATTTATCCTCAATCTGGTAAACTAAAGTATAAATTCCTGCCGGAGTATTTGGCGCAACATTAACCGCACCTGTTATCACATCAAGCGATAAACCTGGATTAGTTGTCGACACCTGGGTTAAGGTTACATTATTTAAAGTTGCAGGACTCACGCCATTATAGGTATCGTTTGCAAGTACATTTGGTACCGCAACTCCACCGGTGAAGCCATTAGCCGTTCCGGTATCACCATTTGCGTTCATTATAGGGGCATTAACTGTAACGGTAACACTTGCCTGTTTGGTTTGACCAGGATTTAATTTATCCTCGATCTGGTAAACCAATGTGTAAGTTCCGGCCGTTGTATTCGGTGCGACGTTAACTTTTCCTGTAGCCGGATCTAAAGTTACATTTGCATTTGTTGTTGATACCTGCGTTAAGGTAACATTGGTTAAAGTTGCCTGACCGCCATTGTACATATCGTTAGCCAATACGTTGTTTACGGCTGTTCCACCTGTGAAACCGTTGGCCGTTCCGGCATCAGCATTTGCAACCAATGCAATCGGATCAACAGTTACAGTAACGTTAGCTGTAGTTTTAAAGCCCGGATTTAATTTATCCTCGATCTGGTAAACCACCGTATAAGTTCCGGCAGTTGTATTAGGAGACACATTAACCACACCTGTAGCCGAATCTAACGTTACATTCGCATTTGTGGTAGAAACCTGTGTTAAGGCAACATTGGTTAAAGTTGCAGCGGCACCGTTATAAGTATCATTCCATAGTACATTCGATACAGCTACCCCACCGGTATAGCCATTGGCTGAACCGGCATCATTGGTGGCAACAATTGCAGGGGCAGCAACGGTAACAGTTACCGAAGCCTGTTTAGTTTGCCCAGGATTTAACTTATCCTCGATCTGGTAAACTACAGTATAAGTACCTGCGGTTGTATTTGGTGCAACGTTAATTGCACCGGTAGTTACATCCAGGCTAACATTAGCATTTGTAGTAGAAACCTGGGTTAAAGTAATATTGGTCAGGGTAGCCGGATCGCCGTTGTAACTATCATTCGATAGTACATTCGGTACTGCTACCCCGCCTGTAAATCCGTTAGCCGAACCTGTATCGTTATTTGCAGTTAATACAGGAGCATTAACTGTAACAACTACATTGGCAGTTGTTTTTTGTCCAGGGTTTAATTTATCTTCAATCTGATAAACCAGTGTATAAGTATCTGCAGGAGTATTCGGTGCTACGTTAACTTTTCCGGTTGCCGGATCTAAGGTAACGTTGGCATTTGTGGTTGATACCTGCGTTAAAATAACATTGGTTAAGGTAGCCGGAGCACCGTTGTAGGTATCATTCACCAATACATTTGGCACCGCTACACCACCAACATAACCATTTACCGAGCCGTTATCTGCATTGGCAACAATTGCCGGAGCAGTAACGGTAACCGATACCGTGGCATCTGAAGTTAAGGTTGGATTTACCTTATCTGCAATGCGATACACCAAATTATAGGTTCCTGCCGGTGTATTTGCCGCAACGTTAACTGCTCCAGTAGCCGTATTTAAGGTTACTTTAGCATCTGAAGTAGATACAAGTGAAAGAATAACCTCATTAAGTGTTGGAGTTGTTCCATTGTAGGTATCGTTAACCAGCACATTGTTAACAGCTGTTCCGCCTGCGAAACCATTAATAGAGCCCGAATCGTTTACCGCCAGAATACCAGGTGCATTTACGGTAACTGTTACGTTAGCCGTTTTGGTTTGACCAGGATTTAATTTATCCTCAATCTGGTAAACCAAGGTATAAGTTCCTGCGGCTGTATTTGGTGCTACATTAACCTCACCGGTTGTTACATTTAAGGTAACTTTTGGATCGGTAGTAGAAACCTGCGTTAAATTAATATTTGTTAAAGTTGCCGGATTACCATTGTAAGTATCGTTCGCTAAAACATTAGGAACGGCTACCCCACCTGTAAAACCGTTGACCGAGCCATTATCTGCTGTAGCCACAAGTGCAGGTGCAGTAACAGTAATGATTACTGTTGCCGTTGTTTTTTGACCGGGATTTAATTTATCCTCAATCTGATATACTAAGGTATAAGTACCCGCCTGGGTGTTGGCTGCTACATTTACCTGTCCGGTAGCCGGATTTAAGGTTACATTTGCGTTTGAGGTAGAAACCTGTGTTAAGGTTACATTGGTTAAAGTTACCGGAGTTCCGTTATAAGTATCATTCGCTAAAACGTTAGGAACCGCTACCCCACCTGTAAAACCATTCGCCGTGCCAGGATCAGCATTTGCAATCATTTGTGGCGCGGTAACCGTAACCACCGCATTGGCGGTTTTAACCTGAGCCGGATTTACTTTATCCAAAATCTGGTAAACCACGGTATAAGTACCTGCCGCTGTGTTTGCTGTAACATTTACTTTTCCTGTAGCAGGATCTAAAGTTACATTGGCATTTGTGGTCGAAACCTGCGATAGGGTAACCTGGGCCAAAGTAGCCGGATTACCATTATAAGTATCGTTGGCCAATACATCTGCAATGGCCAGGCCACCTGTAAAACCATTGGCAGTACCTGCATCATCATTGGCTACAAGCGCCGGTGCATCTACCGTAATGGTGACTGTTGCCGTTTTGGTAGAACCCGGGTTCAGTTTATCAGCAATCTGATAAGTTAAGGTATAAGTACCGCCCGGTGTATTCGGATCAACATTTACTTTTCCTGTGGTTACATCTAAAGTAACTTTCGGATTTGAAGTAGAAACCTGCGATAAGGTTACTTCATTTAAGGTAGCTACATTGCCGTTATAGGTATCGTTTAATAAAACATTGGCTAAAGCAGTACCACCTGTGGCACCATTTATAGTTCCGGCATCGTTGCTTGCCGTCATATCCGGTGCAGTAACCGTAACTACAGCGTTAGCGGTTTTGGTTTGACCAGGGTTTAATTTATCTTCAATTTGGTAAACCACAGTGTAAGTTCCGGCCTGAGTGCCCGCAACAACGTTTACTTTTCCGGTCGCCGGATCGAGGGTAACTTTAGTATTTATAGTAGATAACTGGGTTAAGGTAACATTGGTTAAGGTTGCCTGTCCGCCGTTATAATTATCGTTTGCCAACACATTATTAATGGCAGTGCCACCTGTAAAACCGTTAGTGGTTCCTGCATCGGCATTCGCCGCTAAAGCAGGACTGGTTACAATAACATCAACTGTAGCTGTTTTGGTTTGTGACGGAACCGGATTCACCTTATCCTGAATCTGGTAAACCAGGGTATAGTTCCCTGCAGCAGTACCGGCTGCTACATTTACCTTGCCTGTTGCAGCATCTAATGTA
Organism: Pedobacter sp. 22226; assembly: GCF_052045455.1. Taxonomy (NCBI): domain Bacteria; kingdom Pseudomonadati; phylum Bacteroidota; class Sphingobacteriia; order Sphingobacteriales; family Sphingobacteriaceae; genus Pedobacter; species Pedobacter sp. 22226. The sequence goes on along the minus strand of NZ_JBQEPB010000015.1, from coordinate 58,281 downwards.
ACATTTGGATTTGAAGTAGAAATCTGCAACAGGTTAACATTGCTTAATAAAGCAGTGCTGCCATCATATGAGTCGTTAGCCAACACATTGTTTACTGCAGTACCACCTGTAAATCCATTTGCTGTACCATTATCATTGTTGGCAATAATAGCCGGAGCCGTTACGGTTACGGTTACACTAGCCTGTTTAGTTTGACCAGGGTTTAATTTATCTTCAATCTGATAAACTACAGTATAAGTTCCGGCAGGTGTACCGGCAGTTACATTAATTGCTCCGGTAGCAGGATCTAAGGTAACGTTAGTGTTAGTAGTAGAAATTTGGGTAAGGTTAACATTCGATACCGTTGCAGTAGCACCATTGTAAGTATCGTTTGCCAGTACATTTGAAACAGCAACACCGCCAGTATATCCGTTTGCCGTCCCATTATCAGGATTTGCAACCATTACAGGTGCATTTACGGTAACGGTAACAGTTGCATTTTTAAACAAACCCAGATTTGCCTTATCCTCAATACGATATACCAGGGTATAAGTTCCGGCTTTAGTATTTGCAGCAACAAGCACTTCACCTGTCGATGTATTTAAGGTAACTTTTGGATCAGAAGTTGAAACCTGGGTTAAATTAACTTCGCTCAGATTTGCAGTGCTTCCGTTATAAGTATCGTTTGCTAAAACATTGGCCACTGCTACCCCACCAGTTAAACCGTTAGCCGATCCGTTATCATCATTGGCAATCATCGGTGCAGGCTCAACAGTTACGGTTACAGTTGCCTGTTTGGTTAATGCTGGATTTAATTTATCAGTAATCTGATATACCACCGTATAAGTTCCGGCAAGTGTATTAGGTGCTACATTTACTTTTCCGGTAGTTATATCTAAAGTAACATTTGGATTTGAGGTCGAAATCTGCGCTAAGGTAACATCTGTTAAAGTAGCTGTATTTCCGTTGTATTTATCGTTTGCTAAAACATTGTTTACAGCGGCACCTCCGGTATAACTGTTTACAGTACCATTATCGGCATTGGCAATCATTTCCGGTGCTTCAACCGTTATCACCGCATTTGCTCTTTTCTTCTGCGCAGGATTTAAAAGATCTGTGATTTCATAAACTACAGTATAAGTTCCCGCAGGTGTTTTGGCATCTACAATTACTTTTCCGGTTGCAGGATCTAAATGAACATTTGCATTCGATGTTGAAATCTGTGCTAACGAAACCTCGTTCAGCGTAGCAGTATTTCCATTGTAGGTATCGTTCAATAATACGTTCGCAATGCCTGTTCCGCCGGTTAAACCGTTTATTGTACCTGAATCATCAACTGCAACCAGGGCTGGCAAACCAATAATAATGGTTACCACAGTCGTTTTACTTAAAGCCGGGTTAAGTTTATCGGTAATCTTATAAGTTAAGGTATAGGTTCCTGCCGGGGTATTTGGATCAACAGTTACATTACCATTGGTGGTATTTAATTTAATTTTCGGATCTGATGAAGAAACAAAATCTAAAGTAACGTCGTTTAAAGTGGCCGGATTACCATCGTAGGTATCATTTGCCAGCACATTTGTTAATGCAACACCACCTGTAAATCCGTTAACGCTGCCATTATCTGCATTTGCAACCATAACAGGTGCATTTACCAGCACGGTAGCTACCGCTTGCGATACTTTAGAAGCATCGAGCAAATCGGTAATTTTATAATTAATGGTATAGGTACCGGCAGGGGTTTTCGGATCTACATTTATTTTACCTGTGGTTACATCGAGGTTAACCTTAATGTTATCTGTTGATACCTGCTCTAGTTTTACGTTGCTTAAGGTAGCCTGCTGACCTCCGTTTACTTCATCATTAACCAATACATTATTGATTGCCGCACCACCTAATAAACCACCAATGCTTCCACTGTCGTTTTTAGCCAGGATATTCGCCGAGCTTATCGTAACGGTAATTTTAGCATTTGAAGTTTTGGTGATATCTAATTTATCAATAATCTGATATTCAATCACATAAACGCCGGCTGGTGTATTTGCCGCCACATCAACCGAACCGGAGGCTAAATTAAGGGTAACTTTTCCTGAGCTGTTATTGGTGATTTCCTTAATGGTAACAGAAGAAGTGGTTGCGGCATTATCTACGCCATTATAAGTATCGTTGATTAAGATATTGGCAACTGCATTTCCACCAGAAGTTCCGGAAGTACCTGTATCATCTTTAGCCAGCAAAGTTCCGTTGGTAACAGTTACTACTGCATTGGCAGATGATGACTTTGTTCCGTCAAGTTTATCGGTAATGGTATAGTTTATAGTATAAGTACCAACCGGGGTTCCGGCAGCAACACTTACGATTCCTGTTGAGGGATCTAAGGTTACCTTACCATTGCTGTTATTAGTATTTTCTGTAATGGTAACATTTGAAGTAGTAGCAGCATTTGCAACACCATTATAGGTATCATTTGCTAAAATATTGGCAATTGCTGTTCCGCCTGTGGTTGCATTTTGAGTGCCAGAATCGTTTTGCGCCAGTATTGTACCATTGGTTACCGCTACCACGGAATTGGCAGATGATGATTTTGTGCCATCAAGCTTATCGGTAATGGTGTAATTGATCGTATAAGTGCCAACAGGGGTTCCGGCAGCAACACTCACTACTCCGGTAGCAATATTTAAGGTTACTTTACCATTGCTGTTATTGGTGTTTTCTGTAATGGTAACATTTGAAGTTGTAGCAACATTTGCAACACCATTATAGGTATCATTTGCTAAAATATTGGCAATTGCTGTTCCGCCTGTGGTTGCATTTTGAGTGCCAGAATCGTTTTGCGCTAATATTGTACCATTGGTTACCGTTACCACGGCATTGGCAGATGATGATTTCGTGCCATCAAGCTTATCGGTAATGGTGTAGTTTATAGTATAAGTACCAACCGGGGTATTTGGAGCTACGGTTACCTCGCCAGTTGTTGTATTTAGGCTTACTTTACCGTTGCTGTTATTGGTATTTTGGGTAATGGTAATATTTGCGGCAGAGGCTACACCTGAGTTTGGCGTACCATTGTAGGTATCGTTACTTAAAACAGAAGCAATTGCTGTTCCACCTGTTGTTCCATTTTGTGTACCAGAATCGTTTTGCGCCAAGATTGTACCATTGGTTACCGTTACCACGGCATTGGCGGACGATGATTTTGTGCCATCAAGCTTATCGGTAATGGTGTAATTGATGGTATAAGTACCAACAGGGGTTCCGGCAGCAACACTCACTACTCCTGTAGCAACATTTAAGGTTACTTTACCATTGCTGTTATTAGTGTTTTCTGTAATGGCAACGTTTGAAGTAGTAGCAGCATTTGCAACACCATTATAGGTATCATTTGCTAAAATATTGGCAATTGCTGTTCCGCCTATGGTTGCATTTTGAGTGCCAGAGTCGTTTTGCGCTAAGATTGTACCATTGGTTACCGTTACCACGGCATTGGCAGATGATGATTTCGTGCCGTCAAGCTTATCGGTAATGGTGTAATTAATGGTATAAGTACCAACAGGGGTGTTTGGAGCTACGGTTACCTCGCCAGTTGTTGTATTTAGGCTTACTTTACCGTTGCTGTTATTGGTATTTTGGGTAATGGTAATATTTGCGGCAGAGGCTACACCTGAGTTTGGCGTACCATTGTAGGTATCGTTACTTAAAACAGAAGCAATTGCTGTTCCACCTGTTGTTCCATTTTGTGTACCAGCATCATCGAAAGCGGCGATGGTTCCATTGGTTACCGTTACCACTGCATTTGCAGATGATGTTAGTGTAGCATCGAGTTTATCGGTAATGGTGTAATTGATGGTATAAGTACCAACCGGTGTACCAGCAGCTACCGTTACCTCACCAGTAGTTGTGTTAAGTGTAACCTTGCCCGCACTGTTATTTGTATTTTGGGTAATGGTTACATTGGCTGCAGTTGCTGAATTTGCGATACCATTATAGGTATCGTTGGTTAATACAGAAGTAATTGCCGTTCCACCTGCGGTTCCGTTTTGGTTGCCCGTATCATTTTGAGCCAAAATAGCACCATTTGCAACAGTGATAGTTACCGTAACCGGATCAGAAGTTACTCCATTTATAGTTAACGTGTAAGTAAAGGTATTGGTTCCTTTAAATCCATTTGCAGGCGTGTAATTTACCGTTCCGTTTGCCTGAACAACAGCCGTACCGTTAGCCGGTGCAGTTACTATATTTACAGTTGCACCTGATACCGCTGCACCATCATTGGCTTTTACGTCCAGATTTTTTAAAGTGTTAATAGATGTACTGAAATTATCATTTACACCTGTAGGTTTCACCGTAATGGTTGCACTCTGGCCAATTGCTCTTGAACAGCCATTTGCATCAGAAACACTTACTAAGTTATAAGTAAAGATGCCCGGGGCGGCAGTCGATTGCGCTACCGTTGCAGTTGCTGTTGCACTATTTAAGGTAGCATTTGTACCGCCATTGATATTATAAGTAAATACGAATGGAGCCGTTCCTGCAGTAGCTGTAAAAGTTATATTCGGATTGGTAGCACCAATATTTACAGTAGTAGTTCCGGCAATTGTGGCGTTTGGTAATGGGTTAACTGTTACGGTTGTACCTGCTGAAGCAGCACTGGTACAACTGCCATTATTTGTGGTTACAGTATAAATACCAGCAGCATTGGCCGTATATGTTTTGTTGGTAGCACCATTTATTGCTATGCCTCCTAAATACCATTGGTTCCCACTTGCTGCGGATGAGGTTAATACTACGCTTCCACCGCTACATATAGCAGTTGAAGGCCCGGGGGTAATTACAGGCGCCGCTGGTGTTACAGGCTGTGCATTTACAACAACACTCGTTGCCGCTGAAGTACAGCTTCCGTTACTTGTGGTAACATTATGCGTACCCGGAGCAACACCGGTAAAAGTTGAAGAAGACTGGAAAGCCCCGCCATCCAATGAATAAGTGATACCAGCACCTTGTGCAGGGCTGCTCACTACAATAGTTCCCGTTGCTACTGAACAGGTTGGCTGTACAGTTGTACTCGCTGTCGGAGCCGCTGGTGTTACAGGCTGTGCATTTACTACAACACTTGTTGCCGCTGAAGTACAGCTTCCGTTACTGGTAGTAATATTATGCGTACCAGGAGCAACACCGGTAAAAGTTGAAGAAGACTGAAAAGCCCCGCCATCTAATGAATAAGTAATACCAGCACCTTGTGCAGGACTGCTCACCACAATGGTTCCCGTTGCTACTGAACAAGTTGGCTGTACAGTTGTACTCGCTGTCGGAGCCGCTGGTGTTACAGGCTGTGCATTTACTACAACACTTGTTGCCGCTGAAGTACAGCTTCCGTTACTGGTAGTAATATTATGCGTACCAGGAGCAACACCGGTAAAAGTTGAAGAAGACTGGAAAGCCCCGCCATCCAGTGAATAAGTGATACCAGCACCTTGTGCAGGGCTGCTCACTACAATAGTTCCCGTTGCTACTGAACAGGTTGGCTGTACAGTTGTACTCGCTGTCGGAGCCGCTGGTGTTACAGGCTGTGCATTTACTACAACACTTGTTGCTGCTGAAGTACAGCTTCCGTTACTGGTAGTAATATTATGCGTACCAGGAGCAACACCGGTAAAAGTTGAAGAAGACTGAAAAGCCCCGCCATCTAATGAATAAGTGATACCAGCACCTTGCGCAGGGCTGCTTACCACAATGGTTCCGGTCGCTACAGAACAGGTTGGCTGTACAGTTGTACTCGCTGTAGGAGCGGCTGGTGTTACCGGCTGTGCATTTACAACCACACTCGTTGCCGCTGAAGTACAGCTTCCATTACTGGTGGTAACATTGTGTGTACCCGGAGCAACACCGGTAAACGTTGAAGAAGACTGGAAAGCACCGCCATCTAATGAATAAGTGATACCAGCACCTTGTGCAGGACTGCTCACTACAATGGTTCCGGTCGCTACTGAACAGGTTGGCTGTACAGTTGTACTCGCTGTAGGAGCCGCTGGTGTTACAGGCTGTGCATTTACAACCACACTCGTTGCCGCTGAAGTACAGCTTCCATTACTGGTGGTAACATTGTGTGTACCCGGAGCAACACCGGTAAACGTTGAAGAAGACTGGAAAGCCCCGCCATCTAATGAATATGTGATACCAGCACCTTGTGCAGGGCTACTCACTACAATGGTTCCCGTTGCTACTGAACAGGTTGGCTGTACAGTTGTACTCGCTGTCGGAGCCGTTGGTGTTACCGGCTGTGCATTTACAACCGCATTGTTAGATGCAACAGAGGTACAGCCATTTGAATTAGTTACTGTAAAAGTATATGTCGCACCAGCTGGGATGCCGCTTATCGTTGTTGTAGTCGTATTACCCGTTGTGGTTATATTGCCTGGTGATCTGGTAACCGTCCAGTTACCCGAAGGAAGGCCACTAAGTGCAACACTTGCCGTTGCAGTGGCACAGGTGGGTTGAGTAATTGTTCCAACAACTGGTGCTGTTGGCAAAGCATTTACGGTAATTATAACAACATTACTCGTATTCGATCCTGCTACAGATGCTGTTACCACTCTTCTGTATTGAGTAGTTTGCGTTAAGGCAGGAGGTACATAACCCGGAGTATTATTTGTCCCAACTGCAGAAACCCAGGTTGTTCCACCATTAATACTTTGTTGCCATAAATAACTATATGTACCACTGCCACCAGTTGGTGTTGTAGCAGTTAATGCTGCCGGTGTGGAACCAGAACAGATAGTTTGATCAGCAGCAATGGTATTATTGCTTACCTGAGCAACTACTGCAATAGTATTATTTGTTAAAATATTATTACAAGTCCCACCTTTTCCATTGTTTGCACATTCGGTATTGGGATTACTTGGCGTTGTGGTTGTTGCCGGGTCGGTTGCATCAGGGTCAGTTGTATCAGCCGGACGTAACATACTCGCTTCAACATTGATGGTATTTCCAGCTAGAGCTGAACCCACTGTACCTACAATAGTATAAGTAGCCGTAGAACCACTTACCATATTCAGTTTAGAATTGAATACAGTACCACTATTGGTAGAGCTGGTTTCTGTAACCACTCCACCAGATGTAGCGGTTAAAGTTGCACTGTTGATGGTAAATCCGACAGGAGGAAGAAATCTGAAGCCTGCTCCGGTTACATTACTTACACTACCAGTACCGGCATCATTTAAATTTTCTACAACAACAGTATAGGTTACTGTACTTCCTACTAAAACCGGACTTGGAGACGAAGTGGTCACACTGGTGGTTTTTAGATCTGCTACGGTAACATTGATATTAACTGATTTGGTAACCTCCGCACCAGAAATATAGGTATATGTATCCATTGATCTCTCGTTACCGAAATCATATAATGCATTACCACTGTTAGACGGTGTAACGTTAGTACCTGAACCATTGAAATATGATCCCCATTTATGTCCTCCATTATTAGTTGTAGAGGATGAACCCGCGGTTTGAACCGATGGTGACGAACTCCTTGGATAAGTACCCGCGCCATTGACATCAGAATCATTCCAGTAAACTTTATCATTATAAACAACAGGATCTGTGCTTGTTGTCTGTATATTATAATTGGTTGTATTATCCGCTAACTCGACGATCATCCCATTAGGATTAATTTCCATATCGATGTAAGGGAAGTGCACTTCGGCAGTTAACAGTTTAACAGTAATGCTACTGATTGCTGTTCCGGCAGGCATTATGGCCCCGTCCCCTCCTTTACCATCCCAAAATACACTATTTGATCCAGCATTGGCGTCACCTCTTAATATCCTGGGCACAGCTGTAGGAATCGTGATCTGATAAGTTCCATTTTCTGATGCTGTAAAAGTAATATAACCACCTTTTTGTCCAGCTTGTCCTACTGTTCCTTCTGTTCCCGTTAAATTTACACTTGAAATAGTTGGAACAGTGGCTGTTTTCTTTAACCATGTTGTTGTAGCACTCGTTCCCGAAATTGTAACAGGCTGATCAGAAGTAGGTAAATCAGGCGCTGGTTTGGCATAAAAAATCTTATGGGTAATTAATACACTTGGACTACTAACATCTTGGGCTGTAGGATCATTTACAACAGATAAAATATTTGCGCGATCTGAAAAATCTAAACTTTTGAATGTTGCATTCTTATTAGCATCCAGAAAGCCTTTATTATTAGCGAAAAAAGCAAAACCAGCACCATGATTTCCATTAGTCTGTACCCGATAAGCCCTACCGTTTTTAGTTAAAACATAATTTGTTCCGTAATAACCCGTAGAAAAATTTGAATTGTAAACGAATAAATTCAAAACGTTTACATAAACCCTTCCTGGTAAAGTCAACGTTCCGGCCGCATTAATAACAGAAACATCCCAGGCTGCAATTAAACTTACACTATTAGCAGTGGTAGGTGCAGTCCAATCTACATTCGATAACCTGTCCGTAGTACCAAATTCTGTACTACTTGTGGTTGTTGTATTTTCTGCGCCAACAGGCAGAAACTCTACTTTATAAATACCTGAAGCTGTTACTGGATAATATGCCGGTAAATATCTATTTGGTGTTCCATCAGATGCTGTCAACTTAGGACCAGCAACTTCATTTACCCTAGCTGTAATTTTTCCAACTGTACTAGAAGTTGCTACAGTTACTGGAACTCCTCCCGATGGAGAAGTTATTCTTATACTTGCAGCCCCTACTCCCGCAGAGCTAAATGCTAAAGCCAAGGTTTCGCCCGCATTAGCATATACATAATGTGCACCTAGCGTTTTAAATGGCCAAGAATTTAACGTCAAATTTGGATCCGTTGCACTATTAGTGTTACTATTACTATACAAATATGCCCTTCTACCTACTGTAGTGCCTTGATACAAATCCTTACTTCCATCTGCAAAAGCTGAATTTACATTGGTAAAAAAAAGTATAACGGCTAAAAACAGTGTGAACGAAAAATATTTACCGAAACCATTCGTTAAATAATTGTCAGTCCTCGAAAAATTTCGCGCAGGGATACACGAAGAGAGTAAAATTTTATTCATACACGGGATGATAGAGCGGCTACCTCATTGGGGATAATGTAACCATTATAAGCTATTTGTCGGTTTTAGAACCACTTACGTAATTTCAAAACCTATGGTTTTAAAAAAAATGAACGTAACTTAATATTTATCGCTAAATGTTCATTCTGTTCATTTCTGGTCACAAAGATATATTATTCAGTATGTTTCTTTTTACTTAAGTGGTAATATACGTAGTATAAAAACTACAAAAAATACAAAATTTGATATTTGTCATAAAAAATATGGTCATAGGCTAAATATGGCCGCTTTTTTAAAAGCCTGGAATCCAAGCGCATTTGATTTAGATCAATTAATTAAGCACAACTAATAGCTATATAATATTTTTGTCATAATAGACGACTACATTCTGGTGCTTAAATTTCAGCAGTTACGCCTGAGAAAATCAATTGAAATCATGCTAACAGCATTAATAATTAGTTATATCAGGATAATCTGTAAAGACGATAATTTCAGGTAGGATTAAGGATATACCATTAAACATAAAACTTTAGGTGTTTTAGCTTGTTATATCAGGAATTAAATTGAATGATATGAAAACGGATAATAAAGAAAAAGAAAACGGAACTAAAACCAAAGGAAGTTCAAAAGAAAAAGCATCATTTGACCAGAACGGAAAAGGCGCTTCAGATAAATTTGGACAGGCCGGATCAACCCCGAACGAATCAGGAACGGCAGGAGCCGGTACCGTTAATAAGGATAAAAAGGCATAGAAAAGATAAAAAGAGTAAAATACTCTTTTTATCTTTCGTAGATACTCATCTTTTCAGCAAGTTCTATAATACTTTTTATTTTCAGTTTTTGAAAAAGCCTAAGTTTATATGTACTTACGGTACCCATCTGAAGATTCAGCTGATTAGAAATTTCCAATACGCCAATACCTTTTGTAAGTAATTCTGCCACTTCTAATTCCCTGCCCGAAAGTTTGGTGAAAGGATTATCAGCATCGTTACCCAATATGCTATTGAACATATTTTCTTTCACGTTTCTGCTTGAATAGCGACTTCCGGCTAAAATAGTTGTGATTGCAGTTACAATTTCTGATTCTTCTGCATTTTTGGTCAGGTAACCTGATGCACCAGATTTTAAATAAGGAACCGCATAAATATTCTCATTTAAAGATGAAAATACAAGGATTTTAGCATTCGGCTGAACTAACTTTAACTGATCAATTACTTTCAGGTTATTACCCCCCGGTAAGTTAACGTCAATAATAATTAAGCTTGGCGATTTTTCCGTTTCGATAAGCGCCTGTTCCAATGTGGATGCATGGATGATTTCAACACCAGGCCAAAAGTCTGATATTAAACCTTTTAAACCACGGCGGATGATTTCATGATCATCAGCGATGAGTACTGTAAAAGTACTTACTGCATTTTTTGTTTTCATTATTTATAAGAATATTCTGCAAGTTAGTAAAAAGTTATTTTTTTGTACGCAATTGTAGTAAAATTTTCGCTTAAATGTGTAAATATTATTATACACAATTAAAAATTTTTGTTTAAAACACTCTTGGGGTTGCCAATCTGATGTTTGGTTTAATGAATGAATAAGACAGAGAGATCTCATGCGTCCCGCCGCTGTAACCTTGCAACGGACCAACTGAGAAATCGTAGCCATAACCGATCCTGATTTTCTCTGATGGAAAAATCTGGATTGCTGCTACCGCTGAATTTCGCGGGGTAAGGTCTTTTTGAAGATAGCTTTTATCGTACAACTTTACACCTGTACGGTAAGAGCCGCCAACCCATAAAAAATCTTTAATCATTAAGAATGCATTTACGTCTAAACTCGTCGGGCCGCCACGGTCGTCTTTTAACAGGAAAGAAGGTTTGACCTGAAAATCTTCGTTCAGCGGGAACAATGCCCCGGCGGTTAGATAATAATGCGGTTTGGGCTGTGGAATAAAGGCATAGCGGTCGATATTGATGTAAGTGGCAATCAGGTTATCAACCGAGAAACCGGCATAATATTTATCGTTGGCGAAGTACACCCCTGCCCTGGCATCGGGTACAATGGTACTTTGCATGCCTACAGGCTGGTTAGGTTCCGGATTATTTGGGTTCAGCATAGAGCCATCAATACCCAGCTGCACCATCCCTACTCCAAGACCTAAAGCTAACCTCGAGCTGCCATCATCGTTCATCCTGATGCGGTAGGCATAGTTGCCATAAATGCTTAGGTTGTTCTGCGCACCCAGTTTATCGCTGGCCACCTGGAGGGCAAGCCCCACGTTACCGCTATTGGCAATGGCATCTACTGCAAGCGACATGCTCCTAGGCGCCCCCGTAATGCCCGTCCACTGGCTACGGTAAAAGCTATGCACATTGAGTACTTCTTTATAGCCTGCATAAGCAGGATTAATATAGATTCCGTTAAACATGTACTGACTGTACTGGGCATCCTGTTGTGCAGATACCGGTCGCGAAAGCAATAGCAACGCTCCTGCTATTAAGCCTAATATTTTCTTCATCATATCTCCGCTCATTAATTTTTAAACGCCCTGATCAGGGTGATATAGCCTTTAAATACCTTCCATTCGTTATTTCCACCTTTTTTAGCACGCAGCAGGTAATAGTAAGTACCTTCGTTCAAGCCCTCGCCTGTCCAGTTGTTTTTATAGCCTTTGGCGCGGAAAACTTCATTGCCCCAACGGTTTACAATGGTTAGTTCGTTTTCTGCAAACTCAGCAAGTCCGTTTATTTCGAAAGTATCGTTTATACCATCACCATTTGGCGTAAACAGGTTCGGGATCAATAAATCATCACCCGAAATGGTAGCCGCATCTGCAAGTACCAGGTTATTATTATTTACCGGATCTGGCTGATCTGCTTTTACCATTGCAGAATTGTTTAATGCACCCGCCGCCAGCGTTCTCGATTTAAAGGTTAAGGTTGCAGTTTGATTAAAATCCAGACTTCCCGCCAACCAGACAAAATCTCTTGTTGTAGCAGAGTAAGTGGTGGTACCGATGGTAACGGTGATCTCTTTCGGTGCATCGATCATGGTAGAAAGACGATCGGTAATGGTAACACCCGTTGCCCTGTTCGGTCCTTTATTAGTAACGGTAATCTTATACATTACATCCGATCCCGTTTTGATCTCGCCTTTAGTCAACAACTCTTTGGTAACCATTAAATCAGCCGATTTATCCACCTCTATTGCAGCTTCCGGACTTAAAGTTTTTCCATTTGGAGCAGTCATTACAGCCACATTTTTAATGATATTGTAACTGTTCACATCCGGAGCCACCCTGGCATCTAAATTTAACACTGTGCTCGAGTTAGCCTGCATGTTGATGGTCCATTTTAAAGTATTACCCATTACAGTGCCATAGCCAGAAACCGACCCCGGAACATAGGTTAATCCTGCCGGAAGTTCGTCAATAATGGTTACGCCGTTCAATGCAGATCCGCCTGTATTTTTAACGGTTAACGAATAGGTTAAGATTTCGTTAGCCTGTGCCCTGCCATCTTTATTCCCTTTGATATCAGTTACGGCTTTACTTCCTTCCAACATGCCTTCGGTAGGAATTGAAACAGCGGGATTTAAAGGCGTTGAAGCATTTGCCGGATCAGTTACTGAGGCGGTATTGTTGATGGCCAAAGTACCTGAAGGAAGAGCCGCATTTACACTAACTTTAAAGTTAACCACCACTTGTCCGTTGGCCGGAATAATTAAATTACTCCAATTGATGGTGTTACCAGTTAAGATACCACCATGATCAGCGCTGGCATTTACATAAGTAGTATTTGCAGGAATCGGATCTACAATTTTAACCCCTGTCCTTGCGGTGTTACCATTGTTTTTAACCGTAATGGTATAAGTTAAAATTTCATTGGCTTCTGCTTTACCATTGTTATTGGCATCGGTAACGGTTTTAGCACTCACAATTTTTGGCAATTCCAAAATGGTAGGATAATCGTTGTCTTCTTCCGTTCCCGAAACATCAGAAATTGAGGTTCCTGCTGGTGAAGTTGCTGTTAATGTAGCGGTATTTCTTACCGAACTTGCATTTTTCTCAGCCTGACTAATGGTGTAAACTGCCGTAGCCGTTGCGATTTCATCAGGTGCAATACTGGCCGGGCTGAAGGTAATGTTTGATGAGATTTTTGGATCAACCAAACTGAAATTCGTCAATGTTACATTACCGGTATTTTTAGCAGTAAAAGTATAGGTTACCGAATTTCCATCGGCACTTAAAACGCCTGTCTTAATCAGGGCTAAACCTGGTGCTTCTTTGATCAGGAACACAGTAGGATCATCAGGTGCCAAAGTTTTCGGATCATCCGACAGTTTGCTCAATTTACCAACACTGGCAAATTTTGCCGTTAAACCGGCCTGATTTATAAACTTACCATAATCAATTTCCGACTGTATAAGTGTATGTCTGGCCAGGATCATAGCCGTTTCGGCCGGTTCTAATTTACTGATTACTGATGGAGTGATACTTCCCGCATCTGCTCCCGGATCCGTAACAACAATATCGGTTAAGGTAATATTACCGGTATTGGTAACCTGGATGCTGTACTCAATGGTTTTTACGATACCTGCGCTATTGGCAACCATTTTGGTAAACCTTACGGATGGATCAGGCACAATTGCAGTAAAGGTTGCATCATCTGCAGCAGGTGTTGCCGGATCATCAGATACTTTTGCAATTGTATTTCCTTTAGGATCTTTCACCGTTGCGCTAACCTGGTTACTGAAACCTCCTGTATTTACATCACTTTGTTTTACAGTATGTTTAGCCGTGATATTCACGGTAGCACCCGGCAATACCGAAGTAATACTGGCTGGGGTTAAACTGCCCGCATCTGCATTGGCATCTACTAAAGTGATATCGCTTAGGGTAACATTACCCGTATTTTTGAATACAATGTTGTAATTAATTACGTCACCGGCTTTAGTTGCGCCATTGGTAGCCGATTTGGTTAATGTAAAACCTGGTGCAGGTATTAATTTGGTTACAGTCGGATCATTCGGCGCCGGAGTAGAAGGATCGTCGGATACCTGATTGATGACATTGCCTTTATTATCAGTCACTTTTACCGAGGCCTGGTTGGTAAATGATCCCTGGTTAACATCAATCTGGGTTAAAGTATGTTTTGCTGTAACCGTTACACTGGCGCCAGGTGCTAATGTTGAAATATTTGCAGGATTGATCGAACCCGCATCAGCTGCTGCATCAGTTAAATTTAAATTGCTCAGTGTAACCGTTCCTGTATTGGTTATATTGAAAGTATAATCAATTGATTCGCCAACTTTTGTTCCAACAGCAGTTGCAACTTTCGTAAAAGTGAATTTTGAAGCGCCTGAAACCGGCGTTTCGGTCGGGTTATCATTCGAATAATCTGTTCCCGAAACATCTGTAATGATATTTCCCGCAGGTGTTTGAGCACTAACAGAAGCCGAATTGGTTACCAAAGCCACATCTTTATCATTCTGATTTAAAATATAAACCTGACTGTAGGTGAAGCTTGCCCCTGCTGCCAATACGTTCGGAAAAGTTTTTTTCAAACCCAGCTTGGCATCTGTTAATGTGATGCTGTTTAATTCTACATCTCCAACGTTCGTCACCTTGAAAGAATAAGTAATATTATTGCCATCTGCGCTTAAAACACCTGTTTTAATTAAGGCTATTTTCCCTTTCAATAATGGCGTGGTAACGGTTGCCAGGTTATTTACACTTTCGGGATCATTTGTTTTAGACGTTGGTGTTAAGGAAACACTGTTAACTAAATTTGTCCCTGTAAAACCTGCTGGAACTCGTCCATTAACAGCTAAACTAACCTGTTGTCCGGCGACTAAATCGGCTGTCAAAGTAAAGCTGTTTCCAGTTGAACTGTACGTTCCTCCAATAGCACTATAGGTTATATTTTCCAGTCCTGCCGGAAGATTTTCGATCAGACCAATCGATTCTCCACTTAAAACAGTAGCTGGTCCGTTATTCTTAATATTAATGGTATAACCAATATTTCCATTGCTTTCTACACCAGTAACATTAGCTGTTTTACTGATCTGAAGATCAGTGATCCAGTTAGGAATGGTTATTGTTACTACTGCCGCAGAAGATTTTGTTGCGTCTAATTTATCGGTTATTTGATAGTTTAAATTATAAATCCCCGGAAGCGTTCCCGCAGCAACATTTACTTTTCCGGTTGCAACATCAATAGTTATTTTTGGATTTGAAGTTGAAATCTGGCTGAGGGTAACATTTGCAAGGGTTGCAGTATTTATGTTGTTATAGGTATCGTTAATCAATATATTTTCGACCGCAACTCCCCCACTGAAACCGTTTACCGTTCCGGAATCATCTTTAGCGAGGATGGCACTCGTTCCTACTGTTACGGTTACAGTAGCTTGTTTTGTTTGACCCGGGTTCAGTTTATCTTCAATCTGGTAAATGAGTTCGTAAGTTCCTGCCGGAGTATTTGGTGCAACGTTCACTTTTCCGGTATTTACATCTAAAGTAATATTAGGATTAGTGTTTGAAACCTGGCTTAATTTTACTTCGTATAAAGTAGCCGGATTACCGTTGTAGGTATCGTTTAACAATACATTTTCTACCGCTGTTCCGCCAGTGTAGCCGTTTGCATTTCCTGAATCGTTTGTAGCAACTAGTGCAGGGGCACCAACAGTTACGGTTACGGTAGCTTGTTTTGTTTGACCCGGATTTAGTTTATCTTCGATCTGGTAAACCACTTCGTAAGTTCCTGCCGGGGTATTTGGTGCAACGTTTACTTTTCCGGTAGTGATATCTAAAGTAACATTCGGATTAGTAGTTGAAACCTGGCTTAATTTAACTTCGTTTAAGGTTGCCGGATTACCGTTGTATGTATCGTTCAACAATACATTTTCAACTGCTGTTCCGCCAGTATAGCCGTTTGCATTCCCTGAATCGGCTGTAGCAACCATTGCTGGTGCAAAAACAGTAATCGTTACAGTAGCAGTTTTCGTCTGGCCCGGGTTCAGTTTATCTTCAATCTGGTAAACTACTTCGTAAGTTCCTGCAGGAGTATTTGGCGCAATGTTTACTTTTCCGGTGCTTACATCTAATGTTACGTTAGGATTACTAGTTGAAACCTGGCTCAGTTTTACTTCGTTTAAGGTAGCCGGATTGCCGTTGTAGGTATCGTTTAACAATACATTTTCTACAGCTGTTCCACCGGTGTAGCCGTTTGCATTTCCAGAATCGGCTGTGGCAACCAGTACAGGCGCACCAACCGTTACGGTTACGGTAGCCATTTTAACCTGACCAGGGTTCAGTTTATCTTCGATCTGGTAAACCACCTCGTAAATTCCAGCCGGAGTATTCGGTGCAACGTTTACTTTTCCGGTAGTTACATCTATAGTAATGTTAGGGTTGTTAGTTGAAACCTGGCTTAATTTTACTTCGTTTAAAGTAGCCAGGTTGCCATTGTAAGTATCGTTAACCAATACATTTTCAACTGCGGTTCCGCCAGCATAGCCGTTTGCATTTCCTGAATCGGCTGTGGCAACCATTGCTGGGGCACTAATCGTTACGGTTACAGTAGCTTGTTTTGTTTGACCCGGGTTTAGTTTATCCTCGATGAGGTAAACAACTTCGTAAATTCCAGCCGGAGTGTTCGGCGCAACATTAACTTTTCCGGTGGTTACATCTAAAGTAACGTTAGGGTTTGTGCTAGAAACCTGGCTCAATTTTACTTCATTCAAAGTAGCCGGGTTGCCGTTGTAGGTATCGTTCAACAAAACATTTTCAAATGCGGTTCCGCCTGTATAGCCGTTTGCATTTCCTGAATCGGCTGTGGCAACCAGTACAGGAGCACCAACAGTTACGGTTACGGTAGCTCGTTTTGTTTGGCCAGGGTTTAGTTTATCTTCAATCTGGTAAACAACTTCGTAAATTCCAGCCGGAGTCTTCGGCGCAACGTTTACTTTTCCGGTGGTTACATCTAAGGTAATGTTAGGATTAGTGCTAGAAACCTGGCTCAATTTTACTTCGTTTAAAGTAGCCGGGTTGCCGTTGTAGGTATCGTTAGCCAATACGTTTTCAACTGCGGTTCCGCCGGTATAGCCGTTTGCATTTCCTGAATCGGCTGTGGCAACCATCGTTGGTGCACCAACAGTTATTGTTACGGTAGCTGTTGTTTTCTGTCCAGGGTTCAGCTTATCTTCAATCTGGTAAACTACTTCGTAAGTTCCTGCCGGAGTATTTGGTGCAACGTTCACTTTTCCGGTAGTTACATCTAAGGTAACGTTAGGATTAGTAGTTGAAATCTGGCTTAATTTAACTTCTGTTAGTGTCGCAAGATTGCCGTTGTAGATATCGTTAACCAATACATTTTCAACTGCTGTTCCGCCAGTGTAGCCGTTTGCATTTCCTGAATCGGCTGTGGCAACCAGTACAGGCGCACCAACCGTTACGGTTACAGTAGCCGTTGTTTTCTGTCCAGGGTTCAGTTTATCTTCAATCTGGTAAACAACTTCGTATGTTCCTGCAGGGGTGTTCGGCGCAACATTCACTTTTCCGGTGGTTACATCTAAGGTAACGTTAGGGTTAGTGTTTGAAACTTGGCTTAATTTAACTTCATTTAAAGTAGCCGGATTACCGTTGTAAGTATCGTTAACCAATACATTTTCAACTGCTGTTCCGCCGGTATAGCCGTTTGCATTTCCAGAATCGGCTGTGGCAAATAGTGCAGGGGCACTAACAGTTACGGTTACGGTAGCCGTTGTTTTCTGTCCAAGGTTCAGCTTATCTTCGATCTGGTAAACTACTTCGTAAATTCCTGCAGGAGTATTCGGCGCAACGTTTACTTTTCCGGTGGTTACATCTAATGTTACGTTAGGATTAGTAGTTGAAATCTGGCTCAGTTTTACTTCGTTTAAGGTAGCCGGATTGCCGTTGTAGGTATCGTTCAACAAAACATTTTCAACTGCGGTTCCGCCAGTGTAGCCGTTTGCATTTCCTGAATCGGCTGTGGCAACCAGTACAGGCGCACCAACCGTTACGGTTACAGTAGCCGTTGTTTTCTGTCCAGGGTTCAGTTTATCTTCAATCTGGTAAACAACTTCGTATGTTCCTGCAGGGGTGTTCGGCGCAACATTCACTTTTCCGGTGGTTACATCTAAGGTAACGTTAGGGTTAGTGTTTGAAACTTGGCTTAATTTAACTTCATTTAAAGTAGCCGGATTACCGTTGTAAGTATCGTTAACCAATACATTTTCAACTGCTGTTCCGCCGGTATAGCCGTTTGCATTTCCAGAATCGGCTGTGGCAAATAGTGCAGGGGCACTAACAGTTACGGTTACGGTAGCCGTTGTTTTCTGTCCAAGGTTCAGCTTATCTTCGATCTGGTAAACTACTTCGTAAATTCCTGCAGGAGTATTCGGCGCAACGTTTACTTTTCCGGTGGTTACATCTAATGTTACGTTAGGATTAGTAGTTGAAATCTGGCTCAGTTTTACTTCGTTTAAGGTAGCCGGATTGCCGTTGTAGGTATCGTTCAACAAAACATTTTCAACTGCGGTTCCGCCGGTATAGCCGTTTGCATTTCCTGAATCGGCTGTGGCAACTAGTGCAGGGGCACTAACAGTTACGGTTACGGTAGCCGTTATTTTCTGTCCAAGGTTCAGCTTATCTTCGATTTGGTAAACCACTTCGTAAGTTCCTGCCGGAGTATTTGGTGCAACGTTTACTTTTCCTGTGGTTGCATCTAATGTAATGTTAGGATTAGTAGTTGAAACCTGGCTTAGTTTTACTTCGTTTAAAGTAGCCGGATTACCGTTGTAGGTATCGTTCAACAAAACATTTTCAACTGCGGTTCCGCCGGTATAGCCGTTTGCATTTCCTGAATCGGCTGTGGCAACTAGTGCAGGGGCACTAACAGTTACGGTTACGGTAGCCGTTATTTTCTGTCCAAGGTTCAGCTTATCTTCGATTTGGTAAACCACTTCGTAAGTTCCTGCCGGAGTATTTGGTGCAACGTTCACTTTTCCGGTATTTACATCTAAAGTAATATTAGGATTTGTGCTTGAAACCTGGCTTAATTTAACTTCTGTTAATGTTGCAGGGTTACCATTATAGGTATCGTTAGCCAATACATTTTCAACTGCGGTTCCGCCGGTATAGCCGTTTACATTTCCTGAATCATTTGTGGCAACCAGGGCAGGGGCACCAACAGTTACAGTTACGGTAGCTGTGGTTTTCTGACCAGGATTCAGCTTATCTTCGATCTGGTAAACAACCTCGTAAGTCCCTGCCGGAGTATTCGTCGCAACGTTCACTTTTCCGGTGGTTACATCTAGAGTAACGTTAGGGCTTGTGCTAGAAACCTGGCTCAGTTTTACTTCATTCAAAGTAGCCGGATTACCGTTGTAGGTATCATTCAACAATACATTTTCAACTGCGGTTCCGCCGGGATAGCCGTTTGCATTTCCTGAATCGGCTGTGGCAACCAGTGCTGGTGCAGAAACAGTAATGGTTACGGTAGCCATTTTAACCTGACCAGGGTTCAGTTTATCTTCGATCTGGTAAACAACTTCGTAAGTCCCTGCCGGAGTGTTTGGCGAAACATTCACTTTTCCAATGGTTATATCCAAAGTAACGTTAGGGTTGGTAGTTGAAACCTGGCTTAATTTCACTTCGTTTAAGGTAGCCGGATTACCATTGTAGGAATCGTTAACCAATACATTTTCAACTGCTGTTCCGCCGGTATAGCCATTTGTATTTCCTGAATCGGCTGTGGCAACCAGCGACGGTGCAGAAACAGTAATGGTTACGGTAGCCATTTTAACCTGACCAGGGTTCAGTTTATCTTCGATTTGGTAAACCAATTCGTAAGTTCCTGCGGGAGTATTTGGTGCAACGTTCACTTTTCCGGTATTTACATCTAAAGTAATATTATGATTAGTGCTTGAAACCTGGCTTAGTTTAACTTCATTTAAAGTAGCCGGATTACCGTTGTAAGTATCGTTAACCAATACATTTTCAACTGCTGTTCCGCCAGTATAGCCGTTTGCATTCCCTGAATCGTTTGTGGCAACCAGTGCAGGAGCACCAACAGTTACGGTTACAGTAGCCGTTGTTTTCTGTCCAGGGTTCAGTTTATCTTCAATCTGGTAAACAACTTCGTATGTTCCTGCAGGGGTGTTCGGCGCAACATTCACTTTCCCGGTGGTTACATCTAATGTTACGTTAGGATTAGTAGTTGAAACCTGGCTTAGTTTTACTTCATTCAAAGTAGCCGGATTACCGTTATAGGTATCATTAACCAATACATTTTCAACTGCAGTTCCGCCAGTGTAGCCGTTTGCATTTCCAGAATCGGCTGTGGCAACCATCATTGGTGCAGAAACAGTTATGGTTACAGTAGCAGTTGTTTTCTGACCAGGGTTCAATTTATCTTCAATCTGGTAAACAACCTCGTAAGTCCCTGCCGGGGTATTTGGTGCAACGTTTACTTTTCCGGTAGTGATATCTAAAGTAATATTAGGATTAGTGCTTGAAACCTGGCTTAGTTTAACTTCATTTAAAGTAGCCGGATTGCCGTTGTAGGTATCGTTCAACAAAACATTTTCAACTGCGGTTCCGCCAGTGCCGTTTGCATTTCCTGAATCGGCTATGGCAACCATCGCTGGGGCACCAACAGTTACGGTTACGGTTACGGTCGTTTTCTGACCAGGGTTCAGTTTATCTTCAATCTGGTAAATGAGTTCGTAAGTACCTGCCGGGGTATTTGGTGCAACGTTTACTTTTCCGGTGGTTACATCTAATGTTACGTTAGGATTAGTAGTTGAAACCTGGCTTAGTTTTACTTCATTCAAAGTAGCCGGATTACCGTTATAGGTATCATTAACCAATACATTTTCAACTGCAGTTCCGCCGGTGTAGCCGTTTGCATTTCCTGAATCGGCTGTGGCAACCGGCGCTGGTGCACTAATCGTTACGGTTACAGTAGCTTGTTTTGTTTGACCCGGGTTTAGTTTATCCTCGATCTGGTAAACCACTTCGTAAGTTCCTGCCGGAGTATTCGGTGCAACGTTCACTTTTCCTGTGCTTGCATCTAAAGTAACATTAGGATTAGTAGTTGAAACCTGGCTCAGTTTTACTTCGTTTAAGGTAGCCGGATTACCGTTATAGGTATCATTAACCAATACATTTTCAACTGCAGTTCCGCCGGTGTAGCCGTTTGCATTTCCTGAATCGGCTGTGGCAACCAGCGCTGGTGCAGAAACAGTAATGGTTACGGTTGCAGTTGTTTTCTGGTTTAAATCTAATTTATCTGAAATTTCATAAACAACAGTATAAATGCCAGCTGGTGTATTTGATGCCACATCTACCTGTCCAGTTGCAGTATTTAATGATACATTAGGATTTGAAGTAGAAATTTGTGAAAGATTTACTTCATTTAAAGTTGGCGCAATAGTAGTTCCATTATAGCTGTCATTGGTAAGTACGTTGACTACTGCTACCCCTCCTATTAAACCATTTGCATTTCCTGTATCGTCTTTAGCTAGCAAAGCTCCCGAAGCAACTGTTACCTTAATGGTTGCAGTTGATGTTTTTGAAGCATCAAGTTTATCGGTAATGGTATAAGTTAAAGTATAAATGCCTGCCGGGGTATTTGCAGCAACATCCACTTTCCCGGTTAATGGATCTAAAGTTACTTTGCCATTGCTGTCATTTGCACCAGCGGTAATGGTTACATCATTTAAAGTCGGCGCAGTAGCGATTCCATTATAAGTATCGTTCGCCAAAACATTTGCAACCGCATTGCCACCGCTTACCGAGTTGGCTGAACCAGTATCATCTTTAGCGAGCAAAGCTCCCGTGATTAAATGAACCTTAACCGTTGCCTGTTTCACATTCCCCGGGTTAGCTTTATTTTCAATTTGATAAACCAGGGTGTAATCACCAACCGGGGTGCCGGGTAATACATTAACCTTTCCGGTAGCAGGATCAATAGTGATATTTGGGTTTGTAGTTGATACCTGACTGATCGTTACATTCACCAGTGTAGCCTGATTACCGTTAACTTTATCGTTAATCAAAACATTATTAACTGCCACACCACCGGTTACCGCGCTTAAAGTTCCTTCATCATCAACCGCATAAACACCGGTATTAGTTACAGTTGGATTATCATTGCCCTCTGCTGTACCCGAAATATCAGATACATTACCGTTACCCGTCACCGTAGCCGAGTTACTCACCGATCCAGCTGCTTTTTCTGCCGCAGCTATCGTATAAGAGGCCGTTGCCGTTGTACTCGCACCAGGCGCTAAAGTTGTAGCATCCAAAGTAATTGCACCGGTAATTTTACTATCTGTTAAAACAAGATTATTCAGCGTAACATTACCAGTGTTTTTAACCGTAAATAAATAACTGATGGTATTTCCACTGAGGTTTAACGTACCTGTTTTCACCAAAGTAACAGCAGGATTTAAAATAATATTTACATCAGCCGTTGCTGTTTTTCCCGCAGGAAGTTCTGTGGTTTTAACACTCGCAGTATTACTGATCTTTCCTAAATTATTGGTTGGATTACCGTTATTGTTTAAGTCAGCCTGAAGTACGGTATAAGTTCCGGTATAAGTCCAGCTCTCCCCTTTTTCTAAAATATTATCGGTATTTCCAATTTTTACAGGATTGTTTAAGTTTCCACCCAATAACGGATCGCTCACCACAACATTGTTCTGATTCGTATTACCCGTGTTCGCTACGGTAACCGAATAGTTAATTACGTTTCCTGCCTGGTTAACCGAACTTACATTTGCAGATTTTGTAATCGATATTGACGAACAAACAGGCACATTTACAGTGATGGTAAAAGGATTGCCATCGCAGGCACCCGCAACCGTTGCTTTTGGTGTTACGGTATAAATTATGGTTTGCGCAGTGTTCCTGGTATTAACTAAAGTTTGATTGATAGTATTACCCGATCCGTTAGCTGCACCAGCTACATTAGCGTTCGGATTTACCGTCCAGATAAACGACGAAGGAACTGAATTACCTCCATTTGCTGAACTATTGATATTTTGCGTTTGGATATTATAATTAAAAGCTCCGGTACAATCCAAAGTTTTGGTATCATTAAATCCTCTCGGACTTTGATAAATCGTTACGGTAACCGAAGCCCGGGCCGGACTCTCACAACCATTAATGGTCTGACTGGCATAATAAGTTCCGTTCGCCAAGGCAGCAGTCGAAGCTAAAGCTGTTCCACCGGTTAACTGGCTATACCATTTAACAGCTGTTCCTGTGGCAGTAAGGTTTGCAACCGTTGCGTTAGAAATTTCACAGAAAGTCTGGTTGCTGGCTGTGGGTGCAGGCGTTGTTGTAATTCCTATTGTACCACTTAAAGAAACTGCTGTACAAGGAGCAGTTTGCCCAACCGTACTCACGCTAAAATTTCCTGCTGAAGTTGGTGCCCCACTAATGGTTAAAGTATTGCCACTCTTTGAAGCCGTAAGTCCGGCAGGCAAATTATTCACAGTTACATCCGTTGCAGCGCCGGACCATGAATAAGTGATCGGAATAATCGGACTACCTACACATACAGTTTGGTTATTTGCCCCGCCTCCAGCTACTAATCCGGCTGAAGAGTTAACAGTTATGTTGCTTGTAACAGCAGCCGGAGTGCAAGGACTAAGCTGACCTATTGTGCTTACCGTATATGTGCCACCCGAAGTAGGTGTTCCGCTGATAGTTAAAACCTTTGTGGCTACATTTTTACCAGCTGTTAAACCGGCTGGAAGTGAAGTATAACTAACATCGGTAGCAGCACCACCCCAGGTATAAGTTATCGGTGTTATTGCGCCGCCGGTACAAGTACTTTGGTCAATATTTCCACCCCCGGTTATCAATGTTCCTGCAGGGTTTACAGTGATTGTTCCTGTCGCACTTAGCGCACCACATGGTGATGTTTGTCCAATTGTTGTAACCGTATATTGTCCTGAAACAGTTGGCGTGCCACTAATAGTCAGTACTTTTCCACTTTTAGAAGTAGTTAAACCTGCCGGAAGATCAGTCACCGTTACATCCGTAGCACTGCCTCCCCAGGTAAATGTTGTAGATGCAATAGGCGATCCGGCGCATACGGTCTGAGTAGCATTACCACCTGCAACTAAGGTTGGGGCCTGATTAACGGTAATATTATATGCGGTTGATTTTGGTCCGTTTGAGCCATAAGCAATTGCAGTTATCGTTGCTGGTCCGTAATAATCTGCAGCCCATGTTACCGTTGCCGAAGCTGTACCAACATTGGCACTAACCGTCATGGCTGAAGTGCTAACTGTACCAGCATTGTTCGGACTGATGGCAAATGCCATTGAAGTTGCAAAACCTGAACTTGCCGTATATGAAGTATTTCCTGTACCCTGGCACCTCAAATTAACACCTGAACTAAATGTTGGCGCAATAACATCAGGAGATATGTTTATGGTCACAATAGCATCATCACAGGTAACCGTTCCGTTAATGTTTGTACAAATGGTGTAGGTAAATGTATCCTGGCCATAATAACCGCTGTTTGGTGTATAGGTAACAGTGCCATTTGCATTTTTAACAATTGTACCATGTGCAGATGAAGCCGGAACGGTATAAGAAGATAGCGCTGCCTGATTGTTAGGCTGATCATTTGCAAGTATGTTGATGTTTACCGGAGCATTTAACGTAGTTGCCGCCTGATCGTCATTTGCTGTTACCAGACTGATAAATTTGGTATTGAAAGCGATAAAAGCAGGATCACTGCTCCCACCGAGTTTATATCTTAAAACGAGGGGCTGCGAATAATTTGAACTGTTAATACCAAAGGCACTCGCATCTGCTGCCCAGATCCGGATAGGTCGGTCTGTTTTGATAAAACCTGGTTGTATTACCCCTGTATTGGGATCATAGAAATCAGGCAGCCATGTACCTATCACCGGAATAACAGATTGATCGATGCTGATCTTATTCCCGACCAGATTTCCGTTTCCATCTTCAAAATATACCTGATCTAATGCACCTGTAGCCTGAGCAACCTGTGTAATCAAAATATCAGGAATACCATCACCAATTTGAGTATCATTAGTAATTGCGCCAAAATTAAAACTTAACGGGGCGGCTGTTGACGGAATATTGGTGATACAGGATCCCATATCTAAGCCCCTGACACCTCTGGTAAGAATCTGTGCAACGGTAACAGGTACCGAATAAGGATATATTCCACCGTTATCAACACCATCTTCCATTTGACCAAGGCCTACAAAATTTGAAGCTGTTCCGGGTAGTGGAATGTTTTTAACAGGAAAAGCCTGATAAATACCAGGTGTAAAAGAAACAAGTTTCGATGTAAGCAATAAATCATTTACACCGGTAGAATAATTTATATTATTAAATGTAAATGCAAGCAGGTTGTTTTTATTATCAGGCCAAACAGGATTAATTGCCCCTTGTTTTGAAGTCCAGTAACCCTTATAATCTGTAAATAAACCTGTAACGCTATACTGAGCAGATACCCGACTAATTCCTAATACAAAAAGAAGCAAAACAAAACATAATATCCTGTTAGGTAAATTAGTTTTATAAAAAAAATGTTGTATAATTTTATTCATTCTTCCCATTGGGATAACCGGGTTTTTACTGCTTAAAATTGGCCTCATACGATGAGCACAAAATCTTCCTGAAAAAGGAGTTTGCTTATAAAAAATTTCCCTTTAAGAAATGCGGTAAAAACAGCGTATATACACTGATTATAAAACACTTTTGAAGAGATAGACACTATAAAAAAACTTCGTTTTTGAGGGCGGCAAAAGTATATTATTTTTAACATTCATACAAGTGCCAAAAAGTGCCGGTTTGAGCAGTATTTTATGTACTTCAATTGTAAAAAACTGTCTTTGCAATACTACAAAGCAAACAAAAATAGAAATCGACCTGCCTAACTCACACCTTTGACTGTCGGTCGCCGGTATGATTTTTTGACAATAATCAACAACTATATAACAAATTGACTTATTTATACTACAAACAAAATAGAAAAATGAAAATTTAAAAGAAGAAAAAAGAGGGTTAAAATGTCTTTACATTTTAACCCTCTTAATTGAAGAAAACAGGAAAATAATTGTTATTCGGATGGCTAAATTTTTGCCCTGATCCTGCTCAGCGTTTCTAACCTGATTGCTAAAAAGGACGCGATATGTTTTAGTGAAACCCTGTTAATTAAACCCGGAAAGGAAACAAGAAAACGTTTATATCTTTTTTCTGCAGACGAGATCCGGCACAAGTAAGCCCGCTCCTCTGCAGATCGGTAATACAGTTCCATCATCTTTCGGCCCACTATATTTGCCTCCGGAAAATTTTCGTATAAGAACTCTGATAAAACATGTGGTATAGCAATTAAATCTACATCCTCTAAAGCCTGAAGATACTCTTCCGAATCGCCTTCTATCCACAAATTGCGTATTGTGCCGATTACTTCGTTCTCCTTGGCTATCCATGTGGTAATTTCGTTACTTCCATCCTTAATAAAGCCTCTGACAACCCCCTTTACAATTAAAAAAAGGAATTTATTACGGTCGACCGGAGAAACCAGGTATTTATTTTTTTTATAACTAACCGGAAATGTATGCTGATTGATGCGTTTTTCAATCTCAGCATTAAGGGGATGAAATTTTTTAAAAATCGAGACTAGAGGAGAAAAGTTATTGTATTTTTTCCACCTATCTTCATCAGATAAATTAACTGTGAGCATAGAGATAACGATTGGGATAGACTGCAATTACACTGTAGAAAGTACAATCACATGGTAATTATAAGAAGATTAGAACTGAAAAAAGAATTTTTTTTCAATTTATAAAATTTTTAACATGATTAAAACACTTTTTCTACGCCTAGCCCAAACAACGCAAAATCGTATCTTACAGGGTCTTTGGGATCAAATTGCCTTAAATTTTCAGTTAGCTCAACTGCAGTTAACCAATCAGTTTGTTTCCGGCTAATTAAGCCTAATAAACGCCCTACCCGATCTACATGTACATCACACGGACAAATCAGTCCTTCCGGTTTAAGGGTATTCCAGATTCCGAAATCAACCCCATGGTTATCATTCCTTACCATCCACCTTAAAAACATATTTAAACGCTTACAGGTTGATTTCTGCTTTGGCGAAGAGATATGCTTTTTTGTACGGTGCGGAAAATCTTCCAGCGAGAAAAAATAAGCCCTGAAATGGTTCAGTGCCTGCTCTATCGAAAAATCAAGATCAGCAACAGAAGAAACCGCTATGTTATTTCCCATTGCCGAAACCTCCGGATATTCAGTTCTGAAAGTATCCTGCCGGGGAATAAAAGCATCTTCCAGGCTCTTAAAATTCTGATAATGTTGCTTAAAGAATGAAATAAAATAAAGCAGATCGGTATCATTAAAAGTACGGTGCTTAAAATTCAGCAAACGCCGTAAATCATCATCGGTATGGTTAAGCACAAAATCGTGAGGTGCATTATCCATCCGGTTAAGCAATTCCCTGCATTTATTGATAATCGTTTTCCGCTGGCCCCAGGCCAAAACCGCAGCAAAAAAACCAGCTATTTCTATATCCTGCTTTTTTTCAAAAAGATGTGGAATGCAAACCGGATCGTTTGCTATAAAATTAGGCTGATTATATTGTTCAACTTTACCATCAAGAAAATTTTTCAGCTCCAGAAATTGCATATAAGTAATTATTTAAACGAAAATAGCAGCACAACAGTAGCCACCTAAACCGGATTGAAACGGTATCCTTTTTTGTTTGCAGATTTTAATGAAGCAGGTACTTCAACAAAAAAGATTTAGTGTAAAGCCGGACAAACATTAACCCTGGAATAGAACTGGCTTTACAAAAAAAATAAAAAACCGGGCAAATGCTATTCATAATGCCCGATTGAAATTTTATGCCAATGCCCTTTCGAGATCTTCCAAAAGATCGTCAATATCCTCTACCCCTACGCTTAAACGCAATAAATTATCCGTCACACCAACTTTTTCCCTCTCCTCTTTCGGAATAGAGCCGTGTGTCATGGTAGCCGGGTGATTGATCAGTGATTCTACCCCACCTAAAGATTCGGCAAGGGTAAATACTTTAAAATTAGAGGAGATTCTAAAGGTTTCTTCCAGGTCTGCACCTTTCAAAGTAATCGAAATCATACCCCCAAAACCACGCATCTGCTTTTTAGCCACATCATGGTTAGGATGATCTTCAAAACCCGGCCAATAAATTTTATCAACCTTAGGATGAGTTTTTAAATAATGTGCAATACGTTCGCCGTTTTCGCAATGGGCTTTCATCCTCAGGTGAAGCGTTTTAATTCCCCTTAACACTAAAAAGGCATCTTGCGGACCCGGAGTTGCACCACAGGCATTGTAAATAAACCAAAGGTCTTTATACAATTGCTCATCATTAGTTACCAAAGCACCCATTACCACATCAGAGTGACCGCCAATATACTTGGTTACCGAATGCATTACAATATCAGCGCCTAAATCGATCGGGTTTTGTAAATATGGTGAAGCAAAAGTATTATCAACCGTAAGGATTAAATTTTTCTCTTTAGTAATTTTAGCTACCCCTTCAATGTCGATAATCTGCATGGTTGGGTTGGTGGGTGTTTCAATCCATACCAGTTTTGTTTTATCGTTGATGTACGGCAACATATTTTCTGGTTTAGAAAGATCCAGAAAATGGAATTTGATGCCATATTTGGTATAAATTTTAGTGAAAATGCGGTAAGAACCACCATAAAGATCATTTCCGGTAATTACTTCATCGCCCGGTTGCAATAACTTCAATACTGCATCTGTAGCACCCATCCCACTCGAAAAAGCCAGACCGTATCTGGCATTTTCTAAAGCAGCTAAACAATCTTCCAAAGCTTTACGCGTTGGGTTGGTTCCCCTAGAATATTCATATCCCTTATTGTCTCCGGGAGATTTTTGCCAATAAGTTGAGGTTTGATAAATCGGTGTCATTACGGCACCTGTTGTTGGATCAGGCTCCTGGCCTGCATGTATGGCTTTTGTTGCGAATTTCATTTTTTTTAGATTTGAGATGTTAGACACTAGATTTGAGACATTATATTTGAGAAACGAGATATGAGACAAGAGATTACATCTCGTCTCAAATCTCAAATCTCCCTTCTCATATCTACCTAATACGCTCTTGCGAACAGTACTCTCTGAATAGATGGTTTGCCAGAATAAATACAAACACCATCTTCCAGTTTATTATCTAAAGGAATACAACGGATAGTTGCTTTAGTTTCCTCTTTAATTTTTTGTTCTGTTTCTGGTGTTCCATCCCAGTGTGCAGCTATAAAACCGGCTTTAGTATCCAACAGTTCTTTAAACTCTTCGTAAGAATTTGCTTCTGTAATATGCTCATCACGGTAAGCCAATGCTTTGTTAAACATGCTTTGCTGAATATCTTCCAGTAGTTTTACAATGTAAATATCCAAACCTTCCTGTGGTACAGTCTGCTTTAGTTTGGTATCCCTGCGGGCAACCTCAACAGTTTTATTTTCAAGATCACGTCCGCCAATGGCAATACGGATCGGCACACCTTTTAATTCGTAATCGGCAAATTTAAATCCCGGGCGCTGTGTATCCCTGTCATCATATTTTATAGAAACACCTAAACCTTTTAAACGCATGGTTAATTCGTTTACATAAGTAGAAATTTTTGCCAGATCTTCGTCGCTTTTATAAATCGGAACAATAACAACCTGGATTGGTGCCAGT
The DNA here is from genome assembly GCF_052045455.1 of Pedobacter sp. 22226. NCBI lineage: Bacteria > Pseudomonadati > Bacteroidota > Sphingobacteriia > Sphingobacteriales > Sphingobacteriaceae > Pedobacter > Pedobacter sp. 22226. Next base: position 28,458 of record NZ_JBQEPB010000015.1, on the reverse strand, counting down.
TTTGGCGGAATAACCAATCCCGAATCATCACTATGTGCCATAATTAAGGCGCCCATTAAGCGGGTAGAAACACCCCATGAGCTGGCCCAAACGTAATCCAGTTTTCCATCTTTACCTGTAAATTTAACATCAAAAGCTTTAGCAAAATTTTGCCCTAAAAAGTGCGAAGTACCCGCCTGTAAAGCCTTTCCATCCTGCATCAGAGCTTCAATACAATAAGTATCCAAAGCTCCGGCGAACCTTTCATTAGGCGATTTGCGTCCCCTTACTACAGGAACAGCCAACCAGTTTTCGGCAAAATCGGCATAAATATGCAACATACGTTCTGTTTCTTCAATTGCCTCTTGTGCAGTAGCATGTGCGGTATGACCTTCCTGCCATAAAAATTCTGCAGTACGCAAAAACAACCTGGTACGCATTTCCCACCTCACCACATTGGCCCATTGGTTAATCAATATTGGCAGGTCGCGATATGATTGAATCCAGCCTTTGTAAGTGTTCCAGATAATGGTTTCGGAAGTCGGACGAACAATTAACTCCTCTTCCAGTTTGGCAGTTTCATCAACTACAATATTACCATTACCGTCATTTTTTAAACGATAGTGTGTTACAACGGCACATTCTGTTGCAAAGCCCTCAACGTGAGAAGCTTCCTTAGAGAAAAATGACTTTGGGATGAATAATGGAAAATAGGCATTCTGATGGCCTGTATCCTTAAACATTTTATCTAAAACAGCCTGCATTTTTTCCCAAATAGCATAGCCATTGGGCTTAATAACCATACAACCACGCACTGCAGAATGCTCTGCTAAATCTGCTTTAATCACGATGTCATTATACCACTGGGAATAATCTGCTTCTCTACTTGTAATTTCTTTGCTCATGTTATGTATTTGGAACGTAATTTGTACGTTAAAAAGTGTAAAATTCGATAGCAAATTTATAAATTTATGCCTACAAACGATTAAGAATTGAAATCAATTATAATTTAACGTTTTTAGACTAACTAAATAGTTAAGAATTAATTACTTTTGAAACCTGTTTATCAATATTCGTGAACACACACAACTAATATAAACACAATGAAACCAATTAAATTTTTACCCATTGTTATGATTGCTGCTGCTGGGTTGGTGGCTTCATGCTCTACATCAAAACTGGCTCAAACCAAGCCGGCTGATGATGTTTATAATTCTGTGGCGAAAGCCAGGGAGGTGGAAATTGCACCTCAACCTCAAAACCGACAAGGCCAGCAATATCAGGCCCAGGGTCAGGAAGAATACGATGAATATTATGGTACCAGTAATCCTTATTACGATATGGATTATTCGTCAAGGATTAACCGTTTTTACAATGGTTACAGTTTCCAGGGCTACTATGATCCATATTTCGACAATTATTATTACGGCAGCAGCTACGGACCATCCAACTATTTAGGTATTGGATTAGGTTGGGGCAACGGTTACGGCTTAGGTGGCTGGGGCGGAGGCTTTGGATATGGTTACGGATATGGAAGCATCTGGAACAACCCTTTTTACTATGGCAATTACGGTTACGGATGGAACAATCCATACGGCTGGAATTCATGGGGACCTAACTCTTACTACGACCGTTATGGTTGGGGCGGAGGCGGATATTACGGCGGTGGCTGGGGTATCGGCGGCGGATACTATGGTGGTGGCGTTTATACCAACAGAGGCAGCTACAGACCAAGACCGGGAAGTAACGACAGAGGTGTGCCAAGATATGGAAATTCTAATGGAGGAAATGTTGGCAGACCAAGCAGATCCGGTATAAGTAATCCAAACGGTGTTTCTTATGCACCAAACAATAACGCAGGCAGACCAACAAGAAACCAGGGAGGATATACTCAAAATCAAGGTAATCAAAGCGGAAGACCTACAAGAAATGATGGTTATGCACCACAAGGCGCCCAAGGCAGCAGACCTACAAGAAACGAAAACTACACTCCTCAACAGCCAACCAGAACCGAAAGCAGGCCAAGTTATTCACCTCCACCATCAAATGGCGGCGGCGGTGGTTCAATTGGAGGCGGCGGCGGTGGTGGCGGTTCACGTCCATCAAGAGCAGGAAGAGGTTAATTTTAAAATCTAAACACACAAATGAAAAAAATCATCTTGGCTTCTCTAGTAGCTACAGTAGCTGCTATGGGAACAACATACGCCCAAAGTTATGCGCCTGATGCCTTCCGTTTCTCGCAAACCAATTATGGCAGCTCGGCAAGGTTTAAAGGAATGGGCGGTGCCCAAATTGGTGTTGGTGGCGATATCGGTTCGATTAATGCCAACCCTGCCGGGTTAGGTTTATTTACCAAATCGGAATTCAGTATTACACCCGAATTTAACTCAGTATCTAACGGTAGTGCATATTTAGGAAATAATACCTCAGCAAATAAAAGCCAGCTCAATCTGAACAATATTGGTGTTGTATTTTATAGTCCGGCTGCTAAAATGAAAGGTGCTGATGTAGATAAAGGATTAGTAAGTAGCGTATTCGGTTTAAGTTATACGCGCAACAATGATTTCTTAAATAACATTAACTATGGCGGGATTAATAAGAACAACTCAATAAGAAATTCTTACGCCGAGCAAGCCAACAATTACGGCACTTCCAATAGTATAGCTGGTGATGCTTATAACAGTTATTTAATAAACAGAAATACTCCTACTTTTCCTAATCAGTATTCTGCAGAGCCATCAGGCACCAACTTTAATCAAAATTGGGATGAGGCACGTTTAGGTTCTACCTCAGAGTTTAATGTGGCAGGAGCCCTGAATTTTGGAAACAAAGTATATATTGGTGCAACAGCAAGTTTTGTAAATGTAAAATATACCAGTGATGCTACATTTACCGAATCAGGTATCCTCAATTCTTATGATGACGACGCGACTTTACCAAATGTTCCAAAATACAACGGGAATGAAAATTATAACCTTACCCATTTCAGAAATCAGGAAACTAAAGGCGGTGGTTTCAATTTAAAATTAGGTGCTATTTTCAGGCCGGTAAGCGAATTAAGGATCGGATTAAATTTCCAGACACCAACCTGGATGAACATTGAAGATAATACGAGTGAAACCTTACAAGCCACTACTGCCGGCAATGCGAATACTTCTCCAACTAAATCAAATAACCCTACTCAATATTATTCATTCACCTACAATTTACGTACACCTTTAAAAGCTTCTGCTGGTATCAGTTATGTAATTGCTGGTACAGCGTTAATATCTGCTGATGTGGATTATGTAGATTACTCTTCGATGCGTTTTTCTGATTCTAACGGATCTGACCGTGCAACTATTAACGATAATAATGCCTTTATTAAAGCATCATATAAAGAAGCGGTTAACTATAGAGTAGGCGCTGAGGTTAAAGTAACTAACGAATTTAGCTTACGTGCCGGTTATGGTGTAAACGGAAACGGTGTTAAAGGCGGCGATAATAAATTTTACCAGGGCCAGTATTATACTGGTGGACTTGGCTATCGCATCGACAACTATTATTTCGACGTAGCTTATCAAAACTATCAAACGAATTTCAGTTCAAGTCCTTATTTATTAGATAATTATACTGAGCCTGTTGCCGATGTAAAAAGTAACAGAAACAATGTATTTTTAACTTTTGGAGTAAGATTCTAAAATTTAGAAACGTCATACAAAAACGGCTTCAATCTAATAATTGAGGCCGTTTTCTATTTACCCCTCACCACAATCTCCTTCTCCCCATAAACCACTCCCCCATCAGATACGCCCTGAACAACAATTTTAAAATTACCCGTTAAATCTCCGGTATTAAAACTAATAGGCGTTTCCCCATTAACCTTTACCTGATAGTTCCAATAAACGGTTGAAAAATTGATAGGCTCATTTTTATTGGTGATATCAGATACATAAAATTCTTTCGGGAGATTAATTCCTTTCAAAAGAATCACATTGGGTTTAGACTCAGGCTCCACACATCCATGGTACATCACTGCAAGTCCGATTTCATTAACATAAACCTCACCCTTTACAGGAATCTTATTTCCACTATCGGACATATGATTGGGACAGTTTAAAATATTATTCATACAAACATAATCCCCACATCTGTTGACATAAGAATTTTTAACAAATTCGATTCTTTCATCCCTTTTTTTCGTAATGGTTACTTCTTTTAGCCTGGTGCCAGTAATTGAACTTAAGCTTTGGTTATCTTCAATCAACACACTACCTTTTACGTTTAATTGCTCTAAATTTTGCTTTACTAAATATTTCTTTATCTCATCCTCAGGATTGTTGATTTTAACTTTATACAGGTCGTATTTAGCTGTTGTCATTCCTAACCAAACAGGCAACTTCGGCTCTTTAATAACTAGATTGGCAAAGGGCAAATTAAATTTCCCTACGCTATCGGTATTCAGAAAATTCAGGTTTTCTCCGGCGATGGTTGTTAACTCTATCGGTTTATCTAACGGCTTATTTCTTCTGGTTATTTCACCCCGGTATTCAAAGTTCGTAAGTTTTGTTTTATCATTATCCACTAACGTTTCAGGCCATTTATACCTGCTCCAGGCTTTCACCAATAGTACATCATTCAGATAATCCTGATCAATATATTTTAACCCTATTGGGTGCTTAGGAAGTGGTTTTAAGTATTGTTGTAAATAAAAGTAATCAATAATGTTCTGATGATTACCAACCGAAATTCTATTGGCTTGTGTACAGGATACGGATACCAGAGCTACAACTGAGCTGTTATTTTTACCGGTTACATTCAGTTTTAAGTTCACCTGATCCCTTGTTCCATATTCTTTTTTATCTGCCGATAATTCAGTTTGATTTAGCTGATCGTAATGCGCAAAGAAAATCCTTTCGGCCATGGGCCGGTAATTGCTATCCAGGATGGTAACTGCATTTAATCCAATGGGAACAGAGTCTAATTTTAACCTTATGCTCTGGCTTTTGTTAGCCGCTAACATCAAACGGGTATGTAAAAAAATATCAGAGAAATTATGCACCAAAACATGTACTTTTTGATTGTTGTTTGCTTCCAGATGCATTCTGAAATCATTTTCAGCAATTGCAGTACCTGCCGATAAAACCACACCATTTTTTAATATTGCCGGTAAATTATAGCTGGTATCTTCCTCCTTATGCCCAAAAAGTTTAACATTATACTTTTTTGATGATTGAGGACGGATTGAAAATGAGCCAAGTCCGGTAGAATTGCTTTGAAGGGTGTCAATTGGGATATCATTTTCATACAAGATACCTTTGGCTTTTACGACATTCCCTTCCAGGTCTTTGATTTCAAACCCCACTTTTGATAGTAAACGGTCAACCAGGTAGCCTCCTTCCGGGTAAAATTGAATTTTATAATTTGAAAGGTTTCTAACCGGAAGGTTAAACGTTACATACCTGACATCTTTACCTTTTTTAACAGAAATACGTAGCAGGTTATTGTGGGGGGTAATTTTATCCGCAGGAAAGTTGATCATCAGTTCACCGATTACACTACTTTTAGCTATACCTGAAATTAATTTTTGCTTATCCTTACCAATTTGATATTTGATCTCTGCATTTTCAACAAAATGGTTGTCACCTGATAAAATTTTCAAAAGCGCTGTCCCATTTTTGCTCTGCTCATCATAAGCCTTAAAAATAGAAATATTGGCCGTTAAAGGATTTATTGTTGTAGATCTGATGGTAACAGGCTGAACAAATTCACCATCTGGCTGGTTACCTTTTTTGATATTGGTATTCGCAACAAAACGATACGAACCTCCCGGCAGCGAATCAGGTAATGTAAGCGATCCGAAGGCAAATCCTTTATCAATGAGAAATTTATCCTGGATGACGACACTACTATCTATGTTGTTGATCAGCGATAAATAAAGTGTATGGTAATCATCTAAGTTGGCTATTGTTTTTAGCAGGTATCCGCTAAACCAAACCTGATCGTTATTAGTGTAGACAGTTTTGTCAAAATGGACGAACAAATTAGATTGAGTGCTTTTTAAGCCATAACGATTGAGATTTAAGGCAATACTATCCAGTTTTGGATCCTGTGCCCTCGCCTTTATTAAAAAAAGTAAGATCAGGGTAAGGATAATGAGAAATTTTGAAGGCATATTTAGAATGATATACCTAAAAATCTACATTTTAACCTGAATTATCAAATTATCGCCAAATAGTGACTAATTATAGGGTATAAAATCAATTATATTACGCCGAATAACGCTCTCCCTTTTTTACCCATTTCATTAATTTTAGCCTCTACCGCTTCATCTCTGATTAATTCGGGTGCGTGATGAGGCTTTTTTCTGGCATCTATAATCATCGAACCTTTACACCCCCAGTGTTTATTGATCGTAAAATCGTTAATACCATAAACATCGGCTGCCGGATTACTTCTTGTAAAAGCTACCCAAACCAGGTTATCAATCGTTTCGGCAGTAAACGCTGCATCATCGGCCAATATAATTAAGGGCAAGCCAGCTAAATCCTGATCAATAAGCGACATATTCAACATCGCAATTTCGGCAGCTGTTTTCTCTGGGTTAAGGTATTTATTGCCTTCTAAAACTAAAACACCCGGCATAGCAATTTTTGGCTGGTAAAAGCCATCACTCAATTTTAATCCTTCAGGAATTTCATTCCACAATTTACGTTTTTTATCTCCCGCTGCTGCAATTACCACTTTTGAACCACTATTTAAGCCGTCTCCGCTATAATCCAGCGTATCTATGGTAGTATTGGTATAAAAATGGATATCCCTCGTTAAATCAATCCGCTCTAATATGTGTTTGATAAAATCTTCAATATGATGGGTACTGAGTTGCTGGTCATCTTCTTTAGCGGCTATAAAAAGGTATTTCGCCAGGCTCAACTGGTTTTTACCTAGAATATGATTGGCAATGGTCAAAATTTCCTGTGGCCTTCTTTCCTTTAAATATGGCGTATAACGTTCGCTACCGATGGCAAAAAGTAAAGGGTGCACACCCGCAGCATCAACGGCATGAACTTCTTTTAAGCCATGTATTTCCTGCGGTATGGCGGAGCCTGTAATTTCGTGTATCAGGGCACCAAAACTGGTGTCTTCCTGCGGCGGACGACCAACCACAGTAAACGACCATATTGCATCTTTTTTATGGTACACATTGTGCACCTTCATTAAAGGAAAGGGATGCGTTAAACTATAATAGCCCAAATGGTCGCCAAAAGGCCCTTCGGATTTATTTTCGTTGGGGTAAACAGTACCGGTAATGATGAAATCAGCATCTGCAGAAATACAGAAACCTTCATCATCGTAAAAATAACGGAAGCGCCTGTCGCCAAGTGCTCCGGCAAAAGTCATTTCCGACAAACCTTCGGGCAATGGCATTACAGCAGCTAAAGGATGCGACGGCGGACCACCAACAAAAATACTCACTTTTAAAGGCTGTCCTAAAGCGTTGGCTTTCGATTGATGCACGCCTATCCCCCTGTGGATCTGGTAATGCAAACCAATTTCTTTATCCTGAATATAATCGTTTCCGCCTAACTGAATACGATACATGCCCAGATTGGCGTTCAACACACCGGGTTTGTCAACGTCCTCAGTGTACACCTGCGGCATGGTCACAAAAGGACCGCCATCCATCGGCCAGTTTACAATCTGCGGCAGCTGGCTGATGCTCGTTTTTAAAAATTTATTTTTTGCAGAGGGCGTTTTCAGCGGCAAAGCAGACAAGGCCGACATGGCAGAACCCGCATATTTGAAAGGATTTTTTAATGCTTTTATCGGATCGTTTCTTAACGATACCAGCTGCTGTACTTTTGGCAAAGTATCCCTGAAAATGAATTTTGATCGTTCCAACGTTCCAAACAGATTGGAAACAGCCAGAAAAGGACTTCCTTTAACTTTTTCGAACAATAACGCTGGTCCCTGGTTTTCGTACACCCTCAAATGGATGGCTGCCATTTCTAAATAGGGATCTACCTCCTCCTTAATCCTGATTAAATGACCATGCTTTTCGAGATCGGATACGCATTCTGCTAAACTTTTGTACGCCATGCCCAAAGATAAATATTTAGATTTTCTACGAAACAAAAAAGCCCTATATAAGCAGATTTTACAATAAAGCTACTTATACAGGGCTATTAACCTACTAATAACCTGTTATTTTTTACCGGCAAAAGAGCGTAACATCCAGGTATTTTTCTCTTTAAACTGCATAAAACGGTTCACCATATCGTTAGAACCATCGTCGCCGGCATCAGCAGTGGCTTCTAAAAGTTCTCTTTCTAATTCGATTAAAGTAGCCATATCATCTAAAATGGCATCAACCATGTCAAGGTCTTTCAGTCCGATGGTATCAATTTCTTTAATTTTCGATTCTTTAATATAATCTGCAAAACGGCTGTGCGGTGGTTTGCCCAAAGTTAAAACACGCTCAGCAATCTCATCAATGGTTAACTGTGCGTTGGTATAAAGTTCTTCAAATTTAACATGAAGGGTAAAAAAGTTCTGTCCTTTAATATTCCAGTGGCAGCCTCTTAATTTTTGATAATGGATATGATAGTTAGCCAGATAATCGTTTAACAGATCTACAACCGGTTTAACTTCTTTTTCGTTTAAGCTTATTTCTTTAGCGTCCATTTTATTATAATTTATGATGTATTTTTAATGTGTACCTAACAAACCAAATTTAGAAAAGTTTTGCTCAAATATTGCTTTTATACAATACCTTATTTAATAGACCGTTTAATATTCAATATTGTAGGGGACAGCAATTTTATAAACATTTGTTAATGAATATTATATCTGTAATACGAGATCAAAGTCATCTTATTTTTACGTAAAAACGAGCTACAGAACATAAGATGGTTAACAATATTATTCGTATAATTGCTCCCTTTGACTTAGAAATTTACATAAAAATAAATGCATAAAATATATTTATCTGCTGTAGTGTTATTTGCCTTAAATATTGCAAATGCCAAAGCCAACACAGCAAGAGACTCTATCGGTGTAGAAAATAATAAAGGCAAAAAACTGATCATCCATCAAACTGTAGCAAAAGACACTTATTATTCCATTGGGAGAAGGTATAATGTTTCTCCAAAGGATATTATGGCTTTTAACGAGAACAAATACCTGCAGGTTGGCGTAATCATTAAAGTTCCTACCAATGTTCCTTTTACAGGCAGTGGATCATCAAGTACGGAAGTTTCTTCATCATCAGCGGGCAATGTGATAGAACATACCATTAAGCCAAAGGAAAACTTAAACATGCTGGCCGAAAAATATGGCACTACCATAAATGAACTTAAAGCCTTAAACAATTTAACGGGCAGCAACCTTAGCATTGGCCAGGTTATAAAAATCCCTGCAAAAAACGGAGAACAAACTGCCACAGCTACTCCATATGCTCCACCAGCAAAAAATAACAGCGAAGTACCTGCAGCCAATACGCAACCCTCAGATCAAACCATGATTGAGCACACCGTTGCGCCTAAAGAGTTTTTAGGGAAAATTGCTGAGAAATACGGAACCACGGTTGAGGAAGTGAAAAAAGCCAATAACCTTTCGGGCAATAACCTGCGGATCGGTCAGAAACTGAAAATTCCGGCAACCAAAAATATCGACGAAAATAAAGTAGTTTCTACTGCTGCCGTTGAAGAAAAACCGACACAGGAGAATAAATCTAATGATACAGCGGGTACGCATACGGTTTTGAGAAACGAAACGATTTTTACTATTGCCAAACAATATGGGGTTACGGCATATCAGATCAGAACAATGAACAATCTGCCTGATAATGCGATTACCATCGGACAGGTTTTAAAAGTTCCGGGTGGCATTGTTGCTGATGTACAGGTACCAAAAGAAAAACAGGCCGAAACAAAAACAAAAGAAACTCCTGCAGAAGCAAAAGAAGAGAGTTTTATCCATACCGTAGCTACTGGCGAAAACATTTTTTCAATTGCAAAAAAATACAATTTAACTGCTTATCAGATCCGGACTGCAAATAAACTGGACGACAACAATATTAAGGTAGACCAGAAACTGATTATCCCTAAGCCACCGCAACCAAAATCGGTAAACGAAGCTTCAAAAGAAGATCAGGGAAATGAGCCTGATAGTACAATGGTTAAAGATCCTAAACTGCGCCGCGACCCAAGTGTTTACGGCTTAAGTCAGATTGAAGAAAAAGGTACAGCCGTTTGGATTGCAGATCAGGACCTTGATGGTACAAAAATGCTGGTTTTACACCGCACAGCACCTGTGGGCAGGGTTATTAAAATTACCAACCCGATGACTAACCGCACCACCTTTGCCAAAGTTGTTGGTAAATTTACAGAGAACGAATCTACAAAAGATGTTATCATTGTAATGACTAAAGCTGTAGCCGATTCATTAGGTGCTTTAGACAAACGTTTTTTCTGCAATTTAACATACAGTGCTCAATGAGTTCAAACAAAAAGCCTTTTATAATTGGTATTGCCGGCGGTAGCGGATCGGGCAAAACATTTTTCCTAAACTGCTTTCTTCATCATTTTAAACAAGATGAAGTTACCCTGGTATCGCAGGATGATTATTATATTCCTGCCGGTGATATGACACAGGAAGAAAACAAGTTGTATAACTTTGATCTTCCATCTACCATTGATAGTGAACAGTTTTTAAGAGACATTAAGCAATTGATGAGTGGAGAAGTGGTTTACAAAAAAGAATACAACTTTAATAATCCACTGGCTGTGGTTAAAATATTGGAAATTAAATCGGCACCTATTATTATTGTAGAGGGCCTTTTTATCCTTCACTTTAAAGAAATTGCTGCATTGTTGGATCATACCATTTTTGTGGATGCAGATGAACAGGTTGCTTTAGACCGTCGTATAAAACGCGATGGTTTAGAACGTGGTTATCCTGAAGAAGATGTATTATACAAATGGCACAACCACGTAGTGCCCGCTTATAAAGAATACCTGCTGCCCTACCGCGAACAATGTAATAAGGTAGTGATGAACAACACCAACGAACCTGATGAAATTATCGCCATTACAGAAGATATTTCAAATGATTTAAGAAATAGTATTTTAGTAGATATACAATAAAACCACCAAAGAAGTCAAGTTTTAAAAAACTTGACTTCTTATTTATAGTAAATCGTAACGCTTTACCGATGTGGTTTATGTCCTCACAAACCACATTACTCACTAATCCAATCTCATTTCCGGAATATCTCCTTCCACAATCAACCTTCCGGCTGTAGATTGCTTAATAAATTCGATACTCACACCCGGTGCACGTTCTAAAAGTTTAAAACCACCTTCAGGTAAAATATCTAAAACTGCCAGTTCGGTTACAATTTTTTTTATGCATTTCACCCCGGTTAATGGCAAGGTGCATTTTGGTAATAATTTACTTTCGCCTGCCTTATTGATGTGCTGCATAGCTACAATAATATTTTTGGCTGAGGCTACTAAATCCATTGCCCCGCCCATTCCCTTTACCATTTTACCCGGAATTTTCCAGTTGGCAATGTCCCCGTTTTCGGAAACCTCCATGGCACCCAGAATGGTTAGATCTACTTTTTGTGCACGAATCATCCCAAAACTCATGGCAGAATCAAAAATAGATGATCCGGGTAAGGTTGTAATGGTTTGTTTTCCGGCATTAATTAAATCGGCATCCTCTTCTCCTTCAAACGGAAATGGCCCCATGCCTAACAGACCGTTTTCTGATTGTAATACTACATTAATTCCCTTGGGGATATAGTTGGCCACCAATGTAGGTATGCCTATGCCAAGGTTAACATAGTATCCGTCTTTTATTTCTTTAGCGATACGCTGCGCGATCTCTTCTTTTGAAAACATAAAATTGAATTAATGAATTTTGAATGATTGATTGAATGGATAATTAAATGAGTGAATGATTGAATGGGTGAATGATTGAATGTTCTAATCTGCTATTCGACTTCAGACTATCGACTTCAGACTCCAGACTTTCTCACCGTTCTCTGCTCAATTCTTTTTTCATAATCTTTCCCCTGAAAAACCCGGTGCACATAAATCCCCGGGGTATGAATATAATCAGGATCAAGTTCGCCAGCCTCTAGCAGTTCTTCTACCTCTGCAATGGTTATTTTACCTGCCATGGCCATAACGGGATTAAAGTTGCGGCTTGTTGACCTGAAGATTAAATTCCCTGCCGTATCACCCTTCCAGGCTTTTACAATAGCAAAATCAGCATCAAAAGCATATTCCATCAAATAATCCTTACCATCAAAATTACGTACCTCTTTACCTTCTGCCACTTCGGTACCTACACCTGCGGGGGTAAAAATTGCCGGCATACCATATCCTGCGGCGAGACAACGAGTGGCTAAAGTACCTTGAGGAATCAGGTCTACTTCCAGTTCACCACTTAATAACTGCCTTTCAAATTCTGCATTTTCGCCTACGTAAGAAGAAATCATTTTCTTAACCTGACGCTGTTTTAGCATCAATCCGATACCAAAATCATCAACGCCGGCATTATTGGAGATACAGGTTAAATTTTTGACCTGTTTATTTACTAAAGCATTAATACAATTTTCCGGAATACCACAAAGACCGAAACCGCCAAGCATAATGGTTGCCCCATCTGATATATCTTTAATGGCCTCTTCAGCGCCAGATACCACTTTATTTATCATTTTATGAAATTTTGGTTAGTCCGCTAAATTACAAATTGCCATCAAAAATGCAGCAATTATAAATTTTAAATATACAGGGAATATTTATCGATTGGAATTAATCTAAATAACCATTACCTTTGTACTGCAATGATTTACGAGAGAGAAGAAAACCAATTCATATTACCCACCGATCCGGAATTTCAGAAAGGAATGGGTTTTATTTTCAGCTGTACAGCCGAACACAAAAAATGCTGTGAGAAATTTAAAAAAGGTAAACGCTGCAAAAAATGCCCCGGCAATAAAAAGAAATAAGCTTATTTCGCTATTTCTACAATCTTATCATCACTTCCGTTACTGGTACAGATATAAATTTTACCTTCAGGCGATTGGCAAACAGCCCTGATCCGGCCATAAGTATTTACATAAAAATCTTTTGTTCCGGTAATTTTAGTCTGCGCATCATCTAATTTTAGCTGCATTAGTTTAGTTCCTTTTAATACCGCCAATAACAGCGAATTTTTAAACTGCGGAATATAATTGTTATTGTAATAAGCCAGGCCACTTGGCGCAATGGTTGGCGTCCAGTTGATTAAAGGCTCTACCACATTATTAGCGCTGCAGAAAGATTGCTCGCCACTTTCATTACAAAAACCTTTAATATTTGGCCAGCCATAATTCCGGCCTTTTTCAATAATATTGATTTCATCATCTGAATCCGGACCATGTTCTGAAGAAAATATTTTATTTCCAACCTGCACCAAACCCTGCGCATTACGATGTCCTAAACTCCAAACCGGATTATTCGGATAAGGATTATCTGAAGGAATAGAGCCATCAAGATTGATCCTTAAAATCTTTCCAGCTAATGAATTTATATTCTGAGGATTTGCCGTATCGGAAGCGTCACCCGTACTAATGAATAATTTGCCACCACTGATTAACAGACGTGAGCCGTTATGAATGGAAGCAGCAGGAATCTGATCTAACAATATGAGTGGACTGGTTAAATTACCTCCACCATAAGTATAACGCACCACTTTTGCTTTATAGGTATTTCCATAGCCGTAAATAACATAAACATAAGGATTAGCAGTGAAATCAGGATGCAATGCCATACCTAATAAACCACCTTCGCCGTTGGTGCGCACCTCAGAAATGGTTAATAATGGCGTAATTTGACCTGTAGAAAGATTTAAACGGCTGATTTTACCTGCTTTTTCGGTAAACCAGATGAAATTATCAGGTCCGTACACCATTTCCCAGGGAAGACTTAACCCGGAAACAACAACTTTTGCTTTTAATTCTACATCAGGTAGTGTTTCCGGATCTTCATTACCATTGTCAGTCTTTTTGCAAGTTGTGGCAACCAATACCACAAAAAAGCAGAGTAAGATTTTTTTCATAGCCGTAACGTTTTAGAAATAACACAGTTACGGCTATAAAGTTTTAGTTTTGGTGTTACCGTCATGGCGAGAAGGCTTTTTCAGCCGACGAAGCAATAACAACTCTTTTTGTTGAAATCTGCTTAGATAGATCTCTCCATTCCGCTACGCTTCAGTCGAGAAGACAATGCTTTCTTGAACAGCTTATCTCACATCTCGCGTCTCGAATCCTGTGTCTAAAACCCCTCTAATTCAAATAAACATAAGTAATTCCATCTCCCCCTCTATCCGCATGTTCATCCTCCATTCTGTTTACCTGACTATATTTACGCAGATACTCCCTAATCATTTTCCTCAATATCCCATCTCCTTTACCATGAATCAGTTTAATAGACGGGAAGCCAAGCATAATGGCTTTATCCAAATATTTTTCTACTTCATGCAAGGCATCTTCCGTACGTTTTCCTCGGAGGTCTAATTCTGCCCTAAAGCCCGAAACAGCATCGTTCATACGCCCGGCAAATGAATTTGCACTGCTTTGTATCACTTTTTTTGCTTCGCGGTTGCTTACCTTTTGCACACGGTTCTTTTTAACTGTCGACCGTAAATCGCCAATAGCCAGAACCAGTTCATTCCGGTTAATTTCCAAAACCTGACCAATGGTTTCACTATCCGTAAATTTTACCAGATCGCCCACTTCAATTTCGCCTGTAACCACCACAGGCACCGGCTTTGGACGTTCTTTTGGCACCGTATTTTTAACCAGTTCCCGTTGCAGGTTCTGGCGCAGTTCTTTAGTTACTTCCTTATCGGCCTGTTTTTCTTTAATCACTGCAATGGTATTTTCTACCAGCTTATTGGCATTTTTAATGATATTCTGCGCTTCCTGCTTCGCTTCTTTAATGAGTACCTTTTTGTTCTCCTCTAAAAACGCTTTTAACTTTTCATTTTCAGCAACCAGGTTTTTAGCTTTATTTTGCTGATTGGCCAGGCTCACTTTTGCATCATAAACGTTTTTCTTCTCACGTTCCAGATCAACCAGCATAGTGTCTACCCGGTTCTGGTTGGAACCTGTTTTCTCTCTGGCCAATTGAATTACCTCTTTTGGCAAACCAATATTCTGCGCAATTTCGAAAGCGTAAGAACTACCTGGTTTTCCCATTTCTAAAATGTAAAGTGGTTTCATCTTTGCATTATCAAAAAGCATTGATGCATTTTCCAATCCCGGCGTATTCCCTGCAAATAGCTTCAAATTAGAATAGTGTGTAGTGATTACTCCTCTTACTTTTTTATTGTTCAATACTTCTAAAACAGCTTCTGCCATTGGTCCGCCAAATTGCGGATCGGTACCTGTACCAAACTCATCAATCAGCACCATTGTTTTTGGCGAGGCATGTTCTACAAAATAACGCATCTTTTTCAGGTGTGCACTGTAGGTACTCAAATCACTTTCTATTGATTGATCATCACCAATATCGGCAAAAATATTCTCAAAAATACCCACCTCACTATTGGCATCAACAGGAATTAATAAACCTGTTTGCAGCATAATTTGCAGTAAACCAACGGTTTTCATACAAACAGATTTACCTCCGGCATTCGGCCCTGATACCAAAACCACACGCGTTTCGGCATCTATATGAATGTTTAAGGGCGTAACGGTTTTCTTTTCTGCTGCAAAAGAAATCGATAACAAAGGATGTCTTGCATTGATCAGTTTGGTTTTAGGCTCTTTTAATAAACCGGGCATCTCTGCTTCAATATCTAAAGCAAATAGCGCCTTGGCACGCACAAAATCGAGTTTGGTAAGGAAACCATGATAAGAAAGCAATAATGGTGAATACGGACGAAGATCATCCGTTAATGCGATTAAAATCTTAATGATTTCTCGGCGTTTATCAAATTCTAAATCACGCAGTTTATTATTTAAAGTAAAAACCTCTTCCGGTTCAATGTAAACAGTTTGTCCTGTGGCCGATTCGTCGTGCACAAAACCTTTAAGCTTACGCTTATTCTCGGCCAAAACCGGGATACACATCCGGCCATCACGAATGGTTAAGCTACCATCGGCAACCCAGTTATTGGCAATGGCCTGTTTGTAAATCGAATCCATCCGTTTACGCACGTCCTGCTCCGTTTTTGCAATCGCACCTGTAATCTCCTGCAATTCTTTTGAAGCATTGGGTTTAATCTTCCCTTTGGCATCAATTACCGTTTCAATTTTACGGAGAATTGTTTTTTCGATGGGTAAATGCTCAAATAAAGCTTCGAGCGTGGGGTAAACTTCGGCCCGCTCTTCAAAAAATCGCAATACCGAAAAAACAGTTTGCAGGGATGTATATACCTGAAACCACTCATCTTCTAAAAGATAAGTCCCTTCAACCCTGATTTTTTCAACCAGTGATTTAATATCAAAAAAAGTATTAATCTGTAAGGGCTCCTGGTTTTGCAGGATGCTCTTGAATTCGTTTGTTTGTCGTAAAAATTTATCAATCTGATCAAAACGGTTCATCACCTGCATCTTGCCCACCATCGTTTGTCCCATGGGGCTCAAACAATGCTTGCTGATCAGCTGCCTGATCTCTACAAAACCTAAACGTTCTAAACAATTATCGGGATATAACATATTATTTTATTGTACCAGGGCCGGAGTGGTGGCCGAAACCACCTGCATTGCTCCGGTTTTCTTTATATTAATGAGTGAATCGGCCTGTTTTTTCTTTTTCGCAATCTCAGCGGCAGCTTTTACCTTCGATAAAGAATCGGGTTTCATTTTTTTTCTGATCGCGAGAGAATCGGCCTTAAACTTCTTCGCAATCACCAGCGAATCGGCTTTAAATTTCTTTTTCTGAATCATTTTATCTGCTATTTCTACCGCTTTTTTCTGCCGGGTTAAAGATTTCTGTATGTTTTTGTACATCACTTCCAGCTCCTTCGGATTGGTATTATACCACACCAGGCTTTTATTATACGCCGCAGAATCTATTCCGAATTTTTTATAAATACCTTTATAATATGCTGCTGCCACCTTTTTAGCAGAGTCTGCCACATAGATGTTAGCTATGTAGCCATCAACAATATGCATATCATATAAAATTTTTTCCATCTTATCAGGTTTAATAATGTCATCAGGTATGCCCGGCTTGCAACCAAACCATAATATAGCTGTCATTAAAACCCATATTAATCTCTTCATGCTTAATTAAAATATTATTTTTTGCCCAAATTGCAGCAAGGTTATTAATTTTACCAAAAATAGTTATAAATGAGCATAGCTGATAATCTTAAAAAATATAAAAGCGAAGTTGAATCGGACGGGGTAAAACTGATTGCAGTTTCAAAAACACAACCAATAGAATCAATTTTAGAAGCATATAACACCGGACAGCGCATTTTTGGAGAAAACCATGTACAGGAAATGGTTGAAAAGGAAGCGCAGCTCCCTAAAGATATCGAATGGCACCTCATCGGCCACCTGCAAACCAACAAAGTAAAATACATTGCCCCTTTTGTTAAACTCATACATGGAGTTGATAGTTTAAAACTGCTGCAGGAAATTGATAAACAAGCCGCAAAAAACAAACGCGTAATCGACTGTTTGTTACAGGTTTATATTGCCGATGAAGATACCAAATTCGGACTTGGTTTTGATGAAGTGATTGAATTACTACGCGACGAAGCATTCGCCGAATTAAAAAACATCCGTATTGTAGGTTTAATGGGCATCGCTACCAATACAAAAAACGAAAAACAGATTACTGTTGAGTTTAACGAATTAAAAGTATTTTTTGATGGTATAAAAGTAAGCTTTTTCCGTAAAGAGGATTCTTTTAAAGAAATATCAACAGGAATGAGCGCCGATTATAAAATCGCGATTGAAGAAGGCAGTACCATGGTACGCATTGGCAGCAGCATTTTCGGCAAAAGGGTCATTAAACATTTCAAAAACGATATTTCTGCAAATTAATATGGATTTCAATATCAGATTTGCTACGGCAGAAGATTGCCCAAGAATACTGGAGCTGATTAACGAGTTAGCCGTTTACGAGAAGGCTCCTGAAGAAGTAACCGTTACTTTAGATCATTTTATTGATGCAGGCTTTGGTAAAAACCCGGTTTGGAAGGCTTTCGTGGCCGAAGTAGATAATACTATTGTCGGCTTTGCCCTTTATTACACCCGCTATTCTACCTGGAAAGGCTGCAGATTATACCTCGAAGATTTTATCGTAACCGAAGAATTCCGTGGAAAAGGCCTGGGCAAAATATTATTTGAAAAAGTAATAGCAGAAGCCAAAAACGGCAATTATAGCGGAATGGTTTGGCAGGTGCTCGACTGGAATGAACCCGCCATTAATTTTTACAATAAATACAAAGCACATTTAGAAAGCGGCTGGTTAAACGCAGCTTTATCTACAGAACAAATCAAGGCATTTTAATATGGATATTTTTAAGTTTGGTGGTGCCTCGGTAAAAGATGCGGCAGGAGTAAAAAACCTTGCAAATATTGTGCGCGATTACAAAAAAGGAAACTTGCTGGTCGTAATCTCGGCGATGGGCAAAATCACCGATAAATTAGAAAAACTCACCCAGGCATTTTTAGCACAAAATGATGAGGCGCATGCCATTTTTGAAGAAATTAAACATTTTCATTTCAACATCATAGACGAACTTTTTCAAGGAAAACACCATCCGGTTTACGATGATGTAGCCAATACTTTTGTAGAAATCGATTGGTTGATTGAAGATGAACCGGACAACAATCCGGATTATATTTACGACCAGATTGTTTCTATCGGAGAAGTGGTTTCGACCAAAATTGTAGCAGCCTGGTTAAATGAAACGGGTAGTAAGACGCTATGGGCAGATGCGCGCAACTATATCCAGACTGATAATACTTATCGTGAAGGAAAAGTTGACTGGACAAAAACCAATCAGATTATACAAAAAGATTTAGTACCACTCTTAAGTGACAATATTATTGTAACACAAGGATTTATCGGCGGAACAAGTGAAAATTACACCACAACTTTAGGTCGCGAGGGCTCTGATTATTCAGCAGCTATATTTGCTTCCTGTTTAGATGCCGCTGCTTTAACCATATGGAAAGATGTTCCAGGTGTATTGAATGCCGATCCAAAGTGGTTTGATGAGACCGAAAAAATTGCCCAGCTCTCTTACCACGATGCCATAGAACTTACTTATTATGGTGCAACGGTAATCCATCCAAAGACGATAAAACCGCTTCAAAACAAAGGCATTCCGCTTTTTGTAAGGTCGTTTATACAGCCGGAAGGTTCAGGAACAGCCATTACCAAAGAAAATAATCCCTTGCCAATCCCCTCTTTCATTTTTAAGGTGAATCAGGCGCTAATTTCTATTTTCCCGAAAGATTATTCCTTTATTATTGAAGAAAACCTGAGCAATATTTTTGAACTTTTTCATAAGCATAAAATTAAAATCAATACCATGCTCAATTCTGCAATCAGTTTCTCGGTAAGTATTGATGATCATCCGGTTCAGATAGAAAAACTGATCAATGACCTATCAGATGAATTTACCGTAAAATACAATAAGGGCCTGGAACTGGTAACCATCCGTTATTACAATCAGCAAACGATTGATCGTGTAACCGTAGAAAAAGATATTTTACTCGAAGTTAAAAGCCGCCACACCTGCCAGATGGTGATGAAGAATAAAACAACATAACGTTATTGAATAACATTAAACGCGTACGTCATTTCAACCGCTGTGGAGAAACCTACCTAAACAGATTTCTCCATTTCGCTGCGCTTCAGTCGAAATGACGACCCTTTTTAATAATATAAATGAACAACAAACTTTTAGCTAAATCTGTACAAAATTATATCAACGCAAACTTAAGTGCAGATGTAAATCAGATTGCTTTAGCCAAAAGTCCGTTCGAAGGCGTAACTTCAGCCGAATTAGCTACACAAATTACCGCAAAAAAGAAATCGGAGAAGAAATTACCCACCTGGTTCAATACCGAAAATATTTACTACCCGCCCGTACTTTCTATAGAGCAAACATCTTCCGAAGTTACAGCGAATTACAAATCAAAGCTGGTCAAAGGAAATACTTTAATCGATATTACAGGAGGTTTTGGTATAGATAGTTATTACTTTTCTAAAAAAGTACAAGAAATTATCCATTGCGAAATCAATCCTGAATTATCTGAAATAGCGCAGCATAATGCAGACGCATTAGAAGCAAAAAACATCAAATTCAGGGCAGATGATGGCATTGCTTATATTCAAAATATTGACGAAGCATTCGATACTATTTATGTAGATCCGGCTCGTAGAGCCGAAAAAGGTAAGGTTTTTATGCTGAAAGACTGTACTCCGGATGTAGTGGGTAATTTGGATGCATTGTTAAAAAAATCATCTAGGATTATTATTAAAACGGCTCCTTTACTTGATATTTCTGCCGGATTAGCAGAATTAAGGCAAGTAAGTGAAATCCACATTTTAAGTGTGAAAAATGAATGTAAAGAGCTTTTATGGGTAATTGATAGGGGCTTTGATCAAGACACTAAAATTATTGCAGCAACTTTAAATAACGGAATTGAAAAAGATTTCTCTTTCTACCGGTCAGCAGCCAACGGAGCTGTTCAGTTTGCAGAAAAATTAAATATTGGCGATTTTCTATACGAGCCAGATGCGGCGCTGTTAAAATCAGGCGCTTTTAATTTAATTGGATCAACTTATAATCTCTTAAAACTGCATCCTCAAACGCAGCTATTTACATCTGATGCGATAAACAAGGTATTTGCGGGTAGGATATTTAAAATAGATGCGATACTGAACACCGCTGAACTCAAAAAAGCAGGGAATTTAAAAGGTAACGTGATTGTCCGCAATTACCCTGCAAAAGCCGAAGAGCTGGTTAAGAAATATAAAATCAAAGCAGATCAGGAGCAGTTTTTGATTTTCACCAAGGTTGCCAACGGAGAAAATGTAATTTTAAAAGCGTCGATTATACAGTATTATTAGCTGTTATGCTAGGTATGACTACCTCAATTATCGCATCTCGAGCGGAGTGCAACGCAGCCAAGAACCACAAAGTGCTCAGCGAAGCTAAATCTACCCCGAGATAGATCTCTCCCCGCCTGTACGGGCAGGCATTCCATTGCATTCCAGTCGAGATGACGGCCATTTAATTGAACTGTCATTCTGAACGCTGTGAAGAATCTTTAATATACAAAATATTAAATTTAAGCTAACTAACTTTTTTAGGAAAGCAGGTTCAGAAGCTTTTGGGATACCACAGTCCCGCTCCCGCTTCTGCCGATGAAAATATCGGCATCTCGCTAAGATCGGGTTTAGCTTGCTTAATTACTACAGCTGTTGTTTGTAAAATAAACCCGACAGACAGCGTTATCCCGATTTAAGTATTATATTTTATCCTTAGCGCATTTCAATAGGGATTAAGCAAATGGCGGGACTAGCGAAACCGAAGTACTACTGCTGCTGCTGTTCAAAAAACAAAACAAAATTAAATAACTCTAGTTAGAAGTGCCCCTGAACTTAATCAATAACTTGCAGGTAGCGAAAACCTAACCTAAATGCGAACTGGACCTGTATGTAAAGTAAAGTCCGGAATACCGTATTTCATCGGTCAGGGATTCATCACTAGGTTCAGAATGACAATACTATTAATGCAAAAAGCCCTTCTTTCGAAAGGCCTTTTGCAGGGATGAAGAAATAATCTTTATGTGATTTGCTTAAACTTTCTTAACGTTTACTGCCTGTAAACCTTTTCTGCCTTCAGCTACTTCAAATTCTACTGTGTCGTTTTCTTTCAAGCTTTCGATTCCACCTAAAACATCTTTAAAATGTACAAATAAGTCTTTATTGTCTTCTTGCACAATAAATCCAAAGCCTTTTTGAGTGTTAAACCACTTAACTTTTCCGGTTGCCATAAAAAAATAAAAAATTGTATAAAATAAATAAACCTTTTACGCTTTGATCAGCATTTCATTCAACCAATTGACTCTTAAAAATGGGATAAACAATCAGTTTGAGCGTTAATATTGAAACAAAACTATCAAATATAATAATTTACGCCTATAATGCAACCCCTTTTTGGCCGTTCAACAAGAATGTTGCGTTTCAAAAAAGGAAATCGCAAAATTATTTATTCGGTTGAGGTGTTGTACGTAAATAAGGTTTAATTACCTGGTGTCCTTTCGGAAATTTAGCCGGAATATCCTCGGTTTTGATGCTGTTAACCACAATTACATCTTCTCCATCCTTCCAATCGGCAGGAGTAGCTACGCTATAATTGGCCGTAAGTTGTAAAGAATCGATTACCCGCAATACTTCATTAAAGTTTCTACCGGTAGAAGCTGGGTAAGTAATAATCAATTTCACTTTTTTATCGGGACTGATGACGAACAATGACCTTACCGTTAATGTTTCTGAAGCATTCGGGTGGATCATATCATAAAGGTTTGCAACAGTTTTATCCGGATCGGCAATAATCGGGAATTCAACAGAAGTATTTTGCGTTTCGTTAATGTCGTTGATCCAGCCTTTGTGCGATTCGGCAGAATCGACACTCAGCGCCAAAACTTTAACATTTCTCTTTTCAAATTCACCTTTTAATGCCGCTGTTCTGCCTAATTCTGTAGTACAAACTGGGGTATAATCTGCAGGGTGAGAAAACAGTACTCCCCAGCTATCTCCTAAATATTCGTAAAAATCGATTTCCCCAATAGAAGTATTGGCCTGGAAATTTGGTGCGGTATCGCCTAGTCTTATGCTCATAATATGATAATTTTTAAGTTGATTAAAACAAATCTAAACAATAGTATAGTAAATACATAGGCATTATATTATTTTAAGACCTCTAAATTACAATTGCAATAAAAAACCCTGAAGGTTTTAGATCAACAGGGTTTAAGAATATTAATTTGTTTGGGGTTTTAACTAGTAGGCTTTAATCATAAATACATAATCCTGTATTTTTTCGATCTGCTTGGTGCGTTTTAATCCTGAAAGCAAGCTCTTTTTATTAGCTGAGAGCTTATTTGTTCCTAAAGAATCCTGAGGGATTGCCCTCATGGCTTCTAAAATATATTTTGATTTGATTGCGAATGCAGCACCTTCAGTCTGATCCGGTTTACCACTGATAATCCCCACTAAATTTCCGTTATTATCTAAAACCGGTCCGCCACTATTACCCGGGTTAACCGAAATAGCCACCTGATATTGAGTAGTATCGCCAATAAAACCGTTTTTCGAGCTCACATAACCTTCTCCAAGTACCGCATCATCTTTTGGATAACCCAAAGTATAAACCATTTCGCCAATACTGCTCATGCTTCTTTTAATGGTATAAGGTATAGATGATAAATTACTGAAATGTTTATCGCTGATTTTTAAGATGGCAATATCATTCTGTGGATCGGTATAAACAGATTTTACTTTAAACGATTCGCCTTTACTGTTCTGTACATATAAAGAATCGGCTCCATTAATAATGTGAAGATTGGTTAAAATATAACCATTGGTAGAAATGGCAAAACCTGTACCGCCAAAACTATTCTGAACACTCGGCTTATCAGATGTAGTGGTATTGTTATTGATTTTCCTGATCAGGCTGTTTTGCGTTTTTATGGCTTTATTTACCTCATTGCTTAACTGCCTGTAATGTTCTTCCTGTTTACTGCTATGCTGGATAGAATAAATAGAAACCAGTGAAAGTATTAAAAATGAAGCGGCAACGGCAATGGCAGATTTATGTTTGCGCCATAACTGCACCACACGCGATGGATGCGGCCTTAGCGCGTTGGCCAAGCTTTCTACATCAATTTCTGCATGGATCTGGTTCAATTGTTCCTTTAAACGCAACTGCCCGGCAAACGTTTCCATAGATTCTAAAAAGAATTTATGCGAAACTACTTTATGATCTACTGTGGCATCATTACGACGTAACTGTTCAAAAGCTTCAGTTTCCTGTGCATTAAGTTTACCTAAAAGATAATCTTCAATAATTGCATCTAACTCCAAATCGTTTCTCATTTCAATTATTATGGTTGAAAAAATATTTTCTTTAACCTTTGCAGGCATTTATATTTCTGCGTTTTTGCATTATCGGTATTGGTATAACCAAACTTTTCGCAAATATCCTGCATGGATAAATTGTGGATATAAAAATCCTGAATAATGGTTTTACAAGGTTCTCCGAGATGATCGAGTGCCGATTGCATTTTTACAAATGCGGCATCTTTTTCTTCGTGTTCTTCTACATCCTCCTCAACGGCAAACACATCTTCATAATCGGTAATATTGCCTGCCTTTTTACTGTTCAGGTTAAGTTTCTTCAACCAGATACGCCGACAAACCGAATAAATGTAGGTTTTAAGTTTGCTGCTCAGCTCAAAATTGCCTTCCTTAATTTTGTTATATAAAATAATAATGGCTTCCTGGTAAACATCTTTTGCATCATCTTCATCACCATTATTGTTCAGGATAAACTGCAAAACCATTGCATAATAAGCCTTGTATAACTTGTTAAGTGCATCTTCGGAGTTATTTAGAATACCTAAAATAACCTCTCTATCTGTTGGAACTGAACCTTTTAAACTGTTATTCACTAGTTAATACATTTTTCGGTAAATAGTAACCCAATATTAGACAAAAAAATATTTATAGCTACTATAATTGCTTAATACAAACTTAAGCCCATCGGTAACCCAAAAGGCCGGATAAAAAATATTTTAACTTTTTTTCTGTTTATCGGGTTACCTTTCTACCTTTGCGGCATTAATAAGAAATTAATTACTTTAAAAAAATTCAAAAATGAAAAATGCATTCAAATTAGGCTTTTTAGCTTTAGCTTTATCTTTATCAGTTGTTGCTTGTAACTCAGAGAAAAAAGCTGAAGGAGCTGATACTACTTTAACTGATTCTTCTACTATCGTTACTGATACTACTGCAAAAGATACTACAGTTAAAGATTCTACAGTTAAAGATACTACTGTAAAAGCTACTACAACTACTACAGAAGAAGTTAAACACTAGTCTAACTTTATCATAAGAAAACGCCTTGAAGCCAGCTTTAAGGCGTTTTTTATTTTTATTTCATTTTTTTTTATTTTTTTGGGTTACCTTTTTTAATAATCAGTATTAACAGGTAAATTAATTAATTACTTAAAAAATATTCAAAATGAAAAATGCATTCAAATTAGGCTTCTTAGCTTTAGCTTTATCTTTATCAGTTGTTGCTTGTAACTCAGAGAAAAAAGCAGAAGGTGCTGATACTACAGCTACTGATTCTTCAACTGTTATCACTGATACTACTAAAAAAGATACAGTAGTTAAAGATTCTACAGTAAAAGATACTTCAGTAAAAACTACTACTGAAAAAACTGAAGTTAAACACTAGTTTAAATAACATAAAAAAAACCTCCCAGATGCAAATCGGGAGGTTTTTTTATTTTAACCCCCATATGAGGGTTACCTTTCAGGTATTTGAGTATTAAGAGTATATATTAACCCTAAAACATATATCAAAATGAAAAATGCATTCAAATTAGGCTTTTTAGCCATGGCTTTATCTTTAACAGTTGCTGCTTGTGGTGGTTCAGACAAAAAAGCTGATGGCGCTGATACAACAGTTACAGATTCTTCTACAATTGTTACTGATACCACTAAAGTTGATACAGTAGTTAAAGATTCTACCGTAAAAGACACTACTGTTAAAGCTACTACTACTAAAGAAGAAGTAAAACACTAGTTAATTTAACTAAATATTATAAAAAAGGTCGCGATTTTTACATCGCGACCTTTTTTATTTAGAAAAACTGGGTTACTTTTTAATTTTTCTGGTATTAATTGGTAATTAATTAATTTTTAAAACCAAACCAATCAAAAAAAATGAAAAATGCATTCAAAATGGGCTTTTTAGCACTAGCTTTATCTTTATCAGTTGTAGCTTGTAAATCAGAGAAAAAAGATGGCACAACCGATTCATCTACAATTGACTCTACAGTTGTTGATACTACCGTTAAAGATACTACTGTAAAAGATACAACCGTTAAAGACACTACAGTTAAAACTGATACTACTGCTGTTAAAAAATAGTTTTATCAAAGCATTTGAAAAGTCTTAGTTAACCTAAGGCTTTTTTTTATTTGGGTATCTAGACCTTAAAATCCATCAATTGTAGTAAATTTGCGGCAAAAATATAATCCGCATAATGAATTTAACATCACTACAAGCTATTTCACCTGTTGATGGTCGTTACAGAAAAACAACCGAAAGTTTAGCTGCTTACTTTTCGGAAGAAGCATTGATTAAATATCGTGTTTTTGTAGAAATCGAATATTTTATCGCACTTTGTGAGATCAACTTGCCTGGCTTGGAAAGTTTTGATAAAAATCTTTACGCCGGATTACGTAAAATACACGAAAATTTCTCAGAAGCTGATGCGCTGGAAATAAAAGAGACTGAAAAAGTAACCAATCATGACGTTAAAGCTGTAGAATATTTTATCAAAAGCAAATTCGATGCACTTGCACTTCAAAACTATAAAGAGTTTATCCATTTTGGCCTAACCTCTCAGGATATTAACAATACTGCCATACCATACTCTATTAAGCTTGCCTTAAATGAAAGTTATTATCCGGCGATTGATACCTTGATCGAAAAAATAAATGCACTGGCAACTGAATGGAAAGATATTCCGATGCTGGCACATACGCACGGTCAACCAGCCTCTCCTACTAAACTTGGAAAGGAATTTTTGGTTTTCGCAGAGCGTTTGAGTATTCAGGTAGAAAGTTTAAAAGCCATTCCGAACAGCGCAAAATTTGGTGGCGCAACCGGAAATTTTAACGCACACCATATTGCCTATCCACAAGTAAACTGGGTTGACTTTTCAAATGAGTTTGTAAACAACACTTTGGGTTTAACCCGTGCGCAACATACTACACAAATTGAACACTACGATCAGTTTGCGGCACAATGCGATGCCCTAAAACGCATCAATAATATCATTATCGATTTGGACAGGGATATCTGGACCTATATCTCGAAAAATTATTTCAAACAGAAAATTAAGGCAGGAGAAATCGGTTCGTCGGCTATGCCACATAAAGTTAACCCGATTGATTTTGAAAATGCAGAAGGTAATGCAGGTATTGCGAACGCCTTATTCGAGTTTTTTGCTGCGAAATTGCCTATTTCGCGTTTACAAAGAGATTTAACCGATTCTACTGTTTTAAGAAATATTGGGGTTCCATTCGGTCATACTTTAATTGCCATTAATTCTACTTTACGCGGCCTGAATAAAATTTTATTAAATGAAGCAGCTCTACATGCTGATTTAGATGATAACTGGGCAGTTGTAGCAGAAGCCATCCAAACGGTGTTGAGAAGAGAGAACTTTCCTAATCCCTATGAGGCTTTAAAAGAACTTACCAGAACCAATTCAAAAATCAACGCAGCCAGTATTGCTGATTTTATTGAAGGACTTGCCATTTCGGAAGAGATAAAAGCACAATTGAGGACCATCAGCCCTTTTAATTATACCGGCGTTTTTTAACCGGATTAAATTGACGTTAAGCAGACAGCAGTTAAAGGTTTTATTAATGACTTATTGTTAATTTTGTTTATTCAAATTGATTAAGACATGACGATTAACGTATATACAGAACAGACTCCAAACCCAGCTACCATGAAATTCATGGTAAATAAGCTGTTAATTAATGGCAGTGAAGATTTTGCGACTAAAGAAAGTGCAGAACATTCTCCGTTTGCTAAAGAGTTATTTAAGTTCAACTTTGTTTCTGGTGTGTTTTTCGCCAGTAACTTTGTTACTGTTACCAAAACAGATGATGCTGAATGGGCTGATATTGAAGCCATTTTGAAAGAATTTGTTAAAGGAGCGGTAGAATCTGAATTAAAAATTAAAGAAGCAACTGCTGAAGAAGCTCCGGCTTTTGAAGGTTCGGAAACTGAAATTAAAATCCAGCAGATTTTACATGACTACGTTCGTCCGGCTGTTGAGCAGGATGGCGGTGCAATTACCTATAAATCTTTTGATGAAGGTGTGGTAACGGTAGAATTGCGTGGATCTTGCAGTGGCTGTCCATCCTCTACCATTACGCTTAAATCAGGTATCCAGAATTTATTACAGCGAATGGTACCAGAAGTTACAGAAGTGGTTTCTGAAGCGCTTTAAATTGCATTTTTCATAGTACATATATAGTGAAAAGGTCCTGGTGTAAACCGGGACTTTTTTTTATTTGAACCTCTTTCCCGTCATCTCCTTTGGTTTATCAAACTGATTTTTTTGTTGCAAATCTTATTACAAGAAGAAAGCTTAGTAAGCGTTTAAATAAAAGGCAGGGTGAATTTTCGTCATCTCTAGTTTTAA
>NZ_JBQEPB010000014.1:0-82659 GCF_052045455.1 Pedobacter sp. 22226 | reverse complement strand
TAAAACTAGAGATGACGAAAATTCACCCTGCCTTTTATTTAAACGCTTACTAAGCTTTCTTCTTGTAATAAGATTTGCAACAAAAAAATCAGTTTGATAAACCAAAGGAGATGACGTTACTTAGTAACATTGATAATAATAAATAAGGAATGTTATACCCAATTCCATAATTTTTCTATCTTTGGTTTTTAATGAATTTCCTTTATCCGGGCTTTCTTTTCGCACTAATATCGGTTGCCATCCCGGTTATCATTCATTTATTCAATTTCAGGAAATTTAAAAAGGTTTATTTCTCTAACGTTCAGCTTTTAAAAGAGGTAGAACAACAAAATTCATCAAAAGAAAAGCTTAAAAACCTGCTCATTTTACTCTCTCGGATTTTAGCGATCATTTTTTTGGTACTGGCATTTGCCCAGCCTTATATTCCAGATCATAACCAAAAAACTACTGCCGTAAATAATGTGGTAAGCGTTTATATCGATAATTCTTACAGTATGGAAGCCATAAATAAGGATGGTAACCTGCTCGATGAAGCCAAACGCAGGGCGAAAGAACTCGTTAAAGGTTTCGGCATTAACGACCGCTTTCAGCTTTTAACAAACGATTTTGAAGGGAAACATCAACGGTTATTAAACGAAGAAGATTTTTTAAAAGCACTTGATGATGTAAAAATCTCTGCAGCCAACCGCAATCTTCAGCAGGTATTAAACAGACAGGCAAATATTTTAACCGGAGCAGGAAACAAATACAGCTTTTTGATTTCTGATTTTCAGAAAAATATCTCCACCACTAATAAACTCGAAACCAAAACCGATATTCAATATTCATTCTTAAAACTGAATGCCAATACTTTGCCCAATGTGGCCGTTGATAGCGTTTGGGTACTTTCGCCAAACCACCAACCAGGTGCTAACGAGCGTTTAGTGGTGCAGTTAAAGAATTATTCGGAAGAAGAAGCTAAAAATATTCCCTTAAAATTAAGCATCAACAATCAGCAGAAAGGTTTGGGTGCAGTAACTATTCCTGCAGGAAAAACGGTAAAAGACACTTTAAACTTCTCCGGACTCACCGCCGGATGGCAAAAAGGGATCATTTCTATTAAAGATTTCCCGGTAACCTTTGATGATACTTTGTCGTTTAGTTTTAAGGTAGATCAAAATTTTCCGGTTTTAAGCATCAACGGACCAAATGCCGGCAATTATATTAAAGCTTTATTTGCAGCCGATAACTATTATAAACTTACTGAAAATGCCGAAAGCAATGTAAATTATAGCAGTTTTGCCAACTATGGCCTGATTGTTTTAAATGGATTAAAAAATCCTTCAACGGGTTTGGCACAGCAGCTTAAAACCTATCTCAACGCAGGCGGAACCGTGGTGCTTTTTCCTGACCTTGATGCCGATATTCAAACATATAACTCATTTTTAAGTGGATTATCTTTACCAGCACTCCAGTCGCTTAATACTACCGCCACAAAAGTAGACCAGATTGACCTTCAAAACCCGATTTTTAAAACTGTTTTTGAGGAAATTCCTAAAAATTTAGATCTTCCGGCAGTTACCCGTTATTATTCTTTTGTAGAAAGCAACACTTCCAATAAAGAGGATATTATGACCCTTCCAGGTAGAAAATCATTTTTCTCGAAATATGGAATAGGTAGCGGGCAGGTTTATTTATCTGCTTCTGGTTTAAATGTAAATGATGGCAATCTGGCCCGTCACCCGGTTTTCGTACCCTTAATTTACCGTGTTGCTTTGAGTGGTGGAAACGAAGCCCCCTTATATTATAATCTTGGCAATGATAACGCTCTGGCCAGCAAAAAGATTGCCTTGGGTAAAAACCAGACCTTAAAAATTACAGCCGATCATTTTGAGGCTATTCCCGAAATCCGTCAGGCAGATGGTAAAACCCTGATCTATATTGCCGATCAGGTTAAAAATGCAGGATTTTATAACTTAAAACTTGCTGATTCCTTACTTGCAGTTTACAGTTTTAACAACGGCCGTACAGAATCTGATATGCATTATTTGAGCAAACCAGAACTGGAACAATTGGCCGGTAAAAACAACCTTAAAATATTTGATACCGATAAAGATGCCGTTAAATTAATTGCCGGCGCTAATAAAATCGGGCAGACATTATGGAAACTTTGCCTAATTTTGTCGCTGATTTTTATTGCAGCAGAAATTTTGCTCATCCGATTTTTTAACAACACAAAAAGAACAATATGAATCTCCTGGTTAAAAATGTAACCGTTGCCGATCCGCAGAGTAAATTTAACAACCAACTATGCGATGTTCGGGTTGAAAATGGTACAATTAAAAACATAGGTAAATTAACTGCCGGTAAAAACGAAACCGTTTTCGATGCTCAGGGTGCCTTTTTAACGCCTGGTTTTTTTGATTTAAACTGTGTGGCTGGCGATCCGGGTTTCGAAACCAAGGAAGATATCTACACACTTACCGAAACTGCAAAAGCGGGCGGATTTACGGGTCTGGCCCTTTTGCCACAAACCAGTCCGGTTGTGCAGTCAAAATCTCAGGTAGAATATATCATCAACAGGGCCAAAAATAACCTGGTTGATGTTTTTCCGGTTGGCGCCATCAGCCAGAACCGCGAAGCCAAAGAACTTGCTGAACTTTTCGATATGCAACAGGCCGGCGCAGTGGCTTTTTCGGATGGAGATAAGGCCTTGCAGGACGATGGTTTCATGAGTCGCGCCTTGCAATACGCCAAAGGTTTTGATGCGCTGTTAATGGTTTATCCCGAAAATAAATCAATTGCTGGTAAATCGCAGATCAATGAGAGCAAAAATTCTGTGCTTTTGGGCATGAAAGGTTTGCCCGCTTTGGCCGAAGAAATGCACATCGCACGTGATATTTTCCTCGCTTCTTATAACGAAACCAAAATCCACATCAGTAATATCTCAACTGCGGGTGCTGTAGCTTTGATTCGTAAGGCAAAAAAAGACGGCGTGCAGATCTCTTGCGATGTAACCGCGCATCACCTCGTATTCACCGAAGAACTTTTAAACGATTTCGATAGCAATTACAAGGTTAAACCACCATTACGTGGCAAAGCTGATGTAAAAGCTTTAATTGCTGGTTTAAAAGATGGCACCATCGATGCCATTACCTCGCAGCACCGTCCGGAAGAAATTGAATTTAAAAATGTAGAGTTCGAAATTGCCCATTATGGGATGATTGCTTTACAAACCGTATTACCCTTATTATTAAAAGCCGGGTTAGACAGTGCTTTAATTGCCGAGAAATTAGCCATTAATCCACGTAAATTATTAAATTTAGCTGTTCCGGTGATAGAAGAAGGTGCCAAAGCCAACTTTACGGTATTTAATTCGACCGAAAAGTGGTTGTACAATGCAGCTAGCAACCTTTCCAAATCGGCAAACAGCCCATTATTGGGAACTCAGCTTACTGGTAAAGTAACGTTGGTTTATAATAATAATCAGTATTCGGAGAGTTAGTTGAAAAGAGCTTAACTGCCATTACTATATATAGATGCTGAAATAAATTCAGCATGACGGATCGATGTAATGATCTTAAAATCCTGTAATCTTAAAAATCTTAATTATGGATAATAGAGTAAAAAAAGCACTAAGTGCCGCCATTAATCAGTATGCTGATGTTTCGGCCATTAATGTAGAAGGTTTTGAAACAGAATTACTGGCTGCTTTTGAACTGGATGTTAATTTTTTAGATAAAGCAGAAGCTTTTGATGCCGTTTTCGATACTTATCCGAAATTTGAAGAACTGCGTGAGGTATTTTTCGATTTATTGATGGTAAACTTCTTTAGCAGCGACGTGCAGAAACTGGAAGACGATTACCTGGAAAGCGACGAATGGGCAAATATTGAAGAAGAAACCATTGATAGGGGAACCGAGCTTTTAAACCTTTTACTTTACATAAAAGAGTGTAAGGATGAGGATCTGGATCCTGAATTAGGTGATTTCCTGAAAGAATTTTTGCTGGTAGAGGATGATGAATTTCAGGATGAGTTTGAAATTTATGAGGAATTAATCAGCAACCAGCAACTGGCAGAAAGCAGTGTAGAAGAAATTTGCAAAACTGCCGAAAAATTAAATATCAGCGAAGAAATGCAGGAATTATTCGTGCCTTTTATGGCCTTTTTCCTTGATGTTGAAGGAAGCGCAGAAACCACAAAAGAATTAATTCAATTTAGCAGTAACAAATCGTTCGATTCTGCTACTTATATATTAATTACAACAATTAATAATTAAACTAAAATTTAAAATTATGGACAAGAGTGCTCTTATTTCCAAATTATCGCTTAAAAACGGGTTTATGCTTGCGGCGGTTTCGGTAGTATTATCGTTAACCCTGCATTTTATAGATCCGGTATTAGTGTACACCAGTTTTCTTGCCCAGGTAGGCATATTTGTTTTATTTATTGCGCTGCTTGTTGTAGTAGGAATCAATATTCGCAAAGAAATAGGTGGTTTTTGGACATTTGGAGAAGCTTTTAAAGCTTTTTTAATTATTTCGCTTATACTGGCCTTAACCGCAACACTTTATAATGTTGTACTGATGAAATTTATTGATCCTGATCTTCCTGCTAAGGCTGCTGCAGCAATTGAAGATGCGCAACGTGCAATGATGGAAAAATTCGGTATGGCCAGCGAGCAGATTGATGAAGCTATGGCTAAAGCAGGTAATATGCAGGAAAAACTAGAACCTACTTTTAAAAATATCTTTACAAGCTTTGGCGTTTCATTAGCCTTATACGGCGTACTTTCTTTAATTCTATCTGCAATCTTAAAGAAAAAAGAACCGGTAAGGTTTGACTCGTTTCCTAAAGAAGCTTAATTTCCTTTATAAAATTTTGAACGTGCAGGTTTTATCATTAATTTGATAAAGTTTGCACGTTTTAATTTATATAACATACTGAATGCAAGATTTATATATTATTTCTGGTTGTAATGGCGCTGGTAAAACAACAGCATCCTTTACGGTTTTACCCGAAATGCTAAATTGCAGGGAGTTTGTTAATGCTGATGAAATTGCCCGTGGAATTTCTCCATTTAAACCTGCAAGTGTTGCCATTCGGGCAGGTAAAATTATGCTGAACAGAATTGAAGAACTGCTGAACCAAAAGGTCGATTTTGCCATCGAAACTACACTAACCACAAAATCTTACCTAAATACAATTGAAAAAGCCAAATCATTGGGCTATCAGGTTACCCTGTTATTCTTTTGGTTAAATGACGTAGAGCTTGCCATTGAAAGGGTTAAAACGAGGGTACTAGAAGGTGGGCATGATATTCCTGAAGATGTAATCCGGAGAAGGTATAAAAAAGGAATAGAAAATTTACAGCAGTTTACCAATGTTGCAGATTACTGGTTAATTATAAATAGTTCTAATGGCGATCTACAATTTATTGCCGAAGGAAATTTAAAAAATGAAATCACTATCTTTGAAAGAAATACCTGGTCAAAATTTAATTTCTTATCAAATGGAAAATAACAATATTGAGTTAAGAGAAAAAATACGCTTAGGTCTTAATCTGGCTTTCAAAAAACTGGTTGCCTATAAAGCAAAGAACGATGGTGTTTTAGTTTTCTCCGATCAGGGAAAAATTGTGAAAGTAAAAGCTAAAGACATTAAATTATAATTAAGATCAAAAATTTTGAACGTGCAGGTTTTATCATTTAATTTGATGAAATTTGCACGTTTTAATTTTGTAAAGGATTTGGTTGGGAAAATCTCAAATCTCAAATCTCAAGTCTCAAATCACTAAATGGATATATCAGTTGTAGTACCCTTATTTAATGAAGATGAATCTTTGCCCGAATTAACGGCCTGGATTGATAAAGTGATGATTGCCAATAATTTCAGCTATGAGATTATTTTGGTTGATGATGGCAGTACCGACAGATCGTGGGAGATAATTGAAGAACTAAGGCTTCAAAATCCTGCTATAATAGGCATTAAATTTAGACGTAACTACGGTAAATCTGCAGCTTTAAATGTAGGTTTCGAAGCTACAAAAGGCGATGTGGTAATCACCATGGATGCCGATTTGCAGGATAGTCCGGATGAAATACCAGAGTTGTACCGTCGCATCAAGGAAGAAAAACTCGACCTTATTTCTGGCTGGAAAAAGAAACGTTACGATCCGATTACCAAAACTATCCCTACCAAACTCTTCAATGCGGCTACCCGTAAAATGAGTGGCATAGAACTGAACGATTTTAACTGTGGCTTGAAAGCCTACCGTAGCGATGTAATCAAAACGATTGAAGTTTATGGCGAAATGCACCGTTATATCCCGGTAATCGCCAAGTGGGCAGGCTTTGGTAAAATAGCCGAGCAGGTGGTAGAGCACCGCGCACGTAAATACGGAACAACCAAATTTGGTTTCAGCAGGTTTATCAATGGCTTTTTAGATTTATTGTCGATCTTCTTTGTAGGTAAATTCGGTAAACGCCCCATGCACTTTTTTGGCTCTTTAGGGGTGTTAAGTTTCTTTTTGGGAATTATCATGTCGCTTTACGTCCTGATAGAAAAGCAAATTTTAATCTGGAAAGGCCTTGCTTACCGCGATGTAACCGATCAGCCGTTGTTTTATTTATCATTGGTGGCCATTGTTGTAGGTTCGCAGATGTTCCTGGCAGGCTTTATAGCAGAACTCTTATCGCGTAACGCACCCGAAAGAAACCAGTATTTGATAGAAAAGGAATTAAGGTAGAAGGCGGGAAGGCGGAAGGTTTATCCGCCCCTGTACCCTCAATCTTTAAACCCTCAACCTTCAACCTCCAAAAAATGTTTTTCTCCATTATAATTCCCCTTTACAATCGTCCACAAGAAATAGACGAGCTTTTGCGCACCTTAACCAAACAGACTTATTTGCAGTTTGAGGTGCTGGTAATTGAAGATGGCTCCAAAAATGATGCAAAAGCCATTGTAAATAGCTATGCAGATAAACTGGATGTAAAATATTATTTCAAGGAGAATGCCGGACAAGGCTTTGCCCGTAATTTCGGATTTGAAAGGTCTAAAGGAGATTATTTTATCATTTTTGATTCAGACATCCTCGTTCCCGCCGATTATCTCGAAATCGTTAAAAATTATCTTTACGAGCATCATTTAGATGCTTATGGCGGTCCGGATGCAGCGCACGATAGCTTTACGCCAGTGCAAAAGGCTATTAGTTATGCTATGACATCGCCTTTCACAACCGGCGGTATCCGTGGAAATAAGCAGCATGTGGGCCAGTTTCATCCACGCAGTTTTAATATGGGGGTTTCCCGCCAGGCCTGGGAAAAAGTTGGCGGTTTTATTTTAACCCGTCTGGGCGAAGATATCGAGTACAGTATCCGCATACACGAAAATGGTTTCAAAATCGGTTTAATCCCCGATGCAAAGGTTTATCATAAGCGCCGGACAAGTTTTAGTCAGTTTTATAAGCAGTTACACTTTTTCGGCAGGGCCAGGATCAATATTTATAAACATTTTCCAAAAGAATTAAAACTGGTGCATTTTTTTCCTGCTTTATTCACACTGGGCTTTGGTTTCACCATTTTGTGTAACTTTATCTATCCGCCACTGGCATATGTTTGTAACTTCTTCTTATTGATTTACTTTATGTTGATATTTTTTCATTCATGGTCTGTAAATAAATCGTTAAAAGTTGCATTTTTGAGCATTATATCTTCATTTATTCAATTAACCGCTTATGGTTTAGGATTTATACAGGATTTATTTAAACGCGTGGTATTCAAACAACAATGATCAATTACCTAAAAGAAAGTACGTTTGCCGTTAATGATGTAATGCAGAAAGCATGGGGCATCACCAAAAAACACTATTTTTCGATTGCTACGCTATGCTTTCTGATGTTTATCACGGCAAGTGCATCCAGCTTAATGGCTTTTTTTATTAAAGATGTAAGCAAGGCATTGAGTGTAATAATGGTAATCATTTTTGTGCTGCTGTACTTTACCATTAACCTTTCGTTGTTTAAGTACATTTTCCATTTAATGGATGATGAAGAAAGCGATGTTAAAATTGTAGATACCTTGCCAACCAGGCTGCAGATTATCAGGTTTTTGGTGGCTACACTTTATTTTGTGGCTTGTATCCTGGGCGTTTATCTTGTGGTGATTTTGGTTGCCTTTCCTTTCATTTATACTGGAATTAACATATCAATTGTTAAAAATGTAGCCATATCAGTAGGTATTATTGCTATTTTTATTACCTGGTTACGGATTTCTTTCTTCCCGTTTTTTATTATTGATAAAGGCGCAACCCCATTCGATTCTATCAAATTGAGTTTGGCGACTACAAAAGGAAACTTCACCAAAATTTTATTGCTTTTGGTTGTTTTAGGTGGTGGATATTTGATTTATCTGTTGCTAAACTACCTGCAATGGCCCTTAGTTGCCTTCATTGTAAATATTTTAAGCTCGTTTATCATTGTTCCGCTATCGAGCGTGGCATTAACCGTAGCTTATCGTAAAATTTCAGGCGAGTACAAAGGCGACGAACACCCGGATATTTTACATAATATTGTTTAGTATGGCAGAGTTAATAGATCGGATACTTAGCAATTTGAATAATTTTGCTGAACTGGGAAGACAAAGAGCCTTCGAATTAGGAAATCCATATTATTACCAGGTTGAAGAAGACGGTGAATATTGGAGAAAGGAAATGCCTGATGGAAGAATTTTTTTGGTATTGTTCGAAGTGAAATATGATGAAGCTGGGCATTCTGTTGCAATTGTTGATACTTATGAAAGACTGTTAAACTAACCGATATGGCAAATCCGAATCTTTTTGTGATTACGGGGCCTAATGCCGCTGGTAAATCTAGTTTTATAAGGAGCAGGTTGAATGAATTTTCAAGGTTTGAGGTGATCATGACAGATGTTTATAAAACAAGAACCAGGGAAGTTTTTTATAGTGCTTTGAAGGAAAAAAAGAATATTGTTTTTGAAACAGTATTTAACAACATAGCCTTTAAGGATTATATTGTAGACGCCAAAAAGGCCGGTTACGAAACCAATTTGATTGTGTTATTTTTAAATAGCCCTCAACAGTCATTAAATAGAGTTGCAACGCGGTATTTGGAACAAAATGGTTTAAACATTACTAAAGGTAATGTAGGTATAAATTTCAACGAAAATTTTAAAAATGTAGCTTTTCACCATTATTATTTTGATCAAGCTGATTTTATTTACACAGGAAATAAAAATAGGAATGAAAAGATTATGACATTAAGAGGACTGGAGATATGGGATTACCACTCAAATAACCATCAATTTATACAACTATTCGCTAAATATGCATTTAGCAATGATAGATTAAGTGAAACAGCTTTTTCTATCATTAATAAGAATATAGATTTCTCAAACATTTAATCATTCCAAATTCAATCATTAAACATGGGATTAAAAGCAGCATTAAGTAAACCCTTTGCAGCATTTGCGGTTTGGCAGATCAACAAATGGAAAAATAATGCCGTTAATGCTCAAAATAAAATATTAAGCAAGCTGGTTGATGAGGCTAAGAATACCGCTTTTGGAAAAGATCATCATTTTGAAGAAATAAAAAACTACGCTGATTTTAAAAAACATGTTCCGGTACAGGATTATGAGGGCTTAAAACCTTATGTAGATCGTGTAGTAGCAGGCGAAGCCGATGTGCTTTGGAAAGGTAAACCTCTTTATTTTGCCAAAACATCAGGTACTACTTCAGGAGTAAAATACATTCCGCTTTCTAAAGAATCGATGCCCGAGCACATTAAAGCTGCCCGGAATGCCATTTTAACTTACATTAACGAAACAGGAAAAGCTGATTTTGTAAACGGAAAAATGATCTTTTTACAGGGTAGTCCGGTTTTGAGTGTAAAACATGGAATTAATGTGGGGCGCTTATCAGGCATTGTGGCACATCACGTTCCTGCATACCTGCAAAAGAATCGTTTGCCTTCTTACGAAACGAATATTATCGAAGATTGGGAGCAAAAAGTAGATGCTATTGTAGACGAAACCATTAACGAAAACATGACTTTGATCTCCGGAATTCCACCCTGGGTACAGATGTATTTCGATAAACTTTCTGAAAAAGCAGGAGGTAAGAAAATTGCCGAAATATTCAGGAATTTTAGTCTGTTTATTTATGGTGGAGTAAATTTCGAGCCGTATAGGGCAAAAATTGAGCAAAGAATCGGCAAAAAGATCGATGCCATTGAAACATACCCCGCTTCAGAAGGATTTATTGCTTATCAGGATTCGCAGAATGATAAAGGCTTATTATTATTGGCAGATGCAGGGATTTTCTACGAATTTGTTCCGGCTGATGAATACTATAACGATAATCCGACGCGTTTATCACTTGCAGAAGTAGAACTGGATACCAATTATGCCCTGATTTTAAATACCAACGCAGGTTTGTGGGGCTATAGTATTGGTGATACGGTGAAGTTTGTTTCGAAGAATCCTTACAAAATCGTGGTCACCGGACGGATAAAACATTTTATTTCTGCTTTTGGCGAACATGTAATAGGGGAAGAAGTAGAACAGGCGATTTTAAGTGTAGCAAACGAAGAAAAAGTAGAAATTACAGAATTTACAGTGGCGCCACAGGTTAATCCGCAAGCTGGGCAACTGCCTTATCATGAGTGGTTTGTAGAGTTTTCTTCTGCACCTAAAGATTTGGCTGCCTTTAGTAAAAAGGTGGATGAGGCTTTACAAAAGAAAAATATTTATTACTTTGACCTGATTGAGGGTAACATCCTTCAGCCATTAATAATACGTACTTTGCAAAAAGATGCCTTTGTAAATTACATGAAAAGTGAGGGAAAATTAGGCGGACAGAATAAAGTGCCAAGGTTGAGTAATGATAGGAAACTGGCAGATGGGTTGGAGAAATATATTGTTTAATTGTTAAATGGCTAAATTGCTACAAAGTGCTGAGTTAATGAAATTATTTAATTGTTTAGCATGGTGCAAATGAAAATTGCTAAATTATTATTGATAATTAACGGTTTAACAAGATGGAAAAGAATTATTTACAATTAGATCAGATAACAGCATATACAAAATCCTTTCATCTTAGCAATTTGGTTTGGGATTTGGTCGTAAATTGGGATAGTTTTGCAAAGTACACTATTGGGCAACAGTTTGTTGATGCTGTTGATTCAATTTCTGCTAATATTGCTGAAGGTTTTGGCCGCTATCATAAAAAAGATAAGGTCAAGTTTTATTATTATAGCTTTGGTTCAGTTAAAGAGTGCTTAGACTGGAACGAAAAAGCAAAAGTTAGGAAGTTGATAGATGATGACACGTATTCAAAGATTTTTGCCACTTTGGAAATCTTACCTAAAGAAATTCATCAACTGATAAAATTTACAAATGAAAGATTAAAAATTTAACCCAAAGCTGCTGCAGCAATTAAATTTTTGATACGAGAGAAAGAAAAACAATTGAACAATACTACAATACAACAATCTGTAAAGAAAATAACCATACTAGGTTCTACAGGAAGTGTAGGTACACAAGCACTGGAAGTGGTAAGGGATCACCCCGATACATTTAAAGTTGTTGTACTCTCCGCATTAAAGAATTCTGAATTATTGATTCAACAAGCGCTGGAATTTAAACCAGCTGTTGTGGTCATCTGCGATGAAAATAAATACGCTGAAGTTAAAAATGCTTTGTCAGGATTTGGTATAAAAGTTTTAGCTGGCGAATCAGCTTTATCAGAAGTTGCATCTTATGCCGATAGCGATGTGGTGCTTACCGCATTAATGGGCTCAGTAGGCTTAAAACCTACCATTGCTGCTATAAAAGCTGGTAAAAACATTGCCCTGGCCAATAAAGAGACCCTGGTTGTAGCAGGCGAACTCATTACACAATTGGCTGCAGAACATCAGGTGAAGATTTTACCTGTTGATTCGGAGCATTCGGCCATTTTTCAGTGTTTGGTAGGAGAAGAGCAAAATGAAATCGAAAAGATTTATTTAACGGCCTCCGGTGGACCATTCCTCGGCAAAACCAAAGATTTCCTGTCAACCGTTAAAAAAGAGCAAGCCCTAAAACATCCAAACTGGGTAATGGGCGCTAAAATTACCATTGATTCTGCCTCCCTGATGAACAAAGGTCTGGAAGTAATCGAAGCAAAATGGCTGTTTAACCTCGATGTAGATCAGATTGATGTCATCGTGCATCCGCAATCTATCGTACATTCCCTGGTACAATTTACCGATGGTTCAATGAAAGCGCAAATGGGCGTTCCGGATATGAAATTGCCCATTCAGTATGCTTTAAATTATCCCGATAGGCTAAAAAACAATTTTAAGCGTTTTAACTTCCTGGAATATCCAAACTTTAGCTTCCTGAAAGCAGATATGGAAACCTTCAGAAATTTAGGCTTAGCGTTTACTTCCTTGAGAAAAGGAGGGAATATGCCTTGTATTTTAAATGCAGCAAATGAAGTTGTTGTAGAAGCATTTTTGAACGATAAAATCGGTTTCCTGCAGATGAGTGAGGTAATTGAGCAATGTATGGAAAAGATTGGTTTTATAGAAAAGCCACAATTGAGTGATTATTTAGAAACTGACAAACATAGCCGTATCTTAGCCGGCGAATTAGTAACAAAAAGTATAGTTTAACATCTAACATAAAATTTTATAAGAAAATATGAATGGATTGATTATGGCGGGGCAGCTGCTGCTCGGATTGTCTTTATTGGTAATATTACACGAATTAGGGCATTTCTTGGCAGCCAGGGCATTTGGTATTAAAGTAGAAAAGTTTTATCTGTTTTTTGATGCCTGGGGTTTCAAACTTTTTAGTTTCAAAAAAGGTGATGTTGAATATGGAATAGGATGGCTGCCATTGGGTGGTTATGTGAAAATTGCGGGAATGATTGATGAGAGCATGGATACCGAACAAATGGCATTACCTGCACAGCCCTGGGAATTCCGCTCAAAACCAGCCTGGCAACGCTTAATTGTGATGTTGGGCGGTATTATCGTGAACGTAATTGTTGGTATTTTTATTTTTTGGATGTTAACCTTTAACATTGGCCAAAATTATACGGTTAACAGCAAATTGAATGATGGTATTTCGGTTGGAACGATCGGTAAAGAAATCGGCCTGCAGAATGGGGATAAAATTTTAGCCATTAACGGCAATAAACTGATCCGTTTTGAAGATGCCATATCGAGTAAAGTCTTATTTGATGGTGCACAATTAACGATTCTGAGAGAAAATAAAACCCTTTATATCTCGGTTCCTGATACCATTTTAAATAAAATATCGAAAAACGATAAAGAGAATTTTATCTCTCCGCGTTACCGGATGCAAAGCGTTGATAAGGTAAGCGCGCCAGATGAAAAGGCTGACAAGCCTTCATTTTTTGACAAACTTTTTGGCAGGAAATTCGAAAAACCGGTGTATCCGGCCTATGCTGCGGGTATTAAACCTGGCGATAGCATTTTAGCTGTTAACGGTAAGCCCATCACTTTCTTCGATCAGTTTAAAGAAGAGGTTTCTAAAAATAAATTGAAACCGGTTACCATTAATGCCCTTCGTAAAGGAAAAGAAGTTACTTTTGATCTTAAAGTAAGCAAAGAAGGTACAATCGGGATTATTCCTAACCTAAGTACGCCAGAAACGGCGCATGTGGATTTTGGTTTTATTGAGTCTTTCCCGGTTGGGGCAAGCATGGCCTGGAGCACTTTTGTAGATAATGCAAAAGGTATTGGTAAAATGATTACCGGTAAATTGAGTGCACGTAACATCAGCAGCCCGATTGGTATTGCAAAAGTTTATGGCAGTACGTTCGACTGGGTTAAATTCTGGACTTTAACAGGATTGATTTCGATGGCTCTAGCATTTATGAATTTATTGCCTATCCCGGGTTTGGATGGAGGCCACGTAGTGTTTCTTTTGATCGAAATGATACAGCGTAAGCCTGTAAGCGAAAAAGTGCTGGAAAAGGCACAAATCGTGGGTTTTGTTATCCTGATCTGCTTAATGGTGTTTGCTTTTGGTAATGATATTTTAAAATCCTTCGGTAAGTAAAACCAAATTGATATAATTGCCGCAGATGCACAGATTTGATTATTCAAACTGTACATCTGCGGCTTTTTAATTTAAGAACATCATGAACGAAGCAACCCAACAGCCTGATTATTTCGAATTTTACGATCTTCCAATACAGTTTAACCCTGATCAAAATGCGGTTAAAGCAAAGTTTTATGCTTTGAGTAAGCACTTTCACCCCGATTTTTATGCCAATGAAAGCGAAGAGAAGCAGCAGGAGGTGCTCGATTTATCAACTCTGAACAACAAGGCATACCAAACACTAAGTAATGCTAAAAAACGCTTAAAATACGTATTGGAATTAAAGGGTATTGTGGCAACAGATGAAGGATATCAATTGTCGCAAATGTTTTTGATGGAAATGATGGATATCAACGAAGCTTTGATGGACCTGGAATTCGAACCTGATGCAGAAAAGCTGGCGCAGGTAAAACGCGATGTTGAAACTATAGAAAAAGATTTGAAGAATGAACTGGAAGACTTAATAAATCAGTTCGATAAGGATCCGGAAAATTCTGAGGCACTTTTACCTTCATTAAAAGATAATTTTTATCGTCAGAAATACATTGACAGGATTAGGGAAAGAATAGATGGATGATGTAAGATGGAAAATGGATTAAGTCCTATGTCAGAGGTCTGATGTCCGAAGATAGCTATTCTCATAATTGCCTCATTTCGAGCGGAGTGTAGCGAAGTCGAGAAATCTACCTCTAGATAATCTCTCTGTTCTACTACCGATTAAGAATCGGTAAAGGTGGCGTTTCAGTTGAGATGATGGTTTTTTTATTTAATTTGTCAAATAACTACGACACCTAAGATTAACGTTGCGCGCTCTGCGCCTTCACTCTGCGTCCTTCGGTTAAAAATGGATGATTGAATTAGTCCGAAGTCAGAGGTCCGATGTCTGGAGATAATGTTGTATCGAATCAGGCTTAGCTTTGCGGTTAAATATGGAAAATGTAAAAGGGCAGATGGCTGACGTATTGAATCCGACAACTGAAGATAGATCTCTCCGTTTCGTTTCGCTTCAGTTGAGATGACGAGTTTATCTACTGGAGTATGTTAATGATATCGATGACATCCTTCCTTCAAATTTTAGCACTTAAATCTTACACCTTCTGCCTTCAACCTCTGTAAAACACTCAATTGTCAAATCATTTTTTAATTTTTGTTAACCACCAGCTTTGTTTTACTTTCGGAACAAACAATCAGATCAATGAACAGTTCCCTTTCTATTTTCCGTAAAGTAGCCGTAGCCGAAGGAATATCCTATCTGCTTTTATTATTTGTAGCTATGCCATTAAAATATTTCGCAAATATGCCGCTGTATGTAAAATATACGGGATGGGCGCATGGTTTGTTATTTGTGCTTTACGCCGCAACATTGGTATTGGCCTGGCAAGAGCAAAAATGGAAATTTGGTAAGACATTATTAATCTTTGTGGCTTCTCTGCTGCCTTTTGCACCATTTATTGTTGACAGGAAGTTGAAAGATGAGCGAGCTGAAAATGCAAGTGGCATGCAATAAAACAGTTATGAATTAATTGAAAATAATTTTTGGATTTTAACTTTCAATTTCTACATTTGCAACCCCGTCCAACAAGAATGCCCGGATGGCGGAATTGGTAGACGCGCTGGTCTCAAACACCTGTGGGAAACCGTGCCGGTTCGACTCCGGCTCCGGGTACTTATCGGGCTCAAGCCCAAAAAACCTTAAAGGGTTGCTCATTAAAAAGCAACCCTTTTTGTTTGATTTTCAGTATGTTGTCGTTGAGCGTTGGTCAATAAAAGCGGTTCTAAACATATCATTTTCAGAATGTGAGAAATTACGCTTCCGGAGAACATAAACTCAAAAGTATGATGTGGGGCACGGGCTTTCAACGTGCGCAGGCTACATTCCACCTATGCGAAAGATATGCGCGTGAAGGAACTGTTCGGCTAAACTGATGAAATGGCCGGAAGGCCATTTCATT
This sequence comes from Pedobacter sp. 22226, assembly GCF_052045455.1. Taxonomy (NCBI): domain Bacteria; kingdom Pseudomonadati; phylum Bacteroidota; class Sphingobacteriia; order Sphingobacteriales; family Sphingobacteriaceae; genus Pedobacter; species Pedobacter sp. 22226. Next base: position 66,595 of record NZ_JBQEPB010000014.1, on the reverse strand, counting down.
TCCGAAATTCTCCGGACGCGCTCCGCGCGTAAAGCAAAATACCTGTCATTCAAATGTCGAAAGGTCGTTGAATTTTAACTGGATAGCGCCTAAACTCCGTTTTGTGTTTTTAAATTTTATAAGGCTTTTAGCATACACTAACACAATAAGTATAATTCATTAAAAAATATTGTTGCATTAAGGCTGTCCACTTCCTCCTGCTGCGCCATATATCTGCCCGGTAGAATAACTGGCATCGTTAGCGGCAAGTTGCACATATATCGAAGCCAGTTCAGCTGGTTGCCCTGGCCTGCCCAGTGGGGTTTCTTTTCCAAATTCCTTTAATTTTTCGGGAGTGGAACCTCCTCCCATCTGCAATGGTGTCCAGATCGGGCCCGGGGCTACGCCATTTACCCTGATACCTTTTGGACCTAATTGTTTAGCCAGTGATTTAATAAAATTTGTCGTTGCTGCTTTTGTCTGTGCATAATCGTAAAGGTCAGCTGAAGGATCTGTAGCTTGTACCGAAGTCGTCCCGATTATCGCAGAGCCTGGTTTTAAGTATGGCAATGCAGCTTTTATGATCCAAAACGGCGCATATATGTTGGTTTTGATCGTCCAGTCAAATTGTTCGGTTGTGATATCGGTGATAGAGGGATTACTCTGCTGACGTGCCGCGTTGCTGATTAGGATATCGAGACCACCCAATTCTTTGGCTGCAGTATCCACCAGTTTTTTGCAAAAGTCTTCATCACGTAAATCGCCTGGTATTGCAATGGCTTTTCTGCCAGCCTTTCTAATGAGTTCGACTACCTCTTTTGCATCGGGTTCTTCCTGTGGCAGGTAATTGATCGCTACATCGGCACCTTCACGTGCATAAGCAATGGCAGCAGCACGTCCCATACCTGAATCACCCCCTGTTATCAATGCCTTTCTTCCTGCCAGTCTGCCTGAACCTTTGTAACTGGTTTCACCATGGTCCGGTCGGGGATCCATTTTGCTTGCCAGGGCAGGCCAGGGTTGGTTCTGGTGGATAAAGGGCGGCCTGGGATATTTAGTCGTAGGATCTTCCAGAGGTCCTGAGGTAAAACTTTCCTCTTTAGTACTCGCCGAAGTAACCATTGAAGGGGCTAGGGATAACGCTGCGATACCAAGGCCCAGGCCCTGTACAGCTTTTCTTCTGCTGATAATCTGATTTTCCATAAAAATATTTTCTAGGTAAAATTAGAACCCTGCTTCTTTTCCAATAGTTTTGATTTTTTAAAATATCTGGTGATTGACTTACGATCACCTTATAAGATTACGACTTATGCTTAAAACCATTCTTCTGCGGGAAGTGTTCTTATGATAAAAAATATCATGGAAGAAAATAAAGAAGCAAAGGACCAGGAAACCCAAAAGGACAATAGCCAGTCACAACAGAGTCCGAACAAAGAAAAAGAAGTGGATGACAATGAAGTGCAGCGTGGTTTAACAGGCGAAACCGATGACGAAGAAGATGTTGGCGGAGACCTTGCAGGAAATGCTGGTGGAAATACCTAGATTTCTCCTTTTAAAAGTAGGGGTTAAGCTCGGGATTTGTCTGAATTGTATCTCAATTGAATAAAAGCCCCGATTATCTGTTCATCCGGGGCTTTTATTCAATTATATAAGATGGAATGCATCGGTGCCGGTGTGAGATAAACCTGCCGCATTTCAGGAATGGCGTTTTACTTTGAATAAGTTATACCACAATCAGCTCACATTAAAGGTTTTAATTTATACCCTATAATTTAGTCATATGGAAGTTGAAACACATTTTTGATTACAGTTTTGACTTTCGGAAGAAGTCCGTTATCACTGCGTTTTTCTGCTAATAAATTCTCCACAAGCTGCATGATTTGCTGGATCGAGAAGGGTTTCTCCAGAATCGCATCGCAGCCATAATCAGATAGGGAAAGCAATATTTTCGTGTAAGCCGAAGTAATGATGATGGGAATGTATTCAAATCCATCGATAGCACGGATGGCGTTACAAAGCTCTCCTCCATTCCAATCAGGTAACATGTAATCCAGAATTACCAGATCAGGACGATTTCGCTCAATGTGGTGAACTGCTTCTTTTGGGTCGGTACTGCCGTTGCAGATATAGCCATGTAGCTTGAAAAGTTCCTGCAATGTTTCCAATAATGCCAGATCGTCTTCAACAATAAAAATTTTTCTTTTCATGATTTACTTCCTATTGTATGAGTATGTTGCTACTGTGATTTTCTCTCCCTAATATCCCAAATAATATAATGTCTTCTATTGAGCGTGTTGCTAAGGATATTTTTACTCAAAAGCAGACATTCCAATTTCCTCGAGTTTTGAAATTCGAAAGATTTCTTTTGAAATGATTGCAACATTTTCCTTGAGTTCTTTAAGGTTGCAGAATATCGTAGCCAAACGTATGGGAAGTCCGGCAACCTCAAGCGTAAGTACCATCTGAATCATGCAAGTGCCTGAACGTTCCGTCCTTCCTTTGAGAAGATTAAATGTATCAAGTGCTGTTTGCCTTTCGGTTCCTAAAGCAAATTTACCATATGTAATTTCAGTGCCCTTAAAATGAAGTGCTATTTTTATTTCCAGTAGTGAATCCATTTGTGATGCTCTTTAGTTTCCATAGTCAGGTATTTTCAAGATTAACTAAAAATGCCGCAGAGGGCGGCATTTTGAAATTGTTTAGCTGATTGCTATCTGTCTGGAAACTGCCTTTGCTTCCTCTTTCTTTGGAAGGATTAGCTTTAGCACGCCATCACTGTAGCTTGCCAAAATGTGCTCTACATCGGCGCTTTCAGGAAGTGTAAATACCCTGGTAAAAGCAGAATAGCTGAATTCTCGCCTGTTATAATTCTTTTCAGCTACACTGTTCTCACTCCGCTGCCCGGTAGAGACAGTTAGCGTTTCACCCTCCACCGAAACTTTAAAGTCTTCTTTTTTCAGCCCCGGGGCAGCAAGCTCAATCTGATATTCTTCACTGGACTCTGAAATGTTAACGGCCGGAAGGCTACTGATGTGGCGATCTGAAAAATAAGTATCGCCTAATACGGATTCGAAAATGTCATTAAAGCCTGGCAATAATGTACTGTTCTTCTTTTCTGGATTAAATTTAACTAACGTCATAGCTTCTCCTTTTAATGGTTTAATAATAAATGGACTATTAATCAATTAATTTTCTCTAAAACCTCAATGAGATTCGGTAAGTCAAATATCAACTGCTGTGCCAGATGCGCTGTGAGGCAATATTTTCATATTGTCTGCGCTGGACTGCTGAAAAAATTTCATATTTTCAGATTTTTTTTCAGTTGCAAACTGCAAATTTTTCAGTTTCAACTGTTGATTTTTTGCGTGGCGAGCGGGGTTTTTAGGAGTAGGGTGGCCGGATTATCGGATGATCCAGACTGATGATTAAACGGGACTATCCCTTCCTTTTCCATTCCAAGCAGGCGATAGGGCTTTCAGGAATTGATCATAGCAAACCAGCTCTAATCCTTCCCCTGATATGAGGAAAGAGAAAGTGCAGTCCTGCTTTTGCTAAACCTTAGCAGGCCATCTGTTCGACTACTGGAATACGATCTTTTTGCTCATCTTTTTAATTGGTTAAATGAACAAGCAACTGCTAAATCATGGACAGAAAACATTACCATATCGTAAAATGAGGCGGGCCGGACAAATCAGGTATGTCCTCATGAGTGCCAAATTCAGTAACTTTAAGTGCCGGGAAAACCGGGACAGCTGCTGGGATATAGACTTTCTATAGATGCGATGATCTATTTTAGATAAAACTGCATGGATTTACCTTGTAATTTCTAAATTTGGACCACAGCGTTCAAACCATTATGTTTATTAATAAAATCTACTAATTTTGTAGACTATGCGTGTCGTCAAAGATTCAGAGGAAGAACTGTTGCTAAAGTTGAAGGACGGAAGCAGGAGTGCGTTTTCTTTGCTTTACAACATGCATGTAAAACGGGTATATGGATTTGCTTTAAGGATCTTAAAATCCCCTGCACTTGCAGAAGATATTGTGCAGGAGGTATTTGTCCGCCTATGGGAAACAGCTCCCCAAATCGACCCTAGGTTATCTCTTCAGGCCTATCTATTTACCATCGCCAGAAACTTATCTCTGAACGTCATCCGCAAAGCGGCTAAAGAAACGATGATTACTGACGAAATAGCCAGGTATGTACTGGATCAGGGTGATAACGGATTCGCTTTTACGCAGCACATGCAGACCAAGGAACTTCTGTCGCGTGCCATTGCATTATTGCCTCCGCAGCGCAGAAAAATCTACGAGCTTTGCCATGGCGATGGCTATTCCTACAAACGGGCAGCTCAGGAACTCGGCCTTAAAGATGCAACCATCAACAGCCAAATGGTTAAAGCTATCCGTTCGATCAAAAAATACCTAATCAGGAACGGGGCGCTGTTATCGTTGTTTTTTTAGTCCTGTCTGAATTTTAAGCTGTTTTCCCTTTTAACGGACACAGGAGGAAAATAAAGAATATTTTCTTTCCGGGTAAATGTACCATCGGCTTTAAGTGTTATGCTATAAAACACAGCGCTATTTTGGAACAATCGACAAAGCAACTTTTTTTAAAGTATATACGCAACCTGACCTCGCAACAGGAAAATGACCTGGTGCTTTCTATGATGCAAAACGGTGGCTATCAAAAAGAGTGGGAAGAGGCGCTGATGGAATTCCAGTCTGAATTTGAAGAGGGCAGAGAAGAAACTGTGCTGGATGACCAGCAGGTACTCTTTCAGAAAATAGAGAGCCGGACAACTTTAAAAAAGGCAAAAAAGCCCTTGCTTTGGATTGGTTATGCTGCATCTGTGGTATTGATTTCAGCAATTGCTTATCTCGTGCTTAAACCGGCAACAAAGCCTGTTATCATGGCAACAAACAGTACAACTAAACCTGCCGGAAAGACGGGCGGCCATAAGTGGATCAAGCTACCCGACGGAACCTCTGTGCAGCTGAACAATGATAGCCGCTTAATATATGATCAGCGTTTTGAAGGAAAGGAAAAAAGAGAGGTAACCTTATACGGGGAAGCTTTTTTCGATGTGGCACATGATGCCGCGCATCCGTTTGTCATCCATACGGGCAAAATCACGACTACTGTGCTGGGAACCGCATTCAATATTTCTGCTTATGATCACCAGAAAGCTGTAACGGTAACGGTTACCAGGGGTAGGGTGATGGTACAGCGTGCTGATAAAACTTTAGCCGTATTAACCCCTAATGAGCAACTGAGCTGGAAAATCGGTCAGGAGTATCTAAACAAGCAGACTGTAAATGCCGAAAAGGTTACCACCTGGAAGGCGCAGGATTTGATTATGGATGATATTACCCTTTTGCAGGCTTCTGAGCTGATCTCGAAGCGTTACGGCATAGAAGTTTTATTTAAAAGCGATCAAGTAAAAACATGCCGCTTTACCGCTGCTTTTTTAAACAGGAATAACATTACCCAGGTTACAGAAGTGCTCAGCGCGATTACCGGGGCTTCTTTTGAACGCAAAGGCAACCAGCTTTTTATTGACGGTGCAGGATGCGAAAACTAATAAACCAACCAAAACATAAAAATTTGATGAAAAGAAAAGTATCACCCACATGATATAGGAAAAAGAATTAAGTAAACCCCGGCGGCCACCGGGGCTTACAACAGTTTTAAATTATATATCGAACAACCTAAAACCATTGCAATGTATTATAAAAATACACTTTTTGCAAGTCAATCCCTATTGACTTATTACCACACTATTGTCCAAAAATTAAGATTTTTCATGAAAGTAAACGCGATCTTCCTGGTTATTTCATTGTTTGCCGTTACCAGCCTGTATGCTGTTCACAGTGCTGCCCAGGGCCTTCAGGACGTGAAGGTTTCCTTAGGCTTTTCCAAAGGGACTTTACTGGAGGCATTTGCACAGATCGAACAGCAGACCGATTTCCGTTTTGCTTATAAAAAAGAGGTAATTTCGGGTGTAAAGGTACCACCGCTGGAAGTCAGGCAGCGAAGCGTAAAACAGACCCTTGATGAACTTTTAACGGGCAGCGGATTAAACTACAAACTGCTCAATAACAGTATTATTATTTTTGAGGCCCCGGTTCCCCTCTCGCCAGTGGGTATTTCCAGAGCGGAAATTAATGGTGTGGTAAAAGATGAAAAGGGTACTGAAATGCCCGGTGTTTCTGTCAGGGTGAAAGGCAAAACAATTGCTGCCATAACAGACAGCAAAGGTGCCTTTAAGATCCAGGCTTCTGTAGGTGATGTACTGATCTTCAGCTTTATAGGCTATTCTACCATAGAGAGGCCTGTCCAGGGTACTGACTTAATGAAGGTATCCCTCGAGCCGCAAAGCGGAACCTTGGATGCTGTTGTGGTAATCGGGTATGGAACCACGACCAAAAGAACAAATACAGGTTCAGTAACCACAATAGGCGCAAAACAGATTGCCAATCAGCCTGTAGGCGATCCGGTTGCAGCCTTGCAGGGCAGAGTTGCCGGCCTGGATATTTCATCGGTAACCGGTTACCCGGGTTCGGCTTACAATGTACGGCTGAGGGGACAAAATTCGATTACCGGAGGTACCGCGCCATTATATATTGTTGATGGTGTACCCTTTATTTCGGAAAGCCTCAGTCAGTTTGCTGGCGCAAACGGGAACCAAAGTCCTCTGGCCAGTATCAATCCAGCTGATATCGAGCAGATTGATATCTTAAAAGATGCTGATGCAACGGCAATATATGGCTCCAGGGGAGCCAATGGCGTGATTTTGATTACCACTAAAAAAGGGAAATCAGGAAAGCCGGAGTTTACGGCAAATGTGTACACCGGAATCTCTACGGTAAGTAAACGTGTGAAGATGCTGAATGGTACAGACTATCTGGCTATGAGGCGTGAGGCTTATGCAAAGGATGCTGTAACGCCTACCGATATGCAGGCGCCGGATCTTTTGTTATGGGATCAGCAGCTGGATCAGAACTGGCAGGATCTGTTGATCGGTAATTCGGCCAATCTTTCTGAACTTCAGCTGGGGTTAAGTGGCGGTACCGAGCAGACTAAATACCTGATCAGCGGAACTTACCGGAACGAGAAAGTTGTTTTGCCCGGAGATCTGGGTTTTAAAAGAGGGGCATTGAACATGTCGCTGAACCATAGCTCGGTCGATCAGAAATTTCAGTTCACCAGTTCTCTGAAATATACGCTCGATGAAAATAACACTTTACAGAGTGATGTAACCAGCTTTTTTAACCTGGCACCCAATTTCCCGATCTACGATGCGCAAGGGAATTATTACTGGATCGGGAACGAGCAGAATCCCATGGCTTATTTCGAACGTACCAATGTGAGCAACACCACCAATATTTTTGGGAATACAACGTTGAGCTATCAGTTTTTTAGGGGCCTTACCGCTAAAGTAAGTGCTGGCTTTAACAGGATGGATATGAAACAGACCCAAACGCTTCCAAAGTTGGGTTTCAATCCCATCAATTACACGGGAAGCAGCGCGAACTACGGAAACGGTAACCTAAATTCCTATATTGTTGAGCCTCAGCTAAACTATAATGTTAAACTGGGAAAAGGCAGTTTATCTGCTTTGGTGGGCGGAACCTGGCAGCACAGCCTGAGGGAAGCGCAAGGTGTGACCGGAAGCGGTTACATCAGCGATCTGCAGTTGGATAATATTAAGGCGGCTACACTGATTACACCAAGAAGTTACAGCTATACCAAATACCGTTATACATCAGTGTTTGGCCGGCTTACCTATAACTGGGACGAAAAATATATCGTAAACGGTACCTTCCGCAGGGACGGATCTTCTAAGTTCGGTCCGAATAACCGTTTTGGTAATTTTGGTGCTGTTGGTGCAGCGTGGTTGTTCAGCAATGAGACTTTCATAAAAGAAAACATTCCTTTCCTGAGTTTTGGTAAGTTAAGGGGGAGTTTTGGTACGGTTGGGAATGACCAGATCGGTGATTATCAGTTCCTGGACAGCTGGACGCCTACTTCTTATCCATACGGCGGCATAGGTGGCATATCGCCAAGCCGCTTTCCAAATCCCGATTACAGTTGGGAAGTGAACAAAAAATTAGAAGCCGGTTTAGACCTGGGTTTTTTTAATGAAAGGTTATTACTCACTACAAATTTCTACCGCAACCGTTCGGATAACCAGTTGATCGGAAGTACGCTTTCCTCACAATCTGGATTTACCAGCTATCAGGCTAATTTACCTGCTCTGGTAGAAAATAAAGGCTGGGAGTTTGAGCTGAGTTCAATCAATATCAGAGAGAAGAATTTTTCGTGGAATACTTCCTTCAACCTTACAGTAGCCAAAACTAAACTACTGGAATACCCCGACCTGAAAAATTCGGCGAATGCAGCTAGGTACGTCATCGGCCAACCTTTGTCGATCGTGATGGGTTTTGATTTTCTGGGGATAAATCCACAGACTGGTGTTCCCGAATTCAGGGATCTTAACGGAGATAAAGCCATCACCGATCCTGCAGATCTGATTGTGATCGGAAATACAATGCCTAAATTCTATGGAGGTATCCAGAACAGTTTTACCTACAAAAACTTCAGCCTGGATTTCTTTTTTCAGTTTGTAAAACAGGAAGGGCCACTGTTAAACTATGGCTATCTGAGTTATTCCAATGGTTCCGCACTTAGAAATAAGGACATCAGTGCACTTGAGAGATGGACAACGCCGGGTATTCCGGCGACGGTACCGGGTGCAAGTGCAACTGCAGGCAAACCGATCTATACCGCATATCAGAACAATTACCGGCTGTCGAATGCAGTTTGGGGTGATGCCTCATTTATCAGATTGAAGAATGTTTCTTTGAAATATAACTTCAAGGATCTGCTAAAAAGCTGGAAATTCAACAATATCACCATGTATGTTCAGGGACAGAACCTGTTTACCATCACCTCGTACGACGGGTTTGATCCGGAAACAAAAGGATATTCAATGCCTCCAATAAGCGTTTACACCGCAGGTTTACAGGTTTCATTTTAACTTTAAATTAATTCCAATGAAAATTATCCCTTATATATTATCCCTTGTCTTGATCAGCACAGGCCTTTCATGCAAAAAATATGTAGAAATCGAAGATCCAAAAGACCAGCTGGCTACCGGAACCGTTTTCACTACCGATGCTACCGCAACTGCAGCGATGGTGGGTATCTACAGCGATATGAATGCATCAAATTACCAGTTTGCCAATGTGCTGACGAGTTTTACCTGCGCCATGGCGGCCGACGAGTTTGTGTATGCTTCTGTGTTGGCCAATTTTGATGAATTCAAAAACAATTCCCTCACCTCTGGAAATACCTATGTAGGAATTATGTGGTCTTCGCCCTATAATTTCATTTACCGGTCTAATGCGGTTATAGAAGGGGTTACGGCTTCTAATACGCTTACACCAGCAGTAAAGAGCCAGTTGCTGGGTGAAGCTAAGTTTATGCGTGCATTCTGCCATTTCTATCTGGTAAATTTCTTTGGTGATGTACCGCTTATCCTCAATACTGATGTATTGAACAACAGCAAGAAAGCCAGGACCCCAAAGGCTGAAGTTTATGCCGCAATTATCCAGGATTTAAAGGATGCAAAAAGTTTACTTGTAGCCGCTTACCCGGGCGCCGGTGAACGTACACGCCCAAATAAAACAGCGGCTACACTTTTGCTGTCGAGAGCCTATTTATATACCGGAAACAATGCTTTGGCAGAGTCTGAGGCCAATGAGGTAATTGCCAATACAGCGCAGTATTCGATTCTGAAAAATGCAGATCCGAATGACGCCGCACATATGACCAAGGCATTTCTGAAAAATTCAGGCGAAGCCGTTTGGCAGCTTCAGGTCGTCAACACCCTTGGTGGGAGGAATACCTGGGAAGGAAATACCCTTATCCCAACAGCCTCTCCGTTTTACAGGCTTACCAAAGGCGTCTATGGTCTGGAAACAGGTTTTGAAGCTGGCGATAAGCGGTTTAGTAACTGGGTTGGCAGCTACAGTACTGCTACAGCTCCTGTAGTTACCCATTATTATCCTTTTAAATATAAAGTGAGGGTTGGGGCAACAGGCGCGGCGGTAAGCGAATATTCAATGGTACTCCGCTTTGCCGAGGCTTTTCTGATCCGTGCAGAAGCCAGGGTAGGCCTTAACAGGCTTGCTGAGGCTGCAGATGATTTGAACGTACTCCGGGCCCGTGCCGGACTGATACCGTTAGCTGTTGCAGCAAGCCCCGCAGTTGCCATGGCCCAGGTTGAGCAGGAAAGGAGGGTGGAGTTGTTTTCGGAATGGGGACACCGCTGGTTTGACCTTAAACGCTAGAAAAGCCTTTCGGGGGATCCTTTAAAATCCCGGGCAGATGATATTCTTCCGCTGAGCAAACCGTCATGGAAACCCACTGCAGTACTGTTTCCTATTCCCGTTGAGGCCATGCGTACCAATCCAAATATGGTTCAGAACCCAGGTTACAATTAATTAATCCTTATGAAAAAGATTATTTTCACCTATATGCTCCTCGTGCTCGCCGTTGTGCAGGTGCTGGGGCAAAGCCTAACGGTTAAGCCCGAAAAAATAAATAGAGGAGATACTGTTACCATTAGTTACGACCCTACAGCTGCCTATGCTAAAATATCGCCTGATGCTTCCTCGGTAACAATTGTCTTCACTTACTCTACTTTTTACGACCTCCCCTGGAAAATGCCTATGGTCAAAAAAGGGAACATCTGGACAGCCTCTTTTGTAGCTGGCAGGTTCGCAACATTTGCAGCCTTTTATCTTCAGAGCGGAGAGCAAATTGAGCAGCCTGGTGCCGGTCAACACTATGCTTTGCGTGTATTTGATGGGGAAAAGAGAGTGAGAAGTGGTTTTCTGCACGAATCCTACAGCCTGTCTGCCCAAATGCCCAAAGCTTCCGATATTCAGGTCAAAAAGCTTATTCTGCTCGGCGAAGAACTAAAAAACAACCCTGATAATTATGAAGCGAAGGTAGCCAGGCTCAATACCATGATGGCTATGGCAAAAAGCAGTGAAGAAAAACTGCGGCTAAGGGAGCAAGCCAGAAAAATCATTGCAGCAAAATTTGAAGAAAATCCTACTTTGCCGGGAAATGTGAACCTGGTGACGATGGGCTATCTGATGATCGGCGAAAAGAGCAGGCTCGATTCCGTGCGAAAAGTAATTATGCAGCGCTTCCCGGATGCAGATATCTCCAGAGACTTGCGCGCCGCAGTCATTGCCAAAGAGCAGGATACTGCCGTTAAAATTGCAAAGCTGGAAGCGATGCTGAAGAAAAGCGATAAGCCTGGTGAAGAAGGATCTGAAAGTATCCATAAAATGCTCTTTGATTATTATGCTTCTGTCAGGGATTCTGCCAGGGCATTGTTTCATGCTGCAAAGCTGAACGTGAAAGTTAGCCCCTACACACCTCAGGTACTTAAAGATATCGCAGCCAGGCTAACCGAAAATAAAACCGCTCCCTCAGCAGCTATTGCCTATGCAGAGCGATCGTTAAAAATTTCCGGTAACTGGCCGGTAGGGATAATCCGCTATTTTCCTGAGTTCGGTTATATTCCTTCCTATGTACCGGATAGCACAAGAGAACAGGCTGTTGCGGAAGCGAGGTCTGCCTTATTATCCATCAAGGCGCTCAATTATATTGAGCTGCACCAGATCGATTCAGCAAGGCTGCTGGCAGACCGGGCGGCAGAACTTTCAGATGGCAGGGAGGGGCTGATCAATAGTGCAGAGGTAGCTGCAAGGCTAAATGAAAATCGTAAGGCATTTGATATCCTCTGGAAGCTGCTGATTAAAAATCCGACAGATTCAACTGTACTGAAAAGCGCAAGAATCAATTTTTTAAAATACAATCAGTCAGAAGCCAGTTTCAAATCAAAGATAGCAGAGCTGGAAGCTTTAGAGATCGCCCGGCTTACCGCTAAAACGAGGATGTTGATGATGAATAAGCCCGGACCTGAATTATCGGGCCTGGTAGACCTGGAAGGCCGGCCGGTGACCGCAGCAATGATGAAAGGAAAGGTTGTAATCCTTGATTTTTGGGCAACCTGGTGCGTTCCCTGCATGCAGGAAATGCCTTATTTTCATAAAGTGTTCGAGAAATACCGCAACAATAAGCAGGTCATGTTTATGGTGGTCAACAGCGGTTCCAACAACACCATCGAAGATGCTAGAAAGTGGGCAAAACAAAACCCTCAATATCAGTTTCCGATTTATTTCAACAACGATAAAAATATAGGAGAAAAAGTAGGATTTACAGTAATTCCTACCATCGCTGTTTTAGATCACCAGGGAAAAATGCAGTTCAGGACCATTGGATTTGAGGGTGAGATCCTCCAGAAAAAACTCGATGTCGAAATCGCTGTTCTGCTTGATGCCATGCAATTGGGTAAATAAAGATACTGGTCGGCATTGGATGGCCTTTGATTCCATCTCGTGCCGATCAGGTTTATGTAAATATTAAAAACCACTTATAAGTTCGACGAGACGCGATTAGATAAACTAGAGAATGAAGCTGACCAGGAGATCACTCTAAGCCGTCAGCGATTAGAAATTTTCAGGTAGCCGAACTGAGAGATAGTCTTAAGATTGCCATTTTTAATTAATAGTGGTAGCTATAGATCTATGCTAAGACTTCTCTGACTTTGGTGAAGGGGAGTGATTGAACCGAAACAAATAAAAACCTCGTAATAGCTGGCAATTTGATATTTTATATCAGTTTTCCTTATGTGCAAATCCGCAAGCGTCCATAAAAATTTAATTGATTAACCAGAAAGTTATTTATTTTTCTATGTGCTTTTTGAAATCACCACAGACGTAGCCCTCTGCAATAATCAGGTTATCTTCACCATCTATGACCACATGAATGGCCACCGTTGTGATATGTGCCCGCAAAAACTCCCTTGATTTCTTCTGATTTACCATCTGCTTTGAATAGCCGGTCTCTCCCTGGAATTAATTCATGAGCCTTCTTCAACGTCTGGTCCGCCAGGAACATTTTTTGATCTAAGCCAACGATGAGAGTAGAATTTTCGGTTCTTATAAACATAGCTGTCAACCTTCCTCCAGGCTCAGAACCACTACTAAAAATTATCGCTTTTTCAAGGACTCCTGTAGCTGTCCAGGCCAAGGCCAAGTCTCCAATTTTTAGATTAGAGATGGGAGTGAGACCTCCAGGAACAGCGATTAAAGTATTAGATGCTAGAAACGACATGGTTTAGATTTTCGTCTAAAATCAATATAATAATGAAGTTATGCTATAAAATGTATTAGACAATAAATCTGATTGATTCACTCATTACAATTTGAAATCGAAATACCGAAGTACAGTATCTGTTTCAGTTTAAATTCTATTATTCTCTTTTGAATAGCTGAAAAAAATACTGTAACTACTATAAGCTATAAAACGATTAGTGTATTTTGATTAACTGGCTAAATGAAAAAAGAAGGGTATTGTTGCTTTAGGTGTAGTTTTTAGCTAAAGAAATAGGAGTTCCTGAAAAAACCAATTGTACAAATTAATTATGGAAGCCTTTAAAATGAGAACTTAAGTTGTATATGGAGATATAGTTATATATGGCTCCTATTTGCGTTTAATTAGGTTTTTAACCTGATTTTGCTTCTGTTAAGCTCCTTTTAGGGGCTTTTTTTTATGGGTTAAATTTTAATAAGTGTTTTGATAGGGTTGCATTTAGGGTTACTTGTAGGGTTACAATCCGGCTAAAAAATAACTATTTCAAAGGTTATATATTGCCTTGAAAGCGTTAAAATAACAATGATTTATAATGATTAGCTACCCCAAATTACCTAAATAAATTAAGTGTTAAATAAGTTAAGTAATTATTGCATAGGTTGTTATGTTTCGTGATGCTTTTTAAGTGGTGTGGAGTGCTTTAAGACATATTATTTATCCTGATGCTTGCCTTTACTAAAGCTAAACTGTTAATACCATCTATTCTGATATCTTTAGCCTGGTGGTTGGAGTTTTGACTTACCAGTTTAATATATTCATCTCCTTTGTCTGATTTTTGAATGTATTTCACCGTCACCATTTCATCGCCATCAAATGAATAGGATAAAAGATACATCTCGCCCCAGAATATATTTTCAACAAAGTTTTGAATTACCTTGTATATTACGATATCTCCCGATTTTAACAAAGGATACATGCTATCTCCAACAATACTGATCGCGCCATCACATTTTGGCAGGTTGGGTATTTTAATGCGATCTAAAATGTTTGCTTTTTCATTAAATACCGAGGTTAAGCCTGCGGCCGCCTGAAAGTCATATAGGGGGATTTCCTGCAGTTCCTGTTTGATGTCTGTACGCATCAAATATTTTTTATTAACTATAGCAACTTGTTCGTTGTTGGGATTTTGAGGTTCTTTCATCATTAAGCCGGTTCCAGTTATTAACCACTCTAGATTTATATCTCTATACTTCGAGTAAAATTTCTCAACCGTATCCATCGTAAGTCCGCTGCTTTTATCCAGAACGCCATTAGAAATGCCAGTTTCAGTGTAAAATTTGTTCTTACTAACTCCTTTTGTTTCAAGGTATTGAATGATACGCTCCTTTTGGGTTGAGATATTTTTCATGATTTATTTTTAAAATTGAGATATTTATCTATACATTTGCTTTCGTATTAAAAGCAATAAGAGCAATGAACAAAAGTAATCAAAATCGTAATACCTACAATACCGTGGTCATCTCCGAATTATCATCGCGGCACGGATTTACAAAAATTTTCATCAGGCAATGCCTTAAGGGTGATCGTAATAGCCTTACAGCTGATACCATTAGAAAAGAATATAAACAACTGGTAAAGAAAGTAGAAACCGCATTAAACCACTAATATATGCATAACTCTCCGTACGAATTATTTAACAATCAATACGGTGTACGCTTGAGCTACATTGTAAGTGATGTAGATAAGCGTCATGCCGAGAGTGTGGCTTTATTAAGCTACAGTGCATATAAACTGCGTTCTCACCGTAAGGAAGGTTTCAGGATTAAAGAAGGAAGGGGCCCTGGGAACGAAGCATTGATAAATTTCTCAAAATTGCCTGTGCAGGAACAAAAGGTACTGATTGAAAAATGGGGTGATCCTGCTAAAACAACCAAACATCATCAATTTAAAGATTTTATTATTCCTGATGCTGCAGCGCTTAACTTTTTTAGTGCTTATCGTCTTGCTGACGGTCG
Organism: Pedobacter sp. 22226; assembly: GCF_052045455.1. Classification (NCBI taxonomy): domain Bacteria; kingdom Pseudomonadati; phylum Bacteroidota; class Sphingobacteriia; order Sphingobacteriales; family Sphingobacteriaceae; genus Pedobacter; species Pedobacter sp. 22226. Next base: position 51,358 of record NZ_JBQEPB010000014.1, on the reverse strand, counting down.
GTCGCTGCCTAATGAAGTTATTTTAAATTATACGATGAACGCTTCTGTTTTAAACGCATGTCGTACCATCATTACCAATAACAATATAAAACGTAAAATAATGGGTGGTGTAAAAGCTAACATTTGGGAAAAACTGGCCGACTGCGTAATAAACTTAGATAAAAAAGAATTTGCTCATGCTTTACCGCCAAATTACCGCCGTTTACAGGAAAAATTTAGAAAGTATAAAAAAGAAGGATATACTGCATTAATACACAGGGGATTTTGCAATGATAACAGCAGAAAGGTAACAGTAGACGTTGAACGTTTGATTTTGAGCTTATACATTGCTCAGAACAAACCTTATGTGGGCGATGTGAGCAATGATTACCTTCGTTTTCTGGCTGGAGACATCGATATTTTTGATTTCGAGACAGGTGAGGTTTTTGACCGCAATCAATTCTGTGAAAACGGACAACCGATTACCTTAAGTGAAGCCACGGTTTGGAACTACATTAATGAACCTGGCAATAGAATTATTGTGGATAAGTTCAGAAGCGATAGTCTCACGTTTAATAGTACACATCGGCCGCATCACCACAGGCATTCGCCCAATTATTCTTTTAGTAAAATATCAATGGATGACCGTGATTTACCACGAAAAATGCCAAATGGTAATCGGGTTAAAGCTTACTATGCTTATGATATTACTAGTGGATGTGTAATTGGTGCAGCCTATAGTCAAACTAAAGATAAAGCATTATTTATCGAATGTATGCGCAATATGTTTCATTTCCTTGATAAGAACGGGTATGGCATGCCCATGCAGGTAGAGGTAGAACATCATCTGGTAAATACTTTCAAAGAAGATTTAATGCAGGCTGGAATAGTTTTTCCATTCGTACGCTGGTGTAACCCTGGCAACTCGCAGGAAAAGTGGGCTGAAACCGGTAACCGGATTAAAAAGTATGGTTACGAAAAACGTTATCAGGATGGTATAGGTCGTTTTTATTCTCGTTTGGAAGCCAATAAAACCAAAAGCGAGAAAATATTCGATGCGCAGAACGATAACTATAAAGAGAAAACATATTCATATCAGATGCTTGTGGCGGATGACAAAGAAATTATTGAGAAATATAATAATGACCTGCATCCAAACCAAAAAAAATTCAAGGATTTAACGCGCGCGCAGGTTTTGGCAATGTATATAAACCCTCAATTGGCCCGGATAGACCAGGCATTGTTACTGCGGTACATTGGCAATGTTGCGGCTACGAGTATCAGAAGAAGTCAGTATGTACAAGTGCAATATGCCAAGTACGCTTTACCCGATCCTGGAATTATGCAGCGCCTGGCACCTAACAATTATGAAGTGAAAGCTTACTTTTTAGCAAACAACCTTGGAGAAACCGAAAGTGTTTACCTCTACCAAAACGACTTATTTATCTGCAAATGCGATAAAATACAAGCATACAACAGCGCAAATGCCGAATGGACAGAAGAAGATCCGCTCAGGTATTCGAAACAGGCAAGCTATGTATCCAAATTCGATAGCATGGTCAAACAAAGAAAAGAGAGTTTATCAAGACTTAAAATCATCGAAAATACCAATTACTACAGAGAAGAAAAAGTAGAAACCATTGCCGAAAGTGCGGTGCAGCCGAACAAGCTATTTGATTGGCCAGATGAATACGATTACGAAGATTACAACAGATTAGACGCCATAAACGCATTATAATATGATACCCGAAAACATAAAAACTAAAATTGTTGCCGCTATTGAGCTGCAGCGATCAAAATTTGCAAGCGATGCTGCACAGGCGGTGACTTTAGGTATAAATGCCGCACAGCTTAACCGTATAAAAAAGGGAGACATTCAAAATGTGCTGAGCCATGGAAAATGGATCAATATCGCCCGGAAACTTGATGTACAATTAACTGATGCGCCAACCTGGGTAACCGCAAAAACCAATGTTTTTCACTTTGTATATACCCAGCTCGAAACTTGTCAAAATAATTCCCTGTCGGGAATATTGTGCGATATGGCTGATATTGGAAAAACCTATACCGCCCGCCAATATGTTAAAGAGCATCAAAACTCGGTGTATGTAGATTGTGCCCAGGTTAAAAGCCGTCAGAAATTAATTCGCTATGTAGCTCGGGAATTTGGAGTAAACCATACCAGCAGATATACAGATGTATATAACGACCTGATTTATTATCTGCGCAGCATTGATAAACCCATTATTGTACTCGATGAAGCCGGCGACCTGGATTACCCTGCCTTTTTAGAGCTAAAAGCTTTGTGGAATGCAACCGAGCGGTTTTGCGCCTGGTACATGATGGGAGCAGAAGGACTTGAAGCTAAAATAACCAGGAATAAAGACCTTAAAAAAGTGGGTTACACCGAAATATTCAGCCGTTTCGGCAATAAGTATCAGCAGGTGGTACCCCAGGGGAAAGAAGCAAGGGAAGATTTTATCAGACGCCAGGTGGCGATGGTAGCAAAAGTAAATGGAGCAATTGATATCCAGAAAATCTATGCCAGAACAGGAGGGAGCCTGCGCCGTGTATTTACTGAAGTTCAAAAATTAAAAGCAGTATAAAATGATTTTAAAAAGAGCATTAAGCGGTGCCGAAGTAAAAACCATGAAATTTAAAACCATGGATTTTACAGGTGGATGGCTGGATTTGCTGGGTAAACCAGAGCCTGCCGGTTGCTGGTTGGTATGGGGCAACTCCTTTAACGGTAAAACACGTTTTGTACTTACCCTATGCAAATACCTCACCGCTTTCGGAAAAGTAGCCTATGATAGTTTAGAAGAAGGTTTCTGTAAAGACATGCAGGATGCATTGATCGATGTAGGCATGGAAGATGTTAAAAACAAATTTCAGTTTTTAGGTAAGGAAAGTATTCCTGATCTGGTTACCAGACTCGATAAACCTAAAAGCGCAGCCATAGTGGTGATAGACAGTTTGCAGTATTCAGATCTCAACCTCAAATCGTACAAAGAACTGCGCGCCAGGTTCCCTAAAAAACTATTCATCATCATTAGTCATGCCGATGGTAAAGAGCCTGAAGGCCGGGTGGCAAAAAAAATTAAATATGATGCAGCTAAAAAGATCAGAATAGAAGGCTACCGTGCTTTTTCACAGGTACGCGGAAAAGGATCGGCACATTATGATATATGGCCTGCAGAAGCTGCAAGGTACTGGAACGAATTAACCTGATCAAAAATGGAAAACTTTAACCAGCACATCAAAGAGATGTCGCAGCATTTGAACATAAGCAAGGAAGAAGTTCATAACCTGTTTCTGGATCTGGCAGACGAATTTTTAATGGATTATGCCGGTAATGCAAATGCTGCTAAAATCTGGAAAGCAACACCTAAGTTTTGGTTGTGGTGGCAGCAAATGTGGCGAAACCGCGATAAGATGATTCTGAAGCGATACCCTGAACGGTTAACCGGTAAAAATACATTAAGCCTTTATTCGGTATGGCAAAATCCGAAATACAACGACATAAAACCAACCTGTGTGGTTTACGAAGCCTTTATACGCACTTTAAAACAAAAGAAAATTTTACTTAAACAACTCATATAACCATGGAATTACAACAAATTGAAAAGCTGCTGAAATATTACAACAACAGTGAAATAAGAGTAACTAACGATATGCATCCGCACTTTAATGCTGTAGGAGATGTGATTGGGGGTGAAGAATCAGGACTTAAAATAAAACGTTTCGATACCCAGCAAATCTTTCTTGTACAGGCCGCCGATATTAAGATTACCAAGCGAAAATAAACCCTGAAATATCGATAATATACAATTAACCTGATAAATATAAAGAAAATGCAAAACACATCAATCAACATTAACGAATTAAGCACTGCCCAACTGGAAAAATTACTTGCAGATAAAAAGAAAGCTGAAAAACAGCAGCGCATGGCAGAAAAAGCTGCCTACGAAAAAGATAAAGACAGCACTATCGAAGTACTCTGGGATGAAGCCAATGAACTGGCACTGGCCACAGCAAGGTTTAAAAATAAATTGCATACCATTATGGATCTGCAGGCCGAGAAACTGAACCAATATGGTGGCATTAGAGGTAATAGCAAAGGAGGTTTTGCAATTGTACATAGCAGTGGCGCTAAAAATATTACTCGTCGTAGAGATACCGATCGTTTCTGGGATGAACGTGCAACAAAGGCTGTTGGTTTAATTAGAGATTTTTTGAGTGATACCGTGAAAAAAAGAGACGCTCAGCTTCATGATATTTTAATGAGCTTCCTCGAGAGAAATGTTAAAGGTGATTTAGAATATGCCAAAGTAATGGACCTGCTTAAACATGAAGACAAATTTAACGATGTGCGCTGGGTAAATGGTTTACAACTGATTAAAGAAAGTTATAGCCAATCGTTTAAAGCCTTTGGTTACGAATTCAAAAAAAGAAATCAAACTGGTAAATGGGAGAGCCTGAGCCTTAATTTTTCAAGTCTTTAAACCCGGCTGTAATGAATAATACAACTACTAAAATCATACCTTCCGTTTTAGCATTTGGAATCATCTTTATTATTGGTATGCTTATAGACTACCTGAGCCGGAAAAAGGCATTAAAAATTACTGAAGGTATAGATGATACCTAAAATACAAATGGCTTTAAAAACAGCATATAAAATGCATTTACAAATTCACACATAACAATAAATCACATTTAATAAATTAATACCATGGCAAAACAGCAATTTAAATTACGGAACCAGGATGTTAAAACCTATTTCGACGATTTGTGCAGGAAATACCCGGAGTGGCGGTTAGATGCCCTTGAAGAGAAAACGGCACAACGTTTCTACATTAGTCCGCGTACAGTTAGGGCAATCTTAAAGGGCGAAGGCAATTACGCCCTTTAAGTGTTGTTTAAATCAGCTTTAAACCACATTAAGGCATGTATCATCGCTAAACTGTTCATGCCCTTAAGCCAAATTTTTAAAATTCAATCGGCTATTCTAAAGTAATTTTCTTCGTTGAGTATTTAGGAGCAGTTACTTTATAAACCATAGTCGAAAAAGTAAGTTTATAGATCGAAATATCTACAACACCGGCTTCTTCATCCTCAATTACATTTTCTTCTGCTAGCTGTTGCAGGGCGGTAAATGAATTGCCCTTTAAAAATTGCAGCCCATCTGCAATATGATCAATCAGATCAATCTCTGCCAATCCATCACTATTTCCTGTAGTACCCAGAATATGGTCAGCAAAACCATCTCTGGTATATAGTTTTACTTCAACTGTGGCAATCCCTTCTTGTCGGTGTTCCACCATAGTGGTCCATTGTATTGGTAAAATTTTAATCAAACAGGCGGTATGGTAATGAGTATAATTTTCGTTGCCTGGGCCAAACTGTTTACGGTGTAAATCAACATATTCAATCCCTGTTATAGCGGTAAGTTTATCTCTTACCGCCAAAAATAATTCCTTCCGTGGTGTCATAATTTTTGTCTCTTTTTAAGTGGTTTAACACAATGCCCTGTATTTATAATGGCATTGTGTTGTGCAAGTGTTTTTGCGATAAGCATCATTAATAGGTAGCCTCTATATGTAAACTGTTCTCGTCAGTAAACCTCAGCTCCTTTACCTTCATCCTATCGTATTCAAAATTCTGTTTGGCCTCAATCAGCATGGCCGTTGCATTCTCTCCGTTTAAGAGGTTTAAAATGCCTACCCCAAGTTCAGGGTATTGCTTGTACTCGCCTTTTTCGGCGATTAGAATGTGTTTTTGGTGCAACTCGTCTGAGAAGCCTACAAGGAAATCTCCTTGTTCCAATTCTAAGTCTGTGTTAAATATTAAGTCTTGCATGTTTTAATTATATCAGCAAATCTCTATCAAATTTAAGTCTTCGTGAAAACAGGAATCAGGCATTGTAGGCACACTTTACAAGGCTTGTTAAATAAAATACAATGCCTGATACCCAATTTTTTTAGCCCCCAAAATCGTTGCAGTTTTGTCCTAACAACGGGGGATAAACACATCAACTCCCGATAAAAATCAAAGAGAAAAATGGCAGACTGGATTAATGTAGCTCAAAAACAAATAGGCGTAGAAGAGTATCCAAAAGGAAGCAATGGCGGTAAACAAGTAGAGGTTTATTTAAAAGCGGTTGGGTTAGGTAAGGGTTACGCATGGTGTATGGCTTTTGTGTATTGGTGCGTGCTTCAGGCTTGCACGGCAAAAGGAACAAAAATGCTACTGAAACGTACCGGCGGTGTAAACGATCAGTATATCGCCTGCAAAAACTTAGCCGTAAGCACACCTCAGGCGGGTGACATATTTATCATGCTTAACCCGAACGGTACCGGACATACCGGCTTTGTTGAAAAGGTACTCGATAATGGGATTATACAAACCATTGAAGGAAATACAAATGCCGACGGATCGAGAGAAGGATATCAGGTGGCCAGACGTACCAGAAATATAAAAACCATTAAAGCATATATCAGATTAAATGGAGCGGTTTAAAATAGTTTTTTTCGGGTTGATTGTACTTTGTTTGCAGGTGGCTTGCCGAACCAGGCAGGTTGCCACAAACGAGGTATCAAAAACCAAAACCATTACACGGGTAAAACGCGATACCATTATAAAAACAGATCCGGACAGCAGCTTCTATAAGGCATGGATTGATTGCATTAATGGCAAACCCGTTCTCAAACCGAACAGCGAAACAAAAAAGGCAGGTAATTACCTCCATGTTCCAAATGTAAAAATAGAAAGCAACGATCTGAGTGTAGACTGCTATGCAGTTGCACAAAAACTATTTAAAACCTGGCAGCAGGAATACATAGAAGAGCACGAAACAGTATCCACTATAAGGTCCCCCATTCATGTGTCGAAACCTTTAACGTGGTGGCAGAAAATACAGATTTATCTGGGAAGGATAGCGCTTTTACTCAGCGTGGTGTACCTGGTTTATCGCTTAATCAAACAAAAATTAAAAATAAATTAAATAACGTTAAAATGAATTTACCTTCAGTAAAATTTAACATTCAAAACGGCGGTTTATTACAACAGCCAGCAACAAGCGATAAAGTTATCGGCCTTATTGCAACCGGTGTAGCCGTAACAGGAACTTCGGGCCTAACACTTGATACCTCGTATCAGTTATTCAGTTTAAGCGATGCAGAAAACATCGGAATTGTAGCAGGCGGTGCCAACGATTTTATCTACAAACAGTTAGAACAGTTTTATACCGAAGCTGGCCAGGGTGCCGAGTTATGGTTAATGCTGGTGTCGGCAGCAACCACTTATACCGAGATGCTCGATGTAACCAAAGCACACGCTAAAAAATTACTTGCCGATGCAGGTGGCGCAATTCGTGTGTTGGGTGCTTTGAAAAAATCGACTGGTAGCGAAGTAGCTGTAGAAGGCTTAGATAGCGATGTGCATACTGCAGTAGTTAAAGCGCAGGCTTTGGCCGACTATTACGCTGAAAAGTATATGCCTGTACGTGTAATTATTTCTGGTAACAATTACAGTGGAACCATTGCCGATTTAAAAGATTATACCACAACTGCATTTAACAGGGTAGCCTGCCTTTTGGCCAATACCGATGCCACTAAAGTAGCTTCAGTTGGTTTAGCATTAGGTCGCTTGGCAAAAACACCTGTACAAAGAAACCTTGGTCGTGTAGCCGATGGTGCAGTAGAAAATCTTACCGCTTACTTTACAAATGGCGAAAAGGTAGAAAGCCAGCAAGATGCCTGGGATGCCGTTTATAACAAGGGTTACATCTTTTTAAGATCATTTGTAAGTAAGAGCGGTTATTATTTCAGCGATGATTTAACCTTAACCAGCGAAACAGACGATTTTAACAGTTTAGCACGTGGTTTGGTATTGGATAAGGCTATTATTTTAGCCTACGCATCATTAGTAAATAACTTATTGGATGAGGTTGAAGTTGCAGCTTCAGGCGCAATCCATCCGGCAGTTGTAAAAAGCTGGCAAAGTCAGGTCGAAAATGCCCTAAACACCATGGTTGCCGCTGGTAACTTATCAAATGCAGAGGTTTATATCGACGAAAATCAGAACATTTTAAGCACAGGCATTATGCAGGTTGTAATCAGATTACAGCCAGTTGGTTATGCTAAGCAGATTACCGTAAACATTGGTTTTACCACAACAATTAATAACTAATATGACTTTTGGAAGTAAACAATATTCGTGGAGCGATGTAAGCATCGCCATAGGCGGAAAAATTATCAACGGTGTAACGGAGGTAGAGTACACTGTAAAGAAAGAAAAAGAGGCTCTTTACGGCCGTGGCTCTGATCCGCACGCTATTTTAAGTGGTAAAAACACTTACGAAGGGAAGCTGGGCATTTGGCAGAGCGAACTCGAAAGTTTGGTTCAATCTGCACCCAACCGCGATGTATTGTCACTAAAATTTGATGTAGTGATTACCTATGTACCAGAAGATGGTGGTGCTATTGTAGTTGATATTCTTAAAAACGTAGAATTTACGGAAGTAAAGAAAGCCATGAAACAGGGCGATAAAAATATGGTGGTAGACATGCCGATCGTTTTCACAAAAATTAAAACCCAACAATAACCCAATCATGAGTAAAGTTACAACCCAACAGATTGCTGACTGGAAAAAACAGCATACCGACGTGTATAAAATGCCTATCGATGATAAGGTATGTTATTTAAGAGCACCACTAATGGTAGACTGGAAAAGGGCATTTACGATTATGCAGAAAAGCGGCGACGTAGGTTTTGCCGAAGAAATGCTGGCCACCTGCTGGTTAGGAGGTGATGAAGAGATCAGAACAAAAGACGATTATTTTTTATCAGCGCGTAAAGAAATCGCCTCCCTGTTTAATTATTCGGAAGCAGTTGTTTCTCCTGTTGAGAACAAAAGCTCTAAAATTACAATCGACGAGTTTAACTGTGTTGTAAGGGTAATTACCAGGGAAGATTTGAAACTTGCAGATAAGAGAAATCCATCCAATAAGCCTTTTGTAACGCAAGAAGCCCTGTTTGATCTGATTTGTACCGAAAAGGATGAAGCATTTAATGATAAAAACAATGCAAGTTTAAGGTTCCCCCTTTATCAGGCCATCGAAAATTTACAAAATCAAAAAGCTGCTCAGCTAAAAAAGCTTTAACCGAGGCTGTCGTTGATCCCGACGACACCTCAGCTTACTCATTAGCTGAAATTAGTGTAAGGCTAGGTGACGCTTTTTTGAAATATTACATGCACATTCAAAGCCCTTCCTCTCTCTCTGATGAGGAATGGGCTGAAGAATTGCAAAACTTACACTACATCAGACAACAAGAAGCCGAGGCTTCAAAGCCCAAATAATAAATGAATCCAATTGAATATCTAATTAATCTAAATGACCAGAGCAGCCCTGCTTTAAACAAAATTGCAGAAAGCGTTGGATTGGTTATCGCTCAACTCAGAATAATTAGTGTTGAGTTAAAAACGATGGTGGAAAAAACAACTTCAAGCGTTGTAAACATCTCGAGGACGACAATGACAGCTGTTGCTTTCGGAGCCCAGAACTCTATTGCTGGGGTGAGGCAAACCATAGAAAGAACTGAATTCCGTTTTGAAAGCTTTTCAAAATCTATAAAAAAAAGAGCAACAAGTTTAAAAGAATCTATGTCATCCCTTTCTCTAAAACAGGAAGATTTATCAGAATCTAGCCCGGCAGTATCAGCTATAAGCGAAATTGGGAAAAAGATTTTGGAGTTAACCCAACAATATGATGGTTTCAAAAAAAACTTAAGCGAAACCTTTCAGTCTAAAGAAATTGGTGAAGAAGCCATGAATGCCATTACACAGTTTGTAACCAATTCTCCTTCTCAACTAGCAGATGTTGTGGGCGCATTCGATAACCTGGCGAAAAACGGAATTAATCCCACTTCTGCAGAGCTGATGTCGCTTGGAGATCTGGCTGCCGTTAAAGGTAAAAAGTTTGAAGATGTGGGTTCTGCATTATTAACAGCACAAAAAGGTGATTTTCAAGCCCTCAAGCAATTTGGCGTAGAAGCCAGCGCATCAGGAGATAAAGTGCGCCTTTCATTCAATGGTGTAACCAAAACGGTCGAAAATAATGGCCAAGCAATGAAAACAGCACTTGCTGAATTTGGGAATATGAATGGCGTTGCAGGTGCTATGGAAAAGGTTGGTAACTCAGTTGATGATATTAGCAATTTAAAATTTTTGTTAGAGTTTATCCCGGTAATTTCAAGGGCTTTCGAAATCTTGCAAAATGTGATTCAGCCGGTGATCAATTCTGTTTGGAATTTTTTAAGAATAATGCTTGGTTTGGACGAAAGCAGCAATGGGGTTTCGGTTTTTACCGATATCCTGACTGGAACCCTCTTTGTAGTCGACCTCATATCAACAGCGATTTCGGGTTTTATTGACCTGATATCACCACTTGCTCCCGAAATTTTTATGGTGGTAGGTGCAGTTATAGCATTAAATATAGCCATGGCGATGAATCCGATAGAATGGATCGTACTGGGGATTATTGCCCTCATTGCCATCATAGGTGTAGTGATTAAATATACCGATGGCTGGGGTAAATCATGGGAAGCATTAAAAACAATATTTACGCTGGTTTGGGATCAAATTGGTGCCGATTTCAATTTTGGTATTGATAATATGGTGTATGGTTTTAACATGATATATCTACAAGCCCGAAACGTAGTAGAGCAAATCGTTGGTACTTTCTCAAATCTAGGTGAGGCCATTGGAATGGCACTTGACGGCAATTTAACTGGCGCTATGGACAGGGCTTTTCAAGGAGTTAGAACAGAAGCCGGAGCCGAGATAGAAAGGCTTAGAATGGAGCACCAAACTCAAACAGAAGCATATTACCGGGGAACCGCTCAAAGGGTACAAAAGTTTGTTGGTGCAGTAAATAACCTGGGGATTTCTTTTGATGGAGAAAACTTTTCTAAAGATATTAAAAAAGTAGCGGGCGGGCTTTCTGGGGCTGGAAAAGATACCAGTTCTTACGACAAATTTGCCAGAGATAATAAAGGACCAAAAGATAATGGCGGAACTAATTCAGCAAATAAAAATGCTATAAGCGGTATTACTGGTGGCGGTACACAAACCTCTCACATCACCATCAACCTCGCCAAAATGCAGGATCAGATCGTAATCAATACCATCAATTCAGGCGAAGGGGCTACCAAAATGCGCCAGCTGCTCGAAGAAGAATTAAACCGTTTACTAGGATCAATTACACTAATGCAAACTGCGTAATGACATTAAATATTAAAGAATTAACGGCGCTGGCCCATTTGAGTTATATCGCTTCGCCATACCAAGGCTTTGATAAAAAGCTTAAAATGTTCAACCTGCCCGATATCAATAACATTGGCAGCACATTAGGTTCGCCTTATTTTATGCAGCTAAGCTTAAAAAGACAAAATGGTGAAATCATCACCTTGCCAAACGAACCGCTTGTTTCGATATCGTTGCAAAAAACGATTGTAGAAACAGCAACCGTTGGTGAGGGAAGAATAGGTACCGTAAAAGAGTATATCTGTACCGAAGATTATGATATCGAGATCAAAGGTGTTTGTATCGGAGAAGATGGGAGGTATCCAACTGAAGAGGTTAAAACCGTAAAAGATCTCTTTCTGGTAAACGAAGCCCTTGAAATACAGGAAAACAATTTTTTCGAGCTTTTTGGTATCAATAAAATTGTGCTTAAAAGTTTTAAACTCGACGAAATGGTTGGGCAGGAAGGAGTACAAAAATATACCATCAGTGCAGTAAGCGATATGCCTTTCTTCGCTGAGTTATCAGAAAGAGGCAAATTTATTAACGAATCAGTAACAAAAGCACTAAATAATGTTCGTCTTACAGGGGTACTTTGAAATAGGAATTTATAAGTTCAGGGTGATAAACAACATCGAAATTACTCGTTCGGTAGATGAAATTACCGATACCGCAGTAATTAAAATGCCAACCAAATTTTTGATTAAAGAGGGATCTGGAAAAGCAGTATATGTAGAGGAAGCAATCAAAAAAGGCGATCCCGTTAAAATCGTTTTGGGTTATGAAGATAAATTGGAAAGGGTAGAGTTTACCGGCTATGTAGACCGCATTAAATGCACTACACCGATAGAAATCTACTGCGAAGATGCCACCTGGTTATTAAAACGCAAAGCTGCTTTCTTTAGTGAAAGTAAAACTACTTTAAAAAAAGTACTCGAAAGCATTGTGAGTGGTACAGCTTTAAATCTTGCAGCGAATATTCCTGAAATGGCGCTGAATAAATACCTTATCAAGGATAAAAATGGCGCTCAGGCCCTGAAACAGATTAAGGATGAATTTAAAGAGATCTATAAAATTTACCTCAATGATAAGGGCGAACTGTACTGTGGCCTGCAGGAGTTGAACAATGTAAACCAAAAGGCCAGCTATGATCTTAACTATAACATCATTGAGAATAAACTCGAATTTAAAAGTGGCGATGATAGAAAGGTAAAGATCATTTGTGAAGGATGCGCCAGGGATAATAAAAAGATAACGGCTACGCGCGGAGATAAAGACGGAGAAGAATTTAAGTTCAACAGCAAGGTGGTTACCGATCAACAGTCGATAGATAAGCTGGCAGACGAATACCTGAAAATTGCAAAATATGGTGGCTACAGCGGAGACATCACCAGTTTTTTACTTCCCGTTGCCGCACCCGCAATGGCTGTCGAAATTTTCGATAAAAAACACCCCAATCGTGAAGGGAAATACTTCATAAAAAAAGTAGTAACTACTTACGGTACGGGTGGCGCGAGGCGAACAGTGAGCATTGGCAATAAACTAACCACCAACAAAAAGTAATGATTGAAGAGATCGCAAAAAAAATAAAACTGCTGGGCAAACAGGATACCGATACCACCATCATGATAGTAAAGACAGTGGATAAAAAAGAAGGTACCTGCACCTGCGATGAAGGTGGAATTTTACATACTGATGTAAGGCTCTCTGCCATTATTGATGAGAAATTGCAAAAATATTACCTCTTTCCAAAAGTGGGCAGCACTGTGTTGGTAACGCCTATCGATGCTGATTATAACATGCAGTTTATATCGGCAATAAGCGAGCCGGAAGAAATGGTTTTACAGATCGGGGAGGTAGTTTTTGAAATCAATAAAGACGGTTTTTTACTGCAGAAAAATAACGAAACGCTAAAAGCCCTGATGATTGATTTAATCAAAGAAATTAAAGCAATGAAGTTTACAACCAATGCAGGCCCTACTATCGCCCTGGTAAATACACCGCAGTTTTCTGCTATAGAAAACCGTTTCGAACAATTTTTAAAAGATAATTAAAATGGCTTTAAACAAAAACAGATTAAAATCTAAAATCATAGCCGCTTTTGAAGCAGAACAAACCGAACAGGAAGATTATGTAGCTAGTTTAGACCGAATAGCGGATAAACTTGCCCAATGCATGATTGATGAAATTAAGCAGTTAACCATCACCTATAACAGCGGTTTGCTTGCGCCAAACGGAGCAGTATCAGGCACCTTTAACACAACCTTAAGCTAATGGACGAATTTATTAAACAACATGTCGGCGAATTAATTACAGCAGTTATTGCCGCTTTTGGCGGCTGGTTTTTTCAACGGAATAAACAAAAGGCTGAGCTGCAGGCCAACGAAATCGATAACGCAGATAAAGTTTTAAGGTATTACAGGGAAATGGTTGATGATTTGGGGCTTCGGCTTAAAGAGGCAATACTGGAGCTAAACAAAACAAAAGAAATGGTTAAAGAACTCGAAGAGAAAGTGGAAGCATTGACTGAGGAATTGAAAAAGCATAAAAAGTTAAATAATACGAATCATGACTAAGGAAGCCCTACATAATCAATCGGTTCTGGATTTTGTTCTTAATCATACTGGCAGCATCGCTGCGGCTATCGACTTCAGTTTCGATGCGGCTATTTCGATCACCGACGACCTTCAGGTTGGCAACAGTTACCCACTTAGCGGCGAGCTGCTGGCAGACTCCGATATTTTAAACTACTACATCAGTAATAACTATAAACCCGCAACAGCAACCCTTATTGATACCGATTACGGAATCGGAGAGATGAGGATTTTAAGCACTTTTATTGTAAGATAATGGCAAGAAGTATAGAACAAATTCAAAATGAAATTATTAGTGCTAAAGAAAGTAACTCCGATTTAGCCGAACTAACCAGTACCAGTAAAACAGCAGTTTGGAGACTGATAACCTTTGTTATAGCTTTTTCCATTTATGCTCTCGAAAAACTGTTCGATATTCATAAAGCAGAGACTGATGATAAAATCTCCTTGCTAAAACCGCATACTGCAAGATGGTACCGCCAAAAGGCACTGGCTTTTCAATATGGTTATCCCCTGGTTACCGATTCGGATGTTTACGACAATAGTAATGTTAGCGAAGACCAGTTGGAATTGAGCAGGATAGTGAAATATTCGGCTGTAACAGAATCAGATAACGGTACTGTAATTGTTAAAATCGCGACCGAAAACGATGGTGTACTGAGCCCGATAAGTGATGTGCAAAAAACAAGCTTTGAAACTTATATCCGTGAAATCAAGGATGCCGGGGTAAACATTAACACCATAAATTTTTTACCAGATAAACTGTATCTGAACATGACGGTTTATTACAGCCCGTTGATTTTGGATGCTCAGGGCAACAGTATAATAAGCGGTGGCAAGCCTGTAGAAGAGGCCATAACTCAATATCTTAAAGAACTGCCATTTAACGGCGAACTGATATTGGCGCATCTGGTCGATCGCCTGCAGGAAGTTGAAGGCGTTCTGATTCCACAGGTAGATAGTGCACAAAGCAGCTGGATCGAAGAGAACATCGATTCGTCTACTTATGGATCACCGGTAGCCATTATTGCCAAGGTTATCCCAACATCGGGATATTTTGAAGTTGTGAATTTTAATAATATAAAATATGTGGTATACGATAGATATAAATAAACTCGTCATCCTGCTTATTCCTACTTTTCTTAGGAAACCTGTCTTTGTGGCATGGTTACAGGCTTTGGTAGCACCTATTATAACGCTCCATCAGCAGTGGTACAATAAAAGGCTAGATAACCTGTATAAGTTGGCCCACAATGGTCAGGTGTGCCATTTGCGCGCCGCTTTGAATGATACTTTCGATCCCGACCAAAGAAGGATCAAGATTGCCAATGGGAATAAATATCAGCGAAGGTACATTTACACCAGTGGAGAACAGAAACAGAAATACTTAGGAATAAATTATCTGATGCAGGTAGGGGATTACGCTGATACCGGCATTGATTTTAGAGTTGTAGTACCTCAGGATTTCGATCTGGTAAACAATATATACCAGTTAAAAGCAATGATAGATTTTTATAAACTGGCGGGCAAACGCTATAATATTGAAAAAGAATGAATCAAATAAATTTACAGCAAACCGGTGGTTTCCCACTCGAAACAGATACACTGGATTTTATGCAAACCGCATACACAGCATTGCAGGCTATTGCTGCACTGGGTGGCGATAATTACATCTTATCAGGTTGTGCAACCACCGGAACCACGGTAGCCGATGGTTATATCGTAATTAACAATGAAGTATTACCTTTTAAAGGAGGTTTACTTCAAACTAATATTGTTATTCGTGAAGATAAACAAACACGCCCTTTTGAGAACGGACAGGTTAAAGATGTATTTTTTACCCGTTACGCCTCTTTCGGTACCGGAACAAATGCCATTGTCTGGGCAAGCTTGTCGAGGTTAAAGAATCTTGCTACATTTAAAGATCTGCCTACTCAAATAAGTTCGGCAATTGATTTCGATGGTGCAGACACCCTGGCCACCTCAAGAGCAGTAAAAACTTTAAACGATAAAATTAACAGCCAGTTTCCTGCAGGAGCCATTGTAATATGGAGTGGTGCAATTAACGCAATTCCAACAGGCTGGGCATTGTGCAATGGTCAAAATGGTACACCAAATTTAATCGATCGCTTTGTTTACGGAGCTGGTGGATCCCGAGCTGTTGGTCCCGGTATCGGTGGTTCTGAAACCCATACTTTAACTATTGAGCAGATACCAGCACACCATCATCAACTCATTGGTGGAAATATCGGGCAAAGTTATACCGCTGACCGTGGTAGTGGACGAAACTCAGTAGATGCGACTAATCCTTTTACTACAGATACAGGGGGCGGTATGGCACATAACAACATGCCTCCATTTTATGTACTGGCTTACATTATGAAACTCCAAAACGGTGGATTCATAGTTGACATCATATAATGGAGAAAAATAATTAACACCAGCGCAGGCATTTGATATTATTTATCAGGCTACTGCAGCCTTACCATTAAGCCGTGCAGACAGTCGCTTATAATATCATGCCTTTAAGGTATTCGCGCAATTGTTGCCAGAGGAAGAACAAAGCGCATTTCAAAACTGAAACACCGAAATAGATGTATCGCATTTCTCAAAAAAATAAAAATGGCAAAACAAACTTTAAATACAATAAAAAACTGGTTTAAAACCGGTTTAAAACCTACCCAACAACAATTTTGGGATACCTGGGATAGCTTTTGGCATAAAGACCAGGTGATTCCTGCAAGTTCCATCGAAAATCTGGATGTCCGTTTTGATGAAAAGGCTGATGAAGAAGCTTTCGAAACTCATCTTAGTGATCTCAACGCCCATAATATTGGCAATCTTTCGATACCTGCTGGTTCAACGAATACTTTAACGGGGAGTAGCACACGTGCGAACCTTTTTTACAATACCGGCGATCAGGTACTCTATATTCATGATGGGGTAGAATGGCGACCGGCAGTAGAGGCTGATTTAACTCAGTTTTATACTAAAGCAGAGATTGATACTTTGCTAGCTCAATCAGGTACTGGGTCAAATTTACAGATGGTTGCTACTAATGGAAACGTTTACAAGAACGACAAAGCATTTATTAGAGTTGAACAAACTGACGATTTTGGCTCTAATTATGCCGGATCAGGAGTGTCTATAATGGCACCCGATTATTATAATACCAATAAAGGTGGGATCAGATTTAACACTAAATATGGAACCGATCGGGAAGATGTAGTAATGCTTAGTCTTCCTGAAAATAGTCAGTCGGGGGCAACATATGGAGTTTATAATCTTTTATTACCTTTAAAAGACGGTACGTTGGTAACATCAGGAGATATAGGGGATAAAGCTAATTTGTTGGGCGGCAATACTTTTAAAGGGGATCAACGACTTGAAAGCAATTCAGCATTGGATGAATACAGCAGTTTCAGATTAGAAGATGTACATAATGGAAGTTATACTCAATTAACAAATAATGACTTGTCTTTTAGTAATAACAGCTTTATTTCTACAATTAATCAAACAGTTTTAACAGCAAACAGGATTCAGAATTTTCAGGATAAAGATGGCACTATAGCCTTGTTAAGTGATGTTACCGCAGCAGGTTCGGGCTATGCTAAACTATCTACCAGAAATGATTTTTATGGAGAGCAATATTTTAATGGAACTGGAATAGTTGCATATATTCTTCCTGGATTTTTTGGAACACTTAATACTAACACGTCATTAACATCTAACCTAAATCCTGATATATTATTCTTTGGAGACGGTTTAGGTAATGGTACTTCATACGCTTATGGTAAAATAACACACAATAAGTTTACATATACGTTGCCGGATACTGGCGGGCGATTGTTAGTAGATCAAAATTTAACTGATCAATTCTCAACTAAGCAGAATGTTCAAAAGGCTATATACTTTACGGCTTTTAACAGAATTATAGATATGTCTACAGACATAGAAATGGTTAATGCCAATGGCGGTAATGTAATTATTTCTTTACCAGAGTTGGCTGCAGGTGGCCTTTACCAAAACAGAGAAGTTACGATAAAGAAATATGATCCTAGTGGCAATACAGTTACCATTAATGCCTTTCCTGGAGACGATATAGAAGGGCAATCCAGCAAAGTTTTGTATAGTCAGTGGGATTATATAACGCTTGTGTCGGCTGGGAATAGTTATTGGATTATCACATCTTATGGAATTTCAGCACAGCCACTTTAAACTCACTAATGCATCTATATTTTATTTCACATCATAATCAAATAGATTATAAAATCGGCAGCAATATAGATGTCATCAATAATCAAATAAAACGGAATATTAAAAATCTGAATAACTGGATTAACTCAATACCTGCATCGCCTCAAATAATTAAACAATGGCAAAACAAACTTTAAATGCAATAAAAAACTGGTTTAAAACCGGTTTAAAACCAACCCAGCAACAATTTTGGGATACCTGGGACAGCTTTTGGCATAAAGACCAGGTGATTCCTGCAAGTTCTATTGAGAATCTGGATGCCCGTTTTGATGAAAAAGCAGATAAAGAAGCTTTCGAAGCGCATCTTACTGATCCGAATGCGCATGGTATCAATACGCTGATAAATATCATGAGTAGGCCAGCCCCTATTTATGCTAACAGAGATACGATATATAAATTAGAATGGACTACTGATAGAATAATAAAGTATGGAAAATACGCCCGTCCATTTGCAGTAATTAAGGTGCCAGATACTGAGGTGTGGAAACCTGTATTGGATTGTCGCATCGAGTACAATGATGATGGCACCACAAAGTTTATTGAATGGGATTTAGATGGCTATGAAGCTAAGATATTTGAAAATTAAATATTGCTAATAGGGTAAGATCAACAAAAAACCTTAGTTGCGTGAGCCGGCAAAGGTTATCACATATTTTGCCCAAACATAAAATATTGCTGAGCAATTGCTGTGGTGCAAATCTGCATACATAGGGCTGGTAAACTATCGCCCAAACTTACATTTAAAGTGTTCATCTTCAATACGCTTGCTGGGCCAACAAATCTAACTGTTGCATAAAGCAACAAAAACAATCTTTTTATTTTAAGCTAAAACAAATATGAAACAATTATTATTTTTAATTCTGCTATTGATAAATCTGACAGCAATAGCACAAAATCCCCCTCCATTGAAACAGCGCTCTGATGGCTCTTTAACTCAGGGAGATACCTATTTAGCAGTTCTTAAAGGTTTGCAAATTCCATCTGGAGCAGTCAATACCTTAACCGGTTCAGGAACCCGTGTAAACCTGTTCTATAACACGACTGATAACGTTCTTTATATCCATAATGGTGTCGAGTGGAAGCCCGCGATTGAAGCCGATTTAACTAAGTTTTACACTAAAGCGGAGGTTGACCAATTATTTGTAAACAATAGTAACAACTTTATAAAAAACAATCCGACATCAAGCGAAGGACAAAGCGCTGATATAAACATATCAGGAAGTTTAAAAGTCGGTGGTACAGCATCAACGAATATATCAAACGCATCTATATCGATGTCAACGCAAAGTGGTGGGGGCTCCATAAACTACAATGGTTTAGGTTTTGGAAGTGCTGAAGGGAATTTCGGATTGGATTACGGTTCGGTTAGAGGTGGAACCAGTGCAGGCACTTTTAGGCTAGACAAAGGAGGTATTGTCGCAAATGAAAGCGGCAAAAGTGTTAATTTGACTTCATCTTATTTATATCTAAATGACGCAAATATAAACAGGTCTGTAAACTTAAGTCCCTCAGACCTTTCTTTTAGAAACCCTGGAAATAAAACGTTAATTGTTCAAGGAGATGACATTCCACCTAATTCAATGATTAACATTAGTTGGCCAATAAAAACAGGCAGATTAGCTTTAGAAAGTGATTTTAGCCAATATGCTAAATTAATCGGAGACAATGCGTTTAAAATGGATTTCGATAACGGTTCAGGTTTGACATTGAGTTATTTAAATAATACAGATGGAGTTCCTCAAAAAACCTATTTACAACCAGGCTCGATTCTATTGCTATCCGACACAATAGGTGGTTCAAAACCGCCGTATTTGTCATTGACCCCAGATGGAGTATCTTTTGCTAAAGGGAATGCGTCTGCTAGGATATACGTATCTGATCCCCTAACAACTTCAAGAAGCATTATACTAAGAGATAAAGACATTACAGTCGCAGGATTGGAGGATTTAACGGATTACGCTAAATTAAATCAATCAAATACATTTAGCGGTACACAAAAAATATCCGATCAGTTATTAATCGGCTATCCATCAAATCAAGATGGTTCAGCTTTACAGGTTAATGGTAATGTTTATAGTGATGGCTACGGTTTAAAAAGCATTAATGGTCATCCTGGTGTTGGTCTTATTTACGGAGACTTTACGCAAGGTAGAGATTTTTTATTACAAGATAAAAGCGGAATCATTGCGTTAATGGATGATATCCCAGTTATGCCAGCAGCTGCGAAAACCTCTTTTACCACAGATGGTACAAGCAAGTATTATGAGTTAGGAGCAGCCGCCAACAATGTATTTTCTGGATATAATGGTTTTAACGACGGGTATGTTCCAACTTACGGATTTGGTTTGACTATAATGCAGAATGTTAATGATAGAAATTCTACACCATCATTTATAAAAAATGTAGCTCAGATAAAAGATGGCCAGGGCGGGACTGTTAGGATAATTTTTGAAACTGCACCGCCTGCGGGCATTACCTTTTATGTTTCGTGGTTACTCACCGGTTGGAGTGAACCTAATTAAAAATTATACTTTTTCAAATAGAAAACACATTGATCATTTAACGCATTTGCTTGTTAATAAAAGTGTTTTTTAATCATTTCTGATAGTACATCGATATCATTCATTGTAGGGTCATATAAGATATCAATCACGACATTATAGGCCTTTGTTGTTCGAATACCCACTGATTTGATAGATTATCTCTTAATAAGACAAATACAGTTTATAAGATTGTATTGATGATTTGGAAATAAGAACCAATATTAATAATAAAAAAGTTCTTTAGACAGGAGACGCATTACCTTTTACTAGGGGAACGCTTACAGGAAAGTTAAATATTAATAATGTAAATGATTTTCACATAGAATTATCCGGCAATAGAATTAGTTTTGGTACCGCTTTTAATTCTACTCATTACGGTAATTTAGGTAATTACTTCACCGCAACAAGTGGTTTTTTGGCTAAAATTGGCGCAGATATGAGGTTTGAGGGCATTGCTAATAAATACAATATCGGAATGTGGGGTGATCATTTGGCTGTATCTAGCAATAAAGGGGGGATAAGATTTATAGATGAAGATATTTATTCCTACGATCAGGGGAATATGAGGCATTTTTAAAAAGTAACACCTAAACACCGCAAAATTATCAATTATACCTAGGTGATAATAATAATCAAATGATTTTGATAACCTAGGTTTACGTGGATTAAACGATAATGCTTTTGAGGCAGGTATTAGAATGACAGGTGGTGGTGGTTGGGACATTAGCTATTCAGGTGCAGCTGTTAGGTTTTTTCAAAATAATGAGCAGATATTTGGTATGTCTGATCAGATTTACGGATATAAAGATATGACCTTAACCAATAATCTTACTGTTGCTAATGGTACAATAAATACCGGAGCACAAAAATTCATTTACGGATTAGGTGCACCTACAGAAAGTATTTTCAGATTTGCTGTTGTAGAAAACGATAGTAAAGAAGTTAAAGGCGTTTTGCCGAGTGCTATACCGTATTTTCTTAAAAATCAGTACGATAGTCAAGATGGTTTCTTGAAAATACTGGGGTAAATAACTGCAGGAGGAGGTATTATAATACTAAAATAGGGGATTACTATGCAGGAACTGGTAAGTTTACTTCTTTAGAAGCCACTGGACTCACACTTAATATGCCTGGAAATGTAGGGTTTGTAGTATATCCGTCAGGTTCTACTACTGCTATACAAGAATCATCCGCATTTAGGTACTAATCTCAGGTTGAAGGATTGTCTGATACTGACCCAGCACACGATTTTAAAGTATTTAACAATTCTGCCTTTCAGATCCGTAGGGACGGAAAGTTAAACGTTGTAACGGAACCTGCAAGTGCAACATCTAGGTTTACTCTACTGGTAAGGGATGATGCGACAGGTTAAGTTAAAAAAGTAACATCTGCAGAATTGAGGTCAATAATGGGATTATAATGGAGCACTTTTTAATCATAATAATGGGCATGCTAGGCATCCTCATTTACAACCTCTTTAAAGCCAAAGAGTACATTGCCAACAATACCTTTATATTGGCGATCTTCATAAAAGAAAACCTAGCAATCTGGCTTTGGGCATTTTGTGTAATTGTAGTGGCCACCTCGATTCTTTACATCGAACCCAATGCAAATGCAATAATTAGAAATCTTTCGGGTTTAGATTTAGCCAATACCAAAACAGGATGGCTTTTATTCGGGGCGGGTTTATGCGGCCTGTTCCGAAATGTAAAAAAGAAAAAAAGCACGGGTTAACCCCGTGCTTTTTTTGTGTGTTTAAATTTCAATACACAAATCGATTTTAAAATTTGTACAATTCGATTTGGCGATTACATGTAGTTCGAATTTCAGCATTACAAATTAAGATACAGATTAAAAAAATAGTGTAGAGTATTTTCCAAACCGCATTCAAAGCTTTTTGCTTTCCATTGATCCTTAGTGATTTAACCTCGTTTTTCCCTTCCGTTTTGATGAAAAATATTACACCAGAAAATTACGAAATAGATTTAAAATATTTTTGTCACTATATAGTGATATATCGTATATTTGTTCAGCTAAAGAAACATTGCAAATTGGCTATGTATCTCTGCATCATACCGCAAACTATATTAACCTGATCGAAATTGAAATGAAAAAAGCAATTCCACTTAACGAATTATCTGTAGAAGAATTATACAAGAAAAAACAAAGTATAAAAGGTGCTTTAATAGGACTTGGTGTGGTTATGATTGCTGCCTTCGCTGTTTTACTTTACCTGGTTTTTACGGCTAAAACACCAAAAGTACTGGCAGCAATTCCTATATCATGCTCATTAGCTTTGTTACCCGCTTTTATTAGCCTCACTCAAATTAATACTGAAATTAAAAATCGCGCCTCAAAAAGATAGTTGTTCCATGTCGCCAGATTGCCTGAATTGTGCTGCTCCAGTTACACATAATTACTGCCCCAATTGCGGGCAAAAATCTACCACACACCGTTATTCCATTAAACATTTCCTCGCCCATGATTTTGTTCACGGAGTCTGGCATATTGATAAAGGTATTTTATTTACCCTCAAAGCACTTTTCACACGGCCGGGCCACAGTGTCCGCGAATTTATCCAGGGCAAAAGGGTTCCGTATTTTAGTTTCGTTACGCTCATACTGCTTATCTTAACGGCATCAAGTCTCATTGCGCCATATACGCACGGTAGCATGTCTGATCTGATGCCCCAGGGAAGCAAGGCAATGATGAGTGAGATCGAAAAATTTATCTCCGACCATCCAAAGCTCATTCTCATTATTACCATTCCCATTTATTCATTTTTTACTTTTATCTGGTTCAGAAAAGCAAAACTTAATTATTCCGAGCACCTGGTTTTAAACTCTAACCGCATTATTGTCGAGTTAATTATTGGTTTGCTAATTTCGGTCGTCACTATTTTTTACACCAATAGTAAAGTGCTGGTATTGTTATATTTTGGCGCGGTAACCTTATTTTCATTTCTGTACAGCATCTGGTTCTATTACCAGTTTTTTTCTGGCTTTAACTATAGTAAAAAAGGATTACTTTTAAGAAGCATCCTTGTTCCTGCCTCTTACTACCTGGTGTCATTTTTAATTGGGGTAATATCTGCTATTATAAATCTGAAGCATTGATTATTTTTCATCTGCCTGTGAAAAATAATCAATGAATTGCTGAAATACCTCCTTTTACATTTTTAGTCCTTATCTTTGGCGCGAAATGTATAAAAGGCTTATCGTCATTTTGCTGTTAATTTCCCTTGTTGGATCCAATCTTTCCACTTATTTTGTATATGCTGGATTTGAAGTGAACCAAAAGCAGCTGGCTGAAAAGTTTTGTGTGAATAAAAACAGGCCCTTGATGCACTGCAATGGAAAGTGCTACCTGATGAAAAAGCTAAAACAGGCCGAAGAGAAAGAAAAGAAACAGGAGCGCGAAAGTCAGCGTGCAGCTTTTCAACTGGCCATGCCCAGTTCACCCGTTTCTTTCCATTTTACCCCTTTACGTCCCAAACGTCACTATTCGCTGGCTAAAATAGAAAGTCCCATTAGTTGTCATTTCTCTATATTTCAGCCACCAAAGCAAGCCTGTTAATATCCGGAATAGATTAATCATCTATTTCTGTTAAACTCTGATCTTTTTTTTGCAACTGCAGAATTTTGAGGTCAGAACGATAATAATATACAAGCGTTTGTAAATTCTTTATGAAATTTATTTTTTCTTACCTGCTGGCCATTATCGTATCTTGTTTATGGTTTTCCTGTAAGCAAGAGCAAGACTATAAAACGCTCCGGTCGGAAGTAGTTGCCAGGCACGATAAAGTAATGAATGATGCCGATCTGGCCAATGGTCAAAAGATGGTTCTCGATTCCATCTACCGGTCGGTTAAGTCTTCCGGCAATAAATCTGATGTTTTGGTTGATTCGGTCGCCTTAATTGAGGTGATTGGCGGGATAGAGAAAGCCAATAATCAGATGGAAAGCTGGATGAATCATTTTGACCCTGATATTTCGGGAAAAAGTGAGGCAGAGGCAATAGACTATTTTAAGGTTGAGCTGAAAAAGATAAATAATCTCGACAGGCAGTTTAAGGCGGCAATTGTTCGTTCAGACCGCTATCTCGATAGTCTTCATATTGAAAAAAGAAAAGCGCTGCATTAACAGACTTTATTTTCAGGGATATTTTCCCAAAAATTATGACATACAGATTTATGCTATTTGCATTTCTGGCTATGCCTGTCGGGGTAATGGCACAGAATGGCAAAACAAAAAATACAGATACTACGAAAACTGATAGTGTTAAACATTTGCAAACCGTTGATATTAACTCGCGCTATTACCGTCGGTATAATATTGGTAAATCGTCGGCTACTTTAAAACAGACCACTCCGTTGTTGCAATTGCCGCAGAATATCCAGGAGATTGACAAAAGCATCCTTTTAGATCAGCAGGCCATTAATATCAACGAAAGTGTTACGCGGAATGTAAGTGGTGCCATCCGCAATAATACCGCCGATTTTTATGGCCCCTTTATTTTTATGCGTGGTGCTGGTGTAAATACGCTTCGCAATGGGGTAGATCTTTCTATGATTTATTACGGACCGATGCCTGAGGATGCCGCCATTATAGATCGCATGGAATTTATCAAAGGTCCGGCCGGTTTTATGAATGCCATTGGCGATCCGGCTGGTTCGTTCAATATCGTAACGAAAAGTCCTTCAGGAATATCTGCCAGCAACGTCAGTTTTACTGCCGGAAGTTTTGATCTTTTTCGTTTGAACGGTGATTTTGATGGAAACCTTGATAAAAACAAAAAATGGCAGTATCGGTTAAATGTGGTTGGGCAAAAAGCCAAATACTTTCAGAAATTTGCCTTCAACGATAAATTTGTGATTGATCCGGTACTGAAATACAACATTAACGACCATTCATCCATCACCGCCGAATACATTTACCAAAAACAAAAATTTCTACAGTACCTGCTTACCGTATTTACGCCTGATGGATTTGCTTCGTTACCGAGGGATTTTAGCATCGCTGATCCCAATAAAGAACCAGTTAAAGGTTCGGAAAACAATGCTTTTCTGACTTATGAAAACCAGATTGGAAAAAACTGGCATTTAACCGCAAAAGGAGTTTTTGCAGGCAGCCATTTAGATGGGAATTACTTTTTTGTTTCCAGTTACAATAAGGCTGCCCCGAATTTATTGCCTAGGCGCGTAACTTACGAAAGGTTCAACACTAATGTTTATGCTTTTCAGGCTTTCGTAAATGGAAAAGTGAAAACCGGAAGTATTACGCATAAACTTTTGGGTGGGGTAGATGCCAACCGTAAAAACCTTTTGGCTTATTCGGGCTATAACGATAAAACCGCTAATCCAGCCTTATATTACCTGGATATCAACAACCCGGTGTATGGAATCAGTTTCGATTCGAACAAAAGAGATGGAGCGTTAAAAGATATCGCTACCAACAAACAATCTGTTCAATATTATGCCGCATATGCACAAGATGAACTGAATATGCTGGATGATAAATTAAGAGTTACTGTGGCGGCACGGATTACGGGATCAAAAAGTGCTGTGACCATTCCAACGGTGAGCGAAGTGAAAGACTGGGTAGTTACACCAAGGGCCGGGATCAGTTATTCAATTTTGAGCGATTTTGCCGCTTATGCCGTTTACGATAATACTTACACCCCGCAAAGTGGTTTAAGTACTGCCGGAGGAGTTTTTAAACCCCTAAAAGGAGAAAATTTTGAATTTGGCCTGAAAAAAGACTGGGCCAACGGCAAGTGGAATACAACCTTATCTTTCTATAGGTTAACCCGCGACAATATCATTGTCACCGAGCCTGCAACACTATTACAGTCGCAAATTGGTCAAACTAAAGCTAAGGGGATCGAATTCGACCTGAAAGGAGAAATTGTTAAAGGACTTAACGCTGTAATCAATTATGCATATACTGATGCAGAAATTTCAAAAGATGCCAATACAGCACTAATCGGACTTCCTTCCCCATACCTTACCAAACATATTCAAAATACCTGGCTAAATTACAGGCTTCCGCTTGGGCTGCCCGGTTCATTTACCATTTCGGGTGGTTACCAGCTTCAATCTGGCCGTTCTGGTCGCTATTCCGTGGAGAATAACCTGGCCATTGCGCCCATTTTCAGGCTGGATGGTGGCATTGGCTGGACCGATAGCCGCATTACCGTGAATGCCATTGTAAACAATATCCTTAATCGCAATAACTATGGCAGTGCCTGGGTTACGCCAGTGTCTTCAAATCCGGTTGGATTAAATGCCTACGTACCATTTGCGCCAAGAGAATTCAGGTTAACGGTTGGATATAATTTTTAAGGAGATGAAAAGAAAGAACAGCTTTACCAAATGGGCATTCAATCTTCATGGATGGCTTGGTCTGATGGCCGGGCTGTTCTTTCTTTTTTATGGGATAACCGGCGCCATACTCATGTTCCGTGGGGAACTGGACAAATATTTCAATCCCGAGCTACATCATATTACGCCTCAGGGGAAAAGGTTGGGGGCGGATGCGATTTATAGAAATCTGGTACGTTCTCATCCTAATCTTAAGAAAATTGTACTGCATGATTTTCCTGTTAACAAGTACGACAGCTATGAGTTTATGATTTACCTGAATCAACAGCAAATCACTAAAAATTACCTTTATTATATCTGTGTAAATCCTTATTCGGGCGAGATATTGAAAGAAGGGAGTTATGCCGATCTTCAGCCTTCATTCTTTCGCTGGCTATATTCGCTGCATTACAGCCTGCAATTGGGGATGCCGGGTAAACTGTTTTCGGCGATAATCGGGTTAATTATGCTGCTTTCATTAATCACGGGAATAATTGTGTATCGGAAACATTTCTGGGATGCGCTTCGGTTTCGGGCAGGCCTTAATTTTAAAAATTCGGGGACGGCTATTTCCTCTTTGCACCGAATTATTGGCGTATGGGCCATGTTATTTACCGCATTACTGTTTTTTACGGGTTTTTGGATGAATAGGGAACATTTTAGCTCCGAAACATGGAAAATAAATCCACCGGTTAAAAATACTTTGGTAAAAGTGAATATCGATTCGCTTGTTGCTGCTTCGCGAAAACTGGTTAAGGGCTTTGAGCCCATTGCGGTAAATATTCCTACCTCACCTGGAATTCCGGTACAGGTTCGCGGACACATGCCAAGCAGTGGAAATCAGCTTTATCGCGGCAAGGAGAGTGGGTTTTCTTTCGATCAGAACAACGGGAGATTACTAAAAACGAGTATCATCGAAAAACAGCCTTTCGCTGCACGGTTTGATGCCTGGATGTACCAGCTTCACATTGGTGCTTTTGGTGGTGTTTTACTAAAATTATTTTATGTATTGCTTGGTTTATTGCCGGGGTTTCTTTCTGTTACGGGTGCATTACTTTGGTTTAAGCGTAAAAGGAAGTTTCATATCTAACTAACAAGCGCATAAAATAATCAAATGGAAAGCTTTTCGCCCTGCCAGCCAGTGGTGCGAAGAAATTGTTCCCAGTTCAGGCTATTTGGGTTTGTTAAACGGCTCCATAACAAATCGCGGTCTTTACTGAAATAACCATAACCAACAGCATATTCTGCCATTCCGAGTATTTCGCGTACTAAAAGCTCGTTTGAACTAAATTCAGGAAAATAATCAAGAAAATCTGCCCGTGTAAAAGCAGAACTATATACAGCTTTTTTTCCGGTAACACTAATAAAAGTATCTACCATTTCCTGGGGGGAAATAATATCACCAATTACTGGTAAAGATTTGCCAGCATACTTGTCTGGATTTGATAAAATTTCTAAAACAGCAGGTCCTGTAGCAGTAAGCGGATCAACAAATGGGGCACGAAAATTTTTTGGCAAATATATCGGAAACACGAGTGTATCACCCTCAATCCTGGGCGTATAGAACTCCATTAAATTAGTGTAGAAAAAGGCCATGTAGATAAATGAACTTGTAACTGGAAGTGTGCGGATGTATTCTTCAATATTCGCCTTATCAGTAAAGTGGGGTGCAAATTTTTTGCCTCCCGTAATTTTATCTACATTTTCCAAACTGCTGAAAATAAGGTGTTTTACGCCTGCTTTAACTGCCGAGTCTGCCAGCTGTTTACCCAAATCAAACTCGTGCGTTTGTGGAGGTGCTATATTGGGTGTCATCATAAAAACAACATCTGAGCCACGGAACGCTTCTACAAAATCTTTCTCATATCCCAGATCAAGCGGTATACTGATCAGTTCGGCACCCTTTTCGATTAAATTCAGTGCCTCAGGCGAATCAATACGGCGGGTAATACCACGCACACGATAACGTCCACTATTTAATAGTGTACGGGCAACACTAATTCCCTGCTTACCCAAAACACCGGTGATCGTAATGAGTGGTTTATCTTTTTGTATTGATGCATTTTCTATTTTTAGATTGGATTTCATGATTAAAAAATTAAGCTATAAAAAGTATAGTTGCAAAACTATTTATAGTTACATAAATTTGCAATAACTATCCAATTGGATAGGCCTAAAGAATTAATGGTTATGAATATAGAATGTGAAAGTGACTATATAAAAGTTAACGAAAAGTTATATCCCTGCACTGTCAGTTTAGCGATGGATCTGATCGGTGGAAAATGGAAAACCGTCATTTTGTATCATTTAAAAGATGCTGATAAACGCTATAACGAGCTCAGAAAAGAAATGCCTGGCGTAACTGAAAGAACACTGAGTTTGCAATTAAAGCAATTAGAGGAGGATGGCTTAATCTCAAGGAAGGTATATGGTGAAAAGCCGCCTATTAAAGTTATTTATGGCTTAACAGAATTTGGCAGATCGTGCATACCCTTACTCAACGCCATTCTTTTATGGGGCAACCACATCGCGGAACAAAAAGGAGAATTTATAAATACTCAGGCAGCGAATACCTGATTGAATGTGATTGATACATACTAACATGAGTGGTAATTGAAATAAAATTCATTCTTATGAGTTTAAAGGTAATCTTGTTAAAATTTTCTATCCTTAAAGTTACTTGCTCTTAATATTTTCTTAACCATTACGCAACTTTACCGGCATCTTACACAAATACCTTCGCGTAAAAATAATTTTATGAAGAAGATCGTTTCGCTGATCGCCATACTTGGGCTTTCGGCAGGGTATTTATCCGCCCAGGAGAATCACGTAGTATTGATCAGTATAGATGGTTTACGTCCCGAATTTTATTTAGACCCGCAGTGGGGCATGGTCAACGTGCGCCAGGGCATGAACAAAGGATCTTACGCAGAAGGTGTGCGCGGGAGTTTTCCTACCGTAACTTATCCTTCGCATACTACTATTGTAAGTGGTGTATTGCCTGCAAAACATGGTATTTATTATAACACACCGGTTGAGCCTCTGGGTATTTCGGGCAAATGGTTCTGGTATTACAAAGATATTAAGGTACCTACCATCTGGACAGCTGCTAAAGATGCGGGTTTAACTACTGCAGGCGTAAGCTGGCCGGTTACTGTAGGCGCACCGATTAACTATAACCTGCCCGAATATGTAATCCTGCCACAGGGTAAAGGCGAAAAGAAAGATGAAATTAAAGCCATGTTGCAGGAATCGAATCCGAAAGAACTTTTTCAGGAAGTTCAGGATAATGCCATCGGTAAATTTGGTGAATTCGGTGCTTCGATTGATTTTTTTACCAGCGATCAGAACAAATCAAGAATGGCCGCTTATATCCTGAAAAGGTATAAACCCGCTTTTTTAGCGTTGCATATTGCACTGCTTGATCATTTTGAACATGAGCAGGGTAGAGATGGTGATAAAGTACGATCAGCGATTGTTGGTGCTGATGTAGCCATTAAAACCATTATAGATGCGGCAGAAGCTGCCGGTATCAGTAAAAATACCACTTTCATTATTACAGGCGATCATGGTTTTGTAGATATCCATACCCAGGTTAACCTAAACGTAATGCTGGCTAAATTGGGCTTATACAGCGATACAAACAGAGAAAGCTGGAAAGCTTATTTCCAGCAGAGCGGTGGTTCTTCTTTCCTGCATCTGAGAGATCCAAAAGATAAAGCCACTTTAGAAAAAGTTAAACAGGCTTTAAACGATCTTCCTGAAGGTATTAAAAAAACTTTCCATGTACTGGATAAAGAAGCTTTAACCAAAGCACAGGGCGATCCGAACGCATTTATGGCACTGGCTGCCAACCAGGGTTTTAGTTTTGGCGCTGCGGCATCGGGCGAAATGCTTACCCCTGCCAGCGGTGGTACCCATGGCTACCTGCCTACTGATTTTAAAGAAATCCAGACTGGTTTTGTTGTTTTTGGTAAAGGCATTAAACAGGGTACTGTGTTGCCATTAATGGGGCAGGAAGATATTGCGCCTTTAATTGCAAAATTGTTAAACCTGAACCTTAAAACCGACGGCGTTTTGTACCCAGCCTTGCTGGCTCCGGTTAAGAAATAAGATTTTCTCTCTTTGTCTCTTTCTAAGATCGTCATTTCGAATGCATCCGAAATGACGATTTTTTCTACTCCCCATCATCCATTTTACATTTTTCCATATTACATCCATTATTAAATGTTAATTTTCGCCAATGGATGCGATTACAAATTTTCCAACGCTCGATATCAGCGAATTTTGGCCCAGTCAGGATGCGGGAAATAATTTATTGTACCACGAAATCATCGGGGAAAGACACATCGAAAAGCCACATAAACACGATTTTTTCCTCTTTATGTTATTCGAAGAGGGGAGTGGCACGCACAGTATCGATTTTATCGATCACCAGGTTGCGGGCAGGCAGTTACACTTATTGTTTCCTGAGCAGATCCATAAATGGGAATTACAGAAAAATACCCATGCGCATCAGTTGATGATTAGCAGGAGTATCTTCCAAACCCTGGCTAATTCTTTACGGTTTTCGTTAATTCTGTACCAGAATTATCCGGTTATCAATTTAAGTGTTGCAGCCTATCAGGATATCTTATACGAGTTTAAACAGATTAAAAATGAACTTGCAAAGCCTGATATATTATGGGAAATTGTACAGTCCAGAACCAGGCTCATTGCCCTGATGATCAGTCGGGAATCGGAAACTATTTTTAATAACCAAACCGTTTACCAAACTAAACCCTTGCTTTTTAAATACCGATCGCTGATTGATGCCCATTATAAAGCTGAAAAACTCGTGGCTTTTTATGCCGATCAATTGAATATTTCGGCAAATTACCTGAATATCCTCTGTAAAAGATATTTCAATGTATCAGCTACAGCACTTATTCACGAGAGATTGATCCTTGAGGCAAAGCGGATCTTATTAACTACCGAAAAACCAATTAAAGTAATCGCTTTCGATCTCGGCTTTTATGATGTAGCCTATTTTTCCAGATTCTTTAAAAAACATACGCAGATTACTCCACATGCTTTTCGTGAACAGTGATGAATAAAGCTGTAAATTGTAGTCCATTATTAAAAAATTTGAATCAATAGTTATAAATGATACAATTTTTGAAATAAATCCTACTACTAAAAAAACTGACAGGATCTTACATTTGTAATTAAGAAAACCCTGTTACGATGAATCCACAACCGATCTCCCGAAAAGATTTTATCAAAAGCTCTTCTATTTTGCTTGCAAGCACCTGTATTCCTACAGCAGAAGGAGCAAAGGCAAATGAAATGCTAAAAGAAAATTCTACAGATAAAACACTTACCTTAAAAAATGTAAGGCTTGAAACCGGATTCGACTACGATGGTGATGAAGTAATCCACACCAAAACAGAACTTTTTACGGTAGAGATTGAAAAAGGGAAGATCAAAAATGTACTGCCTAATCAACCCAAAGTAAAAGCGATTGATGCTAAAGGGTTATTGATGCTTCCGGCTTTCAGGGACATGCATATCCACCTCGATAAAACCTATTATGGTTTACCGTGGCAGGCTCATTTAAAAAAGAACAAATCGGTAAAGGATATGATCGCTTTTGAGCAACAGGTAATTCCTGAATTATTAAAAACTTCCATTCCGCGTACAGAAAAACTAATCGGGTTGCTTCAATCGTACGGAACCAGTTATGCACGGTCGCACGTAAATATCGATCCTACTTCCCAACTCGATTCTTTAAAACATTTACAAACTGCCTTAGAAAATAAAAGTAAGTCTTTCGGGGCTGAGCTGGTGGCTTTCCCTCAGCATGGAATTTATTACACCAAATCTGCTGATTTATTAAAAGAAGCAGCCAAAATGAACATCGATTTTATCGGCGGACTCGATCCGACTTCTATTGATGGCGGGATCGAAAAACACATGGATTTTGTAGTTCAACTGGCCCTGGATAATGGAAAAGGCATTGATATCCATCTTCACGAATCAGGAGAATCCGGAATTAAAACCATCGAATACCTGATTAATAAAGTAAACGAGAACCCGGTTTTGAAAGGGAAAACTTATGTAAGTCATGCTTTTGCCTTGAGGTATCTTGACAAATCGAAAACCGAAGAAATAGCTGAAAAATTGGGTGCTGCAAAAGTAGGTATTGCATCAACCATTCCACTTTCGGGCAGTCCGATGCCCATTCCAATGCTTTACAAATATGGTGTAGAAGTACTTGCAGGTAACGATTGCATTGTAGACCATTGGAATACCTTTGGCACGGGCAGCATTCTGCAAAAAGCGAACATTGCTGCCCAGATTTACGGTTACCGTACCGAATTTGAGCTTTCGAGGATATTAAAACTGGCTACAGGTAACATCCTTCCTTTGGATGATAAAGGTAAAAGACAATGGCCTTCAACTGGCGATCAGGCCAATTTGGTGCTGGTTGATGCGAGCTGCTCTGCCGAAGCCGTTTCGAGGGTATCACCTGTTAAATCATTAATCCATGAAGGGAACCTGGTTTTTTGATTTAATTATTAGTTTATATTTTGCTAACTTAAATTATGATTAATGTTAGCCCCGAATTACAGCAAGAAGCACAATTACTTATCGCCAATAACCAGAAAATATTGGCAGTAAAGTTAATTATCGATCATACCCGCTGCGGTTTAAAAGAAGCCAAAGATTATATAGATGGTTTACAGGCTGGTTTTCAGCAACCTTCATCAAATCCTGTTCATCTGGATGAACAGGTATTGGCTATTTTAAATCAGGGTAATAAATTGGCTGCAATTAAACATTACAAAGATGCCACGGGTGTAGGCCTGGCGGAAAGTAAAGACTATGTGGAAAAGCTGATGCAGTACATGGTTAGCGGCAATATTGCACAGCAAAGCAGGGATACCGACATTCAAAATCTTATTTCCAATAATGCCATCAACAGCCAGAATCCCCTCAAAAGATTTTTAATCAAATTGTTGATTATTTTCCTTGTGGCGATAGCTTTAACTTATCTCATGTTCAAAATTTAACTTGGGCAGATTGCAATATTTCTGATAGAATGAAAATGTGGCGTTCAAAAGTCTTATCTTGAATTTACACACAAATAAATCTTTAGAATATGAAAATTACATTGGACACCAAATCCCTTTTATTGGGATTTTTAGGCGCTGGCTTAATGTTCACCGCCATCAGTTTTAAAAACGAACAAAGCCCTTTTATCGGAAAGTATCGCACAGAAGTAAATGCCAATAATATGGTGGTTATCCTGAATAGCGAACCGGAAATTACATCATTGCGCCACCTATACAACAAAGTGGAAAAACGACCTGGATAAAAGGAGAGTTTAATAAAACTTTTAGTGCTGCTATTGATAACAAAAAGGAGTCAAAGTAATAGAAGTTGTTAAAGAGGCAGGTCGTCATTTCAAGAGGAGTGCGGAGTCGAGGAGTCTACCTCAAGATAGATCTCTCCATTCCACTGCGTTTCAGTCGGGATGACGATTTTTCTAGTGGATTCTATCAATGGTAGTGCAACGAAGGATCTTTTATCAGTAAATTTACTATTCATAAAAGATTCTTCAATACGTTCAGAATGACAGCAGGTTACGCTCTTTGCATTTTCCCTCAGTATCCTTTGAGGTTAATAAACATGTACGGAGTCGAAAGACTACTTTACACTTACCCTTTCCACAATAGGCTTACCTGTTGCTTCATCAGTTCCCTCTATCTCGGCATATTTTACATTCGGGAGCCAGAAACTTCCGCCCTGTATCCTTATAAACAAGCGGCTAACTTTAATCGTATGGTTGTTAATCGTTACCGAAGCATGATAACTTTTATCAGCGGAGCGTTGCAGATAAAAAGGTAGCTTTTTATGCGATACAAAGCGAAATTCGTATTTATCGCCTCCTAATGCTTTTGTATCAATACCATAGGCAAATTTTCGCTGGATATAACCGAGATCTTTCTTTTGCCCTTTCTCTCCATAACGGATCCAATATACTTCAATGGGATTATCAGCGTTGAGACTGCCATTTTTTTCTAAATTTAAAGCATAAATAAGTGTATTTGTATTCGGATCGCGCTGCAGATAAAACAGCATGTGATCTATATTTTTAGGCGTAGGGAAATTAATGGGAGAGGGGTCTTTTGCTTGTGCCCGGGATTGGGTTATGAAAAGAAAAAGGCTTAAAACGGTTAAAAATAAGTTTTTGGTCGATATTGAAAATGGCGGTGGTATGAAATGCATTTTAGGTTTTTTAAATGGAGAGCTTTTATTTCAGCTCAGGTGTCAGTTTTTTCTTGATTTTCCTTTGGAGTTTCTTCTTCGCTTTCTTTTAATTGTTCGTTATAAAGCCGGTCTGATTCGGCCTTACAATGTTCATAGTCGTTTAACTTTTCGCAGGATGTGTTTCCATGGATTTCAAAAAAATCCCTGATTGATGGGTAATCAAAATGAACTGACATTTCTTAAAATTTAGGTTACCAATTTCAGAAAGAGGGGATAGCCGTTAGTCATTCGCCGAAAATAGTCGCGTCGGCTATTTTCAAACTCATCT
Organism: Pedobacter sp. 22226; assembly: GCF_052045455.1. Lineage (NCBI taxonomy): Bacteria > Pseudomonadati > Bacteroidota > Sphingobacteriia > Sphingobacteriales > Sphingobacteriaceae > Pedobacter > Pedobacter sp. 22226. The sequence continues at coordinate 15,735 of NZ_JBQEPB010000014.1, read as the reverse complement.
TTTCTGCTACCTGCAGATGGAATTAGCACCTTGTTAAAAACAGGTTGCTAAGACATCAAAGGGCCATTCCCTCCGTCTTTCTTGATAAGTATGTAATACAATTTCAGACGTCATGGACGGAATCGAACCGCCGTACTAGGTTTTGCAGACCTTTACCTCGCCACTCGGCCACATGACTATGTGTTCTTTTTCGATTAGCTTATTATCTGCTTTTCGTATAAGACAGAACAAAGGTAAAAATTAATTCTATAAATTCTATAGAAATAGTAGCTTTTTTTTAATTTGTTTTTTCGGCTTGTCATCCTGAGTGTAACGAAGGATCTTTTGATGGAAGATGTAAAATGGAAGATGGAATGAACCAAGCGTTGCGTTCACTTCCTTCAAATACCGTCATTTCGACCGTAGTTGAGAACCCGAAGGCTCTGCGAAGCAAAATCTATCTCTAGATAGATCTCTCCGTTTCACTGCGTTCCAGTCGAGATGACGAAGCGATATGCTCTCCCTCCATGCTCTCCCTCCATGCTCTCTCCCCAGCGCTCTCTGCTAAAAAAAATAAATTATTCTACTGTAAATCAGTTGATTATAAATAAAGTCTATAAAATCTATAGGAATACTTGTTTAAATTGTTCAAAGTTTATACTTTTACAAAAAATTAAAACAGTTCACTAGCAAATCTACGTTCGATATGAAACTCCGCAGACAACCTCAGCCATATTCTCTGATCAATTTTTCAGGTCAGTATAACTGCTGTTGCCGCTAATATAAGCTAAGATACGGATCACCTGATAAAGGTTTTCATTCAGATATTCTCATTTAAAAATCCTGGTACCCCGGGGCATTTTGATAGAATATTATGGTGGTCATGTATTTCAGTCAATAAGTTGCCGGGGTATCAGGAACAGCCAAAACTAATCACCACCACTAGTTTAGGTTATTACTCTAATTAATTCACCACCATTAATTAGTTGATTTATACAGAAGAAGGGAGAGTCAGTACTCGTTGAACTTCTAGCAACTTTCCATAGGAAAAAGTGCTCAAACTGATCTAGCAATAGATTATAAATTAACCGATAACAAGTAAACACACTGTTTCTCGTTAAGGATCATGATGCAATAACAGCTGATAAACAGCCTGTAGCCTTGCTGTATGGTTTTCTGTGCGAATCATTGTGCCTTGTTATCAAAAACTCTAAAACGATAGTGTTTAACTAATAATGATGATTATGAAAACGAGAATTACCTCAAAAATTGCATGCCTAACCACCTCAGTTTTGCTACTGGGCGGCATTGCATCAGCCAGGGTGGCAAAACCGTTCCCTAAAGAAGGGATCTGGAGGGGAGAGTTTAGTGTAAGCGAATCAAAAGTGCCTTTTAACTTCCAGTTAAAAGGAAAAACACCACAAACAGCCATTTTAACGCTCATTAATGGTTCCAGACGTGATGATTTTCATGTAGAACGACGCGGCGACGACTCGATTTACGTAAAAATGAACACTTATGATGCGGCGCTGGTCGCGAAGATCGAAACTGATGGTACCTTATCTGGCGAATACCGCAGTCTGGTACCCGGTTTCAGGGGCAATTCTTTGCCTTTTGTTGCCGAACATGGCAAAAGTTACCGCTTTGTAGAACCGGGTAAAGATGTAGCTCCAAAACACAACATTACTGGTAAGTGGGAAATTAGAACCTATACCAAAGAAGCTGTACCGGCCTCAATTGCTTTGTTAAAACAGAACGGCAACAAACTTACCGGTGTAATTATGACCGTTGTAGGCGATACCCGCGAGCTCGAAGGTACCGTACAGGGCGATGAATTTGAGTTGTCGGGTTTTACCGGGCCGAGTCCTTTTATTGTGAAGGGAAAAATCAACGATGATAACAGCATTACCGGCGAACAGGGTTTTGGAATTTACAAAAACCTGAAATTTGATGGTCAGCGTAACGAAAAAGCCGAACTTCCTGATCCTTATAAACTTACTTTCCTTAAAGAAGGTTACAGCAAACTTGATTTTACCTTCCCTGATCTGAGCGGGAAAAATGTTTCTTTAAGTGATGATAAATACAAAGGTAAGGTAGTGATTATCGAAACCATTGGTACCTGGTGCCCGAATTGTACAGATCAAACGGTATTTCTTTCACCATGGTTTAAAAAGAACCAAAAACGTGGGGTAGAAGCCATAGCCATTGGTTTTGAGCAGAAAGATGACCTGGAATATGCCAAATATACCTTAGGCAAGCTGAAAGAAAAATATGATATCACTTATGATATTCTGTTCGGTGGTATTGCCGATAAAAAAGTGGTGGCCGAAAAATTGCCTGCGCTCAATAAATTCATTGCTTTCCCAACTACGATTATTATCGATAGAAAAGGAAATGTGCGGGAAATCTACACCGGTTATACCGGAACCGTAACCGGAAAATACTTTAACGATTACGAAGCCAAATTCAATAAAGTGTTAGACGAGCTGATTGCTGAACCAGTGCCCGAAAAGCTCGCCGCAACCGAAACACTAAAAAGTAAATAAAACCAAACCAACTATATTAAATATTGGGCTGTATATAAAGATTTGTTAATAGTATGATTGACAGAGAAGTTTCCTGGTTATTGAATGGACGCAAAACGTCGTCATTGCGAGGAGGCTTTTTCAGCCGAGGAAGCAATCTTACAACGATCGCTAAAAGTGTGCGCTTTAAGATTGCTTCGTGCCTCGCAATGACGGACTTTTTTATTCTGCCAAAGTAACTCGTCCAAGAATACGTCAAAAAATTGAGATACAGCCCATATTTTAACCTACACCTAAAATTATAAAAGATGAAAAATTACTATGCTAAAATGCAGGTGCTGGCTTTAGCATCCCTCATTTCTACTGCAGCTTTTGCTGTAAATAAAGTAGATGAAGAGCCAAAAGTGGCCAAAAAATTTATAAAAGAAGGAATATGGCGAGGCGTATTCAAGGTTGCTGAAACCGAAGTGCCATTTAATTTCGAACTTAAAGGAAAAGATGCTGAGCATGCTACTTTCACGCTGTTAAACGGAACCCGCAGAGACGATTTCCACATCAAATATTTAGGTCAGGATTCTTTGTTCATCAAAATGAATACCTACGATGCCGCTTTGGTAGCTAAAATAGAAAGCGATGGCAGGATCTCTGGCGAATATAAAAGCCTGGTGCCAGGTTTACAGGGTAATGCTTTACCTTTTACTGCCGAACAAGGCAAATCGTATCGCTTTGTTGAACCTGGTAAAGATGTAGCACCTACCGCCAATTTAACCGGTAAATGGGAATTTAAAGGATTTTCGAAAGAAGCTGTCCCAAATAAAGTAGCCATACTGAAACAGGAAGGCAATAAACTTACCGGCGTAATTATGCAGGTAACCGGCGATAGTCGCGAACTCGAAGGTACCGTACAGGGAAACCAGTTTGTGCTTTCAGGCTTTAGCGGCCCGAGCCCGAAAATATATAAAGGTACCATTAACGAAGACGGTACACTTTCTGGCGAAATCAGTCAGGGGATTTACGATAACTTAAAGTTTACAGGTGTAAAAGACAGCAAAGCCGAACTGCCTGATCCCTACAAATTAACACACTTAAAAGAAGGTGTTAAAAAACTTGCTTTTACTTTTCCAGACCTCAACGGCAAACCGGTTTCGTTAACCGACGATAAATATAAAGGTAAAGTGGTGATTGTAGAATTGGTAGGTACCTGGTGCCCTAACTGTACCGATCAAACCGTATTTCTTTCGCCCTGGTTCAATAAAAACAGCAAAAGAGGTGTAGAGGCTATTGCGATCGGTTTCGAACAGAAAGACGACCTCGAATATGGAAAATATACCCTGGGTAAACTCCGCGATAAATACAATATCAAATACGATATCCTGTTCGGAGGACTGGCTGATAAACGTTTGGTTGCCGATAAACTTCCGGCTTTGAACAAATTTATTGCTTACCCAACCACCATTATCATCGACCGTAAGGGTGAAGTACGCGAAATCTACACCGGATACACCGGAACTGTTACTGGAAAATACTACGATGATTATGAGAAAAAATTCAATAAAGTACTGGACGAATTAATTGCAGAACCAGTACCATCGGCAGCCTATTTTGAGGCGCAGGCAAATGGAAAATAGATACCACCTCAACTAAAAACCAAAATATAATGTTACAGTACAAAACGATTGCACTCATTGCTACCACCATCGTAGCTGGATCTTTAACCGCTTTAAACGGACCAAAACCTAAACTTAAAGCACCTGCCGAAACTTCGGTAAGTAAACTGGTAAACTATAAAGTAAATGCCGAACAGAGTAAACTAACCTGGCTGGCTAAAAAAGTAACCGGAGAACATTCGGGAACCATCAATGTTACTTCGGGATCTTTGGCCCTGGATAATAAAGTGCTAAAAGGCGGAAGCTTTGAACTGGATACCAAAACCATTGCGGTAACCGATTTAACGGATAAAGAAACCAATGCAAAATTGTTGGGCCACTTAAAAAGTGCTGATTTTTTTGCCGTTGATAAGTTTGATAAAGCTACTTTCAATATCACTTCGGCCCAAAGTACAGGTGCGGGTACTTATAATGTAAAAGGAAAACTCACCATTAAAGGCATTACCAACGAAATTACTTTCCCGGCTACGGTTAAGCAAGATGGCAACAAAGTAACGGCCAATGCAAAAATTATTATCGACAGAACCAAGTATGATATCAAATTCAGATCAAAAAGCTTTTTTGAAAACCTCGGCGACAAAACCATTTATGATGATTTTGAGCTGAATGTACAGCTTGTTGCCAATAATTAAAAAATCTCTTGTTAAGGTTAGTGGAGTGTGGGAGGATGTTTGTTCTCCCTGCCTCTGGCTATTACCTGGTTGTCATTCTGAGTGCAACGAAGAATCTTTACAGTCGTCACCCTGTCCCGATTCATCGGGATCAGGGTCTATCATGCAAGTAAGGTATTCATTTCTGCGTATCGATCGGGTTCCGTGTTTCATCGGCCAGGGATTCTTCACTGCGTTCAGAATGACAGTCAATATGATTTGAAATAGATCTCTCCACTCCGCGATGCTCCGGTCGAGATGACGACACTCTTTAGCATGACGATTCGATATTACCCCAATAAACCAATGAAAAAAAGCAAACTCATAATCCCCCTAAGTCTTATCACCTTAGTGATACTGATGGCCGGTTTTGGTGCCGATGATCCGACAGTAATCAACAGCAGGGAGCGTTTGGGCGAAAAATTGTTTTTTGATCCGATTCTTTCCAAAGATAAAAGCATCAGCTGTGCTTCGTGCCATAAACCGGAGTTTGCTTTTGCCGATACCGCAAGGGTAAGTTTAGGTGTTGGCGGAACTAAGGGAACGCGTAATTCGCCATCGGTAACCAACCTTTCGGGCCGGCCGAATCTTTTTTGGGATGGCAGGGCTGCCTCTCTCGAAGATCAGGCTTTGCAACCCATCATCAATCCGGTTGAAATGAACCTGCCCATTGCTGATGCCATCGATAGATTACAGAAAGACAAAGAATATGCAGCACTTTTTCAAAAGATTTTTAATGCACCGCCCACCCAAAAGAATTTACTGCTGGCCATTGCTTCTTTCGAACGGACTTTAGAAACCGCAAATAGTCCTTATGACCGTTACATCAATGGTGATGATAAAGCGATATCCGAAAATGCCAAACGGGGCAGAATGTTGTTTATCGGAAAAGCCAACTGTAACAACTGTCATTCGGGTGAAGATTTTACTGCCGATCGTTTTAAAGGCATAGGATTATTTAACGATGAAGAGTTGAAAGACCAGGGTAGATTTGAGGTAACCGGTAATCCGGAACATAAAGGACATTTTAAAATCCCGGGTTTAAGAAATGTTGGCTTAACGGCCCCATATATGCACAATGGGATGTTTAAAACGCTAAAAGAAGTAATCCAGTATTATAATAACCCAGACGCAGTAATTAAAAATGGCAAAAACAGGGACCTTTCCCTAAATAAACCATTGGGATTAAGCGAAACCGACATAAACGATATTGAAGCTTTTTTACTGTCGCTAACCGACGACAGATTTCAAAAACCAAACCATAAAACAGGCCAATAGCCAAAACCCGAAAAATCAATTTTAAAACATTTTTCAACCCGAAAAAAGGTCGAAGGGCCATTGGTATGTCTATTCCAAAATAAACAACATGAAGATAAAATTACTATTCATATTACTGTTGAGTACAGTTATTTACTCAAAATTAGTTGCCCAGCAGCGGATCATCACCGGGGTGGTGGTTGCTGCAGAAGATCAGTCACCATTACCTGGCGTATCGGTAAGAATCAAGGGATTAGATGGCTCTACCGTTACAGATAAGGATGGCGCATTTAAAATTTCAACCAAAAACGGACGCTTTATCGAAGTATCCTACATCGGTTATAAAACCGCCATCGTAGAAATTGGATCGGCTACCAAACTGAACGTTTCGCTCGAACAAGCTGATAATACTTTAACCGAATTACAGATTGTAGGCTCGAGGAATGCTAACCGAACCAAACTTAATTCGCCTGTTCCGGTAGATGTAATCGATTTAAAAACATTGCAGCAAACCTCACCACAGGCCAGTGTAACGCAGTTACTCCAGTATGTATCACCATCTTTCCACTCTTCGGTTTCCGGTGGTGGCGATGCCGCTTCGGCAACTTCTACCGTACAATTGAAAGGCCTGGGCGTAGATCAGGTATTGGTGCTGGTAAACGGAAAAAGAAGACATAAAAGCTCGAACATCAGTTGGGGCGGTTTGGGTAACGGGGCAACCGGATACGATCTGAATGCCATTCCGGTGGGTTCGATAGATCGTATCGAAATTTTACGCGACGGTGCTGCGGCCCAATATGGATCGGATGCCATTGCAGGCGTAATTAACGTGGTGCTGAAAAATACTCCTGATGAAATTACGGCAAGCACGATTGAAAGTATCCGCCGCAGGGGAGATGGCTTAACCACCAGGAGCAATGCTAATATCGGACTAAAACTGGGCGCAAAAGGTTTCCTGAATATCACTGGCGAATATGCCACACAAGCGGTTTCACTTCCTTCCGGAAATGATTCAGATGGGATTTACATCGGTCCGGCTTATGGTGGCGGAGCCAATACCAGGGGTTTTGACCAGATCTATACCAAAGAAATTGATGATGCCATTATTGCCAGCCGCGGTATCGACCGGCATTTCTTTGATCAGCGTGGATCCACCAATAAATCCAAAGATGGTTTATTATCATTCAATGCCGGAATCCCGTTGAGAGATGGTTTTGAAGTATATTCATTCGGTGGCATCAGTCACCGTAACTCGCAGTTTACCGCTGTATACCGTTTGCCGGGCTGGACAGAGCGCAACAATACCTTTGTTTATCCGGATGGATTTCTGCCTGCCATGGATAACATCATCACCGATCAATCTCTGGCAATAGGTGTAAAAGGCAAGATAAGCGGATGGAACTTCGACGTATCCAATGTTTACGGGAGAAATGCTTTTGATAACATCATCAGCAATACGTTGAATGCCAGTTTAGGTCAAAAAACACCTCGTACCTTTAATGCGGGCAGTTACAATGCTTCACAGAACAGCGGAAGTTTAGATTTTTCAAGGAAATTTGATAAAGTACTTAAAGGTCTGAATGTTGCCTTTGGCGGACAGTACCGCGTAGAAACCTATCAGATTATTGCAGGCGAAGAAGGTTCTTATTCGAAAGCCGATTTAAGTACCATTTATTCTATTGGTTATACCACTGGGGGCATTCCATATTTCGTAGCTGCGGGCAGCACACCTTTAAACGGACTTTCTCCGGGTTCGCAGATCCATGCCGGTTTCAGGCCATCAAATGAAGTGAATGTGAAACGTTCTATTTCTGCTGCTTATGCGGATCTCGAATTGAACGTAACCGATAAATGGCTTTTATCAGGCGCGGTTAGGGTAGAAAATTATTCCGATTTTGGAAGCGTAACCACCTACAAAGCCGCAACGCGTTACGGTTTCGCTAAATGGCTGGCCGTTCGTGGTGGTTACAATACCGGTTTCAGGGCTCCCGATCTGGCACAGTTTTACTACACAGAAACCTCTACTACCTTTCAGAACGGAGTTGCGATAGATCAGGTTACGGCAAATAATGTAAATCCTGCAACCAAAGCCTTGGGTATTCCATCGCTACAACCCGAAAAATCGAAAGGTTATTCTGCAGGATTGACATCACAGCCGATCCAGAACGTAGAATTAACGGTTGATGCCTATCAGATCGACATTAAAGACCGTGTAGGAAATACCGGACGTTTTTCTGCTACAGATGCCAATCTACCTGCGGATGTAAGGGCACTATTTGTACAAACCGGTACCATACAGGCCAAGTTTTTCTATAATTCATTCAGTACACGCACCAGGGGCATCGAATTTACAGGAAGTTATCGTTTTTTATTGCCCAACGGCGGTAATGTAGCCTTTTTGGCGGGTGCAAATCTGCAAGAAACAACGCTTACCAAAGTAAATACACCTAAAGGTTTGGAGGCTTACCGTTACATCATTTTCGACGAAAGCGAAGAGGTGCGTGTAACCCGTAGCATCCCAAAAACTAAAATTACCCTGCAGGGAACCTACAACATTAACAAGTTTAACTTTTTACTGCGAAGCGTATATTTTGGATCCGTATCGGCAGTGAGTCAGTTAAATGCCAATTTTCCGAAACCTGATTATTATTATCAAACCTATAGTCCGATATGGATTACCGATATTTCGGCAGGGTATCGGATTACGCCTCTGCTACAGGCTACCGTTGGTGTAAATAACCTCTTCAATGTGCTGGGCGATTATTCTATCCCTGCGCCGGGAAGTAATATTACCCGTACAAATTCACCAAGTGCGGCACAATCGGGAACAAGCACCGGTTTACAACCTTTTATCCGACTTTCGGCAACCTTTAAATAAGACCACAGATGAGAATTTATAAATTTCCAACATTATTTTTTGTATTAGCCGTTTCATTGTTTGCTTCATGCAAAAAGACAGATTACCTCGATATTAATGCCGGCGACAGGCCACCTTTAAGTGCAAAAGTTAAATTTATCAATGCACGCCAATCGGTTACGGCCGTTAATTTCTGGGATTTTACCCGAAAAGTTACGACTACTGCATTGCAACGCAATACGGCAACAGGTTATTTAGATACCCAATACGGAAAAGTTCAGTTTAACCTCACGGAAGGAACAGAGCCATCTTACAAAGCATCTTATGTTTTTGGTGGAAGCGCAAATTTCGTACAGGAAACCAATTCGGCATCTTTTGCTGGTCCGAACGGGCCCATTGCAGATTTTGCACACAGTTTGTTTACCGTGAAGAAAAAATTAACAAGTACGTTAAATCCGGGTAATATTGATAGTTTGATCCTGGTATATGATGATTTAACCCTTCCTGCAGCAGGTAAAGCCAAAATCAGGTTTGCCAATTTTTCGCCCGATGCACCAAAAGTTGATCTTACCTATGCCGCCGGAACAGAAATATTTGCTGGTGTAGCTTATGGTAATTTTGGTAACCAAACCATTATTCCTTACACATCAGGGAAAGCACCTGCAGTAATTGAAGGCTTGAGCTGGAGAACGCTGGGTCCATTTAAAGAAGTAGATGCAGGCACCAATGTGAGTTTATTGATAAAAGATAACACTACAAAAGCGGTGATTCCATTAACAAACAATGCTTTAAATGCAGCCACTTTCGAGGCTGGGAAAATTTACACGGTTTATATCAACGGTACAATAGCTGGAACACCAGCTATTACCGCAACGATTATTATGCATAATTAACATTTTCGGTTGGTAAGATACCAACCGATAGAAGAAACTCCTGGCTCAAACAGGTTTATATTTGGTTAGAAAAAGGGGCATGTCTGGATAGAATGCCCCTTTGTTGTTTAAGATGCTGTCATCCTGAGCGCAGCGAAGGATCTTTTTTTGCTTATCGTCTTTACCATATAAGACATTTAAGAGAATATAAGCTTAAATGGTCTTATATTTCTTATATGGTAAATAATGCCCCTCGTTTATATGAGGATCACTGAAAGCAGCATTTGCAATGCAGGATCGAATATTTGTGGCGATACAATCGCCTTTCTCGAGATAGATCTCTCCCTGCCCGAAGCAGGTGGGCGCTCCACTGCGTTCCGGTCGAGATGACGAGAGGGGCCTTACCCCAACTTCCTTCCCGTATTAATCACATTAACACCATTAAAACGGGTGGTGGCACTGCCATGCGAAACGGCGCTTGCCTGCCCCGGTTGTCCTTTCCCATCCGAAAAGGTTCCGCCCAGGCGGTAATCATTTTTATCGCAGCGTTGCACGCATGAATTCCAGAATTCCTGGGTATTGGCCTGATAAGCTGCATCTTTAAACATGCCCACAATTTTTCCTTCTTTAATTTCGTAAGCCAGTTGTGCGCTGAACTGGAAATTATAACGTTGCTGATCAATGGAATAAGAATTCCGGCCGAACATATAAATGCCTTTTTCTACATTTTTAACCATATCTGCTGCGCTTAAAGCAGCATTTCCAGGCGCTAAAGATACGTTAGGCATTCGTTGAAACTGGATACTATCCCAGCTATCTGCATAACAACAACCTTGTGATTCCTTTAAACCTAAAATATGCGCCTGATCGCGGATGGTTTGGTAATTCACCAGGATTCCGTCTTTAATGATATCCCATTTCCCACATTTTACACCTTCATCATCGTAACCCACAGCGCCTAAAGATCCTGTTTCCAGTTTATCGGCAATAATGTTTACTTCTTTGCTCCCGAAGTTGAATTTTTTCGATTCCCATTTATCCAGTGTCAGGAAACTCGTTCCGGCATAATTGGCCTCGTAACCCAAAACACGGTCGAGCTCTGTAGGGTGTCCAACCGATTCGTGAATGGTTAAGAAAAGGTGCGAAGGATCCAATACCAGATCGTATTTACCGGGGGCAATGGGCTTTGCTTTTAACTTTTCGTCAACATGTACGGCGGCTTCACGTACATCTTCCAGGATGTCGTAACGCTTTTTGTACATCGTAACGGGACCGCCTTTAATTTTTTCTTCGTCTTTAGGTTTCAGGTATTCAAAACCCATACCCATGGGTGCGCTTAATGCATTTCTGGTTTCGAATTTGCCACTTGCCGCATCGGTTTTGGTGAGCGTAAAAGTTGGCCAGATCCGGTGGATATCCTGATCGATATAAGAGCCATCGGTTGAAGCAAAATATTTCTGCTCATTGATCATGAAGAGGTTGGAACTGATGTATTTCGCACCGCCTCTCATGGCTTCGCTGTTCACTTTTAAAAGCAGGTCCACTTTATCGGCAATGGGTACTTCAAAAGCATTAATTTCGATAGGGGTTTTCCAGCTTACTTCGCCAAAGCCTTTTTGCGGAGCCAGTTGAACGGGTTCTTCCATGATTTTGGCATTGCCTTTTGCAATGGCAACGGCAGCTTCTGCTGCTTTGGCAATGCTAGCATCATCCATATTGTTGGTGGCGGCAAAACCCCAGCTTCCGTTGGCAATTACACGTACACCCAAACCATAAGATTCGGAATTGGAGATGTTTTCTACCCGTGTTTCCCTGGTGGCTACAACCTGGTTCAGGTAGCGGCCAATCCGTACATCGGCATAAGTTGCACCCTTGCTTTTTGCTGCATTAAGGGCAACATCGGCCATTTTTTTCTTCAGGACAATATCAACAGGAGTTAAAAATTCTTCAACAGAAATAATTTTGCCAAAAGCAGGGATGTTGGGGATCATGCTGGCGCCAAGGCCAACACCTGTCATGTATAGGAAATCTCTTCTTCTCAATTTTTAAAGTTTTTATAAGTTGTTTTCGGCCCTTCGACTTCGCTCAGGGTGACATTCCTCGAAAGGTCGTCATTTCGAGCGGAGTGCAACGCAGTCGAGAAATCTATCAAGAAAGATCTCTCCATTTCGTTGCACTTCAGTCGAGATGACGGTAACTAGGGGCGTACCTCGCAATGACGGAGTTTTTTTGCAGATTGCTTCGTTAAATCGCGTCTGACAATGAAGTGAAGGTAAAATCCCTGATTTTCATTGGCGGAATCAATCCGCTTCCGGTTCTTACAGGTTTACCCAATGCTTCCACATTGTTAAGCATAATTACCGGACTCTCATTAAACCTGAAATTTTTGATCGGGAATTTGATTTCGCCGTTTTCGATATAAAAAGTACCATCACGGGTTAGCCCTGTTAATAATAAGGTTTGCGGATCAACTGAACGGATGTACCAGAAACGGGTTACCAGAATGCCTTTCTCAGTGCTTTTGATCAGCTCTTCCAGTGACTGATTGCCACCTTCAATAATCATGCTGCGGCTAAATGGAAGGGGTTGAACATTTTTCTGTGCAGCCCAATATCTTGAATAGGATAGGTTTTTTACCACACCTTTTTCTACCCACTGCGTCCTTTTTACCGGTAAACCTTCGCCTGTAAATGTTGAAGACGGGATTTCGGTATTCATGGGATCGGAATAGATATTTACATTTTCAGAGAACAATTGTTCCCCTAAACGTGTGCCACCACCTTTTTTACTCATAAAGCTCCGGCCTTCGTCGGCACTCCGGGCATCGAAGCCCCTGAACATGTTGCCAATAATATCGCTGGCTGCAAGTGGTTCTAAAATAACGGTATATTTTCCGGGTTCGATGGCTTTTGCTCCCGCTGAGCCATTGGCTTTGCTTGCTGCAATTTTGCTTAGCGCAAGGGTATCCATTTTATCAAGATCGTTAAAATCCTGCTCTACATAACCCGAACCTGTTCCCTGTTTGTTCCTAACGGTAACCGAGAAAGATACGTTGGTACCTTTGTTGTAGGCGAACAAACCTTTAGAGTTCATGATTGCATTAAAACGGGTAGCGTTTTCGAGGAAACCAGCAGCATCTAAACCGGCGGCTTTTGAAACGCTCAAACTTTTACCCACCATTTCGGCCCTGGTATCAGGTGTAATGGCAGCAGTTTTTGCATTGAAGGTATTCGATTCGGCAAATGTTTGCGGACCTAATGGTGGCATAAATTCAGGGTTTTCTGGTGCCAGCATGGCCAGTTCTTCTGCTCTTTTTACCACTTTTTGCAAAGAGGCATCGTCAAATTCGTTAATGGTTGCCGAACCTGTTTTTTTACCAAAAGTTGAGCTTACCCCTAAACTCATGGTGCTGATCTGGCCTGCAGTAGAAACGGCATTACGTGCATAACGGATGTTTCCGCCGTCCGAACCGCTTAAACTTACTTCACAGAAATCGGCTTTAGAAAAACCGACTACTTTTTTTAATATCGCCTGGGCTTCTTCTTTACTTAATATGGCCATAATTATATTTTTCTTGCTGTATTGATAACATTAACTCCATTAAACCGTGCAGTAGAACTGCCATGCGAAACGGCACTGCTTTGCGAAGGCTGACCTTTTCCGTCATTGAACGAACCACCTAAACGGTAATCGCCTGCATCGCAGATCGAATTGCAGGAATTCCAGAACTCCTGTGTATTGGCCTGGTAAGCCACATCGTTAAGCATGCCTACAATTTTGCCTTCTTTAATTTCGTAGAAAATCTGTCCGCCGAACTGGAAATTGTAGCGTTGCTGATCGATAGAAAAACTGCCGTCACCGATGATATAAATACCTTTTTCTACATTTTTGATCATGTCGTCAACACTTAATTTTTCTTTACCCGGTTGAAGTGAAACATTTGGCATACGCTGAAACTGTACATCATCCCAGCCCTGCGAATAGCAGCAGCCGTTTGATTCGGTTAAGCCGATAATGTGTGCCTGATCGCGGATGGCCTGATAACTTACCAGAACTCCATCTTTAATCAAATCCCATTTTTTGCATTTTACGCCTTCATCATCATAACCCACCGCACCTAACGATCCAACCTGGGTTTTATCGGCCACAATGTTTACTTTATCGCTGCCGAATTTGAATTTTTTAGATTCCCATTTATCTAAAGTAAGGAAACTGGTACCTGCATAATTGGCCTCATAGCCTAAAACACGATCAAGTTCGGTAGGATGACCAACAGATTCGTGGATGGTTAACCAAAGGTGTGATGGATCGAGCACCAGGTCGTATTTACCCGGCTCAACCGATTTTGCCTTTACTTTTTCATTGGCAACACGTGCTGCTTCTTTCACATCTTCGAGCATATCGTAACGGTCTTTGTAACGGGTTACAATACCGGTAACTTTATCTTCGGGGCGTGCGTGCATATACTCGTAACCTTTGCCACTTGGAGCACTTAGGGCATTACGGGTTTTAAATTTACCCGATTCGCGGTCGACCTTGGTTACATTGAAGGTAGGATAGATGCGGTGCACATCCTGATCGATATAAGAACCATCAGTAGAAGCAAAGTATTTCTGCTCATTAACCGCGAAAATAACAGAGTTTACAAAGTTGGCTCCGTTCTGCATCGCCACGTCGTTTACATTCAAAAGCAGGTCTACTTTTTCTTTTACAGGAACTTCGAAAGCATTGATTTCGATCGGAGTTTTCCAGCCTACTTCGCCATAACCCTTTTGAGGGGCGAGTTGCACAGGTTCTCCCTGTATTTTAGCATTGGCTTTTGCAACGGCAACGGCTTGTTCGGCTGCTTTGGCAATGGCATCCTTAGTTACGTTATTGGTAGCGGCAAAGCCCCAGCATCCATTGGCCAAAACACGGATGCCCACGCCGTACGATTCGGTATTGGCCACACCTTGAACGCGTTTTTCGCGTGTGGCTACAAATTGGTTTAGGTAGCGTCCAATGCGGATATCGGCGTAGGTTGCACCCTTCGATTTTGCAGCGTTAAGGGCAACATCGGCCAGTTCTTTTTTAATTTTTACATCCACTCCATCAAGTGCCTGTAAAGGATCGATGGGCGTTCCGAATGCAGAAAGGTCGGGAAGGATTAAGGCACCCATACCCATTCCGGTTAAGTAGAGGAAATCTTTTCTTTTCAATTGGTTCAGTTTAGTTAGTTTACGTTCTCAATATAGCGAATTTTGAGGCTAATGATTCCGAAATGAGTATAACATTTTAGTTTCAAAGCTGGAAATCGAATAAATTTTGCCACAGAGACACAGAAAAGCACGGAAATTAAGCGAAAAGCTAGGGTTTAAATGATTTCGATACGATTTTCATCCCCCGCGATCCGTCATTTCGACTGAAGCTGCTGATTTTTCATCAGTAGCGGAATGGAGAAATCTGTGAGAAGATGTTTGTTATTAGATCTCTCCATTCCGCTTTGCTTCAGTCGGGATGACGAATCGATTCATGCTTGCGCTCGTTTCCAAACGAGTGCAGAAATAGTTCTACGATTTTATCGTTTTAAACGATAAGCTATTGAACGCTCGTTTGAAACGAGTGTTAGCAAACAGCAAATCGAATAAATTTTGCCACAGAGACACAGAAAAGCACGGAAATTAAGCGAAAAGCTAGGGCTTAAATGATTTCGATACGATTTTCATCCCCCGCGATCCGTCATTTCGACTGAAGCTGCTGATTTTTCATCAGTAGCGGAATGGAGAAATCTATTGGAAGATCTTTGTTCTTAGATCTCTCCATTCCGCTTTGCTTCAGTCGTATTCTAGGTTTACCACAATTGCAAATTTATTTTAAGAAAAACTCCAAATAAAGAGTTTTTCTTATCTTTTATGACGCTCTCCTATAATTCTCGACATACATTTCTCC
>NZ_JBQEPB010000013.1:0-129009 GCF_052045455.1 Pedobacter sp. 22226 | reverse complement strand
TGTTTGATCATAATATAATGCTATAAAATGATATTATGCGGTATTAATCCGGATTTCTCCGGGCTATCCCCCTGATAAAGGTAGGTTGCATACGCGTTACGCACCCGTGCGCCACTTTCTCTTCCAGCAAGCTGGAAAATATCGTTCGACTTGCATGTATTAGGCCTGCCGCTAGCGTTCATCCTGAGCCAGGATCAAACTCTCCATTGTAAAATGTTTTGTTCAATACTGACCAGTTTTAACTATTGTTAAAAATAGTCTTCTTTTTTTTATGTTGTCTGTTAGACACCACCTTTAAAATAAAGCAAAATAATCATGTACTTTGACCAGTACTCCATTACCCCGCTACGCTACATTGACATCTCTTTTAAGAACTTATCGATCTATAACCTCGCGGCAGATCTTTATATTGTTAAACCTTTACTCCGTTAAAGTCTTGTTAGTCTTTATCTTTGTGCCGGTATTTTCAATCTTGTTTTGTTGTTTGTGCAACATCCGCTGCCCCAACTTTTTTCCTTCCCTTTCGGTTGGGAGTGCAAAGGTAAGGATCTTTTTTAAACTTCCAAATAAAATAAATTTTATTTTTTTAGCCCTCTTTTTCTCCTCTTTCCTTTATTTCAATAGGCCAGCTTTGACCGGCTTTCCGTTCTTCCGAACCGGGCTGCAAAGGTAGCAATCTTTTTCTCTCCTGCAATATTTATTTTAAAATAATTATCGCTTTCCGTATCACCAAGCCATCCTTTCAACTAAAACCCTTCCTCCGAAGCGGGATGCAAAAGTAGGATTTTTTAATTTATAAGCAAAGCATATTTGCTATTAATTGGGGGTTTTATTGTAACTGGATGGTTTACAGCAACAAAAAGTTTTACCCAAAGCAAAACTTTTTTAAGCATTGGGTGTTTATGGCGGGTTTATGCTAAAGACTTACGGAAGTTAGCCCGGTGAACAGGCCTTTGGAAACTTCGTATTTAACCCCTGCCCCGCCCTATCTAAACCCGATTGAAACGAAAAGCCCACATCCCGATTTTTTCAATCGGGAGAGGACTTGTAGTGAAAAGCGGGGACAAACTTATATAGCAGCACAACACCCGCTTTACTGGAAAAGCTAATAAAAATAAAAGCCTACTCTATATAACAGACCTTATTAAACCATATGGTATCCTCATAAATATTTTATAAATTAGTGATATGTTACAGGTTAAACAATGGTGTGATGATTTATTCGGTTTGTTATTTCCAAACCTCTGCAATGCCTGTGGCGTATCCTTATATCAGAGTGAGCACTTAATCTGCACCAAATGCCTGTACGATTTACCTTTTACCGATTATCATCAACATGCAGAAAACAGGGTGGCCAAACAGTTGTGGGGACGGGTGCCGCTTCATGCCGCCATGGCGATGCTGTATTTTAGGAAAGGGGCGAAAGTGCAAAACCTGATCCATAACTTAAAATATAATGGAAGAACGGATGTTGGTGTACTATTGGGAAATATGTTAGGCGAAAAGTTAAAGATGAGTTTGCTTTATAAAGATGTTGATTTAATTATTCCCGTTCCTCTCCACCGAAAAAAATATAAACACAGAGGATACAATCAATGTACTTTTATTGCCGAAGGAATAGCAGAAAGAATGGAGACTGGCTTTAGCGAAGAAAATTTAGTACGTAATAATGCAACTGAAAGCCAGACCAAAAAGAGCAGGTACAACCGATACGAGAATATGCAGAACGTTTTTGAAGTACACGACCAGGCCTACATTGCCGGCAAACACATCCTGTTAGTTGATGATGTAATTACAACCGGTGCAACATTAGAGGCCTGCGCAAATGAACTTTTAAATAGCGGAGCAGCAAAAGTGAGCATCGCGGCATTGGCATTTGCCGAATAACTGCATTATTTTCTATACAGTTGTAAGTACTCAAACATTTATCTAAGTTTGATTTATGCGTTCAAATATCAGTTTAGTGCTATTGCTCTTTTTCTTAGTTTCTTCCTGCAGGAAAGGAGAACACATCACCACAGATACAAACGCCAAGTTAACCATTGCAACTCCGGAATTGCTGTTCGATACCATTTTTACCTCAATTGGTTCTATAACGAAGCGATTAAGCATCGTAAACAATAATAAGGATGCTGTAAAGGTTTCAGAAATTACACTAACTGGGGGGAGCAGTTCAGCATTTAGCCTTAATATTAATGGAGAAGATACATTTAACAAAAATGACCTGGTTATAAATGGTCAGGATTCGATTAATCTTTTTGTTAAGGTTACCATTAATCCGAATACAGAGAGTTTGCCGTTTTTGGTGCAGGATTCTATTATCTTAAATACGAATGGGAACAGACAAGTTGTGAAACTTTTAGCTTATGCCCAAAATGCGGTTTTTATTAACGGCCAAACAATTGCGACCAACACCACCTGGACAAAATCGCTACCATATATTATCAATGGAGTTTTTACGGTTAAAAGCGGATCATCACTCATTATCCAACCAGGTGCCAAGGTTTATTTTCATAAAGACGCCAGCTTAAATGTGGAAGGTAATTTACTGGTAAATGGAACGGTTACCGACCCGGTACTGTTTTGTAGTGACAGACTGGAAAAACTGTACAATGAGGAGCCGGGCCAGTGGAAAGGCATTTTCCTGAAAAGAACTGGCAACGGAATGGTTAAAAATGCAATAATCAAAAATGCCTCAGTTGGTATTACTTCCGATTCGCTGTCATCAACTGCCGAACCTAAATTAATTTTGAGCAACAGCATTATCAAAAATATGCAGGTAGCAGCCTACATTGGTTATCATTCAGAGTTGTTGGCCTTTAACAATGTGATGTATAATTGCGGCAATTACCTTATATATGCTGTTGGAGGTGGAAACTACAACCTTAAACAAAATACATTTGCAGGTTATAATTTAAATTTCCCACGTAAAACTGCTTCACTTAGCTTTTCAGATTATTTATCTGCCGGCGCTTACAACAAGCTCCGGTTAGATTTAACAAACAATATTATTTGGGGCAGTTTAACTAATGAGCTGGATATTCAAAAGAAAACCACCGCAGCAATTCAGCTTAATTTATGGAACAACATAATCCGATCTGCCAACAGCAGTTATAGCATCAACGGCAATATTTTGAATATTGATCCATCCTTTATCAATAAGGAAATGGAAAATTTTGAGGTGTCGGCGGATAGTCCGGCCAGAAAGAAAGGAGCTGATTTAAGTAGCGATCCTTATTTTACAGGCTACCTTAATAAAGATATAAAAGCCAACATAAGAATTTCTCCCTCAACCTTAGGAAGTTACGAGAAATAATCACTTTTTTTTATTTTCCGAAAACAATTCGGCGAGAAATCTCGTTTATATATACGAGAGCGTTAATTTAGATGGTAAGGGTCGATATTTCTTCAAAAGAATATCGGCCCTTTACTTTTTATCAGGATTTTAAGATTGCAGCTCGGTTCTTTCAGATTAGTTTTGAATATCCATCTATTCCAGGTATTATTATTTTGAAAGTGAACATTGGTGCCAATGGCAGCCTGCAGCCCCGCTTTTCCTCCTGCCGTTTTAATTTATCAATGTCAAAGAAATGCGGATCAAAACGGCATCCGTTCAATCGGGCTTAGTTAGCAAAGTCTGTATATAAAAATTCGCCTATAACAAAAAAAAGCAGCTACAAATTCATGCAACTGCTTTATCTATTTATTTTGTTGTTAAATTATTCTACGGTTACCGATTTAGCCAGGTTTCTTGGCTGGTCTACATTACATCCACGCATTACCGCAATATGATACGATAATAGCTGAAGTGGAATAGTAGCCAAAAGCGGCAAGAAAGCTTCGTTAGCGTCCGGAATTTCGATACAGTAATCGGCCATTTTCTTCACTTCTGTATCGCCTTGTGTTACAATGGCAATCACTTTACCCTTTCTTGCTTTAACTTCCTGTATATTGCTGATCACTTTTTCGTACGATGAGTTTTGCGTAGCGATAAAAACCACCGGCATTTCTTCGTCGATTAAAGCAATTGGACCGTGTTTCATTTCTGCTGCAGGATAACCTTCTGCATGGATGTAGGAAATTTCCTTCAATTTTAAGGCCCCTTCTAAAGCTACAGGGAAGCCACTTCCTCTACCTAAAAATAAACAGTTGGTAGAATCTTTGATTTTTTCTGCAACTTCTTTAATCAGATCGTTAGATTCTAACGCAACCTGGATTTTTTCAGGAATATGATCCAGTTCGGTTAATAACTCAATTAATTTTGACGTGGTAATGGTACCCTTTTGTTGTGCCATGTAAAAGGCCATCAAAGTTAAAACCGTTACCTGTGCGGTAAATGCTTTTGTAGAAGCTACACCAATTTCAGGACCAGCGTGGGTATAAACACCAGCATGGGTTAAACGCGGGATTGATGCACCCGCAACATTACAAATTCCGAAAATGGTTGCGCCACGTTCCTTAGCCATTTCAATGGCCGCCATGGTATCAGCAGTTTCTCCGGATTGCGAAATGGCAATTACCACATCTTTTTCTGTGATGATTGGGTTTCTGTACCTGAATTCTGAAGCATATTCAACTTCTACAGGGATACGGGCATATTCTTCAATTAAATATTCGCCAACCAAACCCGCATGCCACGATGTTCCGCACGCTACAATGATAATCCGGTCTATATTTTTTAATTTCTCTGCAAATTCTTTAATCCCGCCTAGCTGTACTTTACCTTCTTCAGGATATATACGGCCACGCATACAATCTTTGATCGAACGGGGCTGCTCATAAATCTCCTTTAACATAAAATGATCGAAACCACCTTTTTCCAGCATTTCGAGCTTTAACTCTAATTCCTGAATAAGTGGGGTGTGAACCACATTGTCTAAATGTTTAATTAACAGGTCTTCTCTGGTAACTAAAGCAATTTCGCCATCCTTTAAATAGATCACATTTTTGGTATATTCAATAATCGGAGTAGCATCAGAAGCAATAAAATATTCTCCTTTTCCAACGCCAATTACCATCGGGCTTCCTTTTCTGGCAGCAATTAAACGATCTGGATGATCTTTATCCATAATAACGATGGCATAAGCTCCATTTACTTCGTGTAAGGCTAAACGAACAGCTTCTAAAAGATCAATCTTTTCAATTTCCTGAATTTCTTCGATCAGGTGGATCAATACCTCTGTATCCGTATCACTTTTAAATTCATGCCCACGGTTTGCTAATTCTTCTTTTAGCGTAGCGTAGTTTTCAATGATTCCGTTGTGGATAATAGAAAGTTTACCGCTATTTGATGTGTGCGGATGGGAATTACGATCAGAAGGAACACCATGGGTAGCCCAGCGTGTATGGCCCATACCACTTGTACCAGATTTGTCCTGATCCTCAGCAAATTCTTCTAAAACAGCAACTTTTCCAGCTTTTTTATAAATATGCTGTCCACTGCTGTTCATCAGTGCAATACCAGCGCTATCATAACCTCGATATTCTAATCTTTTAAGACCTTTTAATACAATTGGCCAAGCTTCTCTATAACCAATGTAGCCTACTATTCCACACATAATTTTTTATTATCACATTAATTTGCCAAATATATAAAACAAACGTTTGTTTTAACACATAAGGGCTAAAAAACTTGTTAAATCAAAAAAGCAGCTACAAGTTAATGTAACTGCTTTTACAATTTTATTTCTTAAGGTAACTCTTATTTATAAAGAGGAAATGCGCTTACCAGTTTAATTACTTCAGCTTTAACCGCATTCAGATTTGCTTCATCTTCAGGATTGGTTAAAACCCTGTCGATTAGTTCAACGATCTGTTCCATTTCAGCCTCTTTTAAACCACGGGTGGTGATGGCAGCAGTACCCACACGGATGCCAGAAGTTACAAACGGTGATTTATCGTCAAAAGGCACCATGTTTTTATTTACGGTGATTTCTGCTTTTTCTAAAGCGTTCTCAGCAACTTTACCAGTGATGTTTTTGTTGCGAAGATCGATCAGCATTAAGTGGTTATCAGTACCACCTGAAATAATGCCGTAACCTTTAGCTACAAATGCTTTTGCCATTGCCTGTGCGTTAGCAGCTACCTGCTTAATATATGTTCCGTATTCTTCGCTTAAAGCTTCTCCAAAAGCAATTGCTTTTGCTGCAATAATATGTTCTAACGGACCGCCTTGTGTACCTGGAAAAACAGCCATGTCAAGCAAATTGCTCATCAATCTGATTTCGCCTTTTGGCGTTTTTAATCCCCATGGGTTTTCGAAATCCTGTCCCATCATAATCATACCGCCACGTGGGCCACGTAAAGTTTTGTGGGTGGTTGTAGTTACGATATGGCAATGTGGAAGTGGGTTGGCCAACAAACCTTTAGCAATCAGACCTGCAGGGTGAGAAATATCTGCCAAAACCAGCGCGCCAATTTTATCAGCTACCGAACGGATAAATGCATAATCCCACTCGCGTGAGTAAGCAGATGCCCCGCAGATGATTAATTTTGGTTTTTCAGCTAAGGCTACTTCTTCTAATTTTTTATAATCGATCAGTCCGGTTTCTTTTTCAACACCATAAAATAAGGGTTGATATAATTTACCCGAAAAGTTAACTGGTGAGCCATGTGTTAAGTGACCTCCGTGAGAAAGATCGAAACCTAATATTTTATCTCCAGGTTGCAAAACAGCAAGCATCACTGCTGCATTGGCCTGTGCACCAGAGTGCGGCTGAACATTTACCCACGCTGCACCGAACAATTCTTTAGCCCTATCGATAGCAATTTGCTCTACCACATCTACCACCTGGCAACCGCCATAGTAACGTTTTCCCGGTAAGCCTTCAGCATATTTATTGGTTAGTACCGATCCGGCAGCTTCCATTACCTGCTTGCTTACAAAGTTTTCTGATGCAATAAGCTCTAAACCATGCTCCTGGCGGTTCAGTTCTTTATCGATAAGTTCAAAAATTTGGTTGTCGCGTGTCATCATTATATGAGGTTTGTATTTTTTTGGCAAAAGTAAGAATTTCAAATTTAATATGTGCCGTATTTAGGATAATGCTTTCACATTAAAGTTATTAAAGCCGCTCCCGATGGTTATCTCTACAATTTGTTGTTGCAGCATTTCTAAAATGGCCAGGAAGTTATAAACGAAATGCACTTTATTTTCGGAATTTTTAAGCACTAATGCAAAATCGATCTGTTTATTAATATCGAGTAAATTGGCAATGAAGTGCTTTTGCTGCTCAATGGTGTACGGATATTGTACCACGGTATGTTTAACTTCCTCACTACGCAACTCATATTTCTGCATCGTCCGGTGATAAACGGTTAAAAGTTTATAAAGATCCAGCGATAAAAGTTCATCCTGGTGAGCGGAAGAGGCAGCAGCAAGGGTTAAATCAAAGGCAATGTTTCCCCGGTGATCCTGCTTTAAACGCTCCCCCTCAAAAATCTTCATCTCCTCGGCAGCAGATTTAAACTGTTTATAGGCAATCAGCCGGGCAATCAGGTCCTGTTCGGCATTGATTTCGTTTCCGGCTTCATCAACCTCAATCCTCGGCAAAAGCATTTTAGATTTTATGCGCATCAGGGTTGCAGCCACTAAAATAAATTCGCTGGCTACTTCTACATTTAAGGCAAGGAGTTGATGAATATAAGCTAAAAAGTCGTTTGTAATCTTTGCAATCTCTACATCCTGGATATTAAGCTCATCGCGTTCAATAAAGAACAACAATAAATCGAAGGGCCCTTCGAATACCGGAAGTTTTATCTCAAAATTCTCTGCCTGCATGTGAAGGCACAAACATAACGAAAAAATCGTGTCTGAAAGATATTTATCCCGAATGTAAAAAGATCTCTTCCATTTATCTTCAGGTAATATAAAGCACTAAACACTAACGGCTTAACCATCAATAATAAACCAACATTTTTCTTTTCTATTTTAAAACAAAAATACCTTACTTTGTACCTTGTTTTTTACCATAAATTTCGAATGCAAGTAAAAGCTGGCCCCCTATTATCTAAAATCAACTATCCTGCTGATTTAAAGCAATATAGCGAATCTGACTTAGAACAAATAAGCCAGGAATTACGACAGTACATTATTGATGTAGTAAGTGTAAACGGAGGCCATTTTGCTTCCAGCTTAGGCGTTGTTGAACTAACTGTAGCCTTACATTACGCTTTGAATACTCCTTACGACAAATTGGTTTGGGATGTAGGCCACCAGGCTTATGGTCATAAAATCTTAACCGGTCGAAGAGATCAGTTCCACACTAATCGTGTATATAAAGGCATTAGCGGTTTCCCGAAAATTTCGGAAAGTGAGTACGATACCTTTGGTGTAGGCCACTCTTCTACTTCCATTTCGGCTGCGCTGGGTATGGCTGTAGCTTCGCAACTAAAAGGTGAAACAGACAGACAGCATGTGGCCATTATTGGTGATGGAGCCATGACAGCGGGCCTGGCTTTTGAAGGATTAAACCATGCCGGAATCGAAAACAGCAATGTGCTTGTTATCCTGAACGATAACTGCATGTCTATCGATCCTAATGTAGGTGCGCTTAAAGAATATTTAACCAGCATCACCATTTCAAAATCGTACAACCGTTTCCGTGATGATATCTCTCATGTACTGGCCGGGCTTTCTAAATTAGGCCCAAATGCACATAAGTATGTTAAAAAAATAGAGAAAAGCATTAAAGGAACGCTGCTAAAGCAAAGTAATTTATTTGAAGCCTTAAACTTTAGGTATTTCGGACCTGTTGATGGTCACGATGTAAAGCGTTTGGCTCAAACCATAAAAGATCTATCTGCTATTCCTGGTCCGAAACTGCTTCACTGCATTACGGTGAAAGGTAAAGGTTTCGCCTT
Source organism: Pedobacter sp. 22226 (assembly GCF_052045455.1). NCBI lineage: Bacteria > Pseudomonadati > Bacteroidota > Sphingobacteriia > Sphingobacteriales > Sphingobacteriaceae > Pedobacter > Pedobacter sp. 22226. The sequence goes on along the minus strand of NZ_JBQEPB010000013.1, from coordinate 120,147 downwards.
AGCAGAGAAAGATCAGACGGTATGGCATTCGCCAGGACTTTTTGATAAGATTACCGGTGAAATCAAAAAAAGTGTTCCGGATAAGCCACAGCCCCCAAAATACCAGGATGTTTTTGGACATACTATGGTAGAATTGGCTGAGGCTAATGATAAAATTGTAGGGATTACGCCTGCGATGCCTTCAGGATCTTCATTAAATATCATGATGAAAGCTATGCCAAAACGTGCCTTTGATGTGGGTATTGCCGAACAACACGCAGTAACATTTTCTGCTGGTTTAGCTACGCAAGGATTAGTTCCATTTTGCAACATCTATTCAAGTTTTATGCAAAGGGCTTATGATCAGGTGATCCATGATGTGGCTATACAAAAACTGAATGTAGTTTTTTGTTTGGATAGGGCAGGTCTGGCTGGTGCTGATGGTGCTACACACCATGGTGCTTATGATATCGCCTATATGCGCTGCATCCCAAATCTGGTTGTTTCTTCTCCTATGAATGAGGAGGAACTTCGTAACCTGATGTTTACTGCTCAACAAGAAAACGTTGGTCCTTTTGTAATCCGTTACCCTCGTGGTAATGGTGTAATGCCTGACTGGAAAAGACCTTTCAAAGCATTAGAAATTGGCAAAGGACGCAAAATCTGTGATGGTGAAGATGTAGCTTTATTAACCATTGGCCATGTGGGTAATTTTGCAGTTGAAGCGAGGGCCGAATTGAACAGCGAAGGTTTTTACCCGGCGCATTACGATTTACGTTTTGTAAAACCACTGGACGAAGCTTTATTACATGAGGTATTTGCTAAATATAAACATGTAATTACGGTAGAAGATGGTTCTTTACCTGGAGGGGTAGGATCTGCAGTGCTGGAGTTTATGGCCGATCATGGTTATAGCGCAAACATAATTCGTTTAGGTATTCCGGATCAGTTTATCGAACATGGCGAACAGGCCGAACTTTGGGCTGAATGTGGTTATGATAAAAATGCAATTATTCAGGCTGTGAGAAAAGTTGCGGTAAAAAGGACAACTAATACGATGGCTGGGTAATTTTCTACAGTCAAATTCCCGAAGTAGTTTTATTTTAGGTTATTAAATGGTTAAATTTTTATTGATTTTTCTAAAATTACCCAATAATAAGTATTGATATATGTCATAACTACTCATAGATGACCAGAATCGATTTTATTGTCCCAATTATCTACTTTGATCTGCAAACAATATTTAAGTTACTATGTTTAGTGGTATTATATTTGTTATAATACCACCAAACCCTAATAAAATAGTAATGACAACGTTTAAAAAATCCATCCTATTTACAAAAACAGTTCTTAATTTTTTTGGATATTTATTCAATCAATCTTTAAACAGAGATAAATTAAGCAAAAAGTCTGGATAAAATCCAGTAATTCAAATCTTTAAAAATCGTGGTAGATATTTCTAAATGAGCTTCTTAATCCGATAGTTAACAACCCAGTTTTATTTATACCCAACTCGTTACTTTCTCTTCTATATGTACCCGCCACTTCTAACCTTAAATTATATTTAGGGTTTAGTAAATAAGCTACCTGGCCTTTTACATAGTAAAGATCTGTGCCAATACCTTGGCCTATGTGACTACCATACTGGACAGACCTCGTGTCATAACTTTTAAAAATATCGCCTCCATAATTCATTCCTGCAGGATCAAGTCCATATCTTGAATATAATGCTTCACCCTGAAGATCAAATCTCTTATAACTGTAATTCATGATTCCCAAAAACTCTCTAAAGTTTGCACCACGAGGATGTGCTAAAGATTGATTGTAATTTGCATAGTTCGAAACTCTATCGGAATGCGCATAGGTATAGGGCCTTGCAGTATTAAATTCGGCTAAATAGTTCAATCCGTGTACATTAAAAAGATCAGATCCCCGTACACCAAATTGGACAGCAAATTTATTAGCCCAATAACCATTGCCTTTAAAAAATTCTTTAGCGGTAAATTCATCGAACATGAATTGTCCATATAAGGCTGTTTTTGCTAACAATTCGTATTTGAGGTTAATCCCCAAACGCATTTTATCAGGGGAGGTGGTATTGGTGCTCTCAACAGGACGTAAAAAAATAAAAGGATGGACATAATTAAAATCAAAGCCTCTTTTACCTTCTGGTTGTGCATCAGCCCAGGTAACCGCCTGAAAAAAACCAACTGAAAAGCGTTTAGTAGCATTCCAATCTATATAATGTGCCGCCATCCATTTCCCTCGGTCGCCTAATCTTCTATCAATTGTTAATTTAGGAGCGCCTGGGTCAAGCATATAACCAAAAATAGTCTGGTATTGAACACTTCCTAAAGTTGCCCTAACCCTAAAGAAAGAATAATTGGAAGAAACATCCGATAATAACATCGAGCGGTAACCATCTCCAATAAAGTTTTTATCATAACCCAAAGCAAAGTTTAAATATTTATTGGGAGTATAAGACAACAAGGCGGTGACATAAGACCAATCTTGTGTATTTGTTGCTAATTTACCGTAACCCTGACCAGGCACCACCTGATTGGCTATAACAAAGTTATTTACATAGTCAACAAATTTTCCCTGGTTTTCAAAACCATTTAAATAGAATGAAAACTGCTTGCCTACGTTGCCACCAACCTGGAAACCACGTGTATTTAGCCATGTTGACCTATTACCACTAAAATCCTTTCCTATTTGGAAATCAGGAAGAAAATCTGCGTAGATATTATAGTCATCACTTTTAAATTCTAAAAGATGCTCTTGGAACAGTTTGCGGTGAACCCAGCTTCTTTTATTCAAACTATCTGTTCCGGCGTTCATTAAAGAGTCATAGTGCATCTGCAAAGCGCTGTCATCAGAATTGAACCCCTTAATGGCCGAATGAAATTTAGATTGTTGATCGTAAACAGCCGGATTTAGTTTTTGATAAAACTGATAATCGTATGGGACAATACGGTTGGGAGTAGGGTTTTGTGCAGCAGCAGCTAAAGCAAAAATGGCCATAAAGGCCATTAAAAAGATTCTTTTAATCATATTTTAGTTGTTTATTACCTTATCTAATTCTTCAAATATCGAATTTTTACTCTTAAATTCCGGAACCAGTTTTTTCATATTCATTACTACCTGCCGGTCATTATCAGATTTAGCGGAAGTAATCAATTCGTAAATCTGTTTTTCGACGTCAGCAAATACATATTCCCTTACTTTTCCGATCATAATTTTCTCATGATGGGTAGGCATCGTATTTTCATTATCGTTCAATAGTTCTTCATATAACTTTTCTCCTGGGCGTAAACCAGAATATTCGATTTTAACATCAACATTGGGCTCTAACCCCGCAAGTCTGATCATTTTCTTAGCCAATTCTACAATCTTAACTGACTTGCCCATGTCGAAAACGAATATTTCGCCTCCTTTACCCATGCAACCTGCTTCTAAAACTAAACGGCAGGCTTCAGGAATAGTCATAAAATAACGGGTAATTTCCGGGTGGGTTACCGTAACCGGACCACCTTTTTCAATCTGCTGCCTGAACCTTGGAATTACAGAGCCATTTGAACCTAATACATTTCCAAATCGTGTAGTAATAAATTTAGTGATGGGTTTAACATTAAGATCATTGATATATTGTAAACCATTACTGAAGATAAATCCATCAGTACTCAAAGAATTATTAAGTGATTGAACATATATCTCAGCAATCCGTTTTGAAGCCCCCATAATATTGGTCGGATTTACTGCTTTATCAGTAGAAATCATCACAAATTTCTGGACACCATATTTAACAGATTTATCTGCAATAGTTTTGGTTCCCAATACGTTGGCTTTAATGGCCTCTGCAGGATTATCCTCCATCAAAGGAACATGTTTATAGGCAGCTGCATGATACACATAATGCGGTTTATAGGTTTCAAACAGTTTATCCATGCGCTGCTCATCACGAACATCACCAATAAAGGCGTGAAAGTTTTTATTGCCATTGGTTTCTTCCAACTCTAAATACAATTCATGCAAGGCTGTTTCCGATTGATCGCAAAGAATGATTAAACCCACATTAAACTTAGAAAGCTGACGAACAATTTCACTTCCGATAGATCCTGCCGCACCTGTAATCAGAATCCGCTTTTTATCCAGCATGGTACCAATCCCCTCGATATCGATTTTGATAGATTTTCTATTTAATAAATCCTCAATATTCAGTTTTTGTATTTGAGTAGATTTCAACTGCCCATTCGTCCAAACATCTTGAGGAGGGATATTTAAAACTTTGATGTCGTTTTCTAAACAAAGATCAACAATATGATCTTTCTTGTCATCGGGTATGGTATACGACGCAAAAATAATCTCATCCAGTTCATGTTCACCGATCAAATAAGCAAGATTTGCAGCATCCAAAATTTTTACCCCATCTATGGTTTTGCCTACTTTTCGCTGATCATCATCTACAAATGCAACAATGTTTTTATTTACACTCCCGTCATGGTCAAAAGTTCTTTTGGTGGCCAAACCTGCCTCACCTGCGCCATAAATAATCACTTTCTTTTTATCGAGATTCAGGTTCTTAACATAAATAAAGAAATATTTAATCAAAACCCGATAGGTCATTAATAACAAAAAGCTGGTTAAACCATTAGTAATTAATATCGCAAAAGAAATTAATGGATATTTAAAAAATGTTATTGCGATCAGATTCAGTACAAAGAAGGTACCATTGCCAATAATTACTGATATTAAAATTCTAAAGGAATCTTGAGCACTGGTATACCTAATAATACCGGTATACGTGCTAATATGAAAAAAAACAGCAATATTAATGGTACCGATAATTAACAGATTTCGGGCAAGCTCAGGCAGCTCAATTGCCGTTAAATCCAGGTTATGCTTAAGGGAATAAGCAAATATTAAAGAACAGGTGCAAATGGCCAAATCCAACAAGAAGATGACCCAGCGCGGAACAATATTAATTTGTGTAAACAAAATATATTCTAAATTTTAGTAAAGGTAACCATTTATAACAAATATGATAACAATAATCAATTTAGCCTTACAGTATCTGCAATGACGAAATCCTCAAATTATGAATATGCCATTTTAATCCCCGCTACAACTCTTTCCAAGTCTTCCTCACTCAAATTTGATCCTGAAGGCAGACATAAACCATTTTTAAATAGATCTTCAGAAATATCGTTACTATAATAGGGTGCATCCTTAAAAACGGGTTGGAGGTGCATTGGTTTCCAAAGCGGGCGACTTTCAATATTTTGAGATTGTAATGAAAGATAAATACTTTTCTTTGAGTATAATTCATCTACCGATCGATCAACATAAATGGTAGATAGCCACCTATTGGAATAGAATCCCATCGGCTCTTCAAGAAAATGAATACCTTCAATCTGTGCTAAAGCAGCCTTGTAATACTTAAAATTTGCACGTCTTTTAGCAATCCATTCTGTGAGCACTTCCATTTGACCACGACCTATTCCTGCACAAATATTACTCATCCTATAATTATATCCAATTTTACTATGCTCATAATGATTAGCTTTATCCCTCGCTTGGGTAGCTAAAAATCGCGCTTCGTTAATGTATTCTGCTGAGTCAGAAATTAATGCCCCTCCTCCTGAGGTCGTGATAATTTTATTGCCATTAAAGGATAAAATGCCAAAGAGGCCATAAGTGCCCATGCTTCTATCACCTATTTTTGAGCCGAGCGCCTCGGCTGCGTCTTCAATAATAGGAATTTCAAATTCATTGGCAACCTTCGTTATTTCATCCATTTTAGCCGGCATGCCATACAAATGTACGGGTATAATGGCTTTTGGCTTTTTTCCTTTAGTAATACGATCGATAATACATTCTCGTAACAAGTTAGGGCACATATTCCACGTGTCACGCTCACTATCTACAAACACAGGAATAGCTCCAACATATGCAATAGGATTTGCGCTTGCAGCAAATGTCATTGACTGGCAAATGACTTCATCACCAGGTTTAACCCCTAGCATTACTAAGGCCAAATGAATTGCTCCAGTACCAGAGCTTAACGCTGCAGCAAATCCAGATCCTGTAAAACGACACAGATCCTCTTCAAAACCATCAACATTTGGTCCCAATGGTGCAACCCAATTGGTTTCAAATGCCTCATTAACATATTTTTGCTCACCGCCTCCCATGTGTGGAGATGAAAGCCATATTTTATCTTGCATAATTATTTATTTACCGTATTTTTTGATTTATAATAATCCAAACAAATTGAAGGATACCGAGACTCCTTCATCTTTGAGATTACGATCTGAATATCAAAGATAAAAGATTTCATTTCAACAATATTTTTTTCTGTATCTAAAACTAAATATTGAGCAAAATCAAGTAGTGATCTGTTTTGCCCTAGACTACCTGTATTATACAAATTTTTATTGTTTATAATCCTGTGAAACTGTTGATGGGAATGTCCTACGATGGTGTTATCCTTAAAGTCCAAATTAGCAATATCTGTATCTTTAAATACATACAAGCCGTCTATAGAATGTGTTATTTTATAATCTCCGATTTGGTAACTTTTTTTAAATTCTGAAATGAATGGGAGATAACTCCCGTAAAAATTTGGATAGCAAAACTCAAAAAAAGATTTTGCTACTACATTAGTTCCTGGATAAGTACCATCCATATAATATTCTTCGTGATTACCTTGCAACAAAATACCGTCTTTTTTATGAGAAAGGAAATCTAAACACTCATTCGTCCATGGCCCATAATTAACTATATCTCCGTGACAAACAAATAGGTCAAAGTATCCTTGTTCAATTTCGAAAAGTTTTTCCAAGGCAACCAAATTTCCGTGAACATCTCCAAAAACCAGAACTCTCATCGCAGCATATTTTTCACGCCATCTTCGATGTTGATTTTGGGACTCCAATCTAACATCTCACAACTATTTTTGATGTCAAAATAAAAGGAACTTCCTGTCTCGACACCTTGATATTCAATTTCTGACGAATGGGCTAAAGAAACAATTTCTGCGATTTCCCGGTTAGAAGTAGAAGTACCAGAGGCACCAATAAAAAAACCATTAATATCAGTTTCCATAGCTTTTATACATAGATTTACTGCGTCATCAATGTGCAAATAGTCTTGTTTTCTTTCGCCGTTACCAAATAATGTAATCTTGCCAGTTTCTTTAGATTTTTGAATTAAATTAGGTAGAAAAGAGCCGTTATTTAAACCATTGCCGTACAGATAAGTTAATCGGATTATCGAAAATTTATAATGAGACGATACCAAAAACTCTCCTGCTAATTTGGACAGTGGGTAAAGTGTTGGAATATTAAAGGATGAATTAAGCTCAATTACGTCATCATGAATTCCATAAACATTTGTACTAGAGATAAAAATAATTTTTGCAGAAATGTTATTTTTAAGGATTTCATGAATTTTTGAATTAATATCAATGAGTTCTGAATGTTTTGAATTAAAATTACCAATAGCCAAAATAACAAAATCGTATTTCTTTTTAATTTTGATAAAATTACCTATGCTTAATTTATCAACAGTCGCTGGTATTTCCGAGTGGCTATTATTGTAAACTGCTGTAACAATGTAATTGTTGTAAATTAATTGTTTGACTAGCTCTTTGCCAAGAAAACCGTTTGCTCCAACAACAGCGCATGTAGCTCCCATACTTATTATTTTAGATTAAAAGGATAAAATGTAGCTTTCGGAGATTGTAAAGTTTTTTCTTTTTGAAATTGCTCTATTTCTTTATTCTCAATAAAAATATCTGACCACGCTCTCATTACAATTCCATTTTTTAATGGTTCGGTCGTCGGATTTTTTTTGAATAGGAAGTAATTTAGAATAATTTCTACCTCATTCACTCCGTAAAAATACCTTAAAGGAGTAGTCCCGCTAAATCTACCATTAATTTCAAAAATTACAGGCTCTCCTTTAAATATCCTAAATTGAAAGTTTATAGGGCCTTCTGGTTTTAAAACCTCAGCAATCTTTGAAATTATACTGTCATATTTGGAAGTACTTTCATCCCTGTAAGTCCTATATGTATTTCCATCTCTCAAATCACGTTTTAAACTTACAATCGATACACACTTATTATTTAAAACGATACATCCAGAAGTGTATTCTCCGTCTGTGTCAGGCAAAAATTGTTGAACAACAAGGTTGCTTTTTTCATCAAAAACATTTAACAAATCCTCATGTGTATTGATCTTTATTAATCCTAAGGATCTGGCACCATCGATTGGTTTCGCAAATAATGGTAATCCTAGCTCTTTTTCTAGTTCCAAAAGTCCATTTAAAGAATTTGCCATTTTAGAGATTGGATACGGAAAATTATTGTCTTTAAGAAACTTAGCTGTTAAGAATTTATCATTAGATATTTCTATTACACCCGAATTACTTACAACAATCTTACAGTTATATTTAGCTAAAAACTCATCATGAACTTCCGCTAATTTTACTAGTTCTGTGTCTGTTCCTACCAAAATTGCATCAATACTATACTCTTCAACAATTTTTTTAATTGTTGGGACATAATCTTCGTTGGATGCTTTCGGAACATGCAGCGCAAAATCACCTAACCAATGTCCAGTTGATCTTGCATCAGGATCAGCAGTAAATATCTTTTTCTGAAAATCACAAAGCTGTAGCATTCTTAAAATTCCCTGACCAAGTAATGCACCGGCGCCAGTAACTAAAATATTTTTATTGTCCATTTTTTCTTAACATGTATTTATCAAATGCTTCTGTAATATTACCATTTGGGTCATTAATGCCCTCTGGCTTTATAATTTTTTTTAAAGTTAGAAACAAAATCTTCGAATCTATTATAAACGAGGTATTTTCCACATACCAAACATCAAAACAAAACTTTTCTTCCCATGAAATATTATTTCTTCCATTTACTTGCGCCCAACCTGTAATACCAGGCAATACTTCATGTCTACGCATTTGGGTTTCCGTGTAAAAAGATATATAATGAGGTAGTAAGGGGCGCGGTCCAATTAAACTCATTTCGCCTTTCAGAACATTAAATAATTGAGGAAGCTCGTCCAAAGAGGTCTTCCTGACAAATTTTCCAATTTTAGTTAGTCTAACATCGTCAGGCAATAAATTACCATATTTATCTTTTCTATCATTCATGGTTTTAAATTTAACTATGCTAAATAGATTTCCTTTTTTTCCCATCCTTTTCTGAAAGAAAAAAGGTTTTCCTTCATTAGCGAAAGCTAAAAAAATAGTTACAACTAAAAAAATTGGCGACAATAAAATCAGTCCAAAAAATGCAGCAGAAAAATCTATCACTCTCTTTAAAAAAAAAATATACATTTTTACCTAAATTTTAATAAATTAAGTACTGCAAAAATCAAGAATTTTTTCTTATCACGCATTAGCGTCGTATTGTATCTCCAGATAATTTTGTTTCTCTGATAATAATTCCCTAGAAACTGCTCGTAAATTTTATGCTCTTCTGATTCATTCCTAAGATATTTAATGTAGTTCTTTGCATGATTCTGGTAATATCCATCCAAAACTTGTCCTGATTTTTCTTTAATTGTGGCAAAGGTTAGCTTGTTCAAGTGTCCATGTACATTATCACTGTGAAGGCGGTAATGAATATACGAATTTGCGTCAATTATCACTTTATGATTTCTAGAACGTGCAAAAAAATAGATAAGCCAATCATGTGATAAGCCCTTCCAATTCGAGGTATCCAATACTTTCAAAAATGATTGTAGTAGTTTTGCAAATTCTTTTGTAAAAACGTAAGTGCAACCTGCACTACCACCTTCAAAAAGAAAATCAAATTTTTTCTGGGGAAAATCTTTTTTTAATAAACTATACGAATCTGTCGAGTTATCCCATTTTGTGAGATTTGAACAATATAAATCTGCACTTTTTTTTGCTAGCATATTTATTGCTACTTTCATCTTTTGCTCAAGCCAAATGTCATCCTGATCTGAAAAGGCTACGTATTGAAAATTTTCATCAAAATTTAAATTACTCACCATATTTAAAAAATTATTTGCGGCACTGCCTAAGCCTGGATGATTTATGCCTAACTTTAAAAATTTATAATGAGTTTGTAAAATATTGACTGTCTGATCTCTGCTTCCATCATCATTTATTAAAATATTAATCTCTACACCCTCTTGACTAAGTATTGATTCAATCTGTTCTCTTATATACCTTTCTCCATTGTAAGTCGCAAGAAGGATTTTTACCTTATTATTCATTTAACTTAATAGTTTAATTAAGTCAAAGATATTATCTTCAACTTTTAATTTAGATTCAGCTATAGAGTTCTGGATTCCTAAAGCTATACTGTTTGAAATGGAATCTATATTTGAAGGGTCAAAAACCAAAGACGGCACGCAAACGGCATAAGTATAGGGTAAATCTGCACCAATTATTTTACACCCAAGTTCAATACCTTCAACTAAACCCAGCCCAAAACTTTCTGCAAGCGATGGAAATATAACATATTCCGATTCCAAGTATTTTTCTGTTAAAAATTCTCTGTTCACAAATCCTATATTCTCTATAGGATATCCCATTAAAACAGCCTCACTAATGATCGTTGTAATTAAAGGGAATTTATCACTTACAGTAAGGATTAATTTTCCAGTCTTAGTATTGTCAAATGCATTGCAAAATGCTGTGATCAGTCTTTTATGATTCTTGTTGTCCTGCGCGTTACTAACGTAGATGAATGTGTTTTTCTGTCTTTCAATTTTATGATTTTTCGCCTTTAATACTTGATAAAATGGTAGAACTTTAATCTTATTTTCTTGCCTAAATCTATTAACAAACTGTTCTTTTAATGTTTGAGACTGCAGGAGCCAAAAATCCGTATTTCTGCTATTTCTCTTAATAATTTGAACTTTAAAAAAATATTTAATTTTTTCAATAACAGAAAACTCATTGGGTACTTCAAGATATAAACGATTATGAAAATATGTATAAACGGTTACATTTACCATTTTAATCAATGGTGGAATGTTCCCCATTATAAATATTTTATCAAATGCTCTTTTATTGTTTTTATAAAAGTCATTTCGAAGCTTTAAGCTTGAACTTTGATATATAGCAGTATTCCCACTTTTTATTTTATAGGGTAGTATTATTCTGTCATCAAATAGATAAACAATGCCAAGATTAGTTTCTTCTAGCTTTTCAACTAAATAATCTAAAAGAACCTTACCTCCTCCATTATTAATAAAGATTGCATCAATTAATATCATAAAAACAGGTCAAATATATTTTCATTAGAAGCTAGTAATAGAAAGTTTTTATTTATTTTAACTTTTTTATTACCTATAATATCTTTGTTTACCTCTAGCATTGCATTAAATGTCAAATTTCTACTTCCTGATGGAAATGTGTTAGGGACAATAGCTACGTGCGCAGAGGTTCCTAATTTATAACCATAATTACCACGTACGGATTTTTCTTCAGTAATTTTTTTACCGTTCAAATCATATGTTATGATAAATTTCGTAGAAATACCTAGAAAGTCGGTTCCTTCAATATTATTAATATTAAATATTGCACAAAAAAACTTTTCATGATCAATTTTCTTGTTTAATATAAAATCACTTTTTAGGGTATTCGAGAAATTCTCACTTGTTATTACTGAATAATCATTATTATTTTTGATCCTCTTTATAATACTTATTTTTCTTTCCTCTAATTTTTTTAGGATATCAAAATAATTATATTGAAATTTGATAGCTGTTCCAGTTCTTTGAGCATCAGGGGTGAGAAATATATTTTTCTCATTACTTTCATTGATTCGTATGTCACATTCATCAACAAATAAAGGTACTTGGTCATAATTATACACTAATAGTCCTTTTAAACAAAAAGTTTTGAACATTTTCTTATCAACACCGTCAAAATTATTTCCTTTGATAAAAACCTTATTAGAGCTGCCACTCGCTGTTGTTCCGATATAAGGTAAATTATTATTCTCTTTATCTTTAAAAATCGAGGAAATATATACGGCATCAGCAATAGTGCTTTCAAAATGATTACCTTCAAAATTAACAGTGCAATTACTTATTTCTATATCAATAATAAATTTTGGTTTTTTTCCAGAAGAATAGGGAATATTACCCTCCATATTATTGTCTTTGATATTCACCGCATCTTTAGCAAATCCTGCCCTGATAATCCTTGAATTATCATGACAAACATTATTTTCGAATGTAAACCCCCAGCTCAGATTTCGAATTCCAGTTGACTTTGTTTTTTCAATATCATCGAAGTAAACACACTCATCATTCTGATTAAAAGCATTTTGCCTAAATTGTACAAATGCTACATTATATTGATTTTTCGATGAAAACCTAACAGCAAAATTAAATCCCGTAAACCGACATCGCTCTATAATAAAAGGCCAAGTAGGTCCTTTAAATTCTGATCGAAATAAAACAGCAGTTGTTGTTCCTTGTTTTCTTCCTTTAACTACCCTAAACTGAACATCTGTTATTCTGATGGGATCAGCAAGATCTTTATCGAAAACAATTCCATTTATATTATTTTCAACTGTAATAATGCTGCCTTTATCCTGATTATTAACTTTATAAGTTTGATTGGTAGAGCTCAACCAACTCTCTTCCCTCAGTAAGGCACCCGTTCCAATAATCTGAACTCCACCTCTTTTAAAAAATATTGATTTACTTATGTAATAATTCCCAAAAGGAATTAACAAAGATTTTCTTCCATTTTTTTCACAATAATCTACTGCTTTTTGAAAGGACAAATAATTATCTGTTTTCCCATCTCCAATAGCTCCGAAATCATCTAAAGATACAAATCCCGAAATGTTCGTTATAATTTGCACATTTGCCCTGCAGGCAAAATGAAAAGAAATCAAAATAAAAAAAATAATTCTTTTCATACTCTATTATATAATGAGATATAGCTTTCGGCTATATTCTCTACAGCATATTTATTTAGGTTTTTCTTCCCTTCTGATAAGTAACCATATTTTTCATCTTCTGACATTTCAATAAAGCGTACTATTGCGCTTCTGATTTCATCAGCTTTGAATGGGTTAACTACAATGCCCCCATCGCCAACAACTTCATTCATAGGAGCAAGATCTGACGTAATAACAAAAGCATTTCGTGCTTGTGCTTCTAATATTGGAAGTCCAAAACCTTCATATGTGGATGTGAAAATCAAAGCGTCCGACTTATCATAAAAATACAGCAGATCATCATCAGATATATTATAACTATTTGTATATTCTATATTGTAAAGGTCCAAAATATTTATGTGAGATTCATTTAACCTCCCGACTATGTTTAAATGAATGTTGAGATCCTTTACTGATTCAAATATTCTTTCTATGTTTTTATTAGATCGTGTACCTACAATCAGTAGTTCTTTTTTAATATTATTTTTAACGCTGGTTTCAGCGATGATTGGAACAGTTAAACAATTTGGTATTACCGCAATTTTAGATTTAGCACTAGGCATCAAATTTATTATTTCATCCTTTGTCTTCTTTGAGATACATACAATATATTTTGCTTTTTTAAAAGGCAGATAAACCCAAAACAATTTAAAAAATAAAAATCTTAATTTACTTAATTTTCGATAAAGCCCCAAATCATGAACAGTAATAATAATCTTTGATGTTTTTAGTCCAATAGCTGCGTAATGCACTTGCCCTGTTATGTGTACAAGCTCATCATTTGTGATTTTATTGCGAAAAAATAAAATCGATTTAACCATATTTATAAGGCCATGGCCAAATGGATTACTGATACTACTAATTTCCACACCTTTTTTTAATAGAGCAACTGATATATTTTGAAAAAGTTTTTCAAGACTGTTTTCATTTTCATTAAAATTTCTATTTAGTAACTTAATTTTCATTCTCAAATTTGTATTTAATACATTCTTCTGTAATAATCTATATTGTACCAAAGTCCCTTGTAAGGATCAAACAAATCTGGATAAGCACTTATTGACTGATAAAAATTAACAATTGATAATATTAATAAAAAAAATATAAAGAATAATTTTGACTCTTTTCTCTTCAAAATGAACAAGATACTTGTAAACAAAATACATTCCAACATATTGAAATATAAACTACCTCTATTTACAAGAATAATTAAGGAGCTTGCGAACAAGAGATATATTAGGCTACTAATCAAATATCCATTCAATATAAAATTATATTTGTCAAACTTTTTTTCAATTTTATTACGTAACAAAAGAAAAAGGGTTACATACAATAACCGCCTTAAAACACCCGCAATGCTAAGCTTTGCCTCATTGGCTGCTTCTGCTGAATAGGCTTCTGTCCGATAACTGGAGGCTTCGCTTAATCCACCAGTTAAGGAAAACAGTTTTCCAGGCAATCCTGTCAAACCAATTACAGTGCAAGCCAACAACAGCAATACTATATATATAACTTTTATTCTTCTATTCAAAAAGTAAAAAGAGAGTGTAAGCAGGGCTGTTGTATGAAATTGTATAGCTGCAAATATTGCAATGAAGAACGTTTTCTTCTTACTGTATGCGAATATAAGGAAGTAAAAAACAATTGCCATGGCTAATAATTGTCTGTTAGATCCCAAAACACCAATCGTAGAGCAAAAAAAGAACATAAATGAAGTGATGGGATAAGTGGTGATTTTTTTTAAACCATAGATTATCAGATAGTAAAATATTAAAGCATGGGTAAATAAGAAGAAAGAATACTCACTAATTAGTTTATAATTTAACCAATTAAAGATTAAATAACCACGCTCCACGATGTTACTGTATTCAAAACTATTTTTTAATGAATACGATTCTTCAAACATATCTAAGTATGGGTACCAATCAGTTCCTGTCTCCCAACGGAGTCCTATTACGAATACTGTGATTAGATAAGTTAAAAAAACTAAAAAGTTATGTACTTTATTAGCAGGTTTATTTTTAAAAACCTCAAAGCAAGAAAATAGAAAAAGTAAACCGATATAAACAAAATAAACTTCCACAATGCCTATATTAAGTTTAACATCTCTTGCATTCTTCTTTCATATGTGTGATGCTTATGGAAATGTTCCATTTGTTTTTTTGCCATCTCATGCCTCAACTCATGAAGTGGCAAATAATGCTGAATTAATTCTACAGCTTCTCCTATTGTATTAAAAGTAAAGTCCTTTATATCAACTGCAGAGTATTCTTTTAAGGTCTCTTTATAATCACAAATTTGAAACCCTCCTATGCCATAAATCTCAAAAAATTTTACATTTGCTGACTGTATCTCTGCAAAGTGAAAATTATTGAAAACAATTTTAGAGCCATATAGAATTTCAGACTTACGTTCACCAGTAATAAACTCATTCATAAAATTATCACTAATTTCTTTTCTTGGAAAACGTTTATCTGGCGTACCATATAAATTAACCTTGATGCCAGCATCAACTAATCCGCTGATCATATTAGCTCTATACGGATACATCGTCCCAAAAGCAACAACATCAGTATCAACTTTTTCTTCGACAAGCCTTCTATCTATATCTAAAGGTTTATGAATTCTTGGATTTAAAGCTTCGGGCAAATAAAATGCATTAAGATTCATCTTATTCCTCATAAAATCAACCATGTAGTGATCTTTTGTAAAATAAAAATCATATGGCGAAGCAAAAATCTGCTGATGCTCCAGAGTCGTCAATTGATCTGGATTAATATGGACTATGGGAGTTTTTGGAAGATATGCTTTAATTTTTTTAATGCATTCTGGGTGAGTAAAACGATATGTAGCTATTACCAAGTCAGGCTTATAGTCTATAATTTTATCCGCAATTTTTGAGAATATAGAAATATCGTACTTAGGGAAAAATTTTGTAGCCCAGTAATTGAATCTATATGGAATTTTTATTATGTCTTTAATATCAATATGAAACACATCATGCCCTAAAAAGTTGAGCGAATCATTAATATGAAATTCCAAACTGTCAAAATTTTTACTACCTAATAATGCAATTCTCATTTTAATATGTTTTTTTAACAGCTATTTCAAAATCCCTTTTTTCTTGCAACGTATAATTAGGGTTTAACCTGCTCAAGTATAAATAAAATTGATCCCAAAGCTTAAATTTTGGAAAATTATCAGGATCATTTTTCTTCAAGTAAATATTTTTGCTGGTATGAACAATAATTCTTTTTCTATTATTGTATTTTTTTATTTGCTTACCACTTCCATCTTCAAGATGAATTATTTTAGTTCCTGTATAAATGTATGATTCGAATCCCATTTTTTTCATCCTAAATTGTAGATCACTTTCTTCATAATACATGAAAAATCGAGGATCAAATCCATGAAGTTTGTCAAAAACTGTTTTTCTCATCATTAAATCTGCGCCGATAACATATCCAATTGGATAGAACTCGGCGCTATATACCATTGAGGATTTGATATAATCCTTATTTTTTTTAAAAAACTTTAAAATAGGTGTACGATATTTATAATTCAGAATTTCCGATTTACAGGTGGGGAATTCACTTCCATCACCATTAAAATTTCCCTTCTTATCAATTAAAACGCATCCCAAGCTTCCTATTTGGAGCGTTCTTTCATTTTCAACAAAAAAATCAAAAAGTTTTTTAATTGAGTTTTCAGTAAGCAATGTATCTGAGTTCAAAAAAAATAAAAATTCTCCACTAGCAGATTCAGAACCAAGATTATTAGCACGCCCAAAACCCAAATTTTCTTTACAGGGAATAAATGTAATATCAGACATTTCGCTAAATTCTTCTTTACTCCCATCTGTGGATGCATTATCCACTAAAATAATCTCGTATTTAATATCAGATGTATTATTGATGAGCGAATCAATACAGCTTCTAGTGAGAAATTTAGTGTTATAGTTTACTATAATGATTGATACATCCATTTATACTTCTTTTATCTTTGTTAATTGATTTAATATGGAGTCATTCAGTGGTTGATAAAATAAGTCCAGTGACTCTTTATTCATAGCTTCAAATGAAAAATTGTTTATATCTAACCCCATTCTTCTTTCAATTAGTTCTTTAGGAATTCGAAATTTAATAAATTTGGCAGGATTACCGCCAGAAATTGTAAAAGGTTCTACATCTTTTGTAACCACGCTTCCAGCTGCAATAATACAACCTCGTCCTAATTTTACGCCAGACATGATAATAACATTATTTCCTATCCAGACTTCATCTTCCACAACTATCAATCCTTTAGTCTGAGCATCTTCAGATGCAAATTTTGAAAAAAAATGTGCTTTAAGGGGATATGTACTGAAAGCATTAATTTGATGATTTCCTCCTAAAATAAATAAGACATTCCCAGCAATTGAAACAAAATCTCCTATAATCAATTTTTCATTTGGGTTTTCGAATGATAAAACATCTAAAATGCCATACGAGTACTTTCCGACACTTATTATGGAAGAGTTTTTTACAGATTTTGAAATAATTGTCTTATTATGTTTATTTTTCAAACGCCATTCTACCGCCTTTCTTGTGTGTTTAATATCACTTAGAATTCTAATACGGTAGGAATTGAGAATTTTTAAAAACTTTAACATTACAATTTATTTAAATAAAGATTTCACATTGAAGTCAGGCGTTTTCAAAATAATCCCTGCAATACGCTTTATAAGTTTCAATTTTCTTAAAACACCTGGGATTTTAAATAATAATCTTTGATATGTTTTTATAACAGCTATTAAAAGTTCAGGATTTTCACCTGAAGTATTGTTTCCATGAATTCTATATTTTGACACAATTCTATCATAAAATAATAATTGATTTTCTGCAGCCGTACTCATATAAAAGTATAAATCCTCTGCTTTTAAATCTTCCGGATATCTTCCTATTATTTTAAAAATATTTATATTCATCATTATTACGGCACCGGAAATTGAAAAATTAAATATTATTTCATCTAAAAGACTCTGTTCATCTAAATACTTAGTTTTATCTGATTGGTGGAATCCTGATAGCATGCTTGAATAAATTACATGTCCATTATTATCAATCACCTCTGCATCAGATAGAAGTGCCATTTTTTTACTATTACTTAGAATATCAATTCTTTCAGAAATTGTATTATTTACTAATAAATCATCACTTGCAAGAACTATCACATATTCCCCTTTAGCATGATCTACTAATTCATTGAGCGTATAACATAACCCTTTATTACCTCTACATATAAAAGTGATATTGTGGCCGCTATGGTCACTAATCCATTTATTAATAATTTCCTTAGAATTATCTTTAGACCCATCATCAATGATTATAATTTCTTTATTCGAATAAGTATCCTCTAAAACAGAATCTAATGTATCTGTTATAAACTCGGAGTGATTATAAGAAGGCACTAAAATACTAACTAATGGTCTCATTTTTAACTATTTATTATCAAATTTCATACTTAAAAACATAAATTCAAATAGACTGTTCTTATCTATTCCTTTTTTTTAAAATGAATTCTTTTATATTAATAATTTTATTTACATAGTATAAAGAAAAAATACTTGTAATAGTAATGAGTATACTACCCAGTGCATAAGAAAGGAAAGTATTACTAATCATTTTCATACAGCAGAGTGCCACTCCTGCAATAGTAAGCTGGATGATAAATATTCTTAAAAAATAAGATTCAAAATAAAAACCATAAAACTTTTGCGTTATATAAAACATTTGTAACAAATACAAAATATATCCAACAACAAATGAAATACCCAATCCTTCTAATCCCCAATAATAAAACCCAATGCAGTTTAACAATGTAATATAGAGATTTGCTACTAATTCGCACCAAAAAAATAATTTTGTAGACCCCTTAGCTAACACCACAAATCCTAATAACCAAGAAGCTGCCTTAAAAAAAACTCCGATCGCTGAATATTGCATCATAGTATTAATAGGCAGAAACTCTTTGCTATACAATAGAACAATAGCAATATTAATAAAGACGACAAAGACTGTAAGGATGGGACCTAATATAAGTAATGCGACATTCCCCTGCTGATTGACCACTGAAATATATTTGACTCTATTATTTATTGCTCCAGCCAATCTTGGATAATAATCTGTAGCCATTGCAGTAAAAATAATCCCAACATATGAATTTATAATTCCAAAACCCGCGTTGTAAAATCCCACGTTATCTAAACTACCCAAACGTGTGATGAAAATCCTTAAAATGTATGCACATCCAGTAAAAATTAATCCACTTAGACTTAAAAAAAAGCCCATTTTTAGCATGCTTTTACCTTTTTCCCAAGTTTCTTCATTTGAAATTATAGGTAAAGTTAACTTGATTTTACGATAAAAAAACTGAGTAATTACTAATGTTGCACAAGAAATTACGATGATTGCAGGAACAATTCCGTCTAATCCATATAAAAAATATAATGGCAAAGTAATTATCAATGAAATGAATGAACTTAACATATTCGCATATGCCAACCATTTCAACTGTCTTGTTCCTTGTAAAACAGCGTCTTTCCCCAATGTTAGTTGACCTAAAAATAAGGTAATTGATAAAAGAATGAACGACCAAGTATATTGGTAATTATCAAAAGTAATTTTTGATAGTAATGGTGATAATACTAAAGTAATTATAGCACCTAAAGCACCTGTGTACCAAACTAGTTTGTTTAATATACTTGAAATTTTTAGGAGTTCTTCATTATTTTTGTTTTCATGAGCAGCTGCAATATCTTTAATACTACTAACTCCTAAACCAAAAGAGGTGATAGAAGACAAAAGAGTGACTGTAGATGATAACAAACCGGCAACCCCCATTCCCATAGGCCCCAAAAGTACCGCGATAAATTTAGATCGAATAACTGAAATCAAAATATTAAAGACCTGTACTCCTCCAAAAATTGATGTGGCTTTAAAAATCTGACGATATGAAGATTTTTCTCCTGACATTAAGCTTGATTAATAATATCAATTACTGTAGACACTTCTTCTTCACTCATAACAGGACTTATTGGTAAGCTCAATACTTGGTCATGAATCTGCTCGGTAATCGGAAAACTCAAATCATTCATCTCTCTATAAGCATCTTGCTTATGTGGTGGAATAGGATAATGAATTAATGTCTGAATGCCATTTTCTGTGAGATAATTTTGTAGCCGCTCTCTTTCCTGAGTCCTAATCACAAACAAATGCCAAACATGTTCATCTTCATTTATTGGAAACTCGGGAAGAATAATGTTAGGATTATTTATCTCAGAAAGATATCTCTTGGCAATATTTCTTCTGGTAGAGTTTTCGTTATCAATATATTTTAGTTTTACGTCTAAAACTGCTGCTTGAATCTCATCTAACCTTGAATTTAAGCCTTGATAAATATTTACATATTTTTGGTAAGAGCCATAGTTCGCTAATGCTCTGATCGTCTTTGCCAAATCTATATCATTTGTAGTTACAGCACCCGCGTCTCCCAAAGCTCCCATATTCTTACCTGGATAAAAACTAAACCCGGCTGCATCACCTAGATTTCCAGCTCGGACACCTTCGCATTCTGCACCTATAGCCTGCGCATTATCCTCGATGACTTTGAGATTATGTTCTTTAGCTATAGTTTTAAGTTGTGAGGAGAAAATGACTCTTCCATATAAATGAACAATCAAAATAGCTTTAGTTTTTTCTGTTATCTTTTCCTCTATTTTAGAAACATCAATATTGTAATTTTTGATTTCTGGTTCTACCAAAACAGGGATCAAACCGTTATCTGAAATCGCTAAAATAGAGGCTATGTAGGTATTGGCTGGAACAATAATTTCATCCCCTTTTTGTATAATACCCAATTCAATATACGCCCTTAATATAAGTCTTAAAGCATCCAAGCCATTGGCTACGCCTATAGCATGTTGGACACCAATATATTTTGCTAAATTGTCTTCAAAGTTTTTAACTTCATTGCCTTGTAAATACCATCCTGAACGGAAAGTATCTAGAATTCTATTTTCCATTTCTTGCTGATATGCAAGGTTGATCTTTTGTAAATCAAGAAATTTAATCATTATTATTTTTTATAAATAAGTGATGGTTCCATTAGTATCAATTATGCCTTTTTGTTCGGCAGGATTTCCAAACCAAACTGTGCCAGCAGGAATATTTTTTGTAACGACACTTCCAGCACCAATTAAAGCATTCTCTCCTATTGTATTTCCTGCAATTATTGTTGCATTAGCTCCAATAGAAGCTCCTTTTTTTACAACAGTTTTTGCAAAGATTTCTGGATATTTTTTAGAACGAGGAATCAAATCGTTTGTAAAAGTAACATTAGGCCCTATGAAAACATCATCTTCTAAGGTAAGACCATCCCATATCTGAACACCAGATTTTATTGTTACATTGTCACCGATTGTCACATCATTTTCTATAAAAACCTGACAATTGATGTTACAGTTATTTCCAATTACAGCGTTTTTTAAAATTACGCAGTATTGCCAAATTATCGTATCAGATCCAATGTTTTTGGATTGAACTTCAGATAAAGGATGAATATTAGCCATTGTTAATTAAATTTAAATAGTCTTCATAATTTCTTACATAATCTGTTTCATTATAGACATGGGATGCTAAAACTAAACAAATTGCACCCGATGAAAAATTTATTTCTGAAGCCCAAACTCCAGGAGGAATATGCAAACCTATATCGGGTCTATTAAGAAACACCTGCCTTTTATACTTCCCGTCATCTAAACTAACTTCATAACTACCACTTGCAGCAATTAGAAACTGGTGACATTCTTTATGTGCATGAGCACCACGACTTTCACCTCCAGCAATATCATATAAATAAAAAACCCTTTTTACATTGAAAGGAAACTTAGAATTATTTTCAACTACAGTTAAGTTACCCTCATCAAAATTAGTTTTTCCTAAATCTATTACCGAACAGCCAAAAACTGTAACCTTATTCATTTTTAATATTTATAAACTGTTCAAAATCTCTGATATAATCGCTCGCATCATATAATTTGTCCGAAACTATTAGCGCTAGTGAATTGGTTGAAAAATTCGCAATTTTTCTCCAGTACATTTTAGGTATATATAAGCCGTAGTAAGAGCGATTTAATGAAAAAACTTCTTCTTTATCTCCATTATTTAAAATCACGTCAAAACTCCCCGATAGAGCTATTATAAATTCCTGTTGTTCTTTAAATGCATGACTCCCTCTAACTTCTCCTCCAGGAACGTCATAAATCCAATATGTTCTCGCAATTTCAAAAGGTAATTGATTAGGATATTCAAAAAAAGATAAATTTCCTCTTTTATCTAATATCTTTGGAAGGTTTATAATTGTTGGTCGTTCCATAATATCAATATAATTTTAAATCACTTCTCATCGTTTCATTAACTAATATCTGCAAACTATATTTTAGCATTGATTTCAATTTGATTATAAAATTATTCTGGGTTTGTAAATTTTCCATTAAAAACTTATTTAGTAGCTGTTCTTTGCTAAAACACATAAACCTTGTCTATTGCATAAATTAATATGTCAGTCATTTCGCACTGAGAAAGTTTAAGCTCAGTATTATAATCTTTTAGATCACAAACATTACCTGATTTATCAACGATTTGTAATACCACGATGGGCCTCGGGGTGCCTATAAACGAAAGTACCTACTATCCTCCTGCGTCCTGCAATATATCCTAGCTTGTATATAGCCCATTAATCTTATATTAATTTCGAAGTGTTTTTCTCAAGTTGATTATAAACCATCTTAACGTCTTGCGATTTTTCTTTGTGAAGTATCAGCATTGCATCTGGAGTGTGTACCAAAATTGAATTTCTTAACCCTAAAAATACAGTGAAAATATCTGTTCCTATTACCATATTGCCATTTTCATCCACGTGATGTTCTAAAGAATGTAAATAGTCATATAGAGATTCAAATGATCCCAAATCATTCCAGCTAAAACGGGCAGGGACCACTTTAATTTTATCTGAACATTCCATGACTGCGTAATCTATACTAATAGAAGGAATTTGTAGTGACGCTTCTAAATTAATACAATTTTCATAAGACAAATCCCATGCTTCAGTACATTTTTTAAGTATCTCAGGTCGACATTTTTTCAATTCTTCCAAAAAAACACCTGCTTTAAAGCAAAACATTCCAGAGTTCCACAAGAAAGTGCCACTATTTAAAAACTCTTGTGCAATTTCCAAATTTGGCTTTTCTCTGAAAGACAACACATTACTTCCATCATATTCTATATAACCATAACCCGTTTCTGGCTTAGAAGGCACCACACCAAAAGTCACAAGAAAATTTTGTTTTGCGAGTTCTTTGGCCTCTTCAATCGCCTGTTGATAATTTTCTTGATTTTGTATTAAATGATCCGAAGGAGTAATAATGAGTATATCATCATATGCAACTGATAAAGCAGCAAAAGCAATAGCTGCAGTAGTATTTCTTGGTACAGTTTCAACTACAAAGCCTATGGGTATTCCAATATCTTTCAAAAGCTGCTTGCTCCATTCGATATGATCTGCATTTCCTACCACCATAATTTCGTCAGTAATGTCTTTATTTCTTTCTGCCGTAAGTTCAAACAAAGATTTCCCTTCAAACAATTTCAAAAACTGTTTTGGATGTTTTTTACGAGAAAGTGGCCATAAACGACTACCAACACCACCTGATAAAATTACGTTATAAATTTTCACAATTGACTTTTAATAATATAAATACATCAATACTTTTTTGTTAAACTTCCCATTCTAACATTACTTATCTGCTTACATTCAAACCTCATCTATGTTAACTCGGGGATAAAAACCATTAGCATTAGCTGCCGCAATAGTACTTACCTGACTATTGATGTAATTTTCCATTTAAATGCTATGTCTTATTAAATTTTCACTATCAGCAATTACAATTCAATAAATATCTGTTTATTGCTTCTTAAAAAATTTTTGATACCACTTTTCATCAGCCCCTTGTCCATAATTACCATAGCCATAACCATATCCATAATATTTGCTGATTATATCATTCACCACAATCCCTAGGTTCTTCATCTTTTTGGTTTGATATAAATCTTCAACGATCTTTAGTTGACCCTTCTGAGTAATTTTTTGTCTCACTAGATATAAAGTAACATCGGCATACTGAGAAAGCAATTGTGCATCGGCTATGATCCCAATTGGAGGCGCATCCATAATAATATAGTCAAATTCCTTTTTTAGTTCTGCTATTAAGTTTGGAACATGTTCGTTCATCAAAGTCTCAGCAGGATTGGGAGGAAGGGGACCAGAAGAAATAATGAACATATTTTTATTAATTGATAAAGGTTTTACAATGTCGGCCATTTTAATTGCCGGACTAATCGTAAAATTACTAAACCCCATATCATTGCGCACCCCTAATTTGGCAGAAAGTCCGGGTTTCCTTAAATCCAATTCCATCAGTAGTACTTTCTTCCCAGCTAAGGCTAGTATATTTCCCAAATTAATGGCCGTAAAAGATTTTCCTTCTCCACTCATACTAGAGGTTAAAAGAATAACTTTCTCATGCTCTGTTTTCAGATAAAAGGAAAGATTTGTACGTAAAGCCCTAAATTGTTCAGAAATGGCCGATCGACTATGATTAGCTATAATTAAATTATCTTCGCTTGTATTATGACTAATTTCGCCAATTACTGGTACGCTAGTGAGCGCTGTAATTTCTTCTTTGGTTTTAATACTCGTATTAAATAAATCTTGTCCAAATATTAAAGCAAGTGGAAAAATAAGTCCTGCTACTAAACCGATCAAATAGAATAGGCTTTTTTTTGGACTGATTGGGCCAACAGCAGATTTCGGCGGATCGATAGTTTTGGCAATTGAAATATTGGCAGTTTTTGAGATATTAGTTTCTTCGGCCTTTTGCATTAAAAAGATGTAAAGCTCTTGTTTAATCTGTTGCTTTCTAGCCAATTTTAAGTAATTCTTTTCGATTTTAGGTACACCTGATATCTGCGCATCAGCCGAACTTAGTTGACTGCGGAGTTTATCTCTAGTGGTGATAACAGATTTTTTACTGCTTTCAACATTTGAAAGAATATTCCCCTTCAATTCTCTAATTTGTTGATCAATATTTTTAATGAATGGACTTTCCTCCGTGAGTCCCAATAACTGCCTTTCCCTTTCCATCAATAATGAGTTGTATTGGGCCATTAAATTGGAAAAAACCATATCCTGGGGCATTAAAGATGAAGGAAATGCCTTTCTACTATTTCCACTATCTTTTAAATATTTTTCTAATTCGCTGATGATTATAACTTGGGTTTCGGCCTTAGCCAATTCTCCAGCAAACTCACCAGTATTTTGCACCAATAATTTCCCTTGCTCGCTCATATCGGCCAGTTGATTTTGCTGTTTAAAATTTTCAACATTGTTTTCAACATCCCCCAGCTCACCAGCAATCACATTCAATCTTTCTTTAATAAAACGGTAAGTACTATCAGCAACCGCATTTTTATCATTTAGGTTGGATTGCGTATATTTTTTGATCAACGTATTTAAAATATCTTCACCTTTTTTCGGTATCGGATACGACAATGTGAGGTCTATAATACTAACTTGTTTATTACTTGCATTAACAGAAAGCTGGCCCATCATGTAAGCTACCCTTGCGTCAATAGAACTGATAGTTACACTATATACACCATTATCCATTTCTACCGCTTGATTGGGCTCGAGCTGCAGTAATCCTATACCATTGATGATGAAGGGCTGATTAAAGGTTACCTCTTTGTTAAAACCTTCTGTAGTGATTAAAAAGGTACCAACTTTTACTTTTATAACCTCTAATCTTTTAGTGGCGATAGTATCAACCCCTTTTATGATGTTAACTTTAAAGGGCGCAGCATATAATTCACGGCTAACAAAGTTGTTCTTTTTAGTGTAAACAATATTTAACTGCATATCCCGCACCACCTGTTCCATCAAAAATCTCGTTTTTAAGATTTCGACTTCATTATCCACAGAGTTTTTAGCTCCCAATATGCCACCTAAATCCATTAAACCCCCGGACTGTTTTGCCATACCCCCACCTTTTTGATCATCGTTTACTATAAGTTTGGCTTTAATCTGGTAACTTGGCGGTGTATATTTTCCATAAATAAAAGCAACCAATAAACAGATAACGGTACTGCTAAGGAACCATAGCCACTTATCTATAAGTTTGTCAAATATATCTTTTAAATTAATTTCAAAATCTTCGCGGTCTTGTACATTATTCATTTCTGGATGTTTATTTATGTAATCGCAACTATTATTTAAAATTAGCAATGGCTAAAACAATTACCGAAATCACCGAAGCTATCACACCAATGGTTTGAATTTGGGCGGAATTAGAGGCAGAAACCTTTCGTTTATTCGGTTCTACATATACCACATCATTCTGTTTTAAATAATAGAATGGACTACTAAAAATATTACTGGAATTGAGATCCAATCTTGCAAATTCCTTTTTACCATTGTTGTCACGAACAATTAACACATTTTCCCTTCTTCCGTAAATGGTTAAATCACCGGCCAAACTTAGGGCATCTAAAATAGTGACCTTTTCATTAGGTAAGGTATAAGCAGACGGCGCATTTACTTCACCCAATACACTCACTTTGAAGTTGGCAAAACGCAATTGAACATTTGGCTGCTTGTAAATACCTGATGCCTTCTCACGAATGAGTTCTCTTGCCTGATAGGTCGTTAATCCTGAAACTTTTAATTTACCGATCAATGAAAGTTCAATCTCTCCGTTTTTGTCCACCAAAAAGCCAATACTCTGTGCAGCTAAACTGGAATTAGTATTCCCGCCTAAGGTAGGCGTTGAGGCGGCTTGATTAATAATTGCACCACTCTGTGGATTAAGCGTAAAGATATTGATACTTAAAATATCATCGGGCTGAATTACGGGTTCTGTGAAAGCGATAGCACTATCTAAATTGGCTTGTTTAACAGACTGAATGTCTTGAAAGTAAGCAATTTTTTTATTGCTAACACAGGAACAAGAAAGAGTGATCGCAAAAAACAAAATTGCCAGCTTCGATCCCTTATTCACATTAAATTTTTTATTCATAGGTATAAATCTGTTCCAACAATATTGTGCATGATGAACAGTCTGCAAACTTAATCATTTAATTGTAATATCTAAAAAGCATATTTCAGATCATTCACGTTCAAGTTTATCGTGAGCGTTAATAATAAAAATGATGCCAGCTTATCAATAAACCGATAAACTCTATTTTATTAAATCAACACCGATCCAAATATTTCCTGATTCTTAAAGTCGTAAGAACCAATTAAATCATAAAGTTTGCCAGATTGTATTGCCTCTGTCAACGTATTTAGATGTTTATCATGATGTAAATCAGTACCGGCCAAATCATACATTTTTTCTTTTAAAAGCGATTCTGCGAGTTGTTTTACATCTTTACCATAGTATCCCAATACCGACAAAAGATTCAATTGTAATAAACAGCCTTTTTCTTTAAATCGTTTTAAACGACTTTTATCTTTAAAATAAAAAGTATAACGCTCAGGGTGCGCCAGGACTGGCTTAAAGCCTTTAATCTCAACATCAAATATAGTTTGGCTGATATTTGGGCTTTCAGACAAATAAGACATTTCTATCAGCAAATGTTTTTGATCCAGCGTACATAAATCTTCGTTCAGATCAAAGTCCTGATCTATCATATATTCTGCTCCGGCGCTCAATTTTGTTGAAATATTGACCAAATTAAGTGCCGTTTGTAAATCCTGCTTTGCTTTTGTTATGCTATCTGGTGTATTGGGATATAGTTCTTTCAAAATGTGTGGGGTAGCAATCAATTGTTCAAACCCAAGTTCGGTAAGTGCTTTTACAAATCTGACAGAAGTTGCTACATCAGGAGAACCATCGTCAATTCCTGGCAAAATGTGTGAGTGTATATCAGTACCAAGCCACGAAATATCGGTAACCTTATTTTTTTTACTAAAAAAGCTTAACATATATATTAAATCAATTTACTTATAATTGATATTAAGCATTTCAACTATATCCTGATCCACCTATGGATTGAAAGGAAAAGATGATTACTCAAATTAACTGTATAAATCTAAACCATTTTATACAGTTTTCCTATAAGGAGTAGATTAAATCAGACGAATAGTCGAAATGATCTACCTTAAAATTTACACTTTAATCCTAACTCCGGAAATGACTTAAGATCACTTCCATAGAATATAATATTATTCAAAATAATTCAGTGTCTTAAAACCACCTTCTTTTAAATATTCATCTTTTTTCATTAAATGAAGATCAGAGATTACCATATCTTTTACTAAAGCTGCAAGATCATATTTAGGTTCCCAACCCAATTGTGTTTTAGATTTAGTTGGATCTCCTAGTAATAAATCTACTTCTGTTGGTCTGAAATATTTAGGATCAACCTGTACAATTGTAGTACCTAAAAATAATTTATCGCTTTTTAATCCATTTTGAATCAAAATTTCTTCGTCTAAACCTATAATAACACCCTTTTCATTTTCATCTTTCCCCGAAAATTCTATATCAATACCTAACTCGGCAAAGCTCATACGAACAAAATCGCGAACAGTTGTGGTAATGCCTGTAGCTATAACGAAATCTTCTGGCTTTTCTTGTTGCAGAATTAACCACATGGCCTCGATATAATCTTTGGCATGGCCCCAATCTCTTTGAGCAGAAAGATTACCCAGATAAAGGCACTTTTGCAAACCTAAAGCAATTTTGGCTGCAGCCCTGGTAATTTTACGGGTAACAAAGGTTTCGCCCCTCAACGGACTTTCATGATTAAATAAAATACCGTTACAGGCAAACATATTATATGCTTCACGGTAATTAACCGTAATCCAATAAGCATACATTTTGGCAGCAGCATAGGGAGAACGAGGATAAAAAGGAGTGGTTTCGCTCTGAGGAACAGCTTGTACCAGTCCGTATAATTCAGAAGTGCTGGCTTGATAAACCCGCGTTTTTTTTGTTAAACCTAAAATGCGTACTGCTTCTAATAAACGTAATGTACCGATACCATCTGCATTAGCGGTATACTCAGGCATCTCGAAGCTTACATGTACATGGCTCATTGCCGCGAGATTATAAATTTCATCAGGTTGTATTTCCTGAACTATCCGGATGAGGTTGGTAGAATCTGTTAAATCGCCATAATGCAATTTGAAGTGAACATTTTGTTCATGCTGATCCTGATAAAGGTGATCGATGCGATCGGTATTGAACGATGATGAACGCCGCTTTAATCCATGTACAAAATATCCCTTTTTTAGTAAAAATTCTGCCAAATAAGCTCCGTCCTGTCCTGTAACACCTGTAATTAAAGCAACCTTCATTTTTTATTGATATATTTTATTAGCTACAAACATACTGAATATTTTAAAATAGCAATTGATGAACAATTATAATCTGGCATCCGCCAAATCTCGATCTATAAAAGATTTAGTATCGAAAATCAGAGCACCTTTTTCCCTAAAACTCCGGTAATCTATTTCTAAAAACTGCTGGTGTGCAACAGCCAAAATCAGTACATCATAGTCAATAAAGCAATTTTCGTCTATCAGTTGGATATTATATTCCGCATTTACTTCATCAGCATTCGCCCATGGATCATACACGTCAACCTCGATACTAAAAGATTTTAACTCCTTATAAATATCGATTACCCTTGTGTTTCGGGTATCAGGACAGTTTTCTTTAAAAGCAAACCCTAATATTAAGGCTTTAGCGCCATTGATGACTTTATCTCGGGCTACCAGCATTTTAATTACTTTATTGGCTACAAACATGCCCATATTATCATTAACTCTGCGCCCTGAAAGAATTACTTCGGGCTTGTAGCCTAAAGCTTCTGATTTGTGCGCCAAATAATAAGGATCGACACCAATACAATGCCCACCAACCAAGCCAGGTTTGTAGTTTAGAAAATTCCATTTGGTGGCGGCAGCTGCAAGTACATCGGCAGTGTCAATATTCATCCTGTCGAAAATTAAAGCCAGTTCATTCACAAAAGAAATATTCACATCCCTTTGTGCATTTTCGATAGCTTTTGAAGCT
The DNA here is from genome assembly GCF_052045455.1 of Pedobacter sp. 22226. Taxonomy (NCBI): domain Bacteria; kingdom Pseudomonadati; phylum Bacteroidota; class Sphingobacteriia; order Sphingobacteriales; family Sphingobacteriaceae; genus Pedobacter; species Pedobacter sp. 22226. Next base: position 90,031 of record NZ_JBQEPB010000013.1, on the reverse strand, counting down.
TCTGCAACTTTAATACTGGGTGCTAGATGTGTTCCTGCAATAATGATCGATGCGTAAAGCTGATCAATTTCCACAGCAACAACAGGAGTAGAGCCTGATGTTACCTTTTTAATTTTAGTAAGTGTATTGATCTTATCACCCGGGTTAATTCGTTCCGGAGAATATCCACAGAAAAAATCGACGTTATATTTCAGTCCGGAAATTCTCTCCAAAATAGGTACACAATCTTCTTCGGTACAACCTGGATAAACGGTGGATTCATAAATTACAACGTCGCCAGTTTTTAGTATAATACCCAACATTTTGCTCGCAGTAAGCAAAGGTTCCAGATCTGGCCTTTTGAGATGGTCGATAGGTGTGGGAACAGTAACAATATATACATTACAAGCTGCTATATCGGCCAGGTTAGCACTTAAAGTTAGTCCACTTTCACAATTTGCTGAATTAAATACACTTTTCAGATCATCCAGATTCGCTTCATGAGTTCGGTCTTCAAGGAGTTTTAGTTCCTCAACACGATTTTCGTTGGTATCGAAGCCAGTTACTTTATATTTTTTAGCAAACTCAATAGCCAAAGGAAGTCCGACGTAACCTAAACCAATAATAGCAATCTGCTTTTTTTTATTCATTTCTCTTTCGGTGATTGGGCAAAGATAAGATAAATGGAGGAGGGTTTAATTCGTTTGATTATTACTGGAGGAATTCTTGGGTCACAAAATCTTAAAAAGCAAAATACGAAAAGATGGATTTAGCTAAACAAAGATTTTATATATTGAAAGATTCTTCGCTTCGCTTAGAATGACAAAGCTATAAAAATAAAATCTCCGGTAAGTACAAGTATAGTTACCGGAGATTAACAAGGATATTTTAGATAAAAATTACTTAATCTGTTTTAATAAATAACTACCATAACCACTTTTAACCAATGGGGTAGCAATAGCTTTAAGCTGCTCTGCATTGATAAAGCCCATGCGATAGGCAATCTCTTCAATACATCCGATTTTTAAGCCCTGGCGTTCTTCGATAATCTGCACAAATTGACCTGCCTGCATTAAAGAGGTAAATGTTCCGGTATCTAACCAGGCAGTACCACGACTTAACACGCCTACTTTTAATTTACCACGCTCTAAATAAACACGGTTTACATCAGTAATTTCGTACTCACCACGTGGAGAAGGTTTGATGTTTTTTGCGATTTCGACTACCTCATTATCGTAGAAATATAATCCTGGCACTGCATAATCAGATTTTGGCTGAACAGGTTTTTCTTCAATTGAAATGGCCTTTTTATCGGCGTCAAACTCAACTACACCATAACGTTCAGGATCTGATACCTGATAAGCAAATACTACACCTCCATCTGGGTCGGAGCTGGCCTGTAATAATTTCGCCATGCCATCACCGTGAAAAATATTATCACCAAGCACCAGTGCTACCTTATCTTTACCGATAAACTCTTCACCAATTACAAAGGCCTGCGCCAGTCCATTAGGTTCTGCCTGCACAGCATAGCTAAATTTACAGCCTAATGAAGCGCCATCACCTAATAATTTCTCGAAATTAGGAAGATCGTGTGGGGTAGAGATAATGAGTATTTCTTTTATCCCAGCCAACATTAATGTAGATAATGGATAATAGATCATCGGTTTATCGTAAACCGGCATCATTTGCTTACTACAAGCCAAAGTTAAAGGGTGTAAACGCGTTCCGCTGCCGCCAGCTAAAATTATACCTTTCATATTAGATTTGAGATTTGAGACATTAGATTGGAGTAAATAGTTCATCCTAATGATCTATATTTTTTATCTGTTATTGTCAATTTGTTTTATACACTCCACCAGGCTATCTCTCCAATAAGGAATATTAAGTTTAAATGTATTTTTTATTTTAGATTTATCCATTACCGAAAAAGCCGGTCGGGTAGCTTTAGTTGGATAAGCAGATCCTGGAATAGGATTTACTTTAACTGCTGTTTCACTGATATCAAAAATTGCCCTGGCAAAATCGAACCATGAGGTTACGCCCTCGTTGCTGTAATGATATATCCCGTAAGCTGAAGATGAAGAAGTAATCACATCAAAAATAGCATTTGCCAGATCGATAGCATAGGTTGGTGTACCTACCTGATCGGCAATGATATTCAATTCATCGCGTTCGGCACCAAACTTCAACATGGTTTTTACGAAATTATTAGCATATTCAGAATATAACCAGCTGGTACGGATAATGAAATGAGCAGGTAATATAGAAGCAACAGCTTTTTCTCCATCAAGTTTCGTCAAACCGTAAACATTGATCGGCTTAGCCTCATCATCTTCTTTAAGCAATTTTACTTCATTTCCTTCGAAAACGAAATCGGTAGAAACGTGTACTAATGTTGCATCATTGGCTAAACAAGCTGAAGCCAGATAAGCTGCGCCAGTTTCATTAATGGCTTTAGCCAAATCAAGTTCATCTTCTGCTTTATCAACGGCAGTATAAGCAGCACAATTGATCACATAAGCAGGTTTTTCTTTTGCTAAAAGATCATTTAAGCCACTTTCATTTAAAATATTTGCGTCTTTTTCGGGCGGAAAAACTATTTCAGTAATTACTCTTCGCTCTGCAACTACCTTCAAGCACTGGCCTAATTGTCCGCCGGCACCAATTACTAATATTTTACTCATATATGCTGTAGTTCGGCAAATGGTTTTAAAAGCAAATCTTTTTCTGAAACAGCCTGATCTTTTTCCGGTATCAACCAATCAATATTTAAATCCGAATCATTATAAATCACTCCGGTTTCGGAAGCTTTATTGAAAAAGTTATCACATTTATATAAAAACTCTGCTGTTTCACTTAATACCGAAAAGCCATGTACAAAACCTCTTGGAATGTATAATTGCAATTTATTTTCAGCGCTTAAACGTACGGCAATATGTTTACCATAAGTTGGTGAGCTCGGGCGTACATCAACGGCAACATCCAGTACTTCACCTTTAGTTACACGAACCAGTTTTGCCTGAGCAAACTCTCCTGTCTGCGCATGTAAGCCACGGATTACACCATAGGAAGAATAGGATTGATTATCCTGAACAAACCGACCTGATAAACCTGTTTTTTCTTCAAAAGTATTTTGGTTAAAACTTTCGAAAAAATAACCTCTTGGATCTTCGAATACCCTTGGTTTAATAATCAGGCAGTCTTTTAATCCTGTTTGTTCAATTTCCATTATTTATTGCTATACTGATGTTCGTAGTAAGATTGATAATTTCCAGAGGTTACATTGTTTAACCAGTCTTCGTTTTGCAGATACCAATCAACCGTTTTCGCTAACCCTTCTTCAAACTGTAAACTTGGTACCCAGTCTAATTGGTTTTGCAACTTACTCGAATCAATGGCATAACGTAAATCATGACCAGCGCGATCGGTTACATAAGTGATTAGTTTAGCTGATTCCCCAGCTTCGCGACCTAATTTTTGATCCATGATGGTACAAAGTAAATTGATCAGGTCGATATTTTTCCACTCGTTGTGGCCACCAATATTATAGGTATCACCAGTTTTTGAATTGTGGAAAATCACATCGATTGCCCTGGCATGGTCTTCTACCCATAACCAATCGCGTACATTTTCTCCTTTACCATAAACGGGTACAGGTTTATTATTTTTAATATTATTAATGGCTAACGGAATCAGTTTCTCTGGAAAATGATGAGAACCATAATTGTTAGAGCAGTTAGAAATAACGCAATCCATGCCATAGGTATCGTGGTAAGCCCTCACAAAGTGATCTGAACTGGCTTTTGAAGCCGAATATGGACTATGCGGATCGTAAGCAGTGGTTTCAGTGAACATACCTTCTTCACCTAAAGCACCATATACTTCATCGGTACTTACATGGTAAAAACGTTTTTTATCGTAATCGCCTTTCCAATATTCTCGGGCTGCATTCAATAAATTTACTGTGCCAATTACATTGGTAATTACAAAAGCTGTTGGATCAGAGATAGAACGATCTACATGGCTTTCTGCGGCAAGATGAATCACTGCATCGAAATTTTCTGTTTTAAACAGGTCAAACATCGCATTTGCATCTGTAATATCTTCTTTTACAAATCTATAGTTTGGCTTGTTTTCAATATCTGTTAAATTAGCAAGATTACCGGCATAGGTAAGTTTATCTAAATTAACAATTTCGTATTGAGGATAGTTATTGACAAAACGGCGGACTACATGGGAGCCAATAAAGCCCGCACCACCAGTGATTAAGATTTTTTTCACAGTTATTAAATGATTTTCAATTCGCTAAAGTAAGTTAGATTTATACAAAAAACAACTTAATTTTGACATAAGCTAAAAACTAAACAAAATAATTTAGAAGCAATTAGCAAGCTTTGGGCCATTATCTTTCCATAAAAAATAGATAAGCTAATGATTAAAATAGATATTCTATAATAAAGCATAGATATAATCTATCTTTAGATTTGAGCGCTTACATCGCCGCCACAGAACTTTCTAATTCTTTAAACCACTCTTCCCCATACTTACGAATAAGTGGTCCTTTTAAAAAACTATACACGGGTACTTTAAGCTCACGGCCGAAGGTGCAGGCATCGTGACAGATATGCCAGCGATCGTAGTTCAATACATCAAATTCAGGGTATTTGGTAATGCGGATAGGGTATAAGTGGCAAGAAATTGGCTTTTGCCAATCAACTATTCCCTGCTCATAAGCTTTTTCGATGGCGCATTTTGTAATTCCACCTTCAAAAAGCACATAAGCACACTCTTTATTTTTATCAACGCATGGAGTCGTTAAATCGCCATCTTCGTCAACAACATAAACGCCTTGTTCTTCAATGGCCTTAATGCCTTTTTCGTTTAACAGGTGTTTGATCTTCGGATAAATCTCTTCCAAAATAGCTTTCTCATCATTATCCAAAGGTGCGCCCGAATCGCCTTCTACACAACAAATCCCTTTGCACTTGCTTAAATTACAAACAAAGTTTTCTTTCAACACATCTTCGTGCACCAGCACCTGTTCAACTTCTATCATCATTATTCTTTCGCTAAAGCGTATTTAAGGCCGTCGGCCGATTTTAATTCCATGGTTACCGCGCCCACCAATATTTCTACCTGAGCTTTTACCGGTACGCGGTTTCCGTCGTCGGTTACCCAAAGGTACAACCTGCTGTCTTTTTTAAAAATCCTTCCAGGCTTTATTGAAGGACTGAATTTTAAACAGCGGATATTGCCTAGTTTATTCTTAACGGTTTCTTTACCAACATATTCAACCTCCAGTGCTGAAATTTCATCACCTAAGAAATAGTTCAGTTTAAATTTATCGCCAACTTTTATTTTACTGATATCCAAACTTCTGGCAAAATAATAGGCCGAAACAAGATCAAAAGTCTGGTTTGTTGGCGTGGTAAATGTTCCCCTGTTCGAAACTACTTTTTTTCCGTCCTGATTAAAACGTGCTTTATCCTGACGCTTATAACTGGCTTCGCGGATATTCTCCTGATAGAAATATGGCAAAAGGTCAGTTTTATCAATATAAGAATCGTAATGATCCCTTATTTTATAAAAAATATCGAAAGTACCTGAAGTCTGCGCATCAACAGTAAGTTTATAGGTAGGCCTGTTATCAAACTTTAAATCAGAATTGGTTACTTTAATGGTGGCTTCTGCTGCTGTAATAAACCCATACCTGAGCTTATATTGTAAAACTTCGCCTTCCTGAAATACAGCATCTTTCTTCAGCGGAAGTTCCTGAGCCACTGCAAAAAGGCTAAATAAGCTGGCCGTTAGGGTTATCAATATATTTTTCATTGCTTTTGTATTCATTTGTGTGTGGTTGAGAAAGAACAGGTTTTTTTAAAATCCACTCAAATTCTTTTCTCTATGAAGATATACAAAAAGCAAACCAAAATTTAATCTTTTCGCTTATATACAGGTACGGTAGAACACGGCTCGCCAAACATGATGCTTTTAACCACCGGAGAAAGCAAATTGGTAATTTCTACATAAGCCGAAACAGGTATATCGATGTCGCCGCAGCCTTTTACCACCACACGCTCATTAGCATAATCCTGCGGATTCACTTTAGACAAAGCTTTGGTAAATAATACTGCTTCTAAAGTATCCAGCCCACCAAAAACTACTTCATTGGCGTAAGGCTGTAATTTATTGGCCAATAACATATAAGCCCAGGTAGGAACAATGGCATCTGCAGAGCAGGTAATGGCAACGTTTTTATCCTGGTATTGTGCCCAATCGTGATCTTTGATAAAAGCCCTGAAATCTTTTTCTCTCAGCATTAAGCCATGAAAAAGATTATCTACAATATCATATACAACTCTTTCGCCTTTATGGTAAAAGTCTTCGAGGTTTAAGGTGATTAAACCGCTGCTGGCAACTTTATTAACAATGTTCTCTTGAATTTCCATGGCCTTAAATAAAAAAACCGTTCCGAAGATTTATCGGAACGGTTACAAAATTACGTATTTTCTGATTAATAGAATTTCACACGATTGTCTTTTATCTTGGCATTTTCCTGTAAAGCCTGGAAAGCTGATCCTAATGAACGCTGACCTAAACTTAACAACATGCTTTCTTTTTGTTTAAACATGTTTGCAATTGGAGCGGGATTTGTAAAACCATCAACGGTAAACACATATACACCGCGCTCGCCCTGAACAGGAGCAGATACTTTACCTGGCTGCGAACCAAATACACTACCTACTAAAGCATTTTCTTGTGCAACACCTGGAATTACCGGGTTGGCAAATACAACATTTTGAACTGGGTTAACCGGACGGGCAACTTTAGCAGCAACCTGATCTAAGTTAGAACCTGCATTAGCCAGTTTCTCTTTCAATTGCTTTGCTTTAACCGCATTGATTACCATTGGTTCGATTTCTTTTTTCACATCAGCCAATGATAGAATACCTTTAGGACTAATGTTGGTTAAGTGAGCTACCACATAAGCATTGCTCATGGTGTAAATTTCTGGTAATACATCACCTTTATCTGCTGCATAAGCATCCTGGATTAGTTTACGCGGATTATCTAAACCGGCTGCAAATCCTTGTGTTGGTGCAACTTTATCAGCCACACCTACTTTTAATCCTTTTTGGGTTGCAAACTTGCTAAAATCTTTACCTTTTACATCAGCTAAGAAACTGCTTGCTGCTTTATAAGCTGCTGCCTGTGTTTTGCTACTTGCTGCCAATGCTTTCTCTACATAAGCCAGTTTAGCTACTTTAGAAGAACCGATCTGTTTTTCGATTTTAATTACATGGTAACCAAATTGTGATTTTACCACTTTAATATCACCAGTTTTACCATCGAAAGCAGCGTTTTCAAATTCCGGAACCATTGCACCACGTGCAAAAGTACCCAATTCGCCACCTTTATCTTTCGAACCGTCTACACTGTAGTTTTTAGCCAGTTCGGCAAAGTTGCCACCTTTTAAAATTAATGCTTTTAATGAGTCAGCTAATTTAACTGCTTTATCTTCGCCACCTACTTTAGCAGGATCGATCAAGATGTGGCTTGCTTTTACCGAATCAGGAGAGATACGGGTAGCAACAACTTTAATAATTTTGTATGAGTTACCGGTTAATTTCGGACCGTAGAAGCTACCTGCAGGTAAAGCGAACACTGCTGAATCAATTGCAGGATCTAATTTCCCTTTTGTTAAGTAAGTAAACGGAACTTTAACTTCTGAATTGATTGCTGCGAAAAGTGAATCATTTTTAGCCACCTGGAAATCGGCAGCAATTTTATCAACCTGAGTTTTGATTGCTAATGAATCTGCCTTATTTGGGCTGATGCTGAATGTAACATATTCGAAAGCACGGGTTTCCTGAGGATTGTTGAAACGTGCCTTGTTCTGATCGTAATATTCTGAATAATCAGCATCAGTTAATTTAACCGATTTATCAGGAACAGAGGCATAATCTAAACTAACATATTTAAAGTTAGCCAGTTTATTACGGTTGTTATATTCATCTGTAGCTTCTAATGAAGTTACATAAACCGAGTTACGGATCAAGTTAGAATATTTGGTCTGTAATGCCTGGTTTTTAATCTCTTCCTGTAACATGGTAGATTGCTGTAAAGCCTGAGGTTCTTTCGATTTCAGAAAGTTCATCAAAGTAGCACGGTCTAACTGTCCGGTTTGAGGGTTCGAGAAATATTGTTTAATCAGCGGGCTGGGATTCTGGCCTTGTAATAAATCTAACAGTTCATCTTCTGATACGGTTAAACCTAAACGATCATACTCTTTGGTTAACAAAACTTTTGCAAGCTCTGCGTTCCATGCCTGATCTACCGCCATAGCAGTCATCTGTGCATTTGCACTACCGCCATATTGTTGTTTCATTTGGTTTACGCCCTGATCAACTTTTGGACCGAACTCGTCTATATTGATGTCGTTACCATCAATAGATCCTACAACTTTTTGATTTGCCGACCAAAAAGGTTTACCCACGTTAATTGCATCACCTACTAAAAATGCAACAATTGCAAAACCGATTGCGAAGACCAGGATGTAGCCCGCACGGTTACGCAAAAATGTCATTAATCCCATATTGTAATTATAAATTTATTTAGTTCTTTTTTAAGAGGGCGCAAGATACAAATTTGCATTAAAAAAGAAAATACAAAATTTTATTTATCAAGCGCTTAATTATTAAGGGAATGGAAGTCTCTTATTAATGATGGAAGGAATGAATTATTGATTGATAGAATGACAGAATTAGGAGAGGACTGAATTAAAGAATTATTGAAAAATATCAAAAAAATAGATCCAATAAAACATTCAATTAGTTCACCATTCTCTCATCCAATCATTTTTACTAAGGCGCCACGCCTTCTTTCATATTCAGCTCTCCGTTGCCGCTGTCCATTTCGTAAGTGCTAAAATCCTGAGGAGCTTTAAAATTAATCCCTTCACCGATACTGCCATCGGCACCTTTTACATACACGCGCTGGCTGGAGTAGAAATATTTTTTTGATTCGTCCCAGATCAGTTCCTGAGAAGAGAAAGTATCACCCTTGCTGTTCTTCACCACCACATTTTTCCTGAACTCGGTTTTAAGTTCAGCATCTTTCCTGATGGCATAATCGCAAACCAGGTTTCCGTCAATGGTTCCGTTAGGATTATAAAAATCGATGTTTACGCCTTTAACCATCTCCTGGTAGGAGCTTCCGTTGGCAGGCGTAACCTTATCCATTATTGGGGCATATCCTTTTGCTTTTACCCTTGCAGAATCGCTGTAAGTAATATCAACCCCGATTGTTCTGTCGCGCGATAAGATTGTCTTATTTATAGAAACTGAACTTGCATTTTTTAGATCGTCGTCTCCACATGATGCCAAAAATATAGGCAACACCAGAAACAAACCATATAAAACTGCGCTAAGTTTCATTAATCAACCCTGTACTTACGGAACCAGGTATCGTTTAAAGTAAAGCCTAAGTGGAAGTTAATGTACTGCTCTTTTACCAGGTTATTGTTTAAGGTCCCCCTTTGTCCAACTTCTGTTGTAAAATTGATTTTATAAAATGCAGTACCACCTGTTGCGGTTGGTAACGGGAAACCAAAACCTAATGATGCGCCCATTTGCTTAATATCCTGATTGTTGATCCGGATATATGTTTTATCATAGTTTACGCCCAAACGATAATCAATACGTTTCAGATAACTGTTATAAGAGTAGGCATCAGGTGTCCACTGACCACCCAATGATGCTCCCCAACTATCCTGCAAGCCCTGGTTTATACCATTGATACTGGTTTTTGACCATTTGCTCATTCTAAAATCGGCACCAACTAACCACTTATCGTTTTCCTGGATAGCGATACCAAAATTATGTGATAATGGTAAAGTAAGGCTTGATTTTCCGTTGTTGATTGAGCTCAAAGTATCAATAGCTGTATTTTCATTGCCGTCCTGATCTCTGGTATATTGTGTAGCAAAGAATGTTTGTGTAGAATTTATTTTACCCGAAGTACTACCAGAATAACCTAAAGTAACCAATGTTTTCTTGCCTACATTAAAATCATACTGGATTCCGTAAGAGTAATTTAATCCTGCAACACTGTTTTTATTCTGAAGTTTTGCGTTTAAGGCACCTGCCGACTGAAATTCGGTTGCACGTGTAGTTTGCAGGTTACCAAAAATATATTCTAAGTTACCCCCAATTCTTAAGTGATCGCCAAAACGATAACCATAGCCCAGATAAGCTTTTGATAAACCGCCTTCACCCTCGTAAAGCTGATTTAATGTTGTGGTATCAACTTTTGTAGTGCTTTTATAAGAATAACCTAAATCAGAATAAGGCAAAATACCAAAACTCAGGGCTGATCTTCTTGTAACAGGGGCTGCAAATGCCAGGTGACTGAAAGTAGAATTAAAGCTTGATTCGCTTAAATTACCCCTGGTTAAATTGGTTGTACTGGCACTCATGCCAATATCAATAGTAGTTAAGTTGATGCTTGCATACGATGCAGGGTTCTGCATATTGATGTTATTGAAACCGGTAACTTTGCCTACAGCAGTAGAAATACCACCCATTGCCCTAAACTGAGGCAATAAAGATCCTTTTATATTTCCAAGCCCATATCTTGAATATGGTGATGATGTGGTAACCTGTGCCTGCGCACCAAAACCACAAACTAGAACGAGTATGGCTGCAATATAATTTATTCTTCTGTACATTTTAATCTGCAATAGCTTCATTTAATCCTTTTAATACCAGGTAGGGATCTTTTATAATTTGAGGCGCAAAGATGCTGTTTTGTAATTGCTTATACAAAAAATTAGCATCGCCACCTGTTATAATCACCTTTAAGGCACTTTCTTTTTTATTATTTAGGGCAATAAAGCCTTCAATTTCATTTATTATTCCCTGTAAAACACCGTTTTTAATTGCCGACAGGGTATCGGTTCCTTCCTCTATCCCTTCTTTTTCATTCCATTCTACCAAAGGCAACCGGCCGGTAAATTCGTGTACCGCTTTAAAACGCATTTTAATGCCCGGGCTTATGCTGCCGCCAAAATATTCTTTCGATCGGGTTAGGGCATCATAGGTAATACAGGTTCCGGCATCTACCACCAAACTTGCGCTTGTGGGGTATAATCCGTTTGCACCTAAAACTGCAGCCCACCTGTCCAAGCCTAAAGTAACAGGTGTTTTGTATCTGTTTTGTACGCCATTAGTCAACAAGGTTGAAAAACGGATGTACTCGGTATGTTTCTTTAAAAATACTTCCAGTGGCCCAATTTCCTGGCTTACACTGCTGATGATGGATTTTGCAGGCGAAAATTTTTCGATCAGCTGCGCTAAATCAATGATGCCCAGTTTATTGAAACGCTGATGGTGAACAATTTCCTTATTTGCAAAAACTGCAACCTTAGCAGCAGAATTTCCAATATCAATGCTTAACCTGCGCATTTAAAATCTCCCTTTGCAAATAATATGTTCTTTAGAAATTCCAATGACTCCATTTTTTATCCATCTGATTAAAACCTAAAAGGCTTCAATTCTAAAATCATGCACAAAGCTATTAATCTTTGTCAAGTTTCGTTCTAGTTATTTGTTAAAAAAGGTTAAACAAACAGAAAATACTGGATAGAAAGTACAAATAAAAGGAACAAAGTTTCGTAAAACCAGCGTTTTTTGGCATTGCTGAAATAGTAGGCCAGCAGCACCGCACCGGGCGGTACACAGAGTAAAAAATGCCATGTTCTGAAATCGGGTTTCAGGTAAAAACTCGCTGCAGAAACGATAAACATAAAAAACAGCAGCTGGAAACTTTTCCTTGTACTGATAAAACTCCTGAAGAAATTTTCGCGCAGCTGTAAAGATGCCAGTATAATAATTACCGCCACCGGAATCAGCACCAGGTAATCGTTATAGTTGATTTTAAACACAGAAGGAAACTTATTGCCCAATGGCTTCCAGATTTGGTAAAATGAACTTAAATTATCATTCCAGTAATAAAATACCGCAAGAAAAAAGAATACGGTAATAAATCCGATCAGTCCGGCTACCCACTCACGCCAGTTAAACGACCTGAAAAGCAACAAGGCTAAAAAGATCATAAACAACATCACCATAAAAGGGAAATACACCAGCGTACCTACGGCAATAATCATCCCGATATCGAAAACCGTGTTGATTGAGTTGGCGCTTTTACCCAGTTTTAAAAATTTGTCGATAATCCAGATCAGCAGAAAATTGCAAATCAATGCCGGAGACAGGATCATGAAGGGCATAAACAAACTCGTTCCGGTTATAAACATCAGACCGGGCAAAAAACTGGGTTTGCCCAATAAATTGTGGTTATTTACGATGCGGTTAAAAATTAATGCCTGGATGTACACCAGTATGCCCGCAATAAAAATATTGGTAGATGGTGTAAAGGCATTCTCCAAATCTACATTGATCAACAACCTTGCAAAAGGTTCTAAAAAATCGAAGTTCAAATGCGCAGGTATTTCGTAAAAGATGGCCATACGCAAGAAAAACGTGTACGCCAGCAAGAATACGAGGTTAATTGGATTTAGCTTTCTAAACTGATTAATCATGCCTTTTTAAAGAGTAGGCAAAGTAAAGAAAATAATTTAAGAGTAGGGAAGAAAGATGAAGAGTGGAGAGCGGTAGGCGCTGAGCGGAAAGACGAAAGCTTAAAGCGAGGATTTGTAGAATTGTCAGTCTGAGCGGAGTCGAAGACCATTTGGTAGTTGAATGAGGTAGAAGAAAAGGCAAATCTATTATTTTTTGGAAAGCAGGTTCCGGCTCTTTTTGGTTAAGGCAGCCCTGCCATCCGCTTTACCTCACTGCGTTCGGTGCCCGCTCCTGCCAGGTTTATTGAACTGTGGCCTGTTCCCATTAGCAAAAAACTTTGTATTTAGCCCCGATTGAATGGATGCCCACGATATTTCATCGGGGCAGGAAGAAAAGCGGGACAGTTAAACCCGATGAGCACAACCGTTGCGCTCCAAAAACTATCGAATCAATCCTATTGCTTTAGAATGCTCAATTGCTTCTTCACTATTGTTAAATAAGCAAGCCCTCACCCCTTTATCTTCTACTTTTTTAAGTAAAGTCATGGTTTCTTCTGCTTTTTTAGGCCGGATATTGCGGATATAAACCGCTTCGATATTTTCGGGGTATTTTTCTACTATCGAGCTGTAAATTTCAGGGTCCTGCTGCGAATTATCGCCAAAAAACACAAATTTCTGGTTCGGAAAGGCATCCAGAATGCGCATTACCCTTAATAGTTTTCCTTCATGGCCGGTTTTGCCTGTTTTAATGAGGTCTTTCCATCTTTTTAAGGTATTTAATAGAAAAGCGCCATCGGGCAACTTGTTAAACTTAAAAGTTTCGATCAGGTAATCGTACAAATTCCACTCACTGCTGCTTACATAAAAAAAGGGATTTGGTTGCTCGGGATCAGTATGAGATAAGGCCAGCTGCTGGTAATGACTGGCCGCGGCAGGAAAAGTTTTCCGGGTATGCGGGTTTTTGATAAAAAGCTCCCTTAACCGCCTGCCGATGGTTGCCGAATGCGAAACCATAACGGTATCATCCACATCAGAAATGAAGGCATACTGCGTAATATGAGGTACATAAACTTTACCATCGCCAATATTTAAAACCTTTCCATCAGCATCTAGCGCTTCTACCTTTACATCGTGCCAGCCTGCCGGGATATTATGTTCTGCTTTCCATTCGAATTTAAAAAAGCCATCAGCTTCTGTTTTGTTATAAATCGTCTGATCAAAAAACTGCAGGCGCACCTCTGCAAAAGCATAGGGTTTTAAAATAAAAAGTTTCAGGAGATAAATGATATTTACAAAGATATTGTTGCTGTAAACCTGCTCTGTTTTTGCCTTATGCTTAAAAACGTGACCATAAACAACCAAATTTTGCTCGTGACCATAACCGTGATATACTTTTACACTAACAGATTTATTCATTGTTATTAAAACAGAGTTTATTAAAAGTTGTTTGTGAGGTAAACATAAGGTAACCAAAATGAAATTACTGTTCATCATCAATCCAGGCTCTGGAAGTCACGATATAAACTTAAAGGAAGTAATTTCTGCATATTTCGATGCAAAAAATACTGAAGTTGATCTGTTCGAATTGCCAAAAGACTGCTCTTTAGATAAGATAAAGGCAAAAATTACCAGTTCGAAAGCCGACCGCGTGGTGGCAGTTGGCGGCGACGGAACATTGAAGCTTGTAGCCGAATGTTTATTGAATACCGAAACGCCTATCGGGATTATCCCGGCAGGATCGGCCAATGGAATGGCGAAAGAACTGGGCATACCTACTGATATTGAAGAGGCTTTGGCCCTTTTGGAGGAAGGCCTGTTGCAAAAAATTCATGTGGTTAAACTGAACGATGAAATCTGTATCCATTTATCCGACCTGGGTTTTAACGCCTATCTGGTAAAGAAATTTGATACCCTGCCCGAGCGCGGCATGTGGGGCTATGCAAAGGCTACCTGGCACGCCCTGTGGAACCATCGCCGCATGGAAGTGCAACTGAAGCTTAAAGATGAAACGGTTACTTCAAAAGCGGCCATGGTGGCCATAGCCAATGCAACCATGTATGGTTCGGGATTAAAGATAAACCCTGACGGGAAACTGGACGATGAACTTTTTGAGGTGGTGCTGGTAAAAGATTATTCCTACCTCGAAATATTAAAGATATGGATCACAAAATTGCCTTTTAACCCCAAAAAAATTGAGGTTTTTCAAACAGCTGAGGTGAAAATTTCTTCTAAACATCAGGCGCATTTCCAGGTAGATGGAGAATATATTGGCAAAGTAAATACCGTTGAGGCAAAAATTTTACCGGCTGCCATAACCGTGGTTTTACCCGGCCAATCAGAATGAGGCGCGGTGAATCCTGATTGTAAAATATAACCTGAAAAATTCTGCAATAAAGCAGACACGGAATAAAATATCAAACCAGCGATCCCCCAGGCTTAAAATTTCGGGCAAATACGTAATAAAACCAATTGAAAATACCCAAACCACTAAACGGAAGGGAAACTGAATGTAATAGGTGATAAAACCGAATTTTTTGAACAGAATTAAACCCAGTGCAGAAATAAAAAGCGACACAAATAGGGGCAACAGTAAAATTACTTTAGCCTGCGATAGTATCTGATCTGGAATTTCATTTAAATGTGTTAAAATCTGCCAAAATTGTTTGGCCAGCAAGGCAATGCTAATGATATCCAGCAAGGCAAAAAATCGGGTGGTGTTTTTCATTAATTTATTCTACTTACAATACTGGGTCAGATAATCATCAGCTTTTTTACTGCCCATATATTTAACAAAGATAAAATCTTCGCAGGCACCCTGTTTATCGCCTTGCTTAATTTTTTTCAAACCCATTTTTATCCGGTCATCTAAATATTCATCATCAATGCCCAGTTGATTTTTAATGGCAATAATCTGAACTTCCTGTCCGGGTTTAGCCTGATCAATATTTTTATAAAAATTAATGACCGAATTAGTCAAAGCCTCTTCCGCCTGATAACTCCGGATGGCCTCCTGCATTTCTTCGCTCGATTTTCCCTCACAATTATATCCTGAAAGTACAAAGTTAACCGGAACTATAATCGAAACAGTAGTATCGTAACCCGCGGGAACCTGCCATTTGCCACTGCTCAGCCGAACTAAACGCAGTGCTTCTTCATCGAGGTCAGATAATATGCCTTTGGTTATTTTTGAAAAATAAACCTTTCCCTGTTCATCAAGCTTAAAACTTACGTTCACTGTGCCCTGAACACAGTTATCTTTAGAAAACCGGGGATAAACGGTATTTTCTCTCAAAAAATTGACAAAACCATTTTTACCCGATTTAAACTGAACCTGGCCCATAGCCAGCGAACAGCAAAAAATTAAACAAAGGGTGAACAGGTTTTTCATTGTACTAATTTACTAAAAAAAGCTGAAAGCATAAGGCTGAAAGACTAAAGCAGTTTACCACAGAAAACGCAAAGTTTTTAGTGGAGAAAAGAAGGTTTAATCAGCCAGTTAAATTCAGACCGTCATCTCGACTGAAGCGCAGCGGAATGGAGAGATCCGCTTCAATAAGATCTCTCGACTACGTTGCACTCCGCTCAGATAAGCTCAGGCGGTTTGTCATCCTGAGCGGAGTCACAGGATCTTTGCGGTTACAAAAACGTAGCCTTCAAAATTAAATTCGGATCGGGGCAGTTGGCCAGGTATTTTTTCCTTTCGCTAAACTTACATACTCCCGGATAATCGCCTTTTAATCCATCCATATTTTCGATCAATTGAAAATGAAGATGTGGCGGCCAGTAGCCATTTTCTTCTTTAGCTCCTAGCTCGGCTATTTTAGTTCCACAAGGGATAAATTTACCTTCCTCAAGTCCGTTTAATGATGAAAGACTTAAATGTCCGTATAAGGCATTAAATTTAAAACCGTCTATTTCGTAAGTTAGAATGATGGTAGCGCCATAATCACCAAAGTTGTTGTTATTTGCAAAACTTTGAACTGTGGCATCGTAAAAATTGTAGACCGGTGTTCCTGCTGGTCCCCAGATATCTACGCCTAAATGTAACCTTCGCGGTTCTTCTCCGGTGTCAAAATGTGCACTGCGCGAATAAATGGTGCGGTGCTCGTTGTAACCGCCAATGCCGTAACGGGCATTATTTTCTGCAAGTTTTTTATTTACCCAATCCGAAAACAGATCCGTATCATCCAGACTTTCGTCTGTTAATTCAGTATTGCCCGCAGTAAAATCTAAAGCCAAAAGCAGATCGTGTTTTACATCAAAATCGACAACTTTTTGGATGAATGATGCATTGGATTGAATAACCTGATCGAAAGTTCGCATCTGCAATTATTTAAAGATATAAACGAAGTTATAAATATAATGTGACAGTGCCCCTCCAATTACAAACAGGTGCCAAAGTTCGTGGCTGTGCATCCATCTGGAAAGTTGTTTATCCCTCGCATAATAATAGGTTCCGCCAATATAGAAAACGCCTCCTAAAAGCAGCCAGAAAATTGCACCGACAGGCAAAGTAACCAGCATTTTCTGTAGCAAAGGCACAATTAAACAGCCCATCAAAACATAAATGGATAACGATATGGCTGTACTTTTTAAGCGGTTAAATATTTTGAGCAGGCAGCCCGCAATAGCGATAATCCATACAATAGCGAACAAACTCCAGCGCAGCCAGCCATCAAAAACCAATAAGGCTGTTGGTGTATAAGAACCTGCTATCATCAGATAAATGCAGCAGTGATCAAATTTCTGCCAAAAACGAACGCCATAATCGGTAGCCGGATAACCATGATACATGGCACTTACACCGAAAAGAATAAAAGTACCGATGCTGTAAATCCAGGCTGCAGTAAATTCGATCGGTGTATGGCACTTCTGAAGCAATACATATCCTGCCGGAACCGCAATCAATGCCGGGATAAAGTGTGTGAAGAAATTAACGGGTTCCCTTAGTTTCCTCACAAAAAATTATTTGCTGTCTTCGTCTTTTTGCCTTGGTTCTTTTGCAATCTTATCAAAAAGATGATCCATACGCTCTACGTATTCATTGGTATCATCTACAAAGAAAGTAAGCTCTGGCACCACCCTTACCTGATGGCGGATACGGCTGCCCAGTTTATACCTGATCTCGCCCGAATGTGCATTTACGGTATTGATAGAAAGTGTGGTATTATTGGTATTAAAAAAGCTCAGGTACACCTTGGCTACGGCTAAATCGGGCGAAACCCTAACACGCGTAATGGTAACCAATGTATTTGGCAAAAATGCAGCACCCTCGCGCTGAAAAACCTGTGCCAACTCCTCTTGTAATACTCCTGCAAATTTCTGCTGACGTTTACTTTCCATAATGTTTATAATTATCAATTACCAATAATCAATTATCAGACCATCTACAGCCGATAAAATTAAATTGATAAGGTTCTAAAATCATCAATCCAAATAGTCAATTATCAGACCATAATCTGTTTTTGAACTACAAATGAGATTGATAATATATTAAAAATGTAAAATATTAGGGCAGTTCACTGCCGCTGATTTTTTGTAAAAATACTTATATTTAATTAATGGGCAACGGAGCAAATTTTAATCTTGAAGAAAGGACTTTCCTGTTTGCCCAATCAGTTAGGTCATATTGTAAAAAAGTTACCCATAATATTATTAATATTCAGGATATTAAGCAGGTTGTTAGGTCTTCGGGATCTGTTTCTGCAAATTATATTGAAGCCAACGAATCATTAAGCAAAGCTGACTTTATCTATCGCATCAAAATCTGCCGAAAAGAATCAAAAGAAACCAAACTTTGGCTTAATTTAATCGATATCGAAGATAAAAAAGAATTAGAACCTACAAAATTACTTCTCATAGATGAAGCCAATCAACTCATGCTAATTTTTAATGCAATTATTAAAAAATCACAATGACCAATTACCAAATAACAATAATCAAAGTTCAATGACCAATGTTCAAATTGCAATTAGCAAATCACAATTTCCAATCATCATTTTCCAAGTAACTTTAAGCCACGTGCTTTAGTTTGATCATTGTGATTTGATTATTGATTATTTTCCAACAACGCTTCAGTTTGATCATTGGAATTTGAACATTGGTCCTTATTCCCCTTTCGGTTTGATCATTGAAAATTGGTGATTGATCATTTAATATAAAAGGTTACTATCATACGGGTATCTTGCTACGTGCGCAGCTTTAACCTTATCGTACAATAACGTTTTAAACTCTTCTAAGTTCTCTTTTTGGGTAGCCGAAATAAACAATACCGGCACTTTATCATGACTCATCCAGCTTTTCTTAAAGTCTTCCAAAGTAAGCTTTCCATCATCCTCTTCACTGTCAACCTCTGGCGAAACGTAGGCATCAATTTTGTTAAAAACCAAAATCATGTCTTTATCAATCGCGCCAATATCTTTCAGCGTTTCGTTAACCGTGTTAATCTGATCTTCGAAGTTAGGATGCGACACATCTACCACGTGGATCAGTAAATCGGCTTCGCGTACCTCATCTAAAGTAGATTTAAAACATTCTACCAAATGGTGAGGGAGTTTGCGGATAAATCCAACAGTATCAGAAAGCAGGAAAGGTAAATTTTCGATCACTACCTTGCGAACAGTCGTATCCAGGGTTGCAAATAACTTATTTTCAGCAAACACTTCCGATTTGGAAAGCATGTTCATAATGGTGGATTTCCCCACGTTGGTGTAACCAACCAAAGCCACCCTGATCAGCTGACCGCGGTTTTTACGCTGTGTTTCGTTCTGACGGTCGATATTTCTTAAACGCTCTTTTAACAGCGAAATTTTATTTAAAATAATACGCCTGTCACTCTCAATTTGGGTTTCACCCGGTCCGCGCATCCCGATACCACCTTTCTGGCGTTCTAAGTGGGTCCACATACCCGTTAAGCGGGGTAAAACATATTGTAACTGTGCCAGCTCTACCTGAGTTTTTGCCTGTGCCGTTTGGGCCCTGTTCGCAAAAATATCGAGGATCAGGTTACTTCTGTCCAATACTTTCACACCAAGCTCGCGATCGATATTGCGCAGTTGCGATGGAGATAACTCATCATCAAAAACCACCACATCAATTTCTTCCGATTTTACGTAGGCTTTAATTTCTTCGAGCTTACCTGTACCCACAAATGTAGCACGTTCTGGCTTTAACATTTTTTGTGTAAAAACCTTTTCTACCTTCCCGCCAGCTGTATCAACCAAAAAGGCCAGCTCATCTAAATATTCTTTTGTTTGGGCTTCTTTTTCGCCAGGTGTAACCACACCAACTAAAATTGCCCGTTCCTGCACAACGGCAGTATCATATAATTTTTGTTTTCCCATGTAATTGGTACAAAGATACGAAATTTGCCAACGTATTTTGTGCTCAAACCTCGCAGGTTTCCGAAACCTGCGAGGTTTAGAATAAGCTAAATCTGCGCTACAAATTCCTTAATAGAAGCTCCCGGATTATCGGTCTTCATAAAATTTTCGCCGATTAAAAACCCGTTAAAGCCCGCGGCTTTTAGTTCCTTAATGGTCTGCGGATTACTAATTGCACTTTCCGAGATTTTTAAAAACTCATCAGGGATTTTATTCACCAGGTCGAAAGAGGTTTGGATATTAACGGTAAAATCGGCCAGGTTTCTGTTGTTTACCCCAATGGCATCTAGGTTAGGGCAGATACTCCGTTCCAGTTCTTCGAGGTTATGTACTTCTAAAAGTACATTTAAGCCCAAATCTTTTGCAAATTTCCCAAAATCGTTGATTTGCTGCGGGGTTAATATCGACGCAATCAACAGAATAATATCAGCGCCCCAGGCTTTGGCTTCTAAAATCTGGTATTCGTCGATCATAAAATCTTTTCTTAGGATCGGGATGTTATTTGCAGCCCTTGCAGCCAAAATATCGTCGGTTTTACCGCCAAAGAAATCTACATCCGTCAGTACCGAAAGTGCAGATGCACCTGCTGCATTGTAGGCCTGTGTAACTTCCGCAACATCGGCAATGCCGTTAATTAAACCTTTTGAAGGTGATCGGCGCTTAAATTCGGCAATAATACCGGTACGATCATCTGCCAGTAAGAAGTCTTTAAAAATATAAGGCTTTCTTTTAAAATGCACCGAATGCTCTAAATCATTGATAGAAACGAGTGCTTTCGCTGCCGCGATTTCTTCTTTTTTACGTAATACGATTTTATCTAAAATATTCGCCCCTAAATCCCCTGAAGGGGACTTTTTCGTTCCATCGTTCATGTTATTTTGCATAGATTAATTTTAATTTAATTCTTGTTAACAGCATTTAGTCCCCCCTTAAGGGGGCTAGGGGGTTAAGCAGTCAACCAATTCTCCATCATCTGCTTGCCGTACTCAGTAAGTACGCTTTCGGGGTGGAACTGTACGCCCCGCACGTCCAATGTTTCGTGCCTTAACGCCATAATTTCACTTTTGTGATCTCTTGCTGTGATTTTTAAACACGAAGGAAAGTTCTCTTTACTCACCACCCAACTGTGGTAACGACCAACATTTATGGTTTGCGGACATTCCCAGAACAAAGGCTCATCGCCATCTACCACCGTTACCGGTGTGGCAATTCCGTGCATTGGCCTGCCCAGATTTAATAAGGTACCACCAAAAACTTCGGCAATGGCCTGCTGACCTAAACATACCCCAAAAATACTCTTTGTTGGCGCGTAAGTTCTGATGACATCCAACAGCAAGCCTGCTTCTTCAGGAATGCCAGGTCCTGGTGAAAGCAAAATTTTATCGTATTTATCTACATCGGCTAAATCGAACTTGTCGTTTCTCCAAACTTCGGCCTCATAACCAACTTCGTTAATTAAATGCACCAAATTGTAGGTAAAACTGTCGTAGTTATCGATAACCAATACGGTTTTTTTATTTATATCTTCCATTATATATCTTTATTTACATCATCCATTTCACATTTTCCATCTTACATCAACCTAAATTCCTTCTGCCATCTCTACCGCTTTACGCAGCGCGGCAATTTTATTGTTTACCTCCTGCATTTCGGTTTCCGGTACCGAATCGGCAACAATACCGGCCCCTGCACGGTAATGCAGTTCGTTATTTTTGCTCATAAAGGTCCTGATCATGATGGCGTGGTTAAAATCTTCGTTAAAACCCATAAAACCAATCGCTCCCGCATAAAAATTTCTGCCCAGCTTTTCGTTTTCGTCAATCAGTTGCATGGCTTTATATTTTGGTGCACCACTCAAAGTACCTGCCGGATAGGTATCGGCCACTACTTTAAAAGCGCTTACATTTTCCTGCAGGTGTCCGCTTACTTTGCTTACCAGGTGGATGAGGTGCGAATAATACTGTACTTCTTTAAATGATTTTACCTCTACGCGGTTACAGTGCCTGCTTAAATCGTTCCTGGCCAGGTCGACCAGCATTACGTGTTCTGCACTTTCTTTAGGGTCCTGCTCCAGTTTGCGGGCCTGTTCGGCATCTTCTATATCGTTTCCGCTGCGTTTAAAGGTTCCCGCGATCGGGAAGATATTTGCTGAATTATTTTTGATGGTAATCTGCGCTTCCGGCGAAGAACCAAAAAGCTTAAAGTTCCCGTAATCGAAATAAAACAGATAAGGTGAAGGGTTGATGGAACGTAAACAGCGATATACATTAAATTCATCACCAGAAAAAGCTTGTTTAAATGCCCGCGAAGGTACAATCTGAAACACATCACCACGATAAATGTGCTTCTGTAATTTAGATACCAGATCCATAAAACCCTGATCGGTTAAATTCGAAGATTCCGGCCCCCTTGTCTGAAACTTATATTCAGGGTAATTTTTATTCTGGATCAGGTACTCCATTTTTTCCAGTCCGCCTTTTTCTTCGCCTTCGAAAGTATTTTTGAAAAGGGTAATTTCGTTTTTAAAGTGATCGATAGCGATGATGTAGCGGTACAAATGGTACTGCATCTCCGGAATCTCTTCGCCTTCGGGTGTTTCGGAAGTAAATTTAATATCTTCAAAATGCTGTACGGCGTTCCAGGTGAAGTAACCGAACAATCCGCTCGAAATAAACTTGATTTCAGGTAATTCCGTTTCTTTAAATTTATCTTTAAAATCCGCTATTTCATCAATCAGGTTTTTGCTTTCGGTAATTTCTACCGCTCCATCAGGAAAATAGGTTTCCAGCCGCGATCCCTTTAAGATAATTCCGGCAACAGGATCTGCACAAACGAAACTCATCGAGTTTTCCCTGCTGTGGTAATCAGAACTTTCGAGTAAGATGCTGTTGGGGTACACATCCCGTAAACGTAAATAAATGCTCACTGGTGTAGTGGTATCGGCAAGCATCTTTTTGTAAGTCGTATTTATTTTATACATGATAAAGGTAAATGGTGTAAGCTATAGGGCTTAAGGTTTGCATTTCCGTTTTTTTTAACAATAAAAAGCCCGGCGTGTGGTTCTACGCCGGGCTTTAATGGTTCTTTAATAAGGTTTAGGTTGATAAACTATATTTTTTTCATACGCAGCCAGCGCAATCCGTTTTCGAATTACTTTGCCAAAGCCATGTATGTATATTGTTGATCATGAGCCACAAAAATATAAAGAATTTTGAAAAAGCGAAATATTTATGAAAATAAGTTTAGTCCGGAGTCGGAAGTCTGAAATCATGAGCCTTAATTCCCGTGTCATCCTGAGCGTAGCGAGGGATCCTTTAAAGCCTGCGGCCCTTCGCTTTCAGATGCTTCATTGCATTCAGCATGACAGCAACGAAAAAATCCCGCTCGGTTAAAGCAGGATCCTATATTTAATTCACCAGAAATATCCTGTTAAGAAACCCCAAAAAAAGATCTTCCGGGAACATCTTTAACCATTAACAAAATGGCAACGATAATCAGGATCAACGCTAAGCTGAAGAAAACGGCAATGGTTCGGTGTTTTGCTACGGCTTCGGTTACTTTTTTCGATTTAGCATTACCTACGGTAATCAAAATGATGGCAATAATCATCATCGAGGTATGCTCGGCCTTAAAATAACGACCAATGGCATCGCTCATTGGTAATTTTGTTAAAGGACTCAGGAAATACAGCACCAACCCGATCAAAAATTGAATATGTACACTAATCAGTGTAAATACATTCAGTTTGCGGTTACCTTCTGTGTAAGTTTTATTACCCAACCAGCCCGATAAAGCATTGATTACTGCAATAACCAATAGAATTAATACGATGTAGCGCCATCCGGAGTGCGCAGATTTTAAGATGTTGTACATTTTTATCAAATATGTTTAGTCAAAAATAGACATTAATTGTAAAAAATAGGATATTCAGCCAAATGAAGGCTAATTTATATTAGTTTTAAACAAATTAAACCCTAAACTTATTATGAAGAAAATTTTACTCGCTATTGGGCTGGTAATTTCTACTACATTTCTGTTTGCACAGCAAACTACCTTCCCGGTTAATGGCTCTTTTGATACCCGACCCGGAATGTTTGCCTTCACCAATGCAACAATAGTAGTAAATGCCAATCAAACCCTCACCAATGCAACACTTTTAATTAAAGGACAAACCATACAGGGCGTTGGCGCCGGTTTAGCCGTACCAAAAGGTTATGTAGTGATCGATTTAAAAGGAAAATTTGTTTATCCTTCTTTAATTGACGCATTTACCAGCTATGGCCTTGCAGAGGCGCCAGCACAACAACGTGGTTTTGGCGGTCAGCGCCAGTCTGTCTTCGTATCGACCAAAAAAGGTGCTTATGGATGGAACGAATCGATCAGACCAGAAACTTATGTGAAAAACATTTTTTCTACCGACAGCAAAAAAGCCGATGAACTGCGTAAAGTGGGTTTCGGAAGCGTAAATGTAATTAGCCGCGATGGCATTGCCCGTGGTGTTTCGGCAGCGGTTACCTTAAATGAGGGTGCAGATAATAGTGTGATTTTGAAAGATCAAACCGCAGCAAATTATTCGTTTAACAAGGGAACATCATCAAACGATTATCCTACTTCATTAATGGGTTCGATTGCTTTGTTGCGCCAAACTTATTACGATGCACAATGGTATGGCAAACAAAAAGACGAATACAATATCTCGCTTGATGAATTTGGTAAACAACAAACTATACCACAAATTTTTGAGGTTGATGGATGGCAGAACATCCTCCGTGCTGATAAAATCGGTAAAGAATTCGGCAAGAAATACATCATCAAATCAACAGGTGATGAATACCAACGCATCAACGAAGTTAAGGCAACAGGTGCAAGCTTGATTATTCCTTTAACTTTCCCTAAAGCTTATGATGTAGAAGATCCTGCAGAAGCCCGGAACGTTAGTTTATCGCAGATGAAAGGCTGGGAGCTGGCGCCAACCAATCCGGCTAGTCTGGAAAAAGCAGGAATTAAATTTGCTTTAACGGCTTTCGGATTGGAGAACAGCCGCGATTTCTGGACCAATATCCGCACGGCAATAGAAAACGGTTTAACCGAAAAACAAGCTTTACAATCGGTTACTGAAATCCCTGCCTCATTATTAGGCATCAGCGATAAGGTAGGCTCACTGGAAAAAGGAAAAGTTGCCAACTTTTTGATCTCTTCGGATAACCTGTTCAAAAACGGGAACATCATCTTCGAAAACTGGGTGCAAGGCAAACGTTTTGTGGTCAACAAAATGGATGTGAGCGATGTACGCGGCACTTATAATTTAAACGTTGACGGTGTTGGTGCCCTCACCTTAAAAATTACCGGTACCGGTGGCGGATCAACCGCTGCGATTGAAAGAACCGGTGCCGATAGCGTAAAAACCACCGCCACTTTTACACGTAATGGCGATTGGATCAGCGTTAATTTCAACTTAAAGAAAAACCCTAAGGGCGATGTCCGTTTAAGCGGTTACATTACTTCGGCAAATCCGGTAACCATTAAAGGAGAATCGGCTTTGGCTGATGGTAGCACCGGAAAATTTACAGCTATCTACAAAGAAGCAGCAAAAGAAACACCTAAAAAAGACGAACCTAAAGCTGCTTTAGCCATGGGTCCGGTAATTTATCCTTTCTCTGCCTTTGGCAGTACCGAATTGCCTAAACAGGAAACGGTGCTGATTAAAAATGGTACGGTTTGGACGAACGAGAAAGACGGCATCCTTCAAAATGCTGATGTACTTTTAGAAAACGGAAAGATTAAAGCTGTTGGTAAAAACCTTTCGGCAAGTGGTGCAAAAGTAATCGATGCTACGGGTAAACACATTACGGCTGGTATTATTGATGAGCACTCGCACATTGCAGGTGCAGGTGGTATTAACGAGGGGGCACAATCGGTTTCGGCTGAGGTACGTGTGGCCGATATCATCAACTCCGAAGATGTAAATATTTACCGTCAGCTGGCGGGTGGGATTACCACTTCACATATTTTACACGGTTCGGCTAACCCAATCGGCGGACAGTCGCAACTGATTAAATTACGTTGGGGCAAATCGCCCGAAGAGTTGAAATTTGCTGGTGCCGATGGTTTCATCAAATTCGCATTGGGCGAAAATGTTAAACAAAGTAACTTCGGTACGGGCGCCCGTTTCCCGGTTACGCGTATGGGGGTTGAGCAAACCTTTGTTGATGAGTTTACCCGGGCAAAAGAATACCAAAAAGCATTATCGGTAAAAGGTAACAGTGTACGTAAAGACCTTGAACTGGATGCCATTGTAGAAATCCTGAACAACAAACGTTTCATTACCTGCCACTCTTATGTGCAGAGCGAAATTAACATGCTCATCCATGTGGCCGATAGCCTGGGCTTTAAAATCAACACCTTTACACACATTTTAGAAGGTTATAAAGTGGCCGATAAAATGAAAGCACATGGCATTGCAGGTTCGACTTTCTCTGATTGGTGGGCTTATAAAAACGAAGTTGCTGAGGCAATTCCTTACAACGGGAAAATTATGCATAATGTGGGTATTACCACCGCTTTCAACTCTGATGATGCTGAAATGGCCCGTCACCTAAACCAGGAAGCCGGAAAATCAGTTTTATACGGTAACGTTCCGGAAGAAGACGCTTTGAAGTTTGTAACACTTAATCCCGCCAGGATGTTGCACATTGATGATAAAGTGGGCAGTTTAAAGGCAGGTAAAGATGCCGATGTGGTGATCTGGACAGCTAATCCGCTTTCTATTTATGCCAGGGCTGAGAAAACATTTGTAGATGGTGTGGCTTACTGGGATATCGATAAAGATGCTCAAATTATCAAAGCACAACAGGTAGAGAAAGCCCGTTTAATCCAAAAAATGTTAGAGAGCAAAAGCAAAGGTGGCCGCATGCAACGCCCGATGGGTGATGCCCCGCGCCTGTACAATTGCGAAACTTTAGAAAACTATTCAGCAGAATTAAACGAGAAAGAACATGCACACTAAAAGATATATTTTAAGTCTGGCTTTATCGGCAACAAGCTTGCTGTGTTTTGCACAGGCAAACATTTCGCCAGCTAAAAAACAGAGCAAGACGATCGCCATCACAGGTGCAACCGTGCACGTGGGCAACGGAACGGTAATCGAAAACGGAACCATTCTTTTTGGCAACGGCAAAATTATTTCGGTTACGGCCAACGGGCAAGTACTACAGGATGATGTAGTGCGCATTGTAGCCACAGGCAAACACATTTATCCGGGTTTTATTGCGGCAACCACCAACCTGGGTTTAACAGAAATTGAAGCGGTAAAAGCCACCTTGGATTTTCAGGAAATAGGCGATTTTAATTCGCACATCCGTTCTATCGTGGCTTACAATACCGATTCGAAAGTTCCGGCAACATTACGCAGCAACGGCGTATTAATGGCACAGCCAACCCCACAGGGCGGCACCGTTTCGGGCAGTTCATCAGTGGTTCAGCTCGATGCCTGGAACTGGGAAGATGCAGCAATTAAAACTGACGATGCCATGCATGTTACCTGGCCGGTTACCCCACGTTTCAGGGGTGGTTTTGGTGGTTTCGGCCGTCAGCAGGCATCGCCCGAGGCTTTGGCCGAAAGAACACAGGCTGCCATTGCGCAGTTAACTTCTTTCTTTGCCGAGGCGAAGGCTTATTCAGAAATCAGCAAACCTGAGGTAATTAATACCCGTTTCGAAGCGATGAAAAAGGTATTCGCTGGCAACGAAAAATTATTTATTGCGGCCGATAGTCAGAAGGATATTGTTGCGGCCGTTAATTTCGCTAAGAAATTCGGCATTACCCCGGTAATTACAGGCGCAGATGAAGCTTATCTGGTAATCGATTTCCTTAAAGACAACAACATTACCTTGGTGGTAAAACAGCCTCATGCTTTGCCGAATAACAATGATGATGATGTAAACATGCCCTATAAAAATGCCGCGGTATTGGCCAATGCGGGTTTAAACGTCGTGCTGAGTATTGATGGTTACTGGCAACAACGCAACCTGCCTTTTATGGCCGGTACGGTTACAGCCTGGGGACTGGATAAAGAAAAAGCATTATCAACCATTACCCTAAACGCAGCAAAAGCGATGGGTGTTGATAAAACCACCGGAAGTATTGAAACGGGCAAAGATGCAACGTTTTTTATCTCTGCCGGCGATGCTTTGGATATGCGCACCAATAAAGTGGAACAGGCTTTTATTCAGGGAAGAGACATCAACCTGGATAATTTGCACAAACAGTTAGATAAAAAATTCAGCGATAAATATACTGCTGAGAAGAAATAACCCTTGGGGTTAACTGGTTAATTGTTTGAATTGGTTAATTGATGCGAAACGCCTAATTGTTGCATTGCTTGATTGTTAAATTGTTAACTGAAAACTGCCATAATGGTTAATCGGTTAACTTTTTACCCTTCGACTACGCTCAGTGGGTTAATTGTGAATAGCGAACCGTTCAATTGCCTAACTATAACATTGTTAAATTGCTTACCGCAAATTACCAACTGAAAACTGTTATGCATGGTTAACTGTAAAAGCGTAAAAATGAGAAACGGCCGGTATTAGTTTATCGGCCGTTTTTTGTCTTATATGATTTGTTTATTAATGAATAATTAACCAGACGTTCCTACGGAACGAAAACGCCAATTAAAAATTGGCTACCCGGCATACGTCCCGAGGACGTTATAAGACACCTTAGATTGGTCCACGTCGGAGTTATAAACTATAATATTAACAGATCGTCCCATCGCAACGAATCCCAGGTGAAAAAAAAATATTTTATGTATGCAGGCTCGTATCCGCCTTTCATGATACAAGTCCGTCGGTATGCTTCCATTTAATCCATATTTAGTATTTCAAGCGCTTCCTTACTAAATTTTAAATAGACCACAGATACGTTTGTTCCTATTGCGTAACGCGAATAATCTTCGGGTTTTACCCTGATTCTTATTTTTTCATTTTTAGCAGGCCCGGCAAAAGTAAGGTATTCTGCATGTTCTGTTTTATCGCGGTTAATTACCACACTAATCAATTTGTTTTTACCCTCTTCTCTATCTTTTTTCCAATTGGCGCTATCGTAGCGCATTACCAGCCAGGCAAAGCAATAGCAAAAACCATACATGGCAAAGCCGGCACCTACAAACAAAATATAATCGTAGTATTTAAAATCTGCAAAATGATGTTTCAACAGTAGCGCCGTAAATGCCATCAATAAAAATACACTTCCTCCTAACACCATCGGAAGCACCTTCTTAAATCCTTTTTCCTGAATTTCTATGTGCTTTAAATCTGCGTCGTTTAAAGGAATATTTTCTTCTAACTGTATTTCCATGTGTTTCGTCTATCGGTGGCGTGTTTCCACCCACCGAAATAGATTTGTTATCTACATTTGCGCCGGTGGCGTTCCGTCCTTTTTATGCCTTGCCCCTAAAGGAATCACAGTCCTGCCATTTTCATAATCCCTTACAAACTTTTCATTTGTGCTTTCCCAGATTTTGATCAATTTATCCAGTTTAAAAAATGATGTTTTAAGTTCCATTATCAAGGTTGGTATGGCATTGTTAAATCCTTTTCGTTCGGCTATAACTACTCTTGGCTGGTCTTTATGCTGTTTAAAGTTTTCAATATGTTTCTGAAACAGTTCCAGGTCATCCTTCGATACACCATAAGGTTTAAGTTTATCTTTTAAGGCATTAATTCGGCTATAAATATGTTCCAATGTAGGGATTAATTGTTGATCAGTTAATCGTTCTAAGCTCCAGGCAGATATTTTAAGCTCATCAAATAATATGGCATTATTAGTTTCCAGCGCATGGATCTGCGCCAAACCGGAGTATTTAACCGCACAGTTAATGGCCGCATCTGCAGTTTGGTATTTGGTTGCTGTTGCCCCGGTGCTTTTAATACCAGCACTGTTTATGGCCGAATTAATACTGTGTACATCTTCCTCTATATCAGTAACAATTTTACTAAATACAGACTGCTCAGACCAGATCGACTTGTTCGCATTCAATACCTGAAGTGTTACATTGGCCATTGTTAAATAATTCTCTTCTTTTTGTGTCATTGTTTTTCGTTTTTAAATAGATTATTACTAAGTGATTTTCCGTTATTCAATGCGTTGTTAAGCAAGCCTGTTCCATCGATCTATTCCACTATCCTTTGCGAAACCGCCAGTATCAATTGCGCTATGTTCACTATCAAGTGCGCACCTGCCACTATCTTATGCGAAGCCGCGAGTATCAATTGCGCTATGTCCACTATCAATTGCGCACCTTCCACTATCCTTTGCGAAGCCGTCAGTATCAATTGCGCTATGTTCACTATCAAGTGCGCACCTGCCACTATCCTATGCGAAGCCGTCAGTATCAATTGCGCGATGTGCACTATCAAGTGCGCACCTGCCACTATCCTATGCGAAGCCGCCAGTATTGATTGCGCTATATTCATTATCAAGTGCGCACCTGCCACTATCCTATGCGAAGCCGCCAGTATTGATTGCGCTATATTCATTATCAAGTGCGCACCTTCCACTATCCTATGCGAAGCCGCCAGTATTGATTTCTACCCCTCCACTATCGATTGCGATCCTGCCAGCATCAAATGCAGCCCCTTACGTATGCGATTTGTAGTTGCAACTACAGATTAATCTGCAGAGCGCATTAAAAAATATTCAAAAAATGCACTAAGGCTCTAAGCCTAAGCACTGTTATTATTGTGGGATGATTGGCTTTCGCCTTTTTTGGGATGAGATCAGGTAATTAAAACACCTAATGAGGGATATATTGCCGATAAACCTAGGGGTTCGGACGGTAACCATACAACTAAGTTATTAATTATTGATTTAAATAGAGACAATCAGGAAAAATTTAGTTTACAATAAGATATTTAAATTGTGATGCTAACATTATCTTAACTCCACCAGCTAATATTAATTTAATGTTAGTTCTAATTAATACCAATACCACCCATTAAGCAACAAAATTGAAGATTTTATTTTTTAGTTTAAACAAAACGCTTTGCTTTAATCACAATACAAGCACCTGATAATTTTGTACATGAAATAATATTGAGGCAGATTAAAAACCTTAAAACAGAAAAAAATGCACAAAACGTTAACACAAAAATAACATCAACAAAATAGTTATAAATATACATTTGAGGTAATACATAACGTCCCAATGCTTTATAAAAATACAAGAAGAATATTATTTTTAATTGTTTATTGTCTATTTACACATTCATGCAGAAAAGATTTAGACAATGTACAGCAGCCTGAAAACACTGAACAGAAACAGGTATTAGACTCCATATTTCTATATGCAAAGCAAATATATTACTGGAGTGATCGACTTCCAAAGCAAGCAGATTTTAATACTTCTAAATATACAGGCGGAAATGATATTGCCACATACAACAAAGAGATATTTGATATTGCCGGTTATGCTATAAATCCTGAAACTGGAAAATCATATGAATTTTATCAGTCGAGCCCAGCAGAAACAAAATTTTCTATCATACTTGATAAAAAAGGCAACAGTGTACAAACTGATTACAAGCTAACGGATATAGGTAATAATTACGGCATTACAATGGTAGCGCTTGGCAATATTGCAATTTATATAGAATATGTAATAAAAAACTCTCCTGCAGAAAAAGCTGGCATTAGGAGAGGGATGAAAGTGGAAGAAATTAATGGAAGAAAAGGTGAAAACACTGCAGATTTTTATAAATACATTAAAAATGCTTTTGATTTCGATAAAGTTGAACTTACGCTAAATGGAAAATCTAATGCATATCAATCGCAAAAATTTAGTCTTAAACGTTCTGCATACATCAGTGATCCTGTAAATAAGGTAGCCATATTAAAAGTCAATAATACCAATGTTGGGTATATCTCATATTTAAAATTTTTTAGTCCTAGAGGCCAAGATGAAAGTTTAAATAACGCTTTTGCATATTTTAATAGTAACGCGGTAAAAGAATTGATTATAGATTTAAGATACAACGGTGGTGGAGATGTAACAACCTGTGAGAATTTCGCAAACATCATTGCGCCACAAAGTATCAATGGCAAAATAATGAGAAAGGAAAAGTACAACTCACTCATGCAGAGTGGAGGTGCCAACCTATTGGCCAAACAGCCGATTTTAAACGATGATGGCACTCCGGCACTGATTATCAATGGCAGGGTTGCCACTTTTGCAGATGGCGATTATTCTCTTGAAGGAAACACATCATTTTTTAAAAAAAGTTCGGGTTTAAATAACTTAACCAGAGTATATTTTATTGTTAGTAAAAAAACCGCTTCTGCAAGTGAGTTACTGATTAACTGTTTAAAACCTTACATGGATGTAAAGCTTATAGGTGTAAGAACCAGTGAAACATTAATTGAGCCTATTAAAACCTTCGGAAAGCCAATTGGATTTTTCCCTGTGATAATAAAATCATACCCCCTTTACCTTTCATTATTTCAGAACCTTAATGCCAACAATGAAGGTGATTATTTTGATGGCATGCCCACAACCATAACTACTGATGACGATGTTGAAACAGATTTCGGTGAGTTAGAAGAAAAAGGGCTATACACTGCTTTAAACGACATGGGGTATATACAAAAAAGGATATCTGCAAACAACAAACTATCCAAAACCAAATCTGGGACAACAAATAATGTTTATGCTCCCAAAACAGAAGTATTTGGCAAAACAGAGTATCAAAGAATAATTAAATCAAACATTAAACTGAAATGAAAAAATATTAATAAACAATATCTATCTTAATTTATCAAACCCATGAAAAACAATTTAAAAACGCTTATTGCGGTTGCTGCCATTGCAGTTTTCACAGCAACATCTTGTAAAAAAACAGCGCAGTTACAAGAAACAAATTCAAAAGAAAAAGGCGAGGGAACACTTAAAAAACTATTGAAATTCCCCGATACGGTTATTAGCATTACCGGCCAGGGCAATCCTGTTAAAAGCTTAATTAACAGCAACAAAAAAAGTTATACAGAACTAATTAAAGATAGTGTTTGGGCTGGCGATACAGGCCATAGCCTGGTTATAGAGTCGGATGAGCAGGTTGCATTAACAAATTATTCGCGTTATATCTTCCCTGGATCTTTAATACAAGGAAACTCAATATCTGATTTAACCTATAAGCCACTATCTCAATATCAAAATAAAGTTAAACCGATCACAGTATCAGTATCGGCACATGCCGCAAATGTTTCGGGAATAATCAATAAACCAAGCTTATCTGCCACCCGGTCTTTTCTTGAATCTATTTATTCTGACAGCTTTTCGGGTAAAGAGATAGCGAGTTTTAGCTTTGATATGAATCAGTTTACGTATTACGATGAATTTAAACTTGCATTTGGTGCCAATATTAAAGTAGGCAGTATTTTTAATGCCAGTGCATCTGTAAACAAGACCAAAATTGAGAAGAAAACCGGACTTATAGCCAAGTTTGTTCAACGCAACTTTACCTTAGATATGGATTTGCCTGAAGATGGCAACTTATTGGATAATTCTGTAGACCCAAGTCAGCTGGGCCCATATTCTCCTGTTTATGTAAGCTCTATCACCTATGGAAGAATGGGCATGATCAAGGTTGAGTCTGATTATAATTATTCGTCATTAACAAGAGCTTTTAAAGCTGCATTTAATGCGGGTATTGTAAGCGGCGGAGCATCTATAGCAGATTCTTTAAAAACTATTATCGATAATTCGTCAATTGAAATTTATGATGTTGGTGGCGAAGGCGAATCAGTTGCACAATCTATTAACGGCTACGATGCATTTAGACAATATATAATTTCTGGCGGAAATTATACACCACAAACACCTGGTTTCCCGTTATATTACACGTTGAGTTATTTAAGCGATAATTCAATTTTCAGAACCAGATTCCTGGTTAATTTCCCTAAAAATTAATATCACCGTCCACATTCGATCGCTGTGCCCAAACTTAAAAATAAATTCAGGGCATGGCGATTTTTTAAGTTTAGACAACATATTTAATGAAAAAATATATACTATTTATGGCTTGTTTCGCTATTCTAGCATCGTGTAGAAAAAACGAAACCACTTTAATACCGCAATCTACATTTAGCGGAAAGTTTGCTGATCCAGTTATTGATATCAATATAGAAGGTAGTTCATCTGCTTATACAAGTCAATCAATCAAGAACATTTTAGACCAAAAAAAACTAAGTGGTGCCGATATTTATAAAGACAGTTTATGGGCAAACGATTTTGGCAGAACATTATTTGTAGAAACGGATGAAATTGCCCTGATGAAAAACTCTGCCTATGAAAGATACATATATGCCGCATCACTACTTCAGGGAAACTCTATTGCTGATTTAAATTTTACTCCTATATCCGAATTTCAATCTTCAGTAAAACCGGTTACGGCTTCAGTTTCGTTCCAGGCTAAAAGAGTAAGCGGTGTAATTACCAATCCATCACTTTCGGCAACCAGAAACTTTGTTACAAATATCCTAGCACAAAATGATATTGGATCGCAAGTTGCAGGTTTTTCTTATAGTTTAGAAAAGTTTAGTGCTTATGATGAACTCAAACTCGCTTTTGGTTCGAATGTAAAAACAGGAACTCTTTTTGGGCGTAAAACATCAAACAGTACCGAAACCATTGATAAGATTTCGAAACGAACAGGCATTTATGCAAAGTTTATTCAGAAAAATTTTACGCTTGACTTAGATATACCTGCCGACGGAAAATTAATGAATGATAATGTAGACCTGAACGCTTTAAACCAAAAAACACCTACATACGTGAGTTCGATTACTTATGGACGTATGGGCATAATGGCTATAGAATCTGATTACTCTTATGAGGCTGTTAATAATGCCTATAACTCCGCATTTAAAGCCCTCTTCGTTTCTGGAAGCAGCTCTACAACTGAAGAAGAAAAGAGAATAATCGACGAATCTTCCATGAAGATTTACATTATTGGTGCCGATGGCAGCGATGCTGTTGAAACAGTTAATGGATTTGATGCTTTTGTACAGTTTATTATTAAAGGCGGGAGCTTTTCATCAAGTAACCCTGGTGTGCCGATATATTTTAGCTTGAGCCATTTAAATGATCACACTGTGGTGAAAACCAAATTCAGGATTAATATTGATACCCAGCCAATATACGCAAGAATAGAATATCAGAATAAACAAAGCAGATACATTGCTTCTCAGTACCAAACAGGAGGAGAAAGCCGTACTACTGCAGATATATACTTATGCTTCTACTCAGATATGACCGGCTCAACGCCAACAGTTCCGCAAGACAATGTCAAATTTGAATATAATATAAGGCAAGAAACATCTTTATCAAGCAGTGGCCCATACGGTCCATCAGAATACCAGCCACCAATGGTTACCAATAATGCTATCATTAAATCCAATAATTTTAAGGAAAATAGAATTTTATTGAAACAGGATGCTATCCTAATAAGTGATACCAACCTAAGCTCTAGCTATTATGATGAACATGATGGAGCAACATACACTAATAGTTCTTCCAATTTTCAAAAAAATGATTACACCTTAAATTTAGGAATATTTTACAAAGTATTGGCACCTATACTTTAACACATAACCACACTATCTTAAAGAAAGAGCAATCACTTTATAAAGTCATAAAAAAAGGGAATGGATTTTTATCCGTTCCCTTTTTTTATGTTTGCATTCACAAACAACAAAACTTAATGGGATTATTACTTAACTACCTGAAACACCACAAGTGGATTGTGGCTTTAGCGCTATTGCTTGCAGGTATAAATATTGGCTTTTCACTTTTAGATCCATATATTACCGGTCGGATTTTAGACCGTTTCATCAATAAAAAAGATTCGTTAACCTATAGTCAGTACCTTTGGGGCTCGTTGGGTTTAATTGGCCTGGCCATTGGTGCGGCAATGGTATCGCGTATTGCCAAAAACTTTCAGGATTATTTCACCAGCGTAATCGTTCAAAAAGTTGGTGCAAAAATGTACGCCGATGGTTTACAGCACTCTTTAAAATTACCTTATCAGGTTTTCGAAGATCAGCGCAGTGGCGAAACCCTGGGCATTTTACAAAAAGTACGTTTAGATTCAGAAAAGTTTATTACGGCTTTTATCAGCATCCTTTTTGTAAGCTTAATCGGAATGATTTTCGTAATCGTGTATTCCATCTCAGTAAGTTATAAAGTTACTTTGGTTTATTTTTCGGCCATTCCAATCATCAGTTTCGTGAGCTGGTATTTAAGCCGCAAAATCAAAACCATCCAGCGTTCTATTGTTGGCGAAACTACTGCTTTGGCAGGTTCTACCACCGAATCGTTAAGGAACATCGAACTGGTTAAAAGTTTGGGCCTTGCAGATCAGGAAATCGAAAGGCTGAACAAAACCACCTATAAAATTCTTGGGCTGGAGCTTAAAAAGGTAAAATACGTGCGCAGTATGAGTTTTGTGCAGGGCACTACGGTAAACCTGGTGCGCAGTACCATGGTGCTGGTTTTATTGCTGCTTATTTTCGATAATACGATTTCTGCAGGGCAATATTTCTCCTTCCTTTTTTATTCGTTCTTCCTTTTCGGACCATTGCAGGAATTAGGAAATGTAATTTTATCATGGCGCGAAGCTGAAGTTTCGTTAGGTAACTTTAAAAAAATCTTAAGCACACCTGTTGATAAAAAACCTGAAAATCCAACTTCTATCGAAAAAATTAAAGACCTTACTTTTAGCGCTGTTGGCTTTAAACACCTTACTGCAAACAGAAATGCTTTAGAAAATATCTCGTTTAAAACCCACAACGGACAAACCATTGCTTTTGTTGGCCCATCAGGTTCGGGGAAAACCACTTTGGTGAAATTACTGGTTGGTTTGTATCAGCCGAAAGAAGGCGAGATTTTGTATAACGGCATTCCGAGCAATAACATCGATCTTGATGCCTTACGCGAAAAAATCGGCTTTGTTACACAGGATACACAGCTGTTCTCGGGTACTATTCGCGAAAACCTGTTATTCGTTAACCCTAATGCAACTGATGAAGAGTGTTACAAAGTATTGAACCAGGCTGCTTGTCAGACTTTGTTAGCCCGCGCCGATAAAGGTTTGGATTCGTTAATTGGCGAAGGCGGGGTTAAAGTTTCTGGTGGAGAAAAACAACGTTTATCAATTGCAAGGGCATTGTTGCGTCAGCCTGATATCCTGGTTTTTGATGAAGCTACTTCTTCACTCGATTCGATTACGGAAGAAGAAATTACTAAAACGATCCGTTTGGTTTCTAATTTAACCGATCACATCACGATACTGATTGCCCACCGTTTATCGACCATTAAACACGCTGATAAAATTTATGTGTTAGAGAAGGGCCATATTATTGAGCAAGGGAAACATGAGGAACTAATTGCACAAAATGGTTTATATCAGGCCATGTGGCGCCAACAAATTGGCGAGCGGGTTGTTGAAGCTTAAGGAACAAATAATATTACCATGTTATTAGCACAAGTAGAAAGCAATCAGATCGCCATTATTGTAATTATTGCAGCCATATTATGGTTAGCGTTAATATTAACTGCGTTGTACCATATATCTCGAAACAGCAGCATGGGTTTCACGGTAAAAGTGCTCTGGTTTATCATTATCCTTTTCGCTCCGTTTATAGGCTCGATTATTTACCTGATGTGGGGCAAGAATAAAAAGTTTTAAACTTATTTGAAATTAATAGCCAGGGCTGCGTTTCGAGCCAAGGTCTGTGTCTCCACAGACCTTTTTTATGTAATAATAATTCAGTGTTGTCAACTTTCCAGCAAACGGGTTATTAAAGTTGACAACGACTCGTAGCCAAGGTCTGTGTCTCCACAGACCTTTTTTATGTAATAATAATTCAGTGTTGTCAACTTTCCAGCAAACGGGTTATTAAAGTTGACAATGCCTCGTAGCCAAGGTCTGTGTCTCCATAGACCTTTTTTATGTAATAATAATTCAGCGTTGTCAACTTTCCAGCAAACGGGTTATTAAAGTTGACAACGACTCGTAGCCAGGGTCTGTGTCTCCAGAGACCTTTTTAAATAATAATATTCAGTGTTGTCAACTTTCCAGCAAACGGGTTATTAAAGTTTACAACGCTAACCACCCTGCCTTGCAACCCCTAATAGCTGCAAAGGCCTTACTAAATTAAACCTGACTGTACGGAAATACTTTTTGCGGCACTGAATCAACAGAACATACCATCATTGCCAAAAAGATTGGAGGAAAGGCAGGACTACCGAAAAGACTTGCAGCCCATTGCTTTCCTATCGCTAAAAAATAGATTATCAATCCCGAAAATTCGGAAGATTAAATTAAGCAGCCTTCGTGGTTTGCTCGTTAATATCCTGTAAACTCAATTTGGTAAGCGATTTCGTTTTCAACCAGGTAATCCCGGCAATAGCGATCGTCATGCTGCCTCCAAAAACGACGGCCGGTACTAAAGTTAGCAACCTTGCGGATAAGCCGGATTCAAACTCGCCGATTTCGTTCGATGAACCTATAAACATACTATTTACGGCCGAAACCCTTCCGCGCATATCATCAGGTGTAAGCAATTGCATAATGGTTTGGCGGATAATTACACTTACGCTATCAAACGATCCTTCGAGGAACAGGAAAAACAAGGTTAAGTAGAAATTTTTAGATAAGCCATAACAGATGATACTTAAACCAAAACCGGTAACTGCAATGAGCAGGTTACGCCACGGCTTTCCCATTGGCGAAAAGCGGGTCATGGCCAGCATGGTAATTACTGCGCCTAGCGAAGCCGCTCCACGCATCATGCCCAAACCATAAGAACCCAAATGGAAAACATCTTTCGCAAACATCGGCAACAGTGCTACTGCCCCACCAAAAAACACCGAGAAAAGATCTAAACTCATGGCCCAAACCATCATTTTGGTTTTAAACACAAAGTGGATTCCCTCTTTTAAACTATGAAATATATTTTCTTTCGGAACGTATGTTGAAGGATGTTTTTTAAGTGTAAAAATGCAGATCAGTGAGATGGAAACCAATACCACAATAAAAGTATAGGCTGCTGTAATTCCCCATAGCCAGTTAACAAAACCACCGGCCACAGGCCCGATAATGGTAGCCAACTGCCAGCTGCTGCTGTTCCAGGTACTCGAATTTGGATACAGTTCTTTAGGTACAATTTTCGCCATCAGGGAGAATGTTGCCGGACCGAAAAAGCCTCTTGCAATCCCAATGCAGAAAACCAGGCCATACATAATGAGTACGATAAGGTCTTCTTTTAGGTGAAGGTATTTGCTGGTAATAATGAGCATCAGTACAGAGGCTAACCAAACCCCTGAAAATATCTTGATCAGTAAACTGCGTTTTTCGCTTTTATCGGCAATGTAGCCTCCATATAAAGCAATTCCAATCGCCGGAATGGCTTCGCACAAACCCACCAAGCCCAGTTTTAACGGATCGTGTGTTAAATCGTAAATGTGATAACCAATTACAACAGCCTGCATTTGGTAGGCCAGTGTAAAAAAGAAGCGCATGCCAAGGAAAGATCTGAATTCTTTATAGCGCAAAGCTGCGAAGGGATCTTGTTTTACAATAACGGGGTTGGGGTCTGAATCTGCCACAGAAAAAAGTTTATTTGCAAAACTAAGCTTTGAAAATTAAATATGGGAATAGATAAACATTTAAGATGAGTTCTTTTTCCATTAAAAAGTAAAAATGACCAATCTTGATTCCACAAAAAAACCCGATGGATAATATTATCCACCGGGTTATCTGGCAGGGTTAGTTTAGTAACCCGGATTTTGGTCGAGTGAATTATTTTTATTTACTTCATCACGGCTAAATGGCCTGAAATAAAGTTTATTATCCCAACTTCTGTTTTCCTGGGCGTTTTCTTCAACCGGACTATAAGTATAATCGTACACCGTTGGATCGTAATGGTAAGGTGCCGACATGGTTTTGCCTGGCTTAAATTTACCGGTAACCTTGATATAAGTAACTTTTCTACCCAGTGTTTCGCCCGCGATTAACCACCTGCGGGTATCATGATACCGTTGTTCTTCGTAAGCCATTTCTATACGGCGCTCATGGCGGTAAACTTCTCTCAGGCCAGCCTGATCTGTAGCGGTTACCGCCGGCATACCTGCCCTGAAACGGATTTTATTTAACCAGCTTACTGCATCACTCAATTCTCCTAACTCAATGCTGGCTTCGATATAATTAAATACCGCTTCTGTGTATCTAAAGAATGGCCATGGTACATTTTGCGACATAGAGGCATCTACAATGGCTGGATCCGGATCGATAAATTTATGGTAATAATAGCCTGTCCAGCTGCCGTTCCAGTTTTCGATAGAACTTCCACGGGTATCTAAGCCTTTAAAATCAATTCTGCCTCCGTTGTCTATCAAAT
The DNA here is from genome assembly GCF_052045455.1 of Pedobacter sp. 22226. Classification (NCBI taxonomy): domain Bacteria; kingdom Pseudomonadati; phylum Bacteroidota; class Sphingobacteriia; order Sphingobacteriales; family Sphingobacteriaceae; genus Pedobacter; species Pedobacter sp. 22226. Next base: position 49,633 of record NZ_JBQEPB010000013.1, on the reverse strand, counting down.
CGTAAATACCGGTCTGGATCTGGTTGGCAGGATCAACATTGCCCGAAGCTTTATCGCGTGGTTTCCAACCTGCACCATCATATAAAATGGTGGCATAAAAACGCGGATCTCTGCTTTGATAAGGATTTGCCTTTTGCGCAGCATTCGCCCAGCTAAATTTAGAGCCATCCTGCATTTCATAATCATCAACCAATAAACCGATAGGCGTGTTACCCGCCCAGTTATGGTAACCATTCGGGCCATTTTGCTGCGCATGTTTAATGTTGCTCTGGATAATAAAATAGCGTGCAAAAATTAATTCTGAAGCGGCCGTTGCATCTATGCCCGGGGCTTTACTTGCTCCCCCCATGGCAATACTTTTATAATTTAACTGACCATTGGCAACTGAAGCCGGAGCCGCAAGATCTAATTTATAACCTGTACCCAGATCCATCACAGCTTTGGCAGCTGTTTTAGCCAACCGGTAACGATCTGGCTGGCTGCCGCTGGCATAACTTAAAAAATCTAATACCTTAACATCAATATTTTTAATTTTATCAGTAAGCTTTGCTCTGTTATGCAAATCGCTTGCAGCATAAATCAATACCCTCGATTTTAAAGCCAAAGCAGCAAGCGCAGTGGTACGCCCTTTATCGAGCGTTTTGCCTGTTAGCAACCTATTGGCTTCATCGCAATCTTTAACGATGAAATTTACACATTCCTCGTAGGTATTACGTTTTGCATTATAATTATCATCTAACACATAAATTTTTGTGATGAGAGGTACCGCACCATAATAGCGCAATAACTGTTGATAAAAATAAGCCCTCAGAAAATAAGCTTCTCCCAATAACTGATCTTTTAACGATTGGCTGCTTAAACCATTAGCACCACTGGTTATTTTATCGATGGTAATATTACAGGCCCTGATGCGGTTATACATTTGTTTATAGGCCCAGGTATCATCAACCCAACCTAATGTTGAGGGATTGATCGTGGCATTGTTAACCAGATCGATACCACGGGTTGGGTGTGTAAACAGCGCTTCGTCCGAAACGGAAGCCAGCATTTGTTCGGAGAAGCCTCCATTACCCAATCCATTATAGATATCGTTAACAAAGGCCTGTGCAGTTGCCGGATCCTGCCATACTGATTCTGACGGCACCTGGCCTGGCGACTCTACATTTAAGAAATCTTTCTTACAGGATGCAGCAAGAAGGATGGTAAAAATTAATATATAGCGCTTTATATTTTTATTTATTGCTTTCATTTTCTTGATTGTAACGATTAAACTTAATTACATTTAAAAACCGGCTTTAATACCAAAGTTGATTACCCTGGCCTGCGGATAATACTGACCACTTGAATTGGTTGATTCGGGATCCCATATCTTGATTTTATCCAGCGTAAACAGATTCAGTCCGTTTGCATAAACTCTTACACTGCTAAGCCCCACTTTTTCCACTAAAGTTGTCGGTAAAGTATAACCTAACTCTACGTTTTTAAGTCTGATGTAATTATTACTGCGCAACCAATAAGTATTATTCAATGCATTGTTGCTATCAGTGTAGTAGGTAGCTCCCCGGTTTGATAAACGCGGATTTACAGAACTTGGGTTATCAATACTCCAGCGGTTCAGGTACGACCACTCCAGGAAATTACCAATATCACCCGATTCAGTTAAACCCACAATCTGCATCCCGCCGGTTGCTCCCTGCACAAGTACCGATAAATCAAAGCCTTTATATTGCAGGTTTAAATTGAAACCACCGGTGAAGGTTGGCGTGCCGTTTTTATCCAGACGGATTTTATCATCGGCATTGATTTTGCCATCGCCGTTAATATCCTTGAACTTCATGTGGCCAGGACGCAAAGTGCTGGTTAGCGCGCTATAATTTAAGGTATTGGCATTAATTTCGGCCTGATCTTTAAAAACGCCATCATAATCGTACACCAACCACGAATTGGTTACGCGGCCGGTTGAGTGCTGCCACTCCGGAGCACCCGGGGTTTCATCCCAAAATATGATTTTGTTTTTGGCATAACCGCCATTAACACTCACGCCATAATTTAACTCACCAATTTTATCGTTATAACTTAATTTAAACTCGAAACCTTTATTATTTACCTTCCCTAAGTTAACAGGTGGTAGGCGATCGGTAATACCTGAACTTTCTGGCACCGAACTGCCTCTGCTGATCAGAATATTTGTACGTTTATTATAGAAATAATCAAATTCCAGTGCTAGTTTATTATCCAGGAAAGAGGCATCTAAACCCACGTTGGTATTATTGGCCACTTCCCAACCGAAATTAAAATTGGGCACTTTACCTTCTGTGAGTGTTTTGGTTACCAGATCATTAAAGATATAGTTTCCAAAATTCATTAAGCTCAGGTATTGATATTCTTGCAGGACATCACCGAAATAGGCCTCGGCACCCATCTGACCGTAAGAAGCCCTCAGTTTTAAGTTGTTTACAAACTTAACATTCTCTTTAAAAAAAGGCTCTTCAGATAAACGCCATCCAACAGATACGCCAGGGAAAAAACCAAAACGCCTGTCGGTTGGGAATATATAAGAACCATCTACGCGCCACAAAAATTCGGCAAGGTATTTTTCTTTATAGTTATATCCTGCCCTTCCAAAATAACTTAAACGGGCCCTTTTAAATAGGTTATTCGGGTCGCCAGGATTGTTTCCTAATGATTGTTCGCGCTCATCCCCAGCCAGCAATTCCTGAACAGAATTTGAGATATAATATCTTCTAAAAGCAGTAAACCCATCATTATCAACTGTTTCTCGGGTTACACCGGCCATTAAGCCAATGGTATGATCGCCGATTTTCTTATCGTAATTGATCATTCCTGTTAAGTTGATGGCCAGTTGCCCGCCGGCTGTTTCCCTAAGCCTCGGGTCGGTATATTGTGAACGTACTGTACCTGTTAAAACCGGTGTTACGCCATCAGCTTCAAAAGTTTTCTTGTCCCAATCATAAAGTGTCCAGGGCAATTGCCAGTTTTTTTGCCTGCCCGAATATTTATCAATCGCAGCAGTTCCGGTTACTTTTAATCCTTCAACACCAGGAATTTTAACTTCAACCTTACCTGTAGTCTGGAAATAATCCCTGACATCTTTGTTATATCCGGTTAAATCTGTAGTAGAAACTACGGGGTTATAACCATATTCAATATCCCTTCCAGGTTTGCCATTTGGCCATATTGCAATTTCATTTGGCCTTCCCCGCATTAAAAACCTAAAAATATCGCCCGCACCAACGGTCGGAAAATTACGGTCTTCTTCTCTTGCAGATACCCCTAAAGTTGTGGTGATGTATTTGCTCAGCTTTGCTTCCAGGTTAAAGCGCATATCATATTGCTTATACCCTGTGGCTGAGTTTTTATAATAACCATCCTGATCGAGATAGCCTAATGAAACCAGGTATTTTACGTTTTCACTTCCTCCGTTAATCTGAACATTATGCCTTTGCTGAGGCGACCAGTTTTGGAAAGTAGTTTTAAACCAATCGGTATTCGGGTATCGCAACGGATCTGAGCCATCGCCAAATTTTCTGATTTCATCCGGTTTATAAGCCGCATTAATGGTTTTTCCGCCTGTTGACAGGTAAGAACCCGTTGTTTTAAAGCTGTTCCACGCTGCCGACCATTCGTTTGGATTAAGATCTGAGCCAAAAATATTCAGCTCATTTAAAATCTCTGCATATTGTACCGAATTGGCCATTTTAGGAATCCTTGTAGGCTGTTGCAAACCATAACTGAAATCATAAGAAAACTGAGGTTTACCCGATTTGCCCAGTTTAGTGGTAATTAAAATTACGCCGTTGGCCGCCTGCGAACCATAGATGGCTGCAGATGCATCCTTTAAAACCGATACGCTTTCAATATCATTTGGATTTAACCTTTCGATCCCGCCTGCACGGTTAGGAATACCATCGATTACAATAAGCGCATTGTTATTTCCGAGTGAATTTGTACCCCGGATCCTGATGGTAGAGCCATCATAACCAGGTTCTCCACTCCCCTGCAAGGCCGTTACACCTGGCAAACGACCAGCTAAAGAGTTGGTTAAGTTTACGGATGAAGATTTAGCGAGTTCTGTACCTTTAACCGAAGCAACAGCACCTGATACAACGGCTTTCTTTTGTGTACCATAACCTACTACAACAACCTCTGAAAGGTTTTGGTTATTCTCTACCAATCGTACATTGATATTGGTTTGGTTCTTAACCTGAATTTCCTGGTCTACGTAACCTACATAAGTAAACACCAAGGTTGCATCTTCAGGTACTTTGATGCTAAAATTTCCGGAGCCATCAGTTACAGTGGTTGCAGTACCCCCCTTTAATTTAACACTTACGCCAGGTATCGGTCCTTTGGCATCGGTAACCTTTCCCTTCACGATGATATCCAGGAGGGGAGGTTTGTAAAAATCAAAGGGTTCTTTTTTGTGCAGTAATTTGCCCGGCGATGTACTTGCAGATGATGAAAAAACGAGACAACTACCACAAACAAAAAACACGCTACTTTTGGCAAAAGTCTTCAATAGATTTTTTTTCATAGTTTTCAATTTATTTTGGTTAGATATTGATTGTAATACTATTTAATACTCATGAGTAAACTTAAGTCCTCATCAATTGCATTATTAAAAATCTGATCTATTGAAATAATTATCTACATCCTGTTACCCTTAAGAAATTACTAATTTCTTACTGATTAAGACAATAAATCGCTGTTAACCATCGTGAAACCCTCTTATCTGATAAACAAACTAATGTTAGGACTAAAAAAATACTGAGTTTTAATACCCAGTTTTATAAATGTCAAATCAACAGTTTATATTTGGTTAGACGCAATATAGGAATATTAGGAACTTAAAAAAAAATATAAAATAATAATTTTTGAGCCCGGAGCCGCTGGAAAAAAAATTCATATACCACATACAGTAGTACAAATAATACGTTCGTAAATTTTATTATACAAAGAAAATAAACCCGGAACGGGCTATAGGATTAACTGATTTTATCAAAAGAAATTCCTCTTTCTAATTTTCGGAGGTAGACTTTTAAAGTAGCATTTTCTGGCTTTTCTAATTGAGGATCTTCTGAAAAAAGTTCGATTACCGTATTGCGGGCCTCCGATAAAATCACCTGGTCTTTCGCCAGATCGGCGAGTTTCAGGTCTAAAACCCCGCTTTGTTGTGTACCTGTAATATCACCAGGACCCCGAAGCTGCAAATCGATTTCAGAAATTTCAAATCCATTATTGGTCCTCACCATCGTTTCTAAGCGGATTTTGCCTTCTTTACTGAGTTTATTACCGCTCATCAGGATACAAAAGGATTGCTCGGCTCCGCGACCAACCCTGCCCCGCAACTGGTGAAGCTGCGAAAGCCCAAACCGCTCCGAATTTTCGATCACCATTACCGAAGCATTTGGCACATTTACTCCTACTTCAATTACGGTTGTAGCCACCATAATCTGGCTTTTGCCGTCAATAAACTGCTGCATTTCGAACTGTTTATCCGCATTTGGCATCTGGCCGTGTACAATGCTCATCTGATAATCAGGCCGTGGAAATTGATAGCTCAGTTGCTCTATCCCGGCTTCGAGGTGTAAAAGGTCTAATTTCTCACTTTCCTTAATCAAAGGATAAACAATATAAACCTGCCTGCCTTTAGCAATTTCCTGTTTCATAAAGCCAAACATCCTCAGCCGCTGACCTTCGAAAAGGTGTCTGGTTTCAATCGGTTTTCTTCCTGCGGGCAGTTCATCGATAATAGAAACATCCAGATCTCCATATAATGTCATCGCCAGGGTACGTGGAATGGGTGTAGCAGTCATCACCAGGATATGTGGCGGAATGATGTTCTTCCGCCAAAGTTTTGCCCGTTGCTCTACCCCAAAGCGGTGCTGCTCATCAATTACCACCAGCCCCAGATTCTTAAACTGAACTTTATCTTCAATTAGGGCGTGGGTACCGATTAAAATATCAATTTCACCACTTTCCAACTGCTCATGCAAAATGGTGCGGTCTTTCTTTTTTGTATTTCCGGTTAAAATGGCCACCTTAACCAGATCGTCTGTAATCAGCTCGGTAATTGAAGCATAATGCTGACGGGCCAAAATCTCAGTGGGAGCCATCATACAGGCCTGGTAGCCGTTGTCATTAGCCAAAAGCATACTCATGAGTGCTACGGCAGTTTTACCGCTCCCTACATCACCCTGCACAAGCCGGTTCATCTGCACGCCACGCTGGGTATCAATTCTGATTTCTTTCACTACCCGCTTTTGGGCATTGGTTAATTCGAAAGGTAAAAATTCTTTATAAAAACGGTTCACCTTTTCGCCAACCCACTCAAAGGTTGCCCCTTTAAATTTTAACTGACGTAAGTGCTTATTGTGTAGTAGCTGTAGCTGAATAAAAAATAACTCCTCAAATTTCAGGCGTCTTTCTGCATCATTTAAATCTTTTTGATTTTTCGGAAAATGAATATTCAACAACGCCATTCTTTTATCTGGCAGCTGATACTTATCTATAATATATTGGGGTAAATTTTCAGGAACCTGTGGAATAACCTGATCCAGCAAACCCGCTATTAAACGCTGTAATCCCTTAGAATCAAGATTAAACTTTTTGAGTTTTTCGGTAGAGTTATAAACCGGCTGGAGTGTTAGGTTTCCTCTGCCTACCTGTTTGCGCTGGTACAACTCCATTTCAGGGTGCGAAATACTGAATGTCCCGTTAAAAATGGCCGGTTTTCCAAAAGCAACATACGCCGTACCAACGGTGATGTTATCATCAACCCATTTGAGGCTCTGGAACCAAACCAGTTCCATGATGCCCGTTTCATCCTTAAAAACTGCAACAATCCGTTTTGCTCTTTTATCGCCAATAACCTTTTTACTGATCACCCGACCAATAATCTGGATATATTGCGAATCAGGATTGAGCTGATTGATCTTAAAATATTTTGTACGATCGATATACCTAAAAGGATAATGCGCAAGCAAATCCTGATAAGTGAACAGGCCGAGATCTTTTTTTAGCACATCGGCACGACTTGGCCCAACGCCTTTTAAAAACTCAACGGGTGTATCTAATACCGAATTATACAAAATATTTTACTGTTTCCTGTAAATAACAAATTTGTCAACTGTGGATTAAAAATAGCGATCGGCAGCATTAATAACAAATAGGACAGTATTACCGAATTCCTTTCCCCCTGAATTTTGATTATATAAAAAACAGGCATTGATCCTCAGAATACGTAAGGAACAGTGCCCGCTATAAAATGGTTGCTCAGTTATTTCGAAATTATCCGACGATGGCAATTACAGAAATTTCTACATTCACATTTTTTGGCAATACTGAAACCTGAACAGTTTCGCGTGCAGGAAAATCGGCTGTAAAATATTGACCGTAAATCTCATTTACCTGTGCAAAAGTTCCCATATCACTTAAGAAGATAGTAGATTTAACCACGTTATCGAAGGTTAAGCCAGCTTCTAATAAAACGGCCTTAAGGTTACGCATTACCTGATGTGTTTCCTCTTCGATATTGCTGATATTTAATTCACCATTTTCGGGATTGATGGCTACCTGACCAGATACGAATAAGAAGTTTCCGGCCTGTACAGCCTGGCTATATGGCCCGATTGGCGCTGGAGCATTAGTAGTATTGATAATTTGTTTCATACGGTTTATGGTTATTTGGCAAGCCATTGAACAAGCTTGTAGATGATACCTGCCAGAAAAATAGTGATGGCCAGCGCATTAATGAAATGCATAATCCTGATGTTGATATTATTTGGCCTGTTAGGATCCTTTTTTCTAAAGAAGTACATAATACAAACTTAGCTAAAAAGCTTAACACCAAAAATTAAAAGGCATAAAAAAAGTCCCGATTTGCATCGGGACTTTCTTAAATCTTATATTGAAATACTAGTTTCTAGCAGTTTCAACACGACGGTTTTGGATACGACCTTCTTCAGTATCGTTAGAAGCAATTGGGTTAGCTTCGCCATTACCTTTAGTAGCAACCTGACTAGCGTTAACGCCAGAGTTTACTAAGTAAGTTTTAACAGAGTTAGCTCTGTCTTTAGATAATTTCAAGTTATATGCAGCAGTACCTTCGCTTGAAGCGTAACCGTTTACAGTTACTTTACCACCGTTTTCACGTAACACTGAAGATAATTTATCTAAAGTAGGGTAAGACTCAGTTTTTAAAACTGAAGAGTTGAAATCGAAACCGATTTTTTCGAAACCAGTTGCAGTGCTAGCTGCAGTATCAGCAGGAGCTGGTTTTGGAAGAGGACAACCAGAACCATCAACAGCAGTACCAGCAGGAGTACCTGGACATTTATCGAATTGATCAGCGACACCGTCACCATCAGTATCTTTTTTCAAATCTTCAACAGATTTCTCAACAGCAGAAACACGGTTTTTCAATGCTTCAACTTCTTGACGTAAAGTTGGATCTTTTAACTCATCGTACATAGTAGCTAATGGGTTAGTCCACTCTAAACTTGGTTTAGCAGAAGAACCTAAAGAGAATTCTAAACCAGCATAACCGTAAGAGAATTTATCTTTAGTAGTACCTTTTGCATAAACTCCATCTAAGTTATCAGCGTCAACAAAGTTCATAGTGTAACCTAAGTTAAAGTTAACACGCTCAGAAACTTTGAATTTAACACCAGCACCTACTGGAATGTAGAAACCTTTTACGTAATCTTTAGCATCGTGTCTGTCATCGGCAGGACCTACAGCACTACCTTTCCAGTCGATAACTGAACCATTACCTAAAGTAACTTTTGGAGCATAAGCCATGTAACCAGCACCGGCAGTTAAGAAGAAACCTACTGAGTTCTCACGACGTAAGAAATCGATAGAACCTACGTTAACAACACCACGTAAATCTACAGCATATTGTAATTGAGTTTCGAATTCTCTTGTAGCTGGGTTAGTGATACCTTCGTTAGTACCAGAAAGTTTACCACGAGTTCCGTTTAATTCTAAACCGAAAGAGTGACCTAATTGTTTACGGATGTTTAAACCGTAACCTAAGTTAGCATCCCATTTGTTAAAGTCGTTAGAACCGCCGATAGCAACAACTGGCATTAAAACACCACCGTGTACACCGATAGACCAAGTTCTGTACTGTCCTCTACCGCCAAATACCTTGACAGCAGAAGAGGTTGCAGGAGCATCCTGAGCGACAGCAAGAGAAGCAACTCCTGTTAATGCCACTAAAGAAAGCGCAACACTTTTCTTTAAAGTAGAATAATTCATAATCTTTTTTCTTTTTTAAGGGTTAAACAATTTAATTGATTAATTTTTTAGTAATCGCAAAATTAAACAAAATTTTAAATTTTCAAACTTTTATACAAACTCCGTTCCAAACTTCACAGTAAATAATCATTTTATTACATTTGGCCATTTCCAATTAAAAATACCATTTTCATGAAATATCCTACTATAGATCAGTCATTATTTACTCTGAATAGAAAAAATTTCACTAAACAGCTAAAAGACAACTCATTAGCCATCTTCAATTCAAGTGATGAATTTCCCAGAAGTGGTGATCAAAGCTTCGTTTTCAAGCAAAATCCTGATTTATTTTATTTATCAGGAATTGACCAGGAACAAACAATATTGCTTCTATATCCAGATTGTCCTAATCCTTTGTACAGAGAAGTCCTGTTTTTAAGACAGACCAACGATTATATCAAGGTGTGGGAAGGCTATAAATATACAAAGGAGCAGGCAAAGGCTGCTTCGGGTATTGAAAGCATCTATTGGTTAGAAGATTTTGACAACATTTTACATAGTATTGTTAACTATGCAGCACATATTTACCTCAACACAAATGAAAACGACCGGTATGCGCACGAAGTTCCTTATCGCGATATCCGTTTCATTGAGAAAATGAGAGCTAAGTATCCACTACATCAATATGAGCGTTTGGCACCTATTATGCGTAGTTTACGTGCCGTTAAATCGGATGTTGAGGTAGAATTAACAAAAAAAGCCTGCGCCATAACCCGCGATGCCTTTATAAGGGTATTAAAATTTACCAAACCCGGCGTAAAGGAATATGAGATAGAGGCAGAGATCATTCACGAATTTATCCGTCAGGGTGGTACAGGGCACGCCTATACGCCAATTATTGCTTCTGGTCATAACGCGAATATCCTCCACTATAACGATAACAACCAGGAGTGTAAAAGCGGGGATGTTATTCTATTTGATTTTGGGGCAGAATATGCCAATTATAATGCTGACATGAGTCGCTCAATCCCGGTAAACGGCCACTTTACCCAAAGGCAAAAAGACGTTTATAATGCTGTTTTGCAGGTAATGAAACAGTCTGTTAAATTAATTAGGGAAGGTGTATTGTGGAATACGTACCACGAACAGGTTGGGGAAATTATGACCGAACAGTTGGTTAAGCTTGGTTTGATCTCTTTAGAAGACGTTAAGAAACAAAATCCTGCTTACCCGGCCTATAAAAAATATTTTATGCATGGCACTTCTCACCATTTGGGTATCGATGTGCACGATTTTGCCGGGAGATACACGCCATTTGCAGCTGGCAACATTTTAACTGTTGAGCCGGGTATTTACATCCCGGAAGAAGGTTTGGGCATCCGTTTAGAAAACAATATTCTCATTACTGCAAATGGCAATGTAGATTTAATGGCCGATATTCCTTTGGAAGCAGAAGAAATTGAGGAAATTATGAATAGTTAATTTCAGTTAGCAGTTGTTAGTTTTTCAGTTAACCTGTTATTGATCATTAAGAAGTTAAGAGTGTGGCGCTGAGCGTTTGATGTTGATTATAGATACCCCCTCAACAATTTAAGATTTATGACAACTCACTTAAACAATTAACCAGTAAACCAGCGCTAACAATTAGCAATAAAACAATCTCAACAATTAGCAGGTTATCAGTTAACCACTGAGCGTAGTCGAAGAGTTAACAATTAACCAGTTAACCCTCACCAAAGCTATCGGCAAAACGATAAACATTAAATCCATCTTTTTCTAAGGCTGCCTGAATTTTTTCTCGCAGCTTTTTTTTATCTATATCCTGCATTCTTTTGTGCTGAATAAGTTTCCATGCTTTTTCGGCGAAAAGGAATGCTTTACGATCATTATCGGTTTTTTGGGGTTTAGCAATCCAAGCACACAACTCATCTATGCCTGAGTTTTTATCGGCAATGGTTTTTAAAATCGGGATGGTCTTTATTCCCTGATGAACGATTTTTTTTAAATTATTGGCAAAAGTATCGGCTCCTTCCCTATCTGCTTTATTAATTACAAAACAATCTGCAATTTCCATCAGTCCCGATTTGATGTTTTGCACCTCATCACCCGATTCAGGAACCAGCACAACAATCGACTTATCGGCTAAGCCGGCAATTTCAACCTCCGATTGGCCAACACCAACAGTCTCTACGATGATCAGATCAAAATTAGATGCTTTTAAAACATCAACCATTTCTATAGTTTTAGCAGAAATGCCACCCAATGCGCCCCGGGTAGCTAAAGACCGGATATATACATTGGGATTGTTAAACTGATTGGCCATCCGGATACGGTCGCCAAGCAAAGAACCAAAATTAAATGGTGAGGTGGGATCAATCGCTAAAATGGCAATACGCTTCCCTTTGGCAACAAAATGCTGAGTTATGGCGTTTACCAGGGTACTTTTACCAGCACCAGGAGGGCCTGTAATACCCAGAACCGGGATATTGATGTTACTATCTAATTCCTTTAAAATTGACTCAGCCGGTTTTATACTATTTTCCACAAGCGTTAATGCTCTTGCCAAAACTTTATAATTACCGGCTTTTACTTCGCTTAAAATGGATAGATGCGTATTCATCAATAAAACTATCTTTGTACAAAGAAACAAAAATTATCAGCTACAAAGCGCCCCAATAATGAAAGTTACCGGTTTTACCTTTTTAAGAAATGCAATTGTAAACGATTACCCTGCGAAAGAAGCCATACTTTCGGTATTGCCTTTATGCGATGATTTTATTGTTGCATTAGGAAATTCGTCGGATGAAACTTCTGAAATGGTAAAAAGTATCGATCCTAAAATCAGGACCATTGATACCGTTTGGGATGATAATATTCGTGAAGGTGGTCGTGTTTTTGCCGACGAAACCAATAAAGCTTTGGCCGAAATAAGTGCTGATACCGACTGGATGATCTACATTCAGGGCGATGAAGCGATCCACGAGGATTATCTTCCGCTGATTAAAAAAGAAATGGAGCAGGAACTGAATAACAGTAATGTTGAAGCCTTGCTTTTAAAATATAAACACTTCTACGCTTCTTATGATTACCTGGCCGAATCGAGGCGTTGGTACAGAAGAGAAGTTAGAATTATCAAAAACCTGCCTGGGGTACGTTCCTACCGGGATGCACAAGGTTTCAGGATTAACGGCAGAAAGCTTAAGGTTAAATTAATTGATGCCTATATTTATCATTATGGATGGGTAAAGCCGCCAAAAGGACTCCAAGGCAAAGTACGTAACTTCAACCAGTTTTATCAAACAGAAGAATGGATTGAAGAAAATTATCCGGTGCAGGATACATATGATATGCACAATGCCGATCGTTTAGTTCATTTTAAAGGCAGTCACCCTAAAGTAATGCAGGAAAGAATTGCTGCAGCAAACTGGAAATTCGATAAAGACTTAACAAAAGAAACCCCAAAAATGAATTTCCGCAGAAGGGTTTTGCAAAAAATTGAAGATTTAACCGGATTGCGTTTATTTGAATACCGGAACTATAAAATTGTAAAATAAATGCAGAAGCGTGTTTCAATCATAATACCCAATTATAATGGCAGGCACCTGCTCGAAAAATATCTTCCATCGGTTTTTATTGCAGCAGAAAATGCAAACACTGAATTCGAGATAATCGTAATTGATGACGGATCTAAGGATGACAGCATTTCTTTTATCAGGGAAAATTACCGAAATGTAAAACTGTTGATCAATGATCAGAACAGGGGCTTTTCTTACACCTGCAACCATGGCATAAGAGAGGCGAAATATGAGCTGATTTTGCTTTTGAACTCTGATGTAAAACTTACCCCCGACTATTTCGATCATCAGTGGAAATACTTTGATCAGCCCGATACTTTTGGCGTTATGGCCCGCATAATGAGTTTTGATGAAAGCCGGATTGAAGATGCTGCACGTCTTTTATACTATGGTGGCTGCCGCATTAAGGCTAATAAATTTTATTATAGTGAAAATCCTGAAGATGAGAGTGTGTACACTGCTTACCTTTCTGGTGCTAATGCCCTGGTTGATGCTCAAAAATTAAAAGAACTAGGTGGTTTTGATGAAATTTATTCTCCTTTTTCATCAGAAGATTTTGATTTGAGCCTACGTGCATGGCAACTGGGCTGGAAATGTTACTATGAGCACCGGGCATTTTGTTTTCACCATGTAAGCGGGAGTACCAAAACCCAAATCAAATCTAATTTTATTAAAAAGATTTATTACCGCAACCGCTATATTTTACAGGGAATTCATCTGCAGGGACTAAGAAAATTATTTTATCCACTACAACAGGTTTTTACAGAACTTATTCCAAAACTGCTTACAGGCAAAACCTGGGTACTGGAAAGCTATAGAGATTATCTGGCACATCGCGATCGCATTCATGCAAGTAAAGCGAAGTTCGGGGGATTGAAGCAGAAATACAATTCGGACCTAAATATTTCTGATGTAATGACTATTATAAATCAATCGGTTAGCAACAAAAACATTAAACGATTGTAATTTTAACGTACCCTTTTCTTAAAATCAGTTGGGTTGAGTTGAAAACCTTACCTTTGTCAAGTTTTAATTAGATTTTTTGGAAATGTTTCAATACATCTTCCATATTTACCTATACCATTTCACATAAAAATGAAGACATACTTTCGTTTATTATCTTTTGCCAAGCCTATCGAAAAATTTGCAATACCATATGTTATTGCAACATTATTTGCTATTATTTTTAATACATTTTTATTCACACTGCTTGGCCCCCTTATGCAGGCGCTATTTCTTGGTAAAACAGTTACTAATATTAAAGCAGACAAAGCTGAAGGTTCGTTAAATTTCTTAGGAAAATTTAATGATTACATGGATGCAATAATCGCACATGATAAAATACATGCATTACAGATTATTTGTATTGTAATCATCGTAACAGTATTCTTATCAAACTTATTCAGGTACTTCTCTCAGCGCTACATGGAAGATCTGCGGGTACATACTTTATTAAATTTAAGAAAAACCGTTTTTAACAATGTAATGAATTTACATGTTGGCTACTTTAACAATGAGCGTAAAGGTGATATTATTTCAAAAGTGGCATCAGATGTACAGGTGGTTCAGTTTACCGTAACCAACACACTGCAGGTAGTTTTTAAAGAGCCGTTACAGCTTATGTTTTTTGTAGGGGTTTTAATCTCGATATCATTAAAGTTAACATTATTTTCATTGCTGGTTATTCCTGTTTCCGGATTTATTATCAGCAAGATTGTAAAAAGGTTAAAACAGCAGGCCACTCAATCTCACGAATCGTTTGCTAAAATGATCGGATTTCTGGACGAATCGCTTAGCGGAATAAAAATTATCAAAGCATTTAATTCTACAGAAAGAATGAAGCAAAAGTTTGATGAAGAAAATAAGTTTTATTCTTTTTTGAACAGAAAAATGGCTAGAAGACAACAACTTGCTTCTCCTGTTTCGCAAACGCTCGGTGTTTTGGTAGTGGTGTTTATCTTATTATATGGTGGCACTTTGATTTTAAGCGGAAAAGGAGATCTCGAAGCAGCAGATTTTGTTGTTTATCTGGCTACGTTCTCTCAGGTAATGCAGCCAATTAAAGCTTTAACTGATTCTTTTAGCGGAATACACTCTGGCATATCTGCCGGTGAACGCGTTTTGGATCTGATTGATACTAAGCCATCATTAGTGAATAAACCTGGCGCTAGAGTTCTTGATGGTTTTAATAGTGCAATCAGCCTTCAGAATGTTTCATTCAGTTATGGTGATAAACAAATCTTGAATTCGATAAATTTCGAGATTGAAAAAGGAAAAACTGTAGCATTGGTTGGCCCATCAGGTGGTGGTAAAAGTACGTTGATGGATTTGCTACCACGGTTCCATGATCCAAAATCGGGAACAATCAAAATTGACGGCTATGACTATAAAGATTTAACTGTTGAAAGTATAAGAACACAAATGGGAACAGTTAACCAGGAGTCTTTTTTATTTAACGATACCATTTTTAATAACATTGCCTTTGCAAAACCCGATGCCACAATGGAGGAAGTAATTGCGGCAGCAAAAATCGCAAATGCACACGATTTTATTGAGAACACAGAAAATGGCTATCAATCTTTTGTTGGCGACAGAGGAAACAAACTTTCAGGCGGGCAAAAACAGCGTGTTTGTATTGCAAGGGCTGTATTGGCTAATCCACCAATCATGCTTTTAGACGAAGCTACTTCTGCACTGGATACTGAATCTGAAAAATTAGTACAGGATGCCTTAAATAATTTAATGAAAAACCGCACCTCAATCGTAATTGCGCACCGTTTAAGTACTATACAACATGCCGATAAAATTGTGGTGATTGATAAAGGTAGCGTTGTAGAAACCGGAAGCCATAGCGAACTGATGGCTAAAAGTGGCTTATACAAACGTTTAATAGATATGCAGGCTTTTAACGATTAGATTTCTTCTAAAATCGATTGTAGCTTTAAGGTTTGATCTGTTGCATTAAAACTCTTTGCATATTGTTTAATGTAATCCTTATCGTATGTCCCGTAGTTTTCTTCTATTTTTTCCATTGCCTTCGCCAGTTCAGTAAACGAAAGCTGGTTTACCACTATGCCGATTTTATCATTCACGTATTCCTCAATGCCACCCGAGTTAAAACCGGCTATTGGTTTCCCCAAATGTGCAGCTTCCTGCATCACTAAAGGAAAAGAATCCTGGCGGGATAATAATAAGAAACCCTTACCTAAATTAAAATAGTCGTAATAGTCGGTAGATTTTCGACCTACAAAAAACAGCCTGTCTTTAAATGCAGCCTTACCGGCTATTTGTGCATAAGCTGTTGTACCCGAATCTTCAATGCCACCAATCCACATAATTTTATGATTGGGTTTAAGTTCTTTCAATAAAGGAATTACAAAATCAACACCCTTGATGGCATTAACACTGCCTGCCATTATCCAGATAAAGTCGGTAGGGGCAAAATTAAATTGCTCGCTTATTTTAGTCTCGCTTAAAGAAATAAACCGGTCGTCTACAAAGCTGTTCAGCAATTTCACATTTTGATGCCCCATATCTTCTAAATTTTGGCATACTACTTTAGAACATCCAATACACAGGTCCGATTTTAATAAGTTTTCTATGGTTTTTTCTTTAACCATATCGTAATACAACGGCATTTCATGAACGTGTGAAATAATCTTTACCCCCAGTTTCAACGCAATAGAATATGCATCTCTGTTTACAATTGTATTAATATACCAGTAATCTGCTTTAACTTTTTTCTGAATTTTTCGCAGTTGAAACTCTACAGGATTTACGTTAACAGCATATAGCAATAGCCTAAACAGCCTGAGCAGATAGTTTCTGCTTTTTTTATAGCCAACAAAGTATTTGATATATTTTGGAAGGTCCTTAAGCAAGGATCCGTCATTACGGGTAAATAAGCAGGCTTCGAATTTTTCTGCATTCAAATTTTCAAGGATGTAGAGTAACTGCATTTCTGAGCCTGTTCTGCCAAAAAACGGGGTAATAAACAATATTTTTTTTGGTGCTGTAGCTCCTTCTTTTTTTGAAAAACCTGTCGTCATTTTCTCTTTTTTTTCAGGCTTTAAAGATGCAAAAATCTATGCCATCTTTTATAAGCTTATTAACGCTTAAATTATCTTATTTTTACCGCACCTAAACCCAGTACATGATTGACGAGCAAAATAATCTTATTACGGTGTTAATGCCTGTTTTTAACAGCGAACTTTTTGTAAAGGAAGCTATAGAAAGCATACTCAATCAATCCTATAAAAACTTCGAATTTTTGATTATTAACGATGGAAGTACAGATCAGTCGCACGCCATAATCAGCTCTTTTTTAGATAGCCGGATAAAATATGTTAATAATGAAGTGAATAAGGGTATAGTAAATACGTTGAACGAAGGATTGGTGTTGAGTAAGGGCAAATATATCGCCAGAATGGATGCTGATGATATTGCCATGCCCGATCGGTTAACCAAACAAGCTGCTTTTCTAACTGCAAACCCAACCTATAAATTGTGTGGCAGTATGGCGATTGCTATTGATGCAACCGGAAAAGAAATAAATAACTTAAACCGGCCGCAGCATAGTGCTAAAATCAAAGTATTTAACTTGTTCCGCAATGCTTTTATACATCCAACAATTATGGCGGATGCTGAAACAATAAAGAAATTTGCCTACAGTGAAAATTTTAAATATGCTGAAGATTATTTTTTATTTTCTCAAATCACAATGAGTTATCCTGTTGCAAACCTGCACGAGCGTTTGTTACAATACCGCATTCACGGAGAAAGTATAACATCAAAGAAAAAGGGAGAAATGGTGCAAAGCGAGCTCAAAACCATAGCCTATTTATTATCTTTCTTATTTGATAAAGTAGATCAACAAAGTTTATTGGTTCATCATTCAATCCTGCGCCCTGAAGATGCTGCTTTTTCTGAACATGAAATAGAGCACCACCTGGTAAACGTATTAAGAGCCAATCGAAAAAAGCAGGTATTCAACCAAAGGCTTCTTAGCAAACAACTGCAAAAAGATTGGTATAACTACCTGCTTAAATCCAACAATAAATCTTCCCTTGGTAAGTTTATAGGATCAGATTTATTTACCTTTAGCAATTTAAATTTGAAACAGGTTATCAAACTCCTGCTAAAGTAATCGATCATGGAGCCACTCATTTCTATAGCGCTTTGTACCTATAATGGCGCTAACTTTTTACAACAACAACTTGATAGTATTCTTAACCAAACCTATAAACACATTGAACTGGTTATTGTTGATGATGGTTCTTCTGATGGCACAAAAGATATATTGAAACAATATGCTGCTAAATATGAACAGATTAAACTGTATTTTAACGAAACGAACATCGGTTTTAATGCCAACTTTCAAAAAGCCATATCTTTTTGTTCGGGCGATTTTATAGCCATAAGCGATCAGGATGACATATGGCTGGAGCACAAATTAGCGCTATTACATCAGAATATAGGAGATAACTGGCTGATTTTTTCGAATTCAGAATGGATAGATCAAACAGAAAATCTCATTGGGCGACAAACATTAAATCCCGATTTTAAGTTGGGGAACCGTGATTACAGAAGCGCACTATTCTATAATTCGGTTACCGGGCATACCACTCTTTTTTCAAAGGCACTGTTACCCTACATATCTCCAATTCCTGAAACAGGATATTATGACTGGTGGATCGGGTTTGTGGCCCTATATCATCACAAAATTACTTGTGTAAATGAATGTTTAACACTGCACAGAATCCATAGTTCTTCAGTGATGCACAAGTTTAAAGGTAATGTAAAAACCAACATCAAAGCAGAACGTTTTAAAGAAATTGATCTGAATCTTTTCCTTTTAGGCAAGTATAAAAACTTAAAAGAAGCAGATAAAAAACTGATTGGTAAAATATATGCCGCCCACCATAAAAAAGGATACAGTCTATATTTAATCAGGCTTATCTATAAACATTATCAAGATTATTTTCCTGATCTGAAAAACAGAACAGGATTAAGCAGACTAAATTTTGCTATTAAATTTTCTAAAAAATTTTAGGCTACAGCACTTATTAAACACATGAAAATTTACCGTTGGATAGATAAATACAATTATAAAGTCTCAATTAAGATTACGAAGAGATATTATACCGGAATATCAAAAAGAAGAACAAAACTATATTCCTTATCGCCATCTTTTTGGGGAGACTACCTGCTGCGTTTATTACTGGTATTTGCGTCTGTTATTTTTGTTAAAAAATCTGCTTTTAAAGGTTTTTACAATATTATATCCCGTAAATTCTCTCCGTTTTTCTCTTCCGATACCAATCCCATAATTTATATTAAAACAAGAGATTTAATTTCAGCATTATTTGGTTACCGGTATTTTGTTGATGAGGCTACTCCAGATCTTTTAGACAGGAAGACCATTCTTGCAGAAAAAATAGTATTTCAACGTTCAGAGGAGCCATTTATTAGCGTTATCGTAACTGGCAACTATCGCTTAGATTATCTTTATAACTGTTTAAAATCTTTAAGCGATCACATTTCTGAAAAACATACTTTTGAGGTTATTCTATTCAAAAATCAAGATCACCATGTCAATTCTTTCCTGAATAATAATGTTAAAGGAATTATTCTGTTAGAAACGGCTTCTTTTGCATCAATTTTAGAAAATGCGAAAGGAAATTTAATCTATATCCAGTCAAGTGAGGCTATAATAAAGAAAAACTGTGTTGAACTCCTTGCCGAAGTGCTGAAAAATAAAGAGGTAGGTTGTGCAGGGGCAAAACACCTTTATAGGAATGGCTTACTCATTAGAACAGAAGGCGACACTATTTTTTATGAGGACAGTAATCATCCTGAATTTAATTCTCAAAGAGAAATTACACATTATGCCTCAGCTAATTTTATTTTCCACAGAGATCATTTGAGTAACTTAAATCTGTCTGATATTGATCTTCTTTCGTCAGTTAATATCGGAGATCAGATTGGTCAATCCCTTGCCGGCAAAAACAAAAAGGTTATTTATCAGCCCTTGGCAGAGGTGGTGTGTTATAATATTCAACAATTAAAGGCCCAGGCCTTAATTGAAAAGCCTGCACAAAAAACTATATTATTTATAGATGATGTTATCCCTACACCTGATCAGGATTCTGGTTCGAACAGGATATTCAAAATTATGCAGCTGGTAAAAGCCTTGGGATTTCATGTGATATTTTTACCTGCCAACGGCGAGAAAAAGCCACGGTATTTTGATCAGATGATTTTAGAAGGGTTTGAAGTGCTGTACCGTTTTCCTAATATGCGTGGAATGATCAAAATTCTAGAAGGTAAGCTTCAGGACATTGATGCTGTGTGGCTATGCAAACCGCACAATAATGAGCAGTTTAAGTTTCTGTTTGAGCAGAAAAAAGATTTATTCTGGATTTATGACACAATTGATCTTCATTTTTTAAGGTTGCAGCGGGAAGGTGATCTTTCTGGAGACCAATCTGTTATTCAAGAGGCCAATGATATTAAACAGGTAGAACTCAATATTGCAAAACTTGCCAGTATTACCCTGGCCATTACAAAGGATGAAAAAGAAATTTTAGAAAACGAAGGCATAAAAAATGTTGAGATAATACCTAATATCCACGAAATAAAAACCTTAACCGAAGCTGCAGGTTCTTTCAGTTTAAGAAGTGGCTTACTTTTTATTGGTGGTTATCTGCACAAACCCAACATAGATGCTGTGCAATGGTTAGTTAAAGAAATTATGCCTTTGGTATGGGCCGCCGATCCGCGGATAACCTTAACGCTTTTAGGGAGCAACCCTACCGATGAAATACTTGCGCTACGCTCGGATAGGGTAATTGTTCCTGGTTATATACATGATGTTTCAGCATATTTCCATAGTAACCGCGTATTTGTATCACCATTACGGTTTGGTGCAGGCATGAAAGGGAAAATTGGCCAGAGTTTAGAATATGGACTTCCAATTGTTTCTACTGATATTGGCGTAGAAGGTATTGGGTTAACAAATGGCCACGATGTAATGGTAGCGAATGATACCAAAGATTTTGCAGAAAAAATCATTCAGTTATATAATTCTCCCGATCTTTGGAATAACATCAGAAACAATTCAATTAACGTGTTAAAAGCATACACTCCCGAGGTGATAAAACAGCAACTGGAAGAATTATTGAGAAATTTAAGCAACAAAAAGTAGCATGAGCGAACAAAAGATCTCAATTATTACCGTTAATTATAATAATTGCACCGGGCTTGAAAAAACGATGAGCAGTGTTTTTTCGCAAAGTGCCACCAATATCGAATTTATTGTTATTGATGGTGGCAGTAATGATGGCAGCGCTAAATTATTAACCCAGAATACGGATAAGATTACCTACTGGATAAGCGAACCCGACAAAGGGATTTATCATGCAATGAATAAGGGAATAAACATTGCTACCGGAGATTACATCTTATTCCTCAACAGTGGTGACTGGCTTTACAGCGATATGGTAATTTCGCAGTCGCTAACGGCCATGAAAGAACAACTGGATATTTACTATGGCGACATTATTTATGACGAAATACATCAGCAGAGTAAACGAGTGTTTCCGGATCAGTTAAATTTTGCCTTCTTTTTTGAACAGAACATATCACACCAGGCCAGTTTTATCAAGAGAACTTTGTTTAAAACGATCTTTCCTTACAATGAAAATTTCAAAATTGTATCTGACTGGGAATTTTTCACCTATGCCATATGCAAGCGTGAAGCCTCGTACAAACACCTCGATATCATCATCACCAATTATGATGCAACAGGCATTTCTTCCAATACCGATAACCATGTGTTAATGAATGCGGAGCGCGAAGCATCTTTAAATAATCACTTTCATGAGTTTATAGCTGATTATAATTACTTTAAACATTTAAGGGATAAAAAAGCAGAACAGTTTTTGTACATTAAACAGCATCCGTTAGCGTACAAATTTTTAAAAGCATTTATTAATCTCATTTTACTTTTTTTACCAAAGTTTAAAAAATCAGCCTAAAAATTATGGTTAAGGTTCTATACGATCATCAAATATTTACTGAGCAAACCTATGGAGGCATTTCCAGGTATTTTAAGTATCTGATGAATGGAATAAAGAAAACAGAGGAGGTAGAGTATAAACTGGGCCTTTTAAGATCCAATAACTATTATATCAGAGATGAACAGCAGCCATTAAGCAGCTCGTTATTTAATCCGCTTTTTAAAACACAAGAGAAACTGCTTAAACGCAATAACTCTTACAGCAAATACCTGCTTAAAAAAAATGATTTCTCTGTTTTTCACCCTACCTATTTTAACCCTTATTTTCTAAAGTACCTGAAAAAGCCGCTGGTTATAACCGTTCATGATATGACCTATGAGGCGCTGCCTCAATTTTTCCCTTCATCTGATCCTTTGCCTTTTTATAAAAGAATATTAATGGAGAAGGCAGATAAAATTATAGCCATATCCGAAACAACAAAAACCGATATATTAAAATACAGCAATGTTAATGTAGATAGAATAGAAGTTATACATCATGGAATAGATCTGGCTGAACCAGTGTACGCTCCTGTTGAAGGCTTACCTGAGCAGTACATTTTATTTGTTGGTGCCAGGTGGAGTTATAAAAATTTCCATTTAACAGTAGAGGCTTTTAAAAAATTAACACAAAAATATCCCGGGTTACGCCTGGTATTTGCCGGTGGCGGGGCTTTAAGCTATGGCGATTCTGAGTTTTTAATACGCAATAATATTTTAGAGAAGACCATACAATTATCTGTTAGTGATGATCAGCTGAATACGCTTTATAAAAATGCCTTATGCTTTGTTTATCCTTCACTATACGAAGGTTTCGGATTGCCAATATTAGAAGCTTTTAAGAATAATTGTCCCGTTTTGCTGAGTAATTGCAGTTGTTTTGAAGAGATTGCAGGAAACGCTGCACAGTATTTCGATGGCCAGTCTTTACAATCGTTGACAGAAAAGTTAGAAACTATTATCTCATCTCCTTCTCTTAGAAGAGAAATGGGTAATGCAGGGCAAAAAAAATCGCTGGAATACCCTATTGATAAATGTGTTTCGAAAACGATTGAGCTGTATAAAAAAATTATTTAAATGCCTGCAGTCTAAGCAAAAATCGTTCAACCCTTAAAAAAAGACTTGAACCATCTTTTAAACCTTCTTCTATAAGAATTGTGTTTTTTTAAGTAGGCCATTTCCGCTAACTTACCCCGAATATTAAATTCTTCGAATAAAAGATTATAATCTGCCTCTTTTTCCGGCACCATATATTTTGGATGAACCAGCTCTCCCAGTTCCTCTAAAGGAACATTGGCAAAAGGACTATTGGCATTAGTGGTATTTTCTGCAAACTGATCGAATCCAATGTTACTTACCAGATTGTAATTAGGGACAATGGTTAGTGAATGACTAAATAAATGTGAAAAAGTTACCTGATAATCCCATGTATCAATTTTACCTTCCTTGGTTTCATTAAATATTTCTACCCACCTATCAACAATCAAAGGATCTTCAAATATTTTTTGCAGTGGTTCTCTAACTTCATCTGCGTTGTACTGGCTTAAATTCTTATCATAGTTATTCCAGGATCTTTTCCAGGTAGCCCAGCCCCAGCCATTAGTTAAATTAGAAAAATAATACGAGCCTTTACCCCATTTTTTTTTCGTATCGAAATTAAAGCCAGATATCAGCCAGATTCTTGTATCATTCCGGTATTTCTCCAGCAAATTATCACAATAATAAAAAAAGCTCATAGAGGGCAAACAATCATGCTCTAATATAATTCCTTCTTCCTCATGTTGAAAAAACCAATCGATTGCAGAGGATATGGCTTCTTTTGGCCCCAGATTCTTTTCTCTGAATAAGGTATGTACTTCGCATTCCCAATCAATAAAACCCATTACTGATTCTTTAGCTTTACTACAATCTTCTGCCTCTGTTGCCCGGTTTTCCCGTGGACCATCGCAGGTAAGATATAATCGCGAAGGTTTGGCCTGCTTAATTCGTTCTAAAACTTTCAGCGTAGTATCAGTTCTATTAAAAAAAATAAATAATATTGCTGATTGAGTTTGATAAGCGGTATAATTTGTAGACATATTGGGTTTAAGCAGGCAAAAATTGTGATGAATAATCCATATCAGGCGATTTAACAGTTTAAGAATACACTAAAAAGAATCACCTGAACAAATCTACAAAATAAAAAGAAAGCATTTAACTGGCTCCTACTTCATATTATCTGAACATTAAAATTTTTAATAATAGATTTAAAATTATCTGCCAATTATCCACTTTATTTTAGTCTTACTTATCAGAGCAATGAGCAACATTGTAGCAGAATAAACAATTGTAAACCTACAGGCAATATAAAGAAGCATGTTACCCAAAGACATTTCATTGAATTGAATTATGTGGAATGGTCTGAAAACTTCAGGCAAGAGATGCGTAACTAATATATAGTGAATTAAATAAACACCAAATGTAGTTTCCCTTGGCTTTAAATATTTGACAAATCTAAACTCCTTTATTTTAAACAACAAAAAGATAGTGGCTAATGAATAGAAAACATTACTTATTCTTAGTGTATTGTACGGATCTTCACTTTTTACCTGTATTAAATGAATAATATCGAACACCGCTAAACAAAAAGTTAGCATAAATAAACCGATAAAGATATAGTATGGTGTTTTTTTAATAAAGGCTTCAATTTTACTCCAATACTTATTAAGAATGGCACCCAACCATAAATAAAAAATAAATCCAAAAATTGCGATAGTGTGCGATGTAATAAACCATTCGAAATATACATTAGCGCTATACGTTAAAGTAAGCACTAAAAAAATTGCCCCAAGCCACCATTTGTACAAATACTTCTTAAAGCATAAGAGTATTGCAATACAAAACATAAAATTGATAATAAACCAATAATTGGTAAATAGATAAATCATCTCTATTTTTTCTATCAGCAACTTACGGAGATGAAAATCGCCTGACCGATGCAGGGCAATGTAATTTTGAATGATGATAGCACACAAAAATACCAGCGACCATATTAACCACGGTAGAAATACTGTGGATAAACGTCGTTTAAAATATTGCCAGGATGAATAGGTTGTAAATTTACTCCCCAATAAAAATCCGGCTAATAAAAAGAAGGATATGGTACCAAATTTAGAAAATTGAATTAATCCGATATAAACAATGTGTTTAGGTGGAAAGCCATTAAAAATATAGGTACCATTATAGGTACAGTGTTCCATAACTATCCCCATCATGGATATACAACGGATGGTATCTATAAAATCAAAATTCCTTTTTTCCTGGATTCCTTTTTCTTGTATTTCGGTATGCATTAAATTATTTTGGTAGTTGAACCAACAAATATCTGTTAAAAAAAAGAGTCCCGAATAATTCAGAACTCTTTTAACATTCATGTATGTAAAATATTACATAATATCCGCCGTAAAAATTATATCCAAAACACCCATTGGTTTTCATAAAAACAATATTTCGACCAAATTCCTGTCATTTTGTAAATGCTTTTGATATATAATACACCATTCACAAAATCATCATTCAGTCAGATTTTAAACAGCACAAAATAATTTTGCTACAACAAAAAGGGCATCAATTATATTGATGCCCTTACTTTATTTAATAGAGAACTAATTACAGTTTTCTAGCTACTTCTACTTGTTCGTAAGCTTCTACGATATCGCCAACTTCGATGTTGTTAAAGTTCTGAATGTTTAAACCACACTCATAACCTTTGTTCACCTCTTTCACATCATCTTTAAAGCGTTTTAACGATGCCAGTTCGCCTGTGTACACTACAACACCATCTCTAACGATACGGATCTTGCTGTTACGGGTAATTTTACCATCCAATACCATACAACCTGCAATGGTACCCACTTTAGTGATTTTGAATGTTTCGCGGATCTCCACGTTAGCCACAATTTTCTCTTCAAATTCCGGATCCAGCATACCTTCCATCGCCGATTTAATCTCATTGATTGCATCGTAAATGATAGAATATAAACGGATATCGATCTGCTCTGCTTCGGCCAGTTTACGTGCACCTGTTGATGGACGAACCTGGAAACCGATAATAATTGCATCTGAAGCTGAAGCTAACAATACATCAGATTCTGAAATCTGACCAACACCTTTACTGATGATATTAATCTGGATCTGCTCAGTAGACAGTTTCAGCAATGAATCGGCCAATGCCTCGATTGAACCATCCACATCACCTTTAACGATGATGTTAAGCTCTTTAAAGTTACCGATAGCCAAACGACGACCGATCTCATCCAAAGTAATGTGTTTCTGTGTACGTAATCCCTGCTCACGTTGTAACTGCATCCGTTTGTTTGCAATGTCACGTGCTTCGGTTTCACTTTCTAAAGCATTAAATCTGTCACCTGCTGTAGGTGCACCCTGCATACCCAAAACCTGTACCGGTTGTGATGGACCTGCTGATTCTACTTTAGCGCCACGCTCGTTGGTTAATGCTTTAACACGTCCGCTGTAACTACCTGCCAGGATCGGATCTCCAACCCTTAATGTACCAGCCTGAACCAGTACCGTAGTTACAATACCACGTCCTTTATCTAATGCCGACTCAATTACAGTACCTGTAGCTCTCTTATTCGGATTCGCTTTAAGTTCTAATAATTCAGCTTCTAACAATACTTTATCTAAAAGTAAATCAACGTTTAAGCCGCTTTTGCTTGAGATTTCCTGCGATTGATATTTACCACCCCAATCTTCAACCAAAATATTCATGGTTGATAATTGCTCGCGCACTTTATCTGAGTTAGCACCCGGTTTATCAATCTTTGTGAAAGCAAATACCAATGGTACGCCTGCTGCCTGTGCATGATTAATGGCCTCTTTTGTTTGAGGCATCACCGCATCATCAGCTGCGATAACAATAATGGCAATATCAGCCGCCTTAGCACCACGGGCACGCATCGCTGTAAAGGCTTCGTGACCCGGCGTATCTAAGAAAGTTACTTTTTTACCATTTGGTGTAGTTACCATGTAAGCACCAATGTGCTGGGTAATTCCACCCGCCTCACCAGCAACCACATTTGCTTTACGGATATAATCCAGCAATGAGGTTTTACCGTGATCGACGTGACCCATAATGGTAACAACCGGAGCTCTTTCGATTAAATCTTCTTCTTTATCTTCCTCTTCAATTACGTTTTCCTCATCTTCATCAGGTTTAACAAACTGAATTTCATAACCAAACTCATCTGCAACGATTGTTAAGGTTTCAGCATCTAAACGCTGGTTAATGGAAACGAACATTCCGAGGCTCATACAGGTACCAATAATTTTGGTAACCGGTACATCCATCATGCTCGCTAACTCATTAGCAGTAACAAACTCTGTTACTTTTAATATTTTCGATTGCGATTCAAGCTCATTTGCGGCCTCTTCTGCATTGTAAGCAACA
The DNA here is from genome assembly GCF_052045455.1 of Pedobacter sp. 22226. Lineage (NCBI taxonomy): Bacteria > Pseudomonadati > Bacteroidota > Sphingobacteriia > Sphingobacteriales > Sphingobacteriaceae > Pedobacter > Pedobacter sp. 22226. The sequence goes on along the minus strand of NZ_JBQEPB010000013.1, from coordinate 22,287 downwards.
TCATCACGTTTCTGACGACGCAATTTAGCACGCTGTGCAAATTTACCAGATTTACCAGCCCCGCTTAAACGGGCAAGTGTTGCCTTAATCTGATCTTGAATTTCTTTCTCAGTAGGCTCCTCTTTAGGTCCGCTTGGTGTAGCATTTCTATTTTGGAAACCTGGTCTGTTAGTATTATTGTTTCTATTTCCCTGGTAAGGAGTACCGCCTTGTCCGGCAGGTCTGTTACCCTGGTATGGAGTACCGCCACCTGGTCTGTTACCCTGATAAGGCTGACGAGGCTGTCCTGGTGCACCACCCTGACCTTGACCTGCAGGATTATTCTGTCCTTGCTGGCCCTGGCCACCATGTTGCCCTGGCTGACCCGGTGCTCCCGGAGTTTTTTTACGTTTACGCTTGCGTTTAGCAGCTTCACTATCACTAGATGATGCTACCGGACCGTTTCTTCTATCCGGAGTTGTTGGTAAAACAATTTTACCAATAATGTTCGGACCAGTTAATTTTACGGTACGTGCTTTAATTACTTCAGGCTCGTTGCTTACCGGTTTGGCTGCTTCTGCTGGTTTTTCTTCCGCTTTTGGCTGTTCAACTGGTTTTGCCGGCTCTGGAGCCTTAACCACAGGTGTTGGTACAGCAGGCGCTGATGCAGCAGGTGCTTCTTCCTTTTTAACCTCAACCGGTTTTTCTTCAACCTTAGGCTGTTCAACCGGTTTTACTGGCTCGGGAGCTTTAGCAACAGGCGCTGGCGCAGCAGGTGCTTCTTCTTTCTTAACAGGACGGGTTTTTGAGTTAAGATCATTTAAATCAATCTTACCAACAATTTTAACGCCTGGTAATCCGGTTTCCTCTGCTTTTTCTTCTGCCTTAGTTTCTTTTACTGGCTCAACTGCTGCCGCAGGAGCTGGTGCAGGTGCCGGCGCCGGTGTTTCTTCCTTAGGTGTTTCAACTACCTTTGGTTTTTCTGCCGGTGGAGTAAATGACTGAGCATTTTTAATTAAAATCTCTTCATTTTTCTCAAAATCGGTGTTTTTCTTCGGCGCTTCTACTGGCTTTTCAGTCTCAGGCTCGTCACGACGTATTTTACCAATCACTATTTGTTTGGCTTCTTCTCTTACGATCTTATCTCCCTGATACTCTTTTAACAAGGCATTATACATGTCTCCCGTAAGTTTAAACATAGGGCTTTTCTCGGCAGAGAACCCCTTTTTGTTTAAAAACTCAACGGCCGTACCCATGCCTATATTAAGTTCTTTAATAGCTTTAATTAAAATGATTGGTTTGTCGTCTGACATTTAGCTCCTGTTATTGTTTTTTATTTAATACAAAAGTAGTGTTTATTTGGCAATTACACCACTTATTCAAATTCTGACTTCAAAATTTGAACCACTTCTTTAATGGTTTCCTCTTCAAGGTCGGTGCGTTTTACTAAATCTTCTACTGTAAGTGCTAATACACTCTTAGCAGTATCGCAACCGATAGCCTTTAATTCATCAATGATCCAGCTATCAATCTCATCTGAGAATTCTTCTAAATCAACATCCTCGTCGCTCTCTTCTCCAGCTTCGCGGTACACATCAATTTCGTAACCAGTTAATTTACCAGCCAGTTTAATGTTGTGTCCACCACGTCCGATGGCCAATGAAACCTGATCTGGTTTTAAGTAAACCGATGCATGTTTGGTTTCATCATCCAGTTTAATGGAAGTGATTTTTGCCGGGCTCAAGGCACGGGTAATGTATAGTGAAATATTATTTGTGAAGTTAATCACATCAATATTTTCGTTTTTCAATTCGCGAACGATGCCATGGATACGCGATCCCTTCATACCCACACATGCGCCAACCGGATCGATACGGTCATCGTATGATTCTACAGCTACTTTAGCACGTTCTCCCGGTTCGCGTACAATTTTCTTAACAGTAATTAAACCGTCGAAAATTTCCGGAACTTCCTGTTCGAACAAGCGTTGTAAAAACTCCGGTGCTGTTCTCGAAATGATAATTTTAGGATTCGCGTTGATCATTTCCACTTTAGAGATTACTGCTCTTACAGAATCGCCTTTTTTGAAATAATCTGCCGGAATCTGCTCGGTTTTAGGCATTAAAAGTTCGTTACCTTCATCATCTAAAACCAAAGTTTCTTTTTTCCAAACCTGGTAAACTTCACCGGTTACGATTTCGCCTACCCTGTCTTTATATTTTTTGAAAATTTCGTCTTTTTCTAATTCCAATACTTTAGAAACCAGGGTTTGGCGTGCTGCTAAAATTGCCCTGCGGCCAAAACTCTCTAAGGTAATCTGCTCGATATAATCATCGCCAACTTCCAAAGTGCTGTCTAATTTAGAAACTTCAGCAAGCTCGATCTCTAAATCATCATCTTCAGAAAAGCCATCTTCCATTACTTTTCTCGTTCTCCAGATCTCCAAATCCCCGTTATCCGGATTTACGATAACGTCACAGTTTTCGTCTGTTCCGTATTTTTTACGCAACATGCTACGAAAAACTTCTTCCAGCACACTGATCACAGTTGGGCGATCTATATTTTTGAAATCTTTAAACTCCTGAAAAGAGTCGATCAAATTAATTGTTGTAGTACTCATTTTTACTTAAATGAAATTAACACACTTGTTTCTAATATATCATTAAACGGCACAGCTGTTTCAATCGCTACCGCCTTTTTCCCTTTTTCTTTAACCGATTCTTCAATCTGCAGGTTATTTTCTGTAACAGCCAGTAATTTCCCTTCCTTTTTCAAGCCTTCTTTCAGCTTAATACTTACCGTACGGCCAATATTTTTATTGTATTGACGGATCAGTTTTAAAGGCTCACCAACACCTGGAGAAGAAACTTCCAGGTTATAAGCCTGCTCTATTGCATTTTCTTCTTCGAGATGAAAACCAACATGCCTGCTAATGGCCACACAATCCTGTATGCTAATACCTTCGTCACCATCAACATGAATAATTAATTTATTGTTTGGCAACATTTTCACTTCTACCAGAAACAGTTCTGGGCGGTCTGCTATTTTTTCCTCAACGAGGGCTGCAACTCTCTTTTCTACCTGCATATTTTAACCTGATTTCATAGAAAAAGGGGACACTGTCCCCTTCTCTTTTCTTCGATTACGATGCAAATGTAGTAAATCTTTAGAAAAAATCAAACACTTGCTGTAATTATTATGCTGATTATTACCGTTTAAGTGTTTGTTTTTGTGGCTGTAAGTTATGTTTGGCGCTACTTGTAATCAGGTTACCAACAGTGGCAAATTTTACCCCGATATAACTTTCTACCAAATAATCTTTGCCTTTCACAAATGGCTGGTCGGGATTAAAAATGAGTGAATCGCCGACGATTTTAACTTTTCCGGCCACTTCCAGTTCGTCCTGAATGCTGTCGAGTTCGCCGGGCATGATCAAAACCGACATTATATTAACAGTATCCACATTAGCCTGATAGGTATTTTTAACCTGCAAGAGACTTGCCTCATCAATATTTGTGATTATTATTGATGTGCTATCTCCCGAAAACTTAATGACCGGTTTGTTGTTTCTATTCGAACAAGAAAACGCAGACATAAAAACCGCAACAACAACCGAATATTTTAAAAAGCGTTTAAACATTTACAAAAATAAACAATTATGAGATTTATTATCGAAATCCTTTTAACAGGACTGGCGTTCTTTATCGGGGCGAAACTGGTACCCGGCGTAAGCATTGATGGTTATGGCAACGCGATTATTGCAGCGGTGCTGATTGCACTTGCAAATGCAACCATCGGTTTTATTTTAAGGGTACTAACCTTCCCGGTTAATTTTTTAACCTTAGGGCTGGTATCATTCATTATCACCGTTTTAATGATTTTACTGGTTGATAACATGATGACCTCTTTTAACACTTCAGGCTTTATTGCAGCCGCATTTTTGGCCATTGTAGTAGCGCTGATTAAAGCGGTGTTTAGCGCAGTAGCGGGAGAGAAAGATTAGTTTCAGTCCGAAGTCGTGAGTCTGTAGTCATGAGTCGGATTAGACTAAGGACTACAGACTTTTGACTAAACGACTAACGAATAACTTCCCTCGAAATCACCATTTTCTGAATCTCAGAGGTTCCTTCGTAAATCTGGGTAATTTTAGCATCACGCATTAAACGCTCAACATGATATTCTTTTACAAAACCATAACCGCCATGTACCTGTACCGCTTCGATGGTTACATCCATCGCTACTTTTGAGGCATAAAGTTTTGCCATAGAACCGGCCTGGGTATAAGGCAAACCCTGATCTTTTAACCATGCAGCTTTATACACCAATAACCGCGCAGCTTCTATCTGTGTAGCCATATCGGCCAGTTTAAAGGCAATGGCCTGATGCTCGGAAATGGGTTTACCGAACGATTTCCGCTCTTTGGCATATTGTGTAGCCAGTTCGAAAGCACCCTGTGCAATACCCAGGGCCTGCGCAGCAATACCGATCCGTCCGCCCTCTAAGGTTTTCATGGCGAATTTAAAACCAAAACCATCTTCACCAATCCTGTTTTCTTTGGGCACTTTCACATCATTGAACATTAAAGAATGTGTATCAGAACCGCGGATGCCCAGTTTGTTTTCTTTCGGACCAACGGTAAAACCTTCCATCCCTTTTTCTACAATAAAAGCGTTTATTCCTTTATGTTTTAGTTCGGGATGGGTTTGAGCAATAACCAGGTAGGTTGATGCGGTACTGCCATTGGTGATCCAGTTTTTGGTGCCATTAAGCAGGTAATAATCGCCTTTATCTTCAGCGGTTGTGCGTTGCGAAGTGGCGTCCGATCCAGCCTCAGGCTCTGACAAACAAAAGGCACCGATTTTTTCGCCCGATGCTAATGGTTTCAGGTATTTTTCTTTTTGTGCTTCACTTCCGTATTTTTCGAGCCCATAACAAACGAGTGAGTTATTTACCGAAACTACTACAGAGGCGGAGGCATCGATTTTAGATAACTCTTCCATCACCAGCACATAGGAAATAGCATCGAGGCCGCTACCGTTATATTTTGGATCAACCATCATTCCTAAAAAGCCGAGTTCGCCAAGTTTTTTCACCTGTTCGGCCGGAAATTTCTGATGTTCGTCTCTTTCAATTACTCCAGGCTTTAATTCCTGCTGCGCAAAATCGCGTGCAGCCTGCCGGATCATTAATTGTTCTTCATTTAATTCAAAATGCATAACATTTATGTATAAAAGGTTAGTAAATCAAATGTAGCATTTCTGATCGAAATTACTATGGTTGCATAGTAATTTATTTTTAGATTGATTTTGTATGGCGTGGTGTATTTAGATTGGTTTGTCACAGCTATAAAATCAATCTGGTTTATTTTTTTGGAAAGCAAAGGTAGCAATACTTCGGTTCCGATAGCCCTGCCCTTTGCTTAATCCAGATGGAAGAATCCGGATAACGCTGTCGGTCAGGTTTATTTAACCAAAGATAGTAGCACCATGCAGCCAACTAAACCCGGCAGTAGCGGCAGTTCCAGATCCTTCATCTGGACTATAGCGGATGACGGGGCCGGAGTTAACCTGCAAACCACGGAACTGCTTTCCAAAAAAAATAATAATGTTAATGATGGTCAGTTTTTTTCGCCAGCACCAAAAACAAACTCAGGCTCCCTAAAATGAGGATAAGCAAAACCTGCGATGAATGAATAATGGTTGAATAGGCCAGCCCGTCTTTAAAAGTGATGCCATAAAGCACGAGGGATTGCGCAACCATCCAGTGGAAAACGCCAATACCGCCCTGAACCGGCGCTGCCATGGCGAAACCGGAAAACACGATGGCAGTAAATGCGGCATTAAAATGCAGCCCGGAAGTAGCCTGGATGGATGAAAAAGCAAAATACATGGATAAACAATAAAATACCCATATCAATAACGTATAAATCAGGAATAATCCCTTTTGTTTCAGTTTGCTGTAAGAACCAAAGCCCTGGCGCAGGCTTACAAAGATGCGCAGAAACTTTTTGCTGAATTTTTGACGGAGAAAATATATGGCTGATGCGATAAGTAATAATATAACAGCACCAATTACGACCAGCCACCAATAATTAAGGGTATTTGCTTTTTTGGCGAGGCTGAGGTAAATGGCGTCGTATAAAAAATCAGCAACAATATCGTGCTGAAAGATCAACATGGCCAGGCCGGTAATAAAAAGTACGAGTACATCAAAAAGGCGTTCGGTAATTACTGTACCTATTGAGGCAAACATGGGCACTTTTTCTGCTCTATGGATTACAGAGCAACGGCCGATTTCGCCAAAACGCGGCAAGGCAAGGTTGGCCAGGTATCCGATCATTACGGCATGGTAGGCATTCCAGAAACTTACTTTGTAATGAATAGACTGATAAAGCATTTGCCAGCGCAATGCCCGTAAAACGTGGGCAATCCAAACTGCAAATGCCGAAGTGATGACCCAAAAATAATTCGCGGTTTTAATTTCCTGCCAGATCTTCCCTAAATCCTGACCCCGGAACGCTAAATATAATACCCCTACCCCGATTAAAAACAGGATAATGTACTTTAACGCCGTTTTGAGGTCGAATGTCACAAAGTTATTTTAGCAAGTGGTTGTTATCGTCAGGAAAAACCAGGATCGGATTGTACTTTTTAGCTTCTTCTATAGGCAGTGAGCCGTACGACATGATGATGAGAACATCGCCAAGCTGCGCCAAACGGGCTGTAGCACCATTTAAACAGATGGTTCCGGTACCACGTTCGCCTTTAATTACATAAGTTTCGAAACGTGCACCATTGTTATTATTTACGATCTGCACCTTTTCATTAGCAATAATGTTAGCTGCATCCATCAAATCCTCATCTATCGTAATACTGCCAACATAATTTAATTCGGCTTGTGTTACCCTAACACGGTGTATTTTCGATTTTAATATTGTGATAACCATCTGGCAAAGTTACTAATAAAGCACCGGATGAAAAAAACGAAAAATGTAAGGGCGATGTAATATGGAAAACGGATGATGGATTATGTAAATATGTAAAACGGATGATGGTAATGAAAATTGGCACTAAATTATCTACATCATCCATCTTACCTCTCCCATTTTACATCACTTTATAATCATATTATCAATCAATCTTGTCGAGCCTACTTTTGCAGCCACCAAAGCAACCAGGTTATTTTCTTCTTTTGATTTGGCAGGTTCCAGTGTATCGCCGTTAGCAATGGTAAAATAATCAAGTTCTACGCCGTTTATGTTATTATAAAATGCTTTGGCTTTTTCTTCCAGTTCCTTTAAACTGTATTCTTGAAAATGATCAATCACAAACTGCAGCGATTTACTCAGTACCAATGAGTTTTTACGATCATTTGCTGATAGATGGATATTCCGGCTGCTCATGGCTAAACCATCATCTTCGCGAATAATAGGACAGGTAATAATGGTGACAGGCAATTTAAAATAAGCCAGCATATTTTTGATCATCAGCACCTGCTGAAAATCCTTTTGTCCGAACATGGCCACATCGGGTTCTACAGCATCAAAAAGTTTTTTTACAATCTGCGTTACGCCCTGGTAATGGCCTTTTCTAAATTCGCCTTCCAATAAAAATTCTGCATTGCCCAAATCGATATGCCAGGCTTCATCGGCACCTGTTGGGTACATTTCTTCTACATTGGGCATAAAAACGCCGTTACAGCCGGCATCGGCCAACATGGCTAAATCGTGCTCAATGGGGCGTGGATATTTTTCTAAATCTTTAGGATCTGTAAACTGTGTAGGGTTTACAAAAATACTACAGATAATGATATCGGCATTTTGCTGGGCCAGTTTAATCAGCGATATATGGCCATTGTGCAGTGCACCCATGGTAGGTACTAAAGCTATTTTTTTAGCTGATGCTTTCAAGGGCTGCAAAAAAGCCTTAAGCGCTGCTTTGGTTTTAAATATTTCCAATTCGGACAATCTAAATTAAAGCCGTAAAGGTGTAAATTAATCTAAACGAAACCAAACAAATGCTTGCTATATTGATAAATAGTATTATTATGCTTACCTTTGCAGCTCATTATCTTTTATTTAACTTAATATTTTCTTAGAATATGGAGATGGCAAAAACGAAGCTGCTGATTGTTACACACGAGATGTCGCCTTTCCTCGAGCTTACTAAAATTTCTGAAATTACGCGCCAGTTACCTCAGGCTATGCAGGAAAAAGGATTCGAAATCCGCATCCTGATGCCAAAATTCGGTAACATCAACGAAAGAAGAAATCGTTTACACGAAGTAATACGCTTGTCGGGAATGAACATCATTATTGATGACAACGATAATCCCTTAATCATTAAAGTAGCCTCCATCCCAGCTGCACGCATGCAGGTTTATTTCTTAGACAACGAAGAATATTTTCAGCGCAAACAGGTATTCAGAGATGCCAGCGGAAAATTTTTCGACGACAATGATGAACGCACTATTTTCTTCTGCAAAGGCGCATTAGAAACGGTTAAAAAATTAGGCTGGGCACCAGATATCGTTCACTGCCATGGCTGGATGAGTGCATTGGTTCCTGCTTACATTAAAACCACTTATAAAAACGATCCTACTTTCAAAAATTCTAAAGTAGTATATTCGATCTATGAGGATGGCTTTACTGAAAAATTAAATGCCGGTTTCGCTTCTAAAGCAGTAATGGCCAACATGACGGAAGATGACACTAAAGCATTTTTGCCGGCAGATTGCGACAGCATGCACATTGGTGCCATAACTCACTCTGATGCAGTGGTTTTAGGCGACGAAAACCTCAGCAAAGATGTGTTAAAATTTGTTAAAGATTCCAATAAGCCAACATTAGCTTTTAACTTAACCGAGAATTTTGAAAACTTCTATACTTTTTATGAAGAAATTTCAAATGATGAATTGGTTTCAGTAGCATAATCAGGTATTATTAATTAAAATATGAAATTTACAAAACAAGACTTATTAACCCTGTTGATAGGTCTTTTTCTTTTTGCATCGTGTAAAAACCCCGATGGTGTTGGTTTAGATGTTGATCCGGGCAGTGCGGTTACTGGAACCCTGGTTGTATCGCCGGTAAAAACACAACTGGTTGAAGAAACTGCAGCAAATACCTTAGGGCAGCCTCGTTATCCGTTAGGTTATATGGTTGATCCTGTTTTTGGTAAAACAGAAGCTGGCATCGCCATGACGGTTTACCCGGTAAGTACCAGTTATGATTTTGGAACAGCACCCCAACTTGATTCTGCTATTTTAGTATTAAAATTTGATGAATCGAGCACGGTGACCAAATTTTATGGTGATACCACTAACTCTAAATACAGCATAGATGTATTCCAACTGGCCAATACGGTAACCAATTATAAAAGTTCGGATGTGCAGGCCATCAACAATACCTTGTTAGGCAATTTTACAGGCAAACTGGCCCCGAATACCAAAACTAAAGTATATGATATTGTTGCCGGTAAAGCTGATACGTTAAGAGTAGTACCTGCACAGATCAGGATTCCGCTTAACAAAACATTTATCCAGAACAACATTTTAAACCTGGGTACGGCAGGAACTTCTTCAAACGCCAAGTTTATAAATGCGTTTAAAGGATTGTATGCACAGGTAAATAAATCATCATCAACAGGTACAGGTGGTATTGCTTTCTTTAATTTCACAGGTTCCGATTCTTATGTTCAGTTGGTTTGGAAAAAAACCAATTCTTCAAGCGGGGTTGATACGGCAAGTGTAAACTTCCCGATTGGGGCATTAAATACAAGCAGTCAGATTACCGGTGTAGCCGCAAATATTAAACACGATTATGCCGGAACTCCTGTACGTACACAACTTGATGCTTCAGCTGCTTCATATGATGTAACTTACGTACACGGACTGGCTGGTGTTAAAACAAAAATTAGTTTTGATGAACTAACAGGTTTTACAGGCAGATACGGTAAAGCGATTATCAATAAAGCTGAACTGGTTGTAGAGCTTGGAGGTGGTGCACCGGCATACCCGTTTAATGCGGCACAAAGACTTTCTTTGTACCGTTGGGATATTGCACATCAACCATCCAATATTCCGGATTATAACAATTATGCGGTTAGCTCATCTGGTATATCAGCGGCTGGCGAGGCCCTGTTTGGTGGATATTTCGATTCGACAAAAAACCGTTATATTTTCATCATTACCAGTTATGTGCAAAGCCTGATTGATGGTACACTAAAAGACGAAGGCACTTTCCTGGCGCCAACTTCTTACAACCTTTTCCAGAATGTTCCAACGGCAACTTCGGCAGAAAGATCAATTATTGGAAGCGGTAATGCAGCCACCAATAAAATGAAACTGAATATCTATTATACCAAGATTAATTAATTTTGATATCATTGATTAAAACCTCCTGTTCTTAAAAAGAGCAGGAGGTTTTTTGTTTTACGGGAGAGAGATCTGTTTAACCGGCTTTAGCTTCACTGAGCACTTATGTGGTTTTCAATTGCGCTACACTTCGCCCGAAACAACGTTAACTCAGGAGTTTAAACAAAAAGAGCCACCCCCAGGCAGCTCTCTGTATTAGATTGATATTTTTTAATTAAAACGGAAGGTCTCCACTTTCATCCGATGGGCCAATGGTAAATTCATCTTCAATTTTCGATTCGGTATTTTGATGCGTGGGCGTAGTGGGGCTTTGTTCAAAATCACTCTTTCTGCCCAGCATGGTAAAGTTTTCGGCAACAATTTCTGTTACATATTTTTTAACCTTTTCTTTGTCTTCAAAGGATCTTGTTCTCAGCTTTCCCTCTATATACACCAATTTACCTTTTTGCAGGTATTTAGAAGCTACTTCGGCCAAACCGCGCCACAATACAATGTTATGCCACTCTGTTTGCTCTACTCTCTTACCGTCTTTGTTGTACGTTTCAGATGTAGCCAACGGAAAACTGGCTACTGTTACGCCACCGTCTAAATGCCGTACTTCAGGGTCTTTGCCTAAATGGCCTACTAAAATAACTTTGTTAATCCCAGACATAAATATTTTTGGTTAGTTGTTTCGTTTAATAAATATACTCAGCCAAGATGGTTAGTTACTCCATTTTATCACTAAAAAAGTATTCCTGTACAAAATCGTGGATTACTTTTGGCTGCGGTAACTCATCTAACTTATTTAAAGAAACCCAATTAAGTTCCTTTTGTTTATTAAAGTTAAATATATAATTTTTTAACGCAAAAAATTGAACGTGTATTATTTGGTGTGTTAATATATGTTTTTTGGCACTGATAAACTCAAAATATGCGTCGTTTCCAAAAGTGTTTTTTACCTGATCTACCAAGAGCCCGTTATCCGTATCTTCATGTGTAAGCATTTCTATGCCCGGAAAATCGTACAGATGCTGCCAGACATCGCCAGCCTGCCTTTCCCTCACCAATACCTGCCCGCCATCAAAACACACAAAATAATTGATGTACCGGTGCTTTTGCGCGGCTTTTTTTATCTTAACCGGAAGCTCATTTACCATTTTGTGGTTAAAAGCATAACAGGTTTGGTTAAGCGGACAAATGCCACAGGCAGGCGATTTAGGTTTGCATTGCATGGCCCCAAATTCCATTATAGCCTGGTTATACAATGCCGGATCATCCCGGTAAAGCAGTTCATTAGCAAGCGCAAAAAACTCTTTTTTACCTGCCGGAGAATTAATTGCAGTAGCGATTCCGTAATACCTGGATAACACCCGGAATACATTTCCATCTACCACAGCACGCGCCTCTCCAGACGAAAAAGAGGAGATTGCAGCCGCTGTATATTCGCCAATTCCCTTTAACTTTATCAGCTCATCGTGCAGGTTTGGGAAGACTCCGTGGTAATCTTTCACCACAATCTGCGCCGTAGCATGCATATTTCTACCCCTAGAATAGTAGCCCAAACCCTGCCAGAGCTTTAAAACCTTAGCCTCGGTGGCACCGGCAAAATCACTAACGGTAGGGAAATTTTCTAAAAATTTATTGAAATAAGGAAGCCCCTGCTCTACCCTTGTTTGTTGCAATATAACCTCTGATAACCAGATGGTATAAGCATCATTGGTATGCCTCCAGGGCAGATCTCTCTTGTTTAGCAGATACCAATTGATGAGTTCATTTTGAAATGTCATTACTGCAAATTACGGTGTATTTATCCGATTTAAAAAAAACTTGCAATCGGGTGATAAGTCTGGAGATAAAAAAATCATCTTTTATTTCCCTATCTCATTAAAAAGCAATACTTTTGCAACCCCAAAACAGTAGTAATATTAAAACACATAATATAATAAATAATAAAATATGACTAAGGCAGATATTATTTCAGAAATATCAACAAAAACCGGAATTGAGAAGGTTGATGTACAGGAAACAGTTGAGGCATTTTTCAAGGTTATCAAAACCAGCATGATTGGCGGTGAAAATGTATATGTTAGGGGCTTCGGAAGCTTTGTTGTTAAAAAGAGAGCGCAAAAAACTGCGAGAAATATCTCAAAAAACACTGCAATAATTATCCCGGAACATTTTGTTCCAAGCTTTAAACCAGCAAAAGTATTTGTTGACAAAGTGAAAAGCAATTCAAAAAAAATTAACGTAGAAGCCTAAGTCTTAATTTATGAATAGCAGCATCAGATCAAAACAAACCATCATTATTGGAGCGATTGTATTGCTTGTTGCCTTTCTATTTACCAGAGACATTAAGGGTTTAGTAAAACCAACTGAAGAAAACGGCAAAATGCCTGCAAACGGTCCAATGGCCGGTACTGCAGCTGCTGCTTCTTCATCGGCACTAAACATCGAAACATCATCTACTGCTGCAAAAAATGTAATCAACAAAAACCTGGCTACAGATATTACGGCTTTAGAAAACACCTACAAAGGTGCTAATGGTGCAGAAAAGATCGAAGTTGCAAAACAACTGGCCCAGAAATGGGATGATGTGGAGCAAATTACGCCGTCTGCCCTTTATTTAGAAATTGTTGCCCAGGGCGAACCATCAGCAAAATCGTGGTTGGCAGCTGGTAACCAGTTTATAAAAGCCTTTGAAAGTACACAAGATAGCCTGGCACAACCTGCTTTATTGCAGAAAGCCAATACATCTTACAAAAATGCATTAGAGAAAGACTCTGCAAACATTGAAGCTAAAACAGGCCTAGGTGTAACAATAGTAAACGGCTTAGGTGCACCAATGCAAGGTATTGCGATGTTGCTCGAAGTGGTGGCTAAAGAACCTAAAAATGTTAAGGCGAATATGAATTTAGGCTTATTCTCTATCAAATCAGGTCAGTTTGACAAAGCAATTCCACGTTTTAAAACTGTAATTGCAGAAGCACCAACGCCTGAAGCTTATTTCTACTTAGGCACCGCCTTAGAAAATTTAGGCAGAAACAAAGAAGCAGTAGATGCTTATTTAGCAAGCAAAAAATTAGCGGCTAACCCAACCTTATCATCTTTTATTGATAAGAAGGTGGCTGAACTAAAGAATAAAAATTAATTAACAGATTAATAAAAACATTTAAAACTTAAAACTATGCCAAGCGGTAAAAAAAGAAAAAGACATAAAATGGCTACCCACAAACGTAAAAAACGTTTAAGAAAAAACAGACATAAGAAAAAATAGTTTCTTATTTTGATTAAGCCAGTTAAACCTCATAGTAAACACTATGAGGTTTAAACAATTATATGATTTTTTTTATTGTATATCTTTCTGGCTATATCAATGTTTTTTATTTACTATCCATTTGTTAATAGGCGAAAGCCTTAAATCTGTAGCTGTTGGTAAAAGAATTAATTATCAATTCGACTCCTGCCGGAGTTACCATAGCGTTGATTGAAGACAAACAACTTGTTGAGCTTCACAAAGAACAAATCAATAATAACTACGCCGTAGGCGATATTTATTTGGGCCGCATTAAAAAAATTATGCCGGGCCTGAATGCTGCTTTCGTGGATGTTGGTTATGAAAAAGATGCCTTTTTGCATTATTTTGATTTGGGCCCTCAGGTGCAATCTTTAATTAAGCTAACTAAGATCAAGCGTAATGGCTCGGTTACAGGCACATTATTAGATAATTTAAAGCTCGAAGCCGATATTAATAAGGCAGGCAAAATTTCTGATGTGCTCAGCAAAAACATGCTCCTACCCGTACAAATTGCCAAAGAGCCAATTTCTACTAAAGGACCACGTTTAAGTTCCGACATTTCGATTGCCGGCAGGTATGTGGTACTGGTGCCATTCTCCAATACCATATCTGTATCAAAAAAAATAAAAAGTAATACCGAACGTAATCGTTTAAAAAAGATTATCGAGAGTATTAAACCCCAAAATTTTGGGGTAATTATCAGAACCGTTTCTGAAGGCAGAGGAGTTGCCGAAATGCAGAAAGATCTTTTGGATCTGATTGCTAAATGGGAAAACTTCATTAAAAAAATACCTTCTACTGAACCCTCAAAAAGAGTTTGGGGAGAGATGGACAGATCATCAACGTTAATACGTGATATTCTGAACCCTGATTTTACAAACGTTTACGTAAGTACACCAGAGTTGTACGATGATATCCGTTCTTATGTACACGATATTTCTCCTGAAATGGAAAAAATCGTAAAACTGTACAAGCAAAAAGAACCCATCTTCGATCACTTCGGGATAGAAAAGCAGATTAAAAATGCTTTCGGAAAAACAGTAAATTTACCCGGTGGCGCCTACCTTGTTGTAGAGCATACCGAAGCACTGCACGTAATAGATGTGAACAGTGGAAACCGTACTGCCAGTAAAGAAAATCAGGAAGAGAACGCTTTACAGGTAAACAAAGAGGCGGCTAAAGAAATTGCCCGTCAACTGCGCTTGCGCGATATGGGCGGTATTGTGGTAATCGATTTTATCGATATGCACAAACCAACAAACCGTAAAATGCTATTCGATTATTTGCGTGAGCTGATGTTATTGGATAGGGCCAAACACACCATTCTGCCTCCGAGCAAATTTGGTTTGGTACAGATTACCCGGCAGCGTGTTCGTCCGGAGATGAATATTGTTACGGTAGAAAAATGCCCGGCCTGCGATGGGACAGGAGAAATTAAAGCGAGTATCGTTTTAATGGATGATATTGAGAACAACCTTAATTATATTTTAAGAGAGCAGAATGAAAAAGGCGTAACCCTTTGCGTACACCCTTACATTGAAGCTTATATTACAAAAGGCATTTTCAACCTTCAGCGCCGCTGGTTCTTTAAATATGGCCAGTGGATTAAAGTGAAGGCACAATCATCGTACTATTTAAATGAGTTTCACTTTATCTCTGCTAAAGACGAAGAGATTAAATTATAACTTAAAAACATTAACCAGAAGCCCGGATCCAAAAATCCGGGCTTTTTTGCTTTAGGTTAATCGGGATTTGCAATCCCTGCTTCCGAACTAAGGAATTTAATCCTTTGTAAATTACAAATCCCGACCAACGGAGTTCACTATTTTTATGGGAAAAGCAGGGTTCAGCACATTTCGGGTACAGCAGTCCTGCTATCCCTCCAAGTCTTCCTCCATGTCAATTCAGTGCCGGTTTATTGGTAAAGAACCGGAATGCGGGCTTTCCGTTCTATCAGGTTTATTTTAAAGGAGGACAAAGGCTGTAAATTTTTTTAAACTACAAACTCACATGATAAACCCGATAGAAGTGGAAATACTTTTTAATTGCAGCCCCTTAAACCTTTTCAGCTGCAGGCTATAAAACAGATGCTTTGTACTTCAGCACAACAGCATGTTGTTTAAAAAGATTGGAACAAATAGCGGGACTGCAGTTACCGACCGGCTCACCCCCTTAAATTTTCTAATAATTCTGACATCCCATATATAAAACCACAGAACATAATTTTATCCTCATTAAAAATAACATTAACCCCGATTTAAACCTGTGGGGTTTATCAACAAGAAAGGTTAAATTCGTAATCTTAAATTTTAATCAATTGGCAAAATCAAAAACCGCATATTTCTGTCAGAGCTGTGGCTACGAATCGGCAAAATGGCTGGGCAAATGCCCGTCATGCAATAAATGGAATACTTTTGTTGAAGAAATTGTAGAAAAAAGCCCGGCATCAGTACCTACCTGGAAAAGTGATACCACAAGTCGAAAATTAAGCAAGCCCAGCAAGGTTGATGAAATCCAATCGTCAACTGAGCGAAGAATATTAACGGGCGATAAAGAGTTGGACCGTGTTTTGGGTGGCGGTTTGGTAGAAGGATCTTTAGTATTAATTGGCGGAGAACCGGGTATTGGTAAATCGACCTTAATGCTGCAATTGGCCTTAAATATAAAAGGGAAAAAGTTGCTGTATATTTCTGGAGAAGAAAGCGAACAGCAAATTAAAATGCGGGCCGAAAGGATTCAGGAAAATCCATCGTCCAACTGTTATATTTTAACCGAAACTTCTACACAGAATATTTTTAAACAGATCGAAATTCTGGAGCCTGAGATTTTGGTGGTCGATTCTATCCAGACTTTGCATTCTGCCCATATCGATTCTACACCAGGAAGTGTATCGCAAGTTCGGGAATGTACAGCAGAATTGCTTCGTTTTGCCAAAGAAACCGGAGTGCCTGTATTTTTAATTGGCCATATCACCAAAGACGGAGCCATTGCCGGCCCGAAAATACTCGAACACATGGTAGACACCGTTTTGCAGTTTGAAGGCGACAGACATCATGTTTACCGCATTTTGAGGTCAATTAAAAACCGTTTTGGAGCTGCAGCAGAACTGGGCATCTACGAGATGCAGGGTAGCGGTTTAAGAGAAGTATCTAATCCGTCAGAAATTTTACTCTCACAACGTGATGAAGAATTAAGCGGCATTGCCATTGCTGCAACTTTAGAAGGCGCCAGACCAATGCTGATCGAAACCCAGGCCTTAGTGAGTCCGGCTGCTTACGGAACGCCCCAACGCTCTGCTACAGGCTTTGATACCAAGAGAATGAACATGCTTTTAGCCGTGTTAGAAAAACGCTGTGGCTTTAGATTAAGCACGCAAGACGTTTTTTTAAATATTGCCGGAGGAATCAGGGTTGAAGATCCTGCCATCGATCTGGCAGTTTTAATTGCCATTATTTCATCGCAACAGGACATTGCAGTTTCCTCAAAGAATTGTTTTGCGGCTGAAGTTGGTTTGTCAGGAGAAATAAGGGCAGTAAATCGCATTGAACAACGGATTGCTGAAGCAGATAAATTAGGTTTCGAAACGATTTATATATCCAAATACAATTTAAAAGGAATCGCTAAAGAAAAATATAATCTTGAGATTAAAGCGGTAAGTAAGATAGAAGAAGTATTTAGTCTTGTTTTCGGCTAAGCCAGATTGGGGAAAAATTTCAACATATTTTTTAGCATTGGTGATAAAGTTCCCCATTTCCACAGTTTTAACATCATACAGCCAAATCAACAAAAACATACAAACAACTGATTTCCATTGCATTACAACATAATGCAACAAGAATGATACTTTTGGATTCAGGTTTGCCTATAATATCGTGTTGTACATCATAGGATGTGATATACACGAAAATAGGGATGATTTTCCTCGTTAACGGATGTTAACGGGGATTTTTTTTGGAACACTATTTAGAAAAATTTTAAATAACTTTGAAAAAGATAACAATGGAATAATCATAAATCACTAAGAGATGAAAAAAATCATTTTAAGCCTGAGCTTTTGCCTGTTTACAGCATTTGCATTTGCACAGGCTGCTTACACTGGTCAAAAATTTGGAGAAGAAGTAAAACCTGGTGATGTAAAACCTGCCGCCAAAATGGAAGCTGCCATGGGTGATAAGAAAACTGTGGATATGAAAATTGAAGGCAAGGTAGTAGATGTGTGCAAGAAAAAAGGTTGCTGGATGACGTTGGAAATGCCAAACGGCGATCCGATGCGGGTAACTTTTAAAGATTATGCCTTCTTTATGCCAATGGATATCGTTGGAAAAAAAGTAGTTTTAGATGGCCTGGCCAAAAAACAAACCATTTCTGTTGAAACTTTACGTCATTATGCAGAAGATGCTAAAAAATCTCCTGAAGAAGTAGCAAAAATTACAGATCCTAAAAAGGAGATGGCTTTTGAAGCTAAAGGTGTGGTGATTTTGGATAAATAAGGCAGTCAGAAAGCCGAAATCTGAGGTCAGAAGCAATATGGTTCATTCATAAAGCGCTGTCATCTCGACCGAAACGCAGTGGAGCGGAGAGATCTATTTTGAGATAGATTTCCCGACTGCGTTGCACTCCGCTCGAAATGACGATAATAAAAAACAAAACCCCGATGCACATTCTGCATCGGGGTTCTATCTTTAATAAGGTTTCAGATTACAAAACCCAGTTCCAACCAAATTCATCAGGCGCCAAACCGTAACGGATATCGTTTAATTTTTTAGCAATGCCATTAGAAATGTGTCTTGTTGATGGATCAGTTAATTTATAAACCTGACCATTGTAGCCCATTTCGCCAACATGTGTTACTGTAGCAGCAGTTCCCGCAGCAAAAGCTTCGGTTAAGCTACCGTTTTCAATGCCTTCAATTACCTCTTTTACAGAAACCCTACGCTCTTCAACTTCCACTCCGGCATCTTTTGCCAGTTTAATAATGGTATCGCGTGTAACGCCATCTAAAACGGTACTGCGTACAGACGGGGTAACCAGTTTACCGTTAATTACAAAAAGCAGGTTAGCAGTTCCCGCCTCTTCAATAAACTCATGGGTTACAGAATCTGTCCAGATTAATTGATCGTAACCTTCTTTTTTAGCTTGCTCAAACGGATATAATGAACGAGCATAGTTTCCGGCAGTTTTGGCAAAACCTACGCCACCTTCATCAGCACGTGTAAATTCAGTTTCAATCTTCACTTTTAATGCGCTGCTGTAATATGGACCAGTTGGAGTAGTTAATAAAGCAAATTTATAAGTATCAGATGCTTTAACTCCTAAATACGGATCCATGGCGAACATTACCGGACGGATATACAATGCATAATCTTCCTGGTTAGGTACCCATTGCTCATCAACATTGATTAAGGCAGCCAAACCCTGCATAAAAATTTCTTCGGGAATGGTTGGCATCGACATTCTTGCTGCCGATTTATTAAAACGTTCGAAGTTTTTATCGGCACGGAACACGCTGATTCTTCCATCAGGCTGGCGATAAGCTTTTAATCCTTCGAAAATTGCCTGGCCATAATGAAGTGCAGAAATTGCAGGGCTCATCGGAATCGGGCCATATGGAAGAATCTGTAAATTTTTCCATTCGCCATCTTCGTAATCGGCAGTAAACATGTGATCGGTAAAAACCTTACCGAACGGTAATTGCGAAAAATCAGTAACAGTTAAACGTGTTTCGTCTGCTTTAGTGATTTTTATATCTAATGTCTCGGTCATACTAGTTTAATTTTGAATGACTGATTTTTGAATGAAGGAATGGATTTGCATCACGCAATTCAATCATTCTATCATTCTCTGATTCAATCATTAATTATTTCGCGCAAATTAGTAAAAAACAGCCTTTTTTAATAGCTTTTTATAATATTAATCTTTGTTTTTGAGTGTTTTAAGTACACTAAGCACCCAACCCTTACCCCATTCTTCCATCTGTTCATCAGTCCATAAGAAGGGATAAAAAATTCTTTTTTGAAAACGCGGAGGCAAATATTTCTGCCAGTTGGTTCCACCGGTTGCTGCAACATCAACAGGATCTTTTTCCAAATAGCGCACGGCTGATTTATAATGCGACAATGGCCATTCTACATTTACATACAGATCCAGCTTGCGTAATTCTTCAGCAAGAGCCGTAACATCTGCTCCATTGGCCTGTAACTGATGGTATAGTGACGAAAAATTGGTTAAAGAACGATCTTTCGCCAGCTGTAAAAATTGAGCAGCATATTTTTTAATAAACTGTTTTAAAGTTAAAGTCTGCTTGCCCGAGGCCAGTTCTGTTGCGCCGAATTTCCAGTAGATATTTTCAAATTGTTCTTCTATGGTTGCTGTACTTAATTCTTCGCGTTTCGATTTATCTACCAAACGAATAAAATCAGTCGCACAGATTTCGATCATTCTATACTGACCGGACTGGAAACCGCTGGCAGGTAACAGCGACATACGAAACTTTAAAAACTGTTCTTTTTCCATCCCATCAACCATCACCTCAAAAGAAGTGGTTAAGGCATTAAAATAAGCATTGATCCGTTTTACGCGTGCGGTAAAAAATTCGACAGTTAAATTTTCATGTTCAGCAATCTGCGTACATTCATGCAGTGCAAGCTTAAAATAAAGCTCGGTGATCTGGTGGTACATGATGAAAATTTCTTCATCAGGAAATGGTGTTTTCGGACTTTGCAGGCTTAATAAAGTATCTAAGTGGATATAATCCCAGTAGGTTAGGAAATCGGCATACAACAATCCGTCGAGGTAAGAAGCCATATCCTGCCCCATTGCCGTGTACTTTTCTTGTAGTTGGTGTAGTTTATCTTTTATTTCTGGTGTGAAATCCATGGTTTGAAGTTAGCTGCACAAAGGTGATAAAGATTTTGTAACAAATGACTAAATTTTATACATTTGAAACGATGGCGATGGGGTGCCGCCAAAACCGCCAGACAGGCTGATGACTCCTACGATTTTATTTAAAATTGATTTAAAATGCCTGTTAAAAAATTAACAGAAGGATTTCTTCTGTCTGCTAAAAATTTCATCCGTTTCGATTTTGGATTACTTTTATTAAGCACCTTAAAATGGTTACTGATTTCTGCCCTATTGGGAGTTATTATCGGCTCTGCCTCTGCCCTGTTTCTAAGCACTTTAACCTGGGCAACCAATTACCGCGAGCAACACCTTTGGATAATTGCCTTTTTGCCCCTTGCAGGCTTAATGATTGGCCTGACCTATCATTATTGGGGAGCATCGGTGGTTAAAGGGAATAACCTTTTAATTGAAGAACTCCAATCGCCTAAAAAAGTAATCCCGATTATTATGGCACCGCTCATTTTTGCGGGTACTATTATTACCCATTTATTCGGCGGCTCGGCGGGTAGAGAAGGTACAGCAGTACAAATTGGCGGAGCATTTGCCGATCAGTTTACGAAATTATTAAAACTGAAAGCAAGGGACAGAAAAATAATCCTTATTTGTGGAATTAGTGCAGGTTTTGCCTCTGTTTTCGGCACACCATTGGCCGGAGCAGTATTTGGACTGGAAGTTTTTGTTGTGGGGAGTATAACCTATAGCGCTATCCTACCCTCCTTTATTACGGCAGTTATTGCCGACTATGCCTGCAAGGCATGGGGCGTTGGTCATACACATTATGCTATTGCTGCTGTACCAGAAATAGGCTCGGTTAATTTATTGCTATCTTTAGGTGCCGGAATATTATTCGGACTTACCGCCAGAAGTTTTTCTGCTTTAAACCATGGTTTGACCAGGCTTTTTGGAAAAATTAAATATCCGCCTTTAAGGCCATTCGTGGGCGGTATTATTTTAATCGGAATTATTTATCTGATTGGTAATACACGTTATATTGGCCTGGGCATTCCAGTTATATCAGAAGCATTTACCCAACAAGAAGCTTATTATACTTTCGCTATTAAATTGTTTTTAACCGCACTTACCCTGGGTGCTGGTTTTAAAGGTGGCGAAGTAACTCCACTTTTCTTTATTGGGGCTACATTAGGTAGTTTCTTAAGTTTATTTATCCCTTTACCTTTTGGCTTACTGGCCGGAATGGGTTTTGTAGCAGTATTTGCCGGCGCAGCAAACACTCCCTTGGCCTGCATTTTTATGGGTGTAGAGCTTTTTGGTACTGCATCGGGGATTTATATTGCACTGGCCTGTGTCATGGCTTACTTATTTTCGGGCCATACCGGGATTTACAAATCGCAGACTTTTGGGTCGCCTAAGCATTTGCTGTTGAGGAGGAGGTAGTGGATGGCGATTAGCGTAAAGCGTTTTGCGGGATGCATCTGCGATATTTTTAAATCAGCGGGAAACCCTAATTCTGTTGTTTCCCGCTGATTTTGCTTATCGACGCAGAATTAATCTCGTCATCTCGACTGAAGCGCAGTGAAATGGAGAGATCTATCTTGCATGAAGCCCCTGAAACAAGTTCAGGGTGACGATTTGCTGGAGAGATCTATCTCAATACAGATCTCTCGACTACGTTGCCACTCCGCTCGTATTCTAGGTTTACCACAATTGCAAATTTATTTTAAGAAAAACTCCAAATAAAGAGTTTTTCTTATCTTTTATGACGCTCTCCTATAATTCTCGACATACATTTCTCC
>NZ_JBQEPB010000012.1:0-237944 GCF_052045455.1 Pedobacter sp. 22226 | reverse complement strand
TTAAAACTAGAGATGACGAAAATTCACCCTGCCTTTTATTTAAACGCTTACTAAGCTTTCTTCTTGTAATAAGATTTGCAACAAAAAAATCAGTTTGATAAACCAAAGGAGATGACGTTTTTTTTTAGATTATTTATCACCGTAATGTCCAAGAGCAGAAATTATGGTAACGGTGACGATTTCGTCTTCAATTAGATAAATAAGCCTATCTTTTCTGTTAATCTGCCTGGACCAAAATCCGGATAAATCATATTTGAGTTTTTCTGGATTTCCTATTCCTGTTTCAGGATGTTCATAAAGCTCTTCAATAATTTGATTGACCTTTTTGATAGAACCTTTATCTCCTGATTTCTTAATGGCAAGTAAATTCTTTTGAGCTTTCTCTGAAACAACTACTTTAAATTTTCCCATATTGATTTATTAGGATCTAAAGTGATATAATTCCCTTTCTTAACATCAGACAGGCTCTTTTTTATTTTTGCCACAAACTCAGGATTGTAAGGACTTTCTTCTTCTTTTTGAAAAGAAATATCTAAAGCTTTTAAGACCGCTTCTATTGCAGCTTCTTGCTTTTTATTTTTAGGATGTGCGATTATAGTCATAGCAATTGTTGTATAATCAAAAATACGAAATTATTTAATCAACTTTTCAATTACCTGTTTATAGCTGTCGCTTACCGGCAATTCCTTATCTGCTATAAATAATGCATTTTTCCGGATAGCAGTTACTTTATTGATATTTACGATAAAGGATTTGTGGATCCGTTCAAAATATATGGGCAACTGATCTTCCACATTTTTCATGCTCATGCGCACTACGGCAGCTTTCGGGCTGGATGAGATATGGATCTGGATATAGTCCTTAAGTCCTTCAACATAAGTAATTTCACTAAAATTAATTTTCATCAAGCTGTAGCCTACATTTACAAACATATAATCCTGTTTGGGCAGGTTAGTGTGTTCTGCCGATTGTTTAAGTTCGTAAAGATCTTTAGCCTTATTGCAGGCTTTCATAAAACGATCGAGCGATACCGGTTTCATTAAATAATCCACCACATCAAGTGCAAAACCATCTAAAGCATATTGTTTATAGGCGGTTACAATAATCACCATTGGTTTTTTAACCAAACTCTGTATAAATTGCAATCCGGTAATGCCAGGCATCTGGATATCAATAAAAATAAGGTCTATCGATTGTTCCTGTATCATTTTATTGGCTGCAAAGGCATCATCACAACTGGCCACTAACTCTAAAAATGGAATGCGGCTAATGTTATCAGCCAGTAATTGCAGGGCTAAAGGCTCGTCGTCAATGGCTAAACATTTTATCATACCGTTAATTTTAAAGTGAGGTTAACATTAAACCAACCGTCTATTTTCCCAATTTCCAATTGATGTTCTTTACCATACAGCAAATTTAATCGTCTGCTTACATTTGCAAGACCAATACCCGATGCTGCATCTTTTATTTCATTCTCATCTTCGTTAAACTTATTTCGAACAGTAAAGGTTAAAAATTCATTTTCTGTTTTTAGATCAATAAATATCTGTGGGTTTTCGATCATCCCGACACCATGTTTAAAGGCATTTTCAATAAAAGGGATCAATAACATCGGTTCTATTTCGTCAAACTCACTTTCAATATTAATGTTTGTTTCTATTGTTACTTTTTTTCCGAAACGTTGTTTTTGCAAATCGATGTAGGCCTGCAGGTATTCGGTTTCAGTTTTGATGGACACTTTTTCCTCGTCGGTTTCGTACAGCATATATTGCATCAAACCAGATAATTTCATTACTGTAGGTTCCAGTTCATTACTTTTTAGCCTCACCAGAGCCACAATGTTGTTCAACACATTGAAAATAAAATGCGGACTAATTTGCGAACGTAAAAATGAAAGTTCGGTTTTCATGTTTTCCTGTTCGCGCTCTAAAGATCTTTTTTCTTCCCTGATCCTGTCGGAGATCATCGTAAAGGCAGTACTCGCAGCAATCGTTAATAAAAAGGTGGGGGTATTAAACCAAAGTGTCCGTCCAAGATTGAAATCGAAATCCGGTAATAGGATTTTAAATAGGGTAGAATGAATCGAAATGGCCAGAAGCAAGCAACCTAAAAGTGATAATCCATATCCTGGATATTTTTTCTGATAGAAAAAGGATGGAATTAAAACTTTGTTATTGAGGTAAAATATGGCAATCCAATAAAAATAACTGATAAAATTTAACCTGAGGAACTGATTTTCTTCGTAATTACTGAGGTGGTGTGGCGGACGGCTCCTGTTGGCATTAATAATATAGGGCAAAGTGATCAAAACTACCCATACGAGGATGTGCAGGGTAATTTTTATCCATTTTTTGGAGAAATTAATTGTCATTATTTTTTGTGTCGCGCTTTGCATCGCTAAGTTATTATTTTTTAAGGTGTTTTCATCACTCTGAATTTATCAAAGACATGTATTAATTGCCTGAAGATCCCGGCCTGCGCCGGGATGACGGCAGGCTGGGATGGGGCGCTATTGTTACTCGTACCTTAATGCATCAATCGGATCAAGGTTAGATGCTTTTTTTGCCGGGTAATAGCCAAAGAAAACACCTGTTATGGCACATACAACAAAGGAAATAATGATTGATGATTCGGCTATCAAAATAGGCCAGTTTAAGAAGTAGGAGATAAGGTAAGCAGAACTTACACCTAAAATAACCCCTATAATTCCACCGGTAATGCTGATTAAAATGGCTTCTATTAAAAATTGCATTAAAACATCTTGTCCGCGGGCACCGATTGACATGCGCAGACCGATTTCGCGGGTACGTTCAGTAACTGATACATACATAATATTCATAATACCAATGCCACCAATAAACAGCGAAATGCCTGCAATAGCGGTTAAAAGAACAGTAAGCATACTACTGGTAGAACTAATGGTACTGATTAACTCGGCTTGTGTACGCACCTGGAAATCGTCGGTTTCGGCGGCAGTTAACCTGTGGCTTTCCCTTATGGCATCCGAAATTTCAGTTGTGGCAGCTGCACTCGAAGCTTCAGTAGTGGCAGAAGCATAAATACTTTGCAGGTAATTGGTTGCGGTAATCCTTTTTTGTACAGTGGTGAAAGGCGCGAGGATAATATCATCCTGATCCTGACCAAAATTACTTTGTCCTTTAGGTTCTAAAACACCAATGACCTGGAAAGGAATGTTTTTAAACCTGATAATTTGACCAATCGGATTGCTTCCGTCTGGAAATAGGTTATCGATTACGGTTTTACCCAAAAGGCAAACCTTGGCAAAACTTTTTACATCATTTTCGGAAAACAGAATGCCATCCTGAAGTTTTAACTGGCGGATGTTTAAATAATCCGGACTAACCCCGGTAATGGTGGTTGGCCAGTTATAACCTCCTTTAATGGCCTGTCCGCTGGTGGAAACCACTGGCGATAAACCATTGATATTTTTGGATTGCAGCTTTTTAATCGCTGTAATGTCTTCCAGTTTCAATGTTTGGATACTGCTTCCCTGCAAACGCACCCCCCCGGGCTCATTACTTTGAGGCATAATGGTAATCATGTTCGAACCCATACCTGATAATGACGACCTGATGCTTTGTTTGGAGCCTTCGCCGATGGCCATCATGGCAATTACTGCGGCCACACCGATAATGATACCCAGCATGGTTAAAAAAGCACGTAGCTTATTCCTTTTTAATGCCCTAAAGGCAATTTTTAATAAATTTATAATGCTCATGATCTTTTTAAATTAGTAATCATCAGATTCTGGCAAACTTGCAAGTGCCTCTTTGGCCGAACGTTGATTTTGGTTAATGCTGTCCTTTTGGATTTTTCCGTCGCGGAGCATGATGGTTCTGGTGCTAAAAGCGGCGATATCCGGTTCATGCGTTACAAAAACTATGGTTTTTCCTTCTGCGTTCAGTTCCTGCATTAATGCCATAATCTCATAAGAGGTACGGGTGTCTAAATTTCCCGTTGCCTCATCTGCCAAAATCATTACCGGGTGATTAACCAATGCCCGTGCAATGGCTACACGCTGCTGCTGACCGCCTGAAAGCTGGCTCGGGGTATGATCGAAACGCTCGGCCAGTTTAACAGATTCAAGCGATTTAATAGCCCTTTCTTTACGTTCTTCAGCAGTGATGGTTTTGTTATAGAATAAAGGTAGCTCTACGTTTTCCAGGGCCGATGTTCTTGGCAACAGGTTATAAGCCTGAAAAACAAAACCAATCTTGGTGTTCCGCAAACCCGCTAATTCATCACGGTTTAAACTTTTAACATCAACACCATCAAGAAGATAACTGCCCTCTGTGGGTTTATCTAAGCAACCCAATATGTTTAAAAGCGTGGTTTTACCCGAGCCGCTGCTGCCCATAATGGTTACAAACTCACCGGCTTTGATGTCAAAAGTAATCCCTTTCAAGGCCCTAACGGTTTGATCGCCCATTACGAACTCACGTTTGAGGTCGTGGATGTCCAATATTTTCTGTTCCATTATTTCCTCCCGCTTCTATTTGGACGTTTTGGCATAAAAGGACTTGATTGCCCCTGATTTGCCGCTGCACTTTTGCCCATGCTTTGTGAACCTGTAATTACGACATCTGCCACTGCTAATCCTGATAAAACTTCTACATGGGTATTGTCATTTATACCCGTTTTGATTTTTTTCTGTACCAGTTCTTTCGGGCTTTTTTGTACCCAAACATACGCTTCGTCGGCTCCGGCTGGCTTTCTATCGGGATTAACCCAGGTCATTTTGTATTTGCCCGCCAAAGTTGAGTCAGGTGCAAATTTTATGGCCTTGGTTGGGATGAGCAAAGCATTGTTCACCTCTTTGGTAAATATGGTGATGTTCGCCGTCATGCCCGGTTTTAGCTTATTTGCATCATTTGAGGTATTGATAATGGTTTTATAGGTAACTACATTCGATGAAATGGATGGACTTAACCTGATTTCCTGGATGGTTCCTTTAAAAGTATCGTTTAAAAAGGCATCAACGGTGAATGTTGCCCTTTCACCTTTTGAGATATCGCCTACATCGGCCTCATCTACAGAGGCTTCTACCTGCATCTTGGTTAAATCTTTTGCAATACTGAAAATAGTTGGTGTACTAAAGCTCGCTGCAACGGTTGTTCCTTCACTCACACTTCTCGAAAGCACCGTTCCATCAATCGGAGAATAAATACTGGCCAGCGACAGGTTCTTTTGTGCCGAGGCCAATTGTGCTTTGATGCTGTTTACCGAAGCTTTTGAAGCATTATAAGTGTACAGTGCGTTATCATAATCGGCTTTGCTAACCGCACCAACTTTATACAAATTGCTCTGGCGGCTAAAATTACCCTGCTGATAAACCAATGCACTTTGTGCACTCACTAAATTGGCCTGATATTGGTTTACTGTGGCTTCAAACAAGGTTTTATCCAGTTCGGCCAGCAGTTGTCCTTTTTTAACCTTTGAGTTAAAATCAGCATAAAGCGTTTTAATGGTTCCCGAAACCTGTGTACCCACAGCAACGGTATCTACCGGTTGTACTTTACCTGTGGCTGTAACATTTTCAGAAATATAACCTATTTTTGGCTTTTCGGTTTCGAGAACAACCACCTGTTCTTTTTTGCGTAGTGCGAAGTACCAAACCGCAAATAATGCAACTGCGATACCGATGATAATAAATATTGTTTTCTTTTTCATGATTCAAATATTAAATAGACTAGGCGGTAGCCATCATCATGTATTTTAATTGCTAATGGGAACTCCGGTGTAAAAATTATAGATTTTGGTATAAAGGCTCGCTGTATATTTAGCCTGAACAAATGCCTGTAAAGCCTGCACATATAGGTTTTTCTGTTGAAGATTTTCTACAATATTGTTGGTGCCTTCTTTTAAAGCCGCGTTCGAAATACGTAAAGCCTCACCGGTGTAGTTAAACTGCTCTTGTGCAGCTGCATATTGGCTGTTAGCATTTTGTACGTTAATGTAAGCGCGTTCTACATTTTGTGTCAACGTTGTTTTTGCGTCTAAAAGTGATAAACGGGCCTGCTCAATGCCAATATTTGCTTTCGCCACATTTGTTTTGGTCACTTTTCTATCAAAAATTGGAATAGAAAGTGTCAACCCTAAGTTTTGATAAAAACTATTATTTAACTGGTATCCATAACCGCCAATATTATTATTGTTATAGCCTGTATTTAGCGATCCACCTAAACTCAGTGTAGGGCGTAAGGTTGATTTTGCTTTGGCCAGCTCGGTGGTTTGAAGCTGGATATTCAATTCTCCACTTTTAATCTCCGGACGGTTGCGCAATGCCTGATCTTGTGCCGAAGCTAAATTATCCAATGCCGGCGCTACTGCAACGGTATCTGTTGTACTTACTTCGAAAGGTGTAGTTGTAGGAATTTGCAACAGCTGTTTTAAGGTTAAAATATTTTGCTGTAAAGTATTTTGTGCTGTAACCAGAGTATATTTATCGTTGGCATAAGTAGCCTGCAACTGCAAAAGATCTTTTTTTGCAATGGTTCCAAATTTAAATTGTTGTTCTGATTGTTTAACCTGGGCTTCGCTGGTAGTCAACAGATCTTTTAAATAAATTATATTTTCTCTGGCTAATAAAATATTCAGATAAGCCTGTGTGATGGAGATGGTAATGTCGTTTTTAGCTGCTTCTACCGATAGATTTGCGGTTTGCAGGCTGAGTTCTTTCGATTTGATGTCGTTTTTTAAATAACTTCCATTGTATAGCGTCATATCCGAATTTAAGCCAAAACCACTGGTATTTTGCAAACCGGATTTATAATTGGTGATGGCTTGTGATACATTTCCGCTCAGATTTGGAAGCACAGCTGCTTTTGAAGCAATTAAATTCTGTTCTGCCGTTTGAGAACTCAGTTTTAAGGTATTAATGCTGATGTTTTTCTCTTTAGCATACTCGATAGCCGTTTTTAAATCCCAAACTTGCGGAATCTCCTGTGCGCTGATTGCATAGGGCGCTACAAGCAAAATGAGTACGACAATATATTTGATGTATTTGCGCATGGCGAATAAATTTTGTGTCTATATAACTATTGAACACAAAAATATATCCGGTTAAGGGCTCATTTTAATAATTGAGACCAATGCGAAAAATGCTGCGACGAAAGGTTAAAACTTTGAGATGAGTTGAAAACAGGCTTTTACCAGGAAGTCAGACATTTCGTGTTTTTGGATAAAAAATAATACACCTGCCTTACATGTTCTCAGGTGACTAGGTAGTGAAAAATATAGGCTTATAATTATTTGGCTGTTTTTGAACGACCTAAATCACCTAAGTTCACCTGAGAAAATAACTGACGTTTATTACTAATGTGCTGCAACAGCCGAATCAGCTGAAGCTTCGATTTCAGTAGTGATAAACTTTCTGCCGATTAATAAACAAAATAAAGCGATAAATGCGGCCGCTGTCATAACCAAAGGCATAGGTACCACTGAATGTTCACTAAATAAACTTACCATTACTGAGGCCAATGCACCCAATCCCATTTGCAGGGCACCCATTAATGCAGATGCGCTACCTGCATTTTTGGTGAAAGGCGCAAGTGATAAAGCAGCAGCGTTTGGATTAATTAATCCTAAGCAGGCCAGAAATAATGCGATAAAACCAATGGTGGAATATAAGTTTAGCCAGTTATTTAATGCGAAAATTAAAAAGATCAGACTGAAAACACATTGTGCAATTAACGCCCAGGTTACGATTTTTTTGCTGGTAAACCATTTTAAAATGAGACTATTTACCTGACTGGAACCAATAAAAGCTACCGATAACAGGGCGAAGATCCATCCGTAACCTGTTTTGCTCACTTCGTAAATCTTCATAAATACCTGCGGAGAGGAAGATACATAGGCAAATAAACCAGAAAAAGTAACCGAGCTGATTAACGCATAAGTATAAAACTGAGGTTCTTTTAAAACCGTATAAAAATTGGTTAAAATTGGCTTTGGCTTTAAAGAATAATTCGGATCGGGTTTATAACTTTCCGGTAATTTGAATATAGAAGCCAATAACATTAAAATAGCCATTAAACCTAAAAATACGAATACATATTTCCAGCCTAATGCCGAAATTAAGTATCCGCCAGCTGTTGGGGCCAGCATTGGTGAAACGGCAATTACCAGCATTAAAGAGGCAAATACTTTCGGACTTTCTTCAACAGAGAACAAATCCCTAACCATCGCTACAGATGCTACGGCCGTGGCACAACTCCCGATGGCCTGTACAAAACGCAATACGATTAACTGATTTACATCCGTTACAGCCAGACACAAAAATGAGGCGAAAATATAAAGAGCCAGGCCAAAGTATAATGGTTTTTTTCGGCCAAATTTATCCAAAAGAGGACCATACAATAACTGGCCGGCAGAAATCCCGATAAAAAAGCTCGATAAAGAAAGTGCTACAGTAGATTCGGTGCTTTTTAAATCTTTTGCAATATCCACAAAACCAGGTAGATACATGTCGATTGAAAAGGGGCCAAGTGCAGCCAGCGAGCCCAAAATAAGGATCAGGAAAAAGTGTTGTTTTTTAGCCATGAAGTTTACCAGAATTTGATGGCGCAAAGATTGGGAGATTTAAGTTGTTAACCTATTTTTAGCGTCGAACGATTGTAAAAATCATCATTTTATGTTGAACTAATTTCGCAGTAGGGCACAAGCGTAATCTTTGTGTTATTAATGCTAAAAATAGAAGCCTCATCACGCTAAAATCTGTGATTTATTTATAGATTTATACTCTATGACTTTTAAGACAAAAGAAAGCCGTTTACTACTCATTCTGGGTAGCTTTTTCGTGGCAAATGCCATACTATCCGAATTTATAGGTGTTAAATTATTTAGTGTAGAGGAAACACTGGGCATTAAAAAGTTCGATATCAACTTGTTGGGCGTTCCCAATCTGTCATTTGTAATGTCAGCAGGCGTATTAACCTGGCCCATTATTTTCATCATGACTGATATTATAAATGAATATTTCGGTGTAAAACAGGTTCGTTTTTTATCTATTCTCACTTCCATTTTAATTGCATTTGCCTTTTTGGTGGTTTGGGGATCGATGCATTTAAGTGCGGCCGATTTTTGGGTGCATCAAAACATCAATGGCGAAGACCTCAATATGAATAATGCTTTTGCAGGGATTTTCGGTCAGGGGATGTGGATTATAGTAGGTTCCATTACCGCTTTCATCATCGGTCAGCTGGCAGACGTTTTAATTTTTCACCGGATTAAGAAAATCACCGGCGAACGCGCCTTATGGTTGCGTGCTACCGGATCAACACTGGTTTCTCAACTGATTGACAGTTTCGTGGTAATTTTTATTGCCTTTTATTTAAACCCTCAATACCATTATAGCTGGAAAATGGTTGCCGCTATTGGTCTGGTTAACTATACCTATAAGTTTGTAGTAGCAATTTTAATGACGCCGATTTTATATGTAGTACATACCATTATAGACGGATATTTAGGCAAAGATCTGGCCCACAAACTGATTAAAATGGCTGGCAGAGGGTAAAAATTTAACCAAATATGATAAATTATGAGATTAAAAATTTTAATGCTTTTTGCTGTGCTTTCGTTATGGTCTTGTGCCAATAAAAAAGAGAATAAAAAGGGACTGGCTATTCAGGGTACCTGGCAATTGATTTCGGCCACCACTATTGATAAAGGAAAAAGTGAAACCACTGACTATTCAGGAAAGCTAAAAATGATTAAGATGTTTAACGATAGCCATTTCGCTTTCCTGAAGCATAGCCTTGATCCCAAAGATACCACCAGTTTTGACGCAGGTGGAGGAACGTTTATTTTAAAAGGAGAGGATTACACCGAGCACCTGGAATATTATAAAAACAAAAACTGGGAGGGAAAAACATTTAATTTTAAATTAGCCATCCATCAGGATACCCTGATACAAAAAGGAATTGAAAAGGTTGAAGCAGCAGGGGTGGACCGCGTAATTATAGAGAAATATATCAGGGTAAAACCTTAACTTTTATAAGTTCTGAAGTTAAGATATTTTGTTTTAAAATCAATCATATTGTTGTTTGTTTTTAAAACATTTCCTATTTTTGTGTTATGGGAAATGAATTATCTAAAAAGGAAATAGGTGAGCGTATTGCCAATCTACGCTTAAAAAATGGCTTCTCTCAGGATGATCTTGCAAAAAGCATTGGCATTTCACGTCCATCACTAACCCAGATAGAGTTAGGTAACAGAAGTATAAGTTTTATAGAAATGCATAAACTATCGATGGTTATAGGCTTTTCTCTCGATGATTTTGCATCCGCCAATTTTTACCATAATCAACATTTAAAATTACCCAATCAACCGGAAGAAGCTATAATTGAAGAACGTATTTCTGTACCTACCTTAAATATAAATAAGTTTAAAAACGTGCTGCTTTATATCTTGGAACGTTGTTCTGGCAAACCCAATGTTGGCGAAACAGTGCTGAATAAATTATTATACTTTTCTGATTTTAATTATTACGAATTATACGAGGAGCATTTAACTGGTGCCAATTATAAAAAGCTTCCATACGGCCCTGTTCCGCAAAAATTAGATGCTGTCATTGAGCAGATGATTGATATGAAACAGGTCGAAATAATCAAAACCGATTACAGGGGCTTTCCTCAAAAACGCTTTGTACCCCTAGAGAAAGCAGATTTAACCAAACTTAAAGCAAGCGAAAAGGATGTGATAGATAAAGTAATCGATCAGATGAGCGATTGGTCGGCCAATGCCATAAGCGATTATTCACACAAAGATTTGCCTTGGGAAGTAACAGAAATTGGTAAGGATATTAGTTATGAACTGGCATTTTACAGAGAAGTACCTTATTCGGTTAGAGTTTACGATGAAGATGATAATTAGCCTATGCATTATGATTCGTTAACGGAATTTAACAGAGATTTAAAATTCCTCTTGAAAAAATACAGGACATTAAATGACGACCTTGAAATAGTAAAGGGGATTTTAAATACCCGACCAAATGAACAACCACCTTTCAGTTTCAATATCGATAATTTAGGCATAACAACTTGTGTCATTAAAATCAAAAAGATGGCTTGTAAATCATTGAAAGGAAAAGGAGTAAACTCAGGATTGAGATTGATCTATGCTTATTATGCTGAGGAAAAGAAAATCATATTTGTTGAGCTTTATCATAAAAATGATAAGGCAAATGAAGATAGGGATAGAATTTTAGCCCATTTTAAATAAAACGCAAAAGGTCAGAATCGCTCCGACCTTTATACTTAACAACAAAACAAATAAAAAAATTAACCCTAAAAATAAATTATAGGCTTGCCAGCTCTGCGGCAAAAACATTTTCACTCAATTGCTCTTGTTTATAAATCTGTCTTCCGGTATAAGCAACAAAAACAGATTGATCTAAAAGCAAATCGCGGTTTTTTATCAAACTTTCCAGTTTAACTGTTCCAACCACATATTTATAGCTGCTGGCCGAATAACGCTCGCTAATGTTATCAAATTCCAACAGCGTAATCAGATCTTCATCTGCGTAACGCAGATAAACTTCTAAAAGAATTTCTTCAGTATGTTTTACCCCATTTTCTGAATGGTATTTTTTATACTCATAACGATAATCGTAACGTAGTGCTGCAATATCAGATAATACTGCTGCACCAGTAGGGTGGCCACCTGCACCTTTTCCATAGAAAAACTGTTTATCTGCAAAAGCTGCCTGTACGGCAACTGCATTGTATTCGTTTTCTACATTATAAAGAAAATCATCTTTAGCTACCAGTTTTGGCAATACATAAGTCACAATATCTTTAGTATTTACCTTGCGTGCTGTTGGAACCAGCTTAATTTTGAAATTTTTCTCGCGGGCATATTTAATATCGTGCTGAGAAAGGTTCTGGATACCGATATTTAATATCGCATCAGGATTTACAAACAAACCGTAAGCATGTGCAGTAGCAATGGCCAGTTTATATTTCGGATCGTAACCTCCAACGTCCAAAATAGGGTCGGTTTCTGCAAAACCTAAATCCTGTGCCTCTTTTAATGCCGAATCGTAACTTTGGTTTTCGTTAAATATTTTCGACAAAATATAATTAGATGATCCGTTAAAAATACCGCTCAAGGCATGGAATAACTCATTGTCGTAATATTCCTCCAGGTTACGGATAATCGGAATACTGCCACAAACCGCACCTTCGTATAACAGGGAGGTGCCATATTCCTGCTGTAAATCTACCAGTTCTTTTAAATGTGTAGCGATCATCTTTTTATTTGCTGATACCACATTTTTACCATTTTTTAAAGCAGTAGTTACAATTTCGTATGCCGCATTAGCATCATTGATCAATTCTACAATAGTATTGATCTCTGTATTATTCAATATTTCGTTACGATCAGTAGTAAACAGATCTTTATTTAAGGTACGCTTCTTCCTTGGATCTTTTATCGCAATTTTAATGATCTCGAGGTTCAGGTTCTGACTTTGGATAATGTCCAATAAGCCCTGTCCCACAACCCCGAAACCAAATAAACCGATTTTTAAATTCTTACTCATTGTTATAAAGTGATTATACAGATAATTGGATTACACCGATTTTAGCTGTTGTTGTTATTTGTACCACAGATTCTGTTATGCTCGTCTATGGTTTTTTTTTATATTAATTCTTTAGTCTTTTAAACTTCGCCTTTTACCTTAAGCTGTATGCTGTAACTTAATAATTTTTTTATCCCGACTTTCCTTGATAAAATTTCCGATTACGTTGGTCAGGGCATCTGTTTCGATCAGGAAACCATCATGTCCATAGTCAGAATGTAATGCAGTAAATGCTGCTCCGGTAATATGATCAGCCAGATATTTTTGCTCAGAAATTGGGAACAGCACGTCATTTTCTATACCGATAACCAGAGTATTTGCGGTGATCAGTTTTAAGGCATCGGCAATGCTTTTGCGGTTGCGCCCAACATTATGGCTATCCATTGCTTTTGTTAAATAATAGTAGCTGTAAGCGTTAAAGCGGTTGATCAGCTTTTCCCCCTGATAATTCTGATAAGAAGATGACCTGAAATTGTCCGTTTTATCATTTACACTTTCCACCTGGGTACTGCCATAGGCGTTATACGTTCTGTAACTTAAAAGCGCAATACTACGGGCTGTTTTTAAACCTTTGCTACCGCCATTTGGTTGATTGGCATAGAAAGTCCTGTCGGTTGTAATGGCTAAACGCTGACTTTCGTTAAAAGCAATTCCCCATGGAGAATGAGCGGCATTTGTAGCAATTAAAATCAGGTTTTCAATTTTATTCGGCTCCGAAATGCTCCATTCCACAGCTTGTTGTCCGCCTAAAGAACCACCGATTAACAGTTTGATGTAACCGACACCCAAATGCGCAGCCAATAACTGATGTGCCGAAACCATATCGCGGATGGTAAACTGCGGAAAGGAAAGGTAATAAGGCAAACCATTTACCGGGTTGGTATTTAACGGGCTTGTAGTTCCGTAATGTGATCCTAAAACATTCGCGCAAACAATATAATGCTCTTCAGGATTAAACAAGGCATTTTGCCCGAATAATCCGTCCCACCATTCAAAAACATCCGCGTTAGCAGTAAGTGCATGGCAAACCCAAATCACGTTATCCTTATTTGCATTTAACTTACCATAAGTTTGATAGGCAATCTGCAGGTTGCGAATTTTTTTTCCACTTTCTAATTTAAACTGTTTATTATAATGATATGTAGACGCAAAATTCCCCGAAGTGGATTTTACGTTATCGTTTTTACTGTTATGCATTTTGTAATGTTGTTGTTAAAAAAGCGCTTTGAGGGCAAGAATCTAGGCTAATAAACTTTCTGTAGGAACCTTGGCGTTAATGGTTGCAAATGCCTGTTCGAAATCGGCTTTAATATCGTCGATATGTTCAATACCAACCGAAACCCTTAAAGCATTTGGTTTTACACCTGCCGCCAATTGTTCTGCATCGCTTAATTGCTGATGTGTGGTTGCAGAAGGTTGAATAATCAAGGTTTTGGCATCGCCCACATTGGCCAGGTGCGAAACCAGTTTTAAACTATCGATTATCTGTGAGGCATTTTCTTTACTTCCTTCTAATTCAAAAGATAAAACAGCTCCAAAACCGTTGCTTAAATATTTTTTAGCCAGGTTGTTGTATTTGCTGCTGGCTAAGCCCGGGTATTGCACTTCTTTAACCAGCGGATGGTTTTCTAACCAGGTGGCCAGTTCTAAAGCATTATCTACATGGCGTTGTACACGGAGCGATAACGTTTCTAATCCCTGTAATAAAAGGAATGAATTGAAAGGTGATAGGGCAGGACCTAAATCCCTCAGGCCTTCTACGCGGGCACGGATAATAAACTGGATGTTGCCGAATGGGCCACCGATGCCGAACACATCGCTGAAAACCAAGCCGTGATATCCTTCTGAAGGTTCAGAAAACTGAGGGAATTTTCCATTGCCCCAGTTATAATTTCCGCCATCTACAATAACACCGCCGATGCTTGTTCCATGTCCGCCAATCCATTTGGTTGCCGATTCTACTACAATATTAGCGCCGTGCTCCAATGGTTTAAACAAATACCCTCCTGCTCCGAAAGTATTGTCGACCACTAAAGGAAGGTCATATTTTTTAGCTATTGCTGCAATTTTCTCAAAATCGGGCACACTGAAAGCCGGGTTACCAATGGTTTCGAGATAAATGGCTTTTGTTCTATCGGTGATTTTACTTTCAAATTCCTCTGGCACATCCGGATTTGCGAAATCAACATGGATGCCCAGGCGCTTAAAAGCCACTTTAAACTGGTTGTAAGTTCCACCGTAAATGTGAGAAGAAGAAACAATACTGTCGCCAGCTTCTAAGATATTATTTAAGGCAATAAATTGCGCAGCCTGACCTGATGCAACCGCTAAAGCCGCTACACCACCTTCTAAAGCGGCAATTCGTTTTTCGAAAACATCATTTGTAGGATTCATAATCCTGGTGTAGATATTTCCAAACTCTTTTAAGGCAAATAAATTGGCGCCGTGCTCAGCGTTATTAAATCCATAAGAAGTTGTTTGGTAAATTGGTACAGCTCTTGAACCTGTAGTTGGATCTATTTCCTGACCTGCGTGTAATTGTAAAGTTTCAAATTTATATGATGTTGACATGATTGCTGTTTTATTTGTTGAACAATTAGATAGGGCGGTTTAGGCTGATCCTAAAACCTGGCAGGGCGTATCCCGATTTCCGGGACCTTCCAGTTTGAAAAAAACAAAAAAGGAAGATTTTTATATTACTGTATGCAACAGCACATACAGGTAACCATACGCATATCGCAACAAATAAAAGAAACAGAAGATTGTACTACTTTTTCTGGGTTTGCACTGGGCTCGCTTAGCGATTGAAGATTTAATGTTTTCATCAGTTCTAATTTATATCTCCGGATAACACCGTGTTATCCGGTCAGGAATTGGCACCTTCTCTTTCTGAGGGTTGCCAGTGGGTCATCGAGCCAGTCTCTCGCCACTTCTTTATAAATCAACCCGTGAAGATTGACTTTTATTCAGCTTTCCGCCAAATAATATTTCAAATGTCTGAATTTAATTTTAATCCACAAAATAAAATTTTGATTTTACATTAACAATCTAATAATGAGCTAATTATTTTTATGTTATGTTTGCGGTTTAAAACTTTTAATATAAATTAACACTTAATATTCTAAGTTTGTGCATCCTATCTAAATTGTAACTTCATGAAAAACACAAAATCCCTATGTTTAGGACTGTTATTTGTTGTAACAGGTTTAAGCAATGCCAGCGCTCAATTTGGCGGCCTGAAAGATAAATTATTAAAAGTAGGTACAGCCCAGGGCGCTAAAGCCTTAGGTATTGACAGGTTTTTAAAGCAGCCTGCCGCCATTACCACCAGTTTTGAAGATGTAAACAGGGAAGGCGAGAAAATGCCGGATTTTATTACTGCTTTAAAATTAAAAGCCCAGCCTTTATATTTATTGCCTAAAAATCCTGATGGTGGTTTTATACTTTGTGAAGGCTTGTACGAAATGACAAACAAAAGCTATTGTTTAAAAGCCGGAACCTTTGCGCCATCAAAGGGTGATGGTTACATGTTTGCCCCGGTTTTGGGTCCGAAAGAGGAAATTGTGGTTTCCATATTAAAAAGTGCAGAAAAACATCCCGAAGTAGAACAGCACGATATACAAGCGTTACTTTGGACGATTATTGCCAAAACAAAATTTGCTGATTATAACGGACAGGTTAAAGTAACCGCCATCAAACTATTAACAACCAAACAGCTTACTCAATTAGAAGGAGGTGCTTTGGGTGTTCTGCCTTTTGATGTAATGGAAAAAGCAAAAGATCAGTTGCCATCGGGTGTGAGGGCTGTTTTTGAGGCAGAAAACAATATACGCCAATTGGTAGCTTCAGGCAATTATACTTATGCTGATCTGGAGAAATATGCTATTGTTGCCGGCATGGCGCCACCAAGGAGCGATGTGCCAAGTGGCATCTGGACGAAACACCCTGACGGCTATTATGTGCGTTATTTCCCTTCAGGATATTCGATTACAAAAGTTCAGGTTTATGTGCCAAAAGAATTACTGGCTAATGGAACAAAACTGATTTATGATGCTGCAGGAGATATTGCCTGCCCGGCGAATACAGGTTCGCAACGTTTAGCGCAAACCAATGAGCCACTGGAGGCAAATTATTCTTTAAAGCTGATTACGGTTTGTAATCCAAAATAGATTTTAAAAATAATTAGTCATTGCGAGGCACGAAGCAATCTTACAACGATCGCTAGTTGCGGGTGCATTAAGATTGCTCCGTCGGCTGAAAAAGCCTTCCCGCAATGACGAAAAATTTTCCTTTCTACCCCAGCGCCTGTGCTAAATCCGCAATAATATCATCAACATGCTCTAATCCAACAGAAATACGGAGCAGGTTTTTAGGTGTTGTACTATCAGGTCCTTCTACCGAATAACGGTGTTCGATTAAACTTTCAACACCACCCAGGCTGGTGGCCTGCGCAAATAACTGAACTTTATTCACCACTTTGTGTGCGGCTTCAACATCTCCTTTAACCAGGAACGACATCATGCCGCTAAAATCTTTCATTTGTTTTTTTGCAATTTCGTGCTGAGGGTGACTTTCCAACCCGGGATAAAAAACAGCTTCTACATTTGGATGCTGGTTTAAATATTCGGCAACCTTTTTTCCATTTTCACAATGGCCTTTCATGCGGTAGGCCAGGGTTTTAATACTTCTTGTTAATAAAAAGCAATCGAAAGGGGCAGGAACTGCACCACCGGTTTGCTGTATATTTTTGATTCGTTCCCATAATTCATCTTTTTTTGCGGTTACTAAAATTCCACCAAGTACATCACTATGTCCGCCTAAATATTTGGTACTGCTGTGCATTACAATATCGGCGCCCAATAAAATCGGGTTTTGTAAAATAGGAGAGGCAAAAGTACTATCGCAAACCAAAGGAATATTTTTAGCTTTAGCTATTTTGGCAATTGCTTCTATATCCGTAACTTTTAATAAAGGATTTGAGGGTGTTTCGATCCAGATTAACTGCGTATTCGGTTTGATGCTGTTCTCGATCAGATTTAAGTCTGTTTGATCTACAAAATCAAATTCCAGGCTCTCGTTAAAAATAGTGAGCAACTGTTTTTTTATTCCCCAGTACATGTCATCGGGCGCAATAATGTGGCTGCCGGGTTTTAAAGCCTGAAACATGGCCAGTCCGCAGGTATTGCCGGAAGAAAAGGCTGCTGCATCTTCGCCATATTCTAATTTGGCTACAGTGTTTTCTAAAGCAGACCGGTTTGGATTACTTACCCTGCTATACATGTGTCCGCCCGGATAGCCACCATCTTCTCCACGAAAAAAAGTTGTGGTTAGATTAATGGGTGGGGTAACATCACCTGTAGCAGTTTTTAAAAGATTAGAGGCGTGAATAGCAAGGGTTTCAGGTTTCATGATAATTTATCGTGGTATGAATAATATTGGGATACAATTTAATAATTTGCCGCTAATTTAAGGTTCGTAATGGTTTTGGCAAGATTTATGTAACAAGTTTGTCGAAATTTAATTAAACAAAAAATGAAAAGATTATTTATAGCTATCGCAATAGCATGTTCTACTTTAGTAATGTTACAAAGTTGTAATACCGCAAAAAGGGTAACTGCTGGTGTTACGGGTAGCAGAGGTACAGTTGTTCGCGACTGGGTAGTTAGTAATGTAGCTTTAGAAGGTTTGCCTGATGGCGCTGTACAAGGCTTATTTGGCGAAAAATCTTACAAATGCTTTCAGGGAAGTACGTGGCATTTAACCAACAGCGGTAATGGCTCTTATACTTTACCGGCATCGAGCGCCTGTGGTTCTGTAATGCAAACTATTTTCTGGTCGGCAGCTCCTAAAGATCAGACTTTCCAGTTCAAAAAAATATTTGAAGGCGATAAAGCTAAAAACGTTGCCGAAGGTTACCGTTTAGTTTTAACCGATCTTTCGAGCACACAGATGATCTTAAAATCACCAATTGAATTTGGCGGCAGAACTGCAAATATCATTTTAACATTTGTGCCTGAAGCAAAATAATTTAATTTACCTGTGAAAAACATAACAGAGCACTTCTGAAAAGAGGTGCTTTTTTGTTATGCAAAGGCGTTTGCCACGGATGCTCAGATTTACACTGAGTTGTTTTTTTTCGAAGGTTTAGTTTCTATTGTACATATACAAAAATAAAATCCGTGCTTTTCCGTGTCTCCGTGGCCAAATGCAAAGTAAGGTACTTTATAAAAAACACAACATCTGTCTTTATCCGTGTTCATCAGTGGTTAATTAATATTGCCACTATTCAAAAATCGCGGTTTGTTACAAGAAAATGATTTTCAAATCGCCTCATTATTGTATTTTTGTTCAAAATAAATCAGGAATGAATACAACTGAGCAAGTTGAAAAAATATTAGCTGATACCAATTTATCAACTGAATTACAAAACATAGCACACAAAGTTCTTCATGGAGAGCGGATTACATTTGACGAAGGCGTATATCTTTACGAACATGCCGAACTGGGTTACCTCGGTATCCTGGCAAATTTTATCCGGGAGAAAAAACATGGCGATAAAACTTATTTCAATCGAAACTTCCATTTAGAGCCGACTAATCTTTGTGTTTACGACTGCAAATTCTGCTCTTATTCGCGTTTAATCAAACAAAAAGAAGAAGGCTGGGCTTTAACGATGGAGCAAATGCTTGATATTGTTAAAAAATACGATGGTGAGCCCGTAACCGAGGTACATATTGTTGGAGGCGTGCTTCCGCAGTATGATGTAGCTTTTTATTCCGCTTTGTTCACAGCGATTAAACAACATCGTCCTGATTTACACGTAAAAGCATTAACACCTGTAGAGTATCATTATATCTTTAAGAAGGCTAAAATCGATTACGCAACAGGTATGCGTTTGATGAAAGAAGCCGGACTGGAATCGATACCAGGTGGTGGCGCAGAAATTTTCCATCCGGAAATCAGAGAGCAGATAGCCAAAGATAAATGTACCGGTCAGCAATGGCTGGATATACATGAAGAGTGGCACAAACTGGGTATGAGAAGTAATGCGACTATGCTTTACGGACATATTGAAAAATTTTGGCACCGTGTAGATCACATGGAAAAACTCCGCGAACTGCAAGATCGTACTGGTGGTTTCCAGACGTTTATTCCTTTAAAATTCAGAAATCAACATAACCAGATGAGTAATGTGCCAGAATCATCAGTAATTGAAGATTTGAGGAATTACGCCATTGCCCGTATTTACATGGATAATTTTGATCACATTAAAGCTTATTGGGCAATGATCAGTCGCGAAACAGCACAGTTATCTTTAAATTATGGCGTTGATGATATCGACGGTACTTTAGACGATACCACCAAAATATACTCTATGGCTGGCGCAGAAGAGCAAACGCCTGCAATGAGTACTAAAGAACTGGTTAATCTGATTAAACAAGTAGATAGAAAAGCAATAGAACGCGATACTTTATATAATGTGGTGACCGATTTTGAAAACGTTGTTTTCGAAGAAGAGAAAAAGCCTCAATATTATAAGCTGCCAGTAGTGAATTAGTGATTGAATTAGAGAATGACTGAATGAGAATGAGGATATTGAGCGTTAAATTTAACATTCAATCACTCAAAAATCCCTCATTCAATAATTAGTTAGATGAAGGAAATATACATCATACGCCACGGCGAAACGGAACTTAACAGACAAGGCATAGTACAGGGCAGAGGTATAAATTCTGACTTAAATGATTTGGGCAGGGCACAGGCCGAAGCTTTCTACCAAACTTATAAAGACATTCCCTTTGATAAAATTTATACTTCCGATTTAAAACGTACCTGGCAAACCGTACAAAAGTTTATTGATTCGGAATTACCATGGGAAAAACTTTCGGGACTGGATGAACTGGCCTGGGGTGTTTGGGAAGGAAAACCCAATACTGAAGATGCCCGCGATGCTTTCCGTGAGATGTTGCAAAGTTGGGAGAATGGTGATTATACTGCACATTTTGAAGGTGGCGAAAGTGTTCAGGATGTGTACGAGCGTTTAAAACAGCCTATGGAAGTGTTAATGACCAGACCAGAGGAAAAAACAGTGCTTTTATGCATGCATGGCAGGGCAATGCGTGTTTTCCTTTGTTTATTATTAGACAGGCCATTAAGCCAGATGACCGAATTTCCACATCAAAATACAGTGCTGTATAAAATGGGTTTTGAAGATGGAAAATTTACCGTGCTTGAATTTAACAGTGCCGTGCATTTAGATGGCTTAGTAATTGAATAAATTTATGCTGTCATGCTGAGAAACGAAGCATCTGTTTGTTGATAGGAGATACCTGTAAGGAGCAGTAATAGTCGACAGGTATATCGCGACAAAGCTGCAGATTCTTTCTGCCGTCAGAATGACAATAAAACATAACACCTTGAATAAGATTAAAATATCGGCTGTTGCTTACACCAACACCAAAGCTTTTATATACGGATTAACACATTCGGACATTATAAATAAAATTGATTTAAGTTTAGATATCCCTTCAGATTGCGCAGCCAAAGTTATTAACGGTCAGGCCGATATTGGTTTGATGCCGGTTGCTGCCATTCCTTTAGTACCTAATGCAAATATTGTAGCCGATTACTGCATTGGTAGCGATGGAGGTGTTAATTCAGTATTTATTTTTAGCGATGTTTCTGCTGAAGAAATTAAGACGGTAAGACTGGATGCCCATTCGCGCACATCAAACAATTTAGCTAAAGTATTGCTTAAGTTTCATTGGAAAAAAGCAGTTGAGTTTACAACTGATCCTACTTCAAAAACAGATGCTTTTGTTTTAATTGGCGACAGAACTTTTGGTAAAAAAGATGATTTCGCCTACGCTTACGATATGGGCGAGGAGTGGAAAAACTTTACGGGATTACCTTTTATGTATGCTGCATGGGTGGCCAATAAAGAAATTTCACAGGAATTTAAAGATGAGTTTAATGCTGCTTTAAAATTTGGTTTAAATCATAGAAAGGAAGTTTTGCAGGAATTACCAGCATCACCAAACTTCGATCTGGAAGATTATCTGTACCACAGGCTTCAGTTTGATGTAACAGAGGACCGCAAAAAAGCATTGAATTTGTTTTTGGGGTATATTGAGCAGTTATAAAATAGAATCGCTTTTTACAGA
This sequence comes from Pedobacter sp. 22226, assembly GCF_052045455.1. Taxonomy (NCBI): domain Bacteria; kingdom Pseudomonadati; phylum Bacteroidota; class Sphingobacteriia; order Sphingobacteriales; family Sphingobacteriaceae; genus Pedobacter; species Pedobacter sp. 22226. The sequence goes on along the minus strand of NZ_JBQEPB010000012.1, from coordinate 216,179 downwards.
ATCAAATCCTAAATTAGCCTAAAATCCTTTTTACAATGTTTGATGAATTAGAGATTATTCCTGTTGATTTGTTAGAGGCCTATTCTTTACAGATTGACGATGATCTGCAGGAAAAATTCGATCGGTTAAAGGATGCAGAAATATCGACAAGTGAATTTAGCTTTTACACATCAGTATCGTCGGTATATTCGAGCAAAATAGAAGGGGAGAATATAGAACTTGATTCTTATATCAAACATAAAAGGTTTGGTATTGAATTTTTACCGGATTATACAAAGAAGATAGATGACTTATATTTTGCCTACGATTTTGCCAAAGATAATCAGATAAACGTTAATAATATTGCCAAGGCTCATCAGTTATTGAGTGAACATATTGTGGCCAAAAATTATCAGGGTAGGCTAAGAAACCACAATATGTATGTTTCTACTCCAGATGGACGCATAGAATATGTAGCTGTAGGTCCAATAAAACTTGCCGAAGAAATGGAAAAGTTATATCACGACTTAACTTTGTTGTTAGCGGTAAGATTAAACATTAAAGAAATCTTCTTTTTTGCCTCCTTGATTCATTTGGTATTTGTGAAAATCCATCCGTTTAACGATGGGAATGGTCGTACAGGTAGATTGTTGGAAAAATGGTTTCTTTCGCAAAAACTCGGTGAAAAAGCCTGGTTTGTTCAATCAGAGAAAATGTATTATGAAAATCATCAAACCTACTATCAAAATTTAAGGGTTTTAGGTTTAGAATATGAAGAATTAGATTATTCGGGAGCATTGCCATTTTTATTAATGCTGCCTAAAGCATTGTAATTGTCTATGCTTAAGTAAATTAATAGGAAGATATGTCAACATCGTTTTATAACAAAAAAGCAATCTAATCAGATTGCTTTTTTGTTACAATTTTTATTTAATTGATATTTTCGAAAAGGAGGGATTTGTTACATTAGATTTCCCGACTTCGCTTCACTTCGCTCGAAATGACGGTTTTGATTAGGTAGTCATCTTGGTAAGCCTGGCTGCAATTAATAAAGAATAAACTAATGGCTTTTCATCTTCCCGGCTACTTTTTCAAGCGTACTTTTTAATTTGCTAAGCGCACCTGTAATGGCTAAATCGTAAGTATTACCCAGGTTCGAAACTGCTATTGGTTCTTTACCGGTAATTCTGGCTTCTAATAAACATCTTTTATCATCCAATCCTTCTTTACTGCCATTTTCATCAGATAAATGAACTTCTAAGCGGGTAATTAAATCGCTATACCTGCTCAAACCTTCTGTTAACTGGCTTTGGATTTTTTCGTCGTATTCCTGGTGTATCGTTAAGTTTTTGTCGGTGTTAAGTTGGATCGTCATAATTAAAATATTAGGTTAAATTTATATTAAGTTAACAGTTCTAGGGTCAAAACGTTTTAAAAATACTGTGAATTTTAATTAAGGGGCTCGGCGTATAATTGTCTTCCCCAAAGTTGTATATCTGCAGCCAGCATATAAGGGTTTTCAAAAAGTAGGTCAATTTCCTTACTTATTTCTTTAATTGCATTTACATCTGTTGTTCTGATTCGAGTTTCATGATTAAATTGAGTACCACTCTGGGTAAAGTTTAGTGAGCCTATATATGCTATCTGGTCATCAATTAAGTAAATTTTACTATGAATTATAGATGTTTTTTCGTTCGCTATGTAAACTTTAAATGGAAATAGCTGTGTATAATAGTAAGTGTATATCCGCAGTTTTTTTATTTTGGTTTTATATAAGCTTTGGATTAAAAAAAGTATAATAATAGGCGTAAAACAAAAAAACACTTTAGTATCCCTGAAATAATAAGCCAAAACAATTAATAAAGCTATTAAACTAAAGCCAGCATAGGAAAGTTGGCTTGTAAAATTGATCCACTTATCTCTGATTTTTTGCTTCTCAATATTAGTATTTCGATTTTGAATAATCAGTTTGTAGATATTTTTTTCACGATAGCCATAAAAGTCTTCTATATTATTTGTTGTTATTAATTTGATGTCAATGTTGTTGTTTTTTAGGTAAATCAATTCTGAAATCAAATAAGGTGATAGAAAAGGGGAGACTATCTTAACTGAACGCTTTGCAGCTTTCATATCATTAATGAGCTTTTTGCCAGCTCCGCTTCCAATATAGATATCACAAAGAGCGTTATTGTAAAACATATTTAAAATAGGGGAATAGTTTGATTAGATTTATAAATTTTTATCCCTATTAAGATAAATTTAAGAAAATTTCCTTTATTTTTATTAAAGTCTAACTTTTGGGTTATTAAGGTTTTATTAGAAACATGCCATTGTTTATAAACCTGATTGAAATGAAAAGCCCGTAAGTGAGGAACGAACGCGGACTTGTAATGAAAAGCAGGACTGCAGCCTCCGAAATGAACAGAACCCCTCATTTTCTAATCGTGGTTAACTGTATAAATCGATTAATTGGTTATAAAACTATTGTTAATGTTTATTGAAAGATTAATCATTGATTATTAATTCTTAGGTTACTTGTTTAACTATATAAACAGGTTAACTGTGATATCCTACAATTAACTGATTAAACAACTCATTTTTTTTAACTTTTCAACAAAACAGCCGTAAAATGCATATTCGTGTTATCTTTATGGCTTTTGTAAATTAATTTCAGTTTTGGCTAAAGACACGAATAAAGAAACCCCTTTGATGCAGCAATACAACGCAATTAAAGCGAAGTATCCGGGCGCACTTTTACTATTTAGGGTTGGCGATTTTTATGAAACCTTTGGCGAAGATGCCATTAAAACGGCTCAGATTTTAGGTATTGTACTTACCAGAAGGGGCACGGGACCAAATGGCGGTGCTTTAGAACTGGCAGGCTTTCCGCACCATTCGCTGGATAATTATCTGTCTAAACTGGTTAGGGCAGGGCAGCGTGTAGCCATCTGCGATCAGCTTGAAGATCCTAAAACCACAAAAACCATTGTTAAACGTGGTGTAACAGAGCTGGTTACGCCAGGTGTAGCTTATGGTGATAACATTGTAAACCAAAAATCTAACAATTTCCTGGCCTGTGTTTACTTTGATAAAACACAACTGGGGATTTCATTTTTAGATATTTCTACCGGGGAATTTTTAATTGCACAGGGCAATAGCGACTATATAGATAAACTTTTGCAGGGCTTTAAACCTACGGAAGTAATTTTTCAAAAATCGAAGCGACAAGCCTTTACTGAGAACTTCGGCGATCGCTTTTATACTTTTGGTTTGGATGAATGGCCTTTCACCACCGATTTCGGTAATGAAACCCTGATGAAACACTTTGAAGTTTCTTCGCTTAAAGGTTTTGGTGTGGAGCGCCTGCAAAGCGGGATTGTAGCTGCTGGTGTGATTTTACATTATTTAGGTGAAACTGAGCATCGTAACTTGCAGCACATCAGTTCAATAGGTCGCATTGAGGAAGACCGTTACATGTGGTTAGATCGTTTCACGATCCGCAACCTGGAATTGGTGAATTCGCCGAATGATAATGCGGTAACACTTTTCGATATTCTGGATCATACCTGCACGCCAATGGGTGCACGTTTGCTGCAAAAGTGGATTATTATGCCTTTAAAAGAGCTCAAACCAATTCAGGAGCGCCTTGGAATGGTGGAGTATTTTGTTGGACATGAGGAGTTACAGGGTGAGTTTTTAAATAATATTAAACAGATTGGCGATTTAGAACGCTTGATCTCCAAAGTAGGTTTACAACGCGTTGGTCCGCGGGAATTGGTGGCTTTAAAAAGGGCTTTATACCACATCGAAGCGGTTAAAAAACTGGCTGCTGATTCTAAAAATCCTTTCCTGATTAAAATTGCGGATCAGTTGAATCCATGTTTAGCCATCAGGGATAGAATTGAAAGAGAGCTGCAACCTGAACCACCGGCATTACTGATTAAAGGAAATGTAATTGCAGATGGCATTGACGAAGATTTAGACCGCCTCCGTAAAATTGCTTTTGGCGGTAAAGATTACCTGGTGCAGATCCAGAAACGTGAGGCAGAAGCAACCGGCATTCCATCGTTAAAAATAGCGTTCAATAACGTTTTTGGTTATTATTTAGAAGTTACCCATACCCATAAGGATAAGGTGCCTGAAGGCTGGATCCGTAAACAAACGCTGGTAAATGCCGAGCGCTACATTACGCCTGAGCTTAAAGAATACGAAGACCAGATTTTGGGTGCTGAAGAAAAAATTCAGGCAATTGAAATCCGTTTGTATAACGAACTGATGTACGAAACCGCCAGTTACATTAAACCGATCCAGCTTGATTCTTTTTTAATTGCCCAATTGGATTGTTTGTTATGTTTTGCGCAACTGGCCGCCAAAAATCATTACAATAAGCCAAAAGTTACCGAAAATAAGGTGCTTGATATTAAAGGTGGCCGACACCCGGTAATTGAGAAGCAATTGCCTGTAGGACAGGAATATATCACCAATGATGTTTATCTGGATACTGATAGTCAGCAGATTATTATGATTACCGGACCAAACATGGCGGGTAAATCGGCTATTTTAAGGCAAACAGCCTTAATTGTGCTGATGGCGCAAATGGGGTCTTTCGTGCCTGCAAAAGATGCTGAAGTAGGTTTGGTAGATAAAATTTTCACGCGTGTGGGGGCTTCTGATAATATTTCTTCGGGAGAAAGTACATTCATGGTCGAAATGAATGAAACGGCCAGCATTTTGAATAACATTTCGGATAATAGCTTGATTTTACTGGATGAGATTGGCCGCGGGACAAGTACCTACGATGGTATTTCGATAGCCTGGGCCATTGCAGAGTTTTTGCATCAACACCCAACATCAAGGCCTAAAACGCTTTTTGCCACCCATTACCACGAATTAAATGAACTGGCGAATACCATGCCGCGCATTAAAAACTTTAATGTTTCGGTAAAGGAGATGACCAATAAAGTGATTTTTTTACGTAAACTGGTTCCGGGTGGAAGCGAGCACAGTTTTGGTATCCACGTGGCAAAAATGGCTGGTATGCCTCCAAAACTGATTGGGCGGGCAAATGAAATATTAAAAAAGCTGGAAATTGACCGTACTGAAGGACAGAGCATTAAAGACAGCATTAAAAAAGTGCAGAATCAGGCTTATCAGTTGCAGATGTTTGCCATAGATGATCCTGTTTTGGTTAAAATCCGCGATACCTTAAACAACCTAGATGTAAATGCCTTAACACCCGTAGAGGCTTTGCTAAAATTGGACGAAATACAAAGATTGATTAAGAATTAAGAACGGTATAGGGTTTAAGGCGAAAGGTGAAGAACCGTAAAGCTAAAAGAAATAACACAATAGAAATTACCTTAAACCTGAAAATTTAAGATAATACAGGATTATGAATGTAATGCGATAGCAATTACCTTATACCCTAAGCCTTATACCTTAAGCCCAAAAAGTTAATATAAGAATGGCAACACTATGGATATAACCTTAAACTTTACGCCCTATACCTTCCGCCTCAAAAACATTCTTTATTTAATAGCGCTGGTTGCCTTCTTCTCTTCTTGCGGTACGCGTAAATATACCGTTAAAAGCGATACCAAAGCTGCTAAAGCGGCTGATGCCATGGCCAATTTAAAAAGTAAGCAGCTTTATCGTTTCATAACCGACTGGACAGGAGTGAGGTACCGTTTTGGCGGGTTGGATAAAAGCGGGATCGATTGTTCCGGTTTTGCTTTTTTATTGGAGAAAGAAATTTATGGCATTATATTACCCAGAATTTCACGTGATCAGGCTAATGCAGTAAGAAGAAAAGATATTGATAATTTAAAAGAAGGCGATCTTGTGTTTTTCTCTTTTGGCGGCAATGATGTAGATCATGTAGGCGTGTACCTCAATAATGGTTTTTTCGTTCATGCCAGTACCACACGGGGTGTAATTGTTGATGATTTGACATTACCTGCTTACCAAAAGGTGTTGGTGAAATCAGGATCAGTGAATTAATTCTTGTCGTCATATCGCTGGAGTGCAACGGAATGGAGAAATCTATAATATAGATTTCTCCATTCCGCTCCCGATGAAAAATCGCGGAGCTACAGTCGAAATGACGAACTTGTTAATAAAAACAAAGTTTATCATTTTTCGTTATCAATTTATGCGTACACTTTTCATAATTTGCTTATCTTTAATTACTTATTCTGTTAATGCACAGGTAAAACTGCTCAAACTGGATGATTTAGACAAGCGCATTGCCAATGGAAAAGATACTACTTATGTGATCAATTTTTGGGCTACCTGGTGTTCGCCATGCGTGGCAGAGTTGCCAAATTTCGAGAAATTACGTTTAGCCAATTTAAAAAAGCCTGTTAAGGTTCTTTTAGTGAGTTTAGATTTTAAATCCAAACTGCAAAAGGACGTAATTCCATTTGTAGAACAGCATAAAATTAATGCGGAGGTATTTCTTTTAAACGAACCCGATCAGCAGCAATATATAGAAAGGATCGATAAAAAATGGTCTGGAGCTATACCGTCTACGCTGTTCGTAAACAAAAAAAACAGACGATTTTACGAAAAGGAATTTACTGAAACGGAACTGGAAAATACTTTGTTAAACTTAAAATAGATCGCGATGAAAAGATTGATTTTTATGGCTTTTGTGCTCATTTCAGAAGTTGCACTGGCCCAAACCGAAGGTTATAAAGTTGGTGATGTGGTTAAGGATTTCTCCTTAAAAAATGTAAATAACAAAAACGTTTCGCTCGCCGATTATAAAGACGCCAAAGGATATATTGTGGTTTTCACCTGTAACACTTGTCCGGTTGCCAAAGCTTACCAAGCCCGTGTAGCGGTATTAAACACCACTTATGCAGCCAAAGGTTATCCGGTTGTAGCCATCAATCCTAATGATGCAGGTGCCGTTCCGGATGAAAGTTTCGAAAAAATGCAGGCTTTGGCTTTCGAAAAGAAGTTCAATTTTCCATATCTGTCAGATCCTGATCATGTGGTTACCAAACAATTTGGGGCCACCAGAACACCGCATGTTTTTGTGCTCAACAAAACCGGTAAAGTAAATGTAGTAGAATACATCGGTGCCATTGATAATGATCCGGAAGAGGCCAATAGTACCAAAATCGACTATGTTAAAAATGCAGTAAACGAATTGTCGGTGGGTAAAAAGCCTGCAATTGCATCTACCAAGGCTGTTGGCTGCAGTATCAAATGGAAAAAGGGCTAAACATAGCTTAACCACCACTGCCGGTGCGTTTCCTTATATTTTTTAAACCAACGGCATGGCAAATAAAGCGAAGCCACCACACCAAACCATATTAAATAAACAATTGGCAAACTAAAACCAAAGGCTACAGGCCTGAATAAAAAGGGCACCTGTACAATTTCTTTGGCGCTATGCCCTGTAGCAAAAAATGCAATTACAAGGATGGTATGCAAAAGATAAAAATGGATAATGTAGTAAAAAAAGGGTACTGCACCATAAACAGAAGCTATTTTAGTAAACCGATTATTCAGTTTTTCAGTAAAAGCTAAAATTAGTACCGCCGGACCTAAAGTCATACATGTATATTGCAAGGAAGGTGGATATTTACTTACATTAAAAAATGACAGTACATTTTTAAACAGGTCATGATATTCTTTTCGCGGTGCGGGATCGCCGTAGCTATTGATTAACCTTAAAGCGATAAATAGTAATACGGTTAATGAGCCGGTAATGAGCAAATTCCGCTGTCTGCGTTCTATATTATAGTTTTTGTTAAACCAGACACCAATTCCATAGCCCAAAAACATAATGCCCGTCCATGGGAGGATGGCATAAAAAACACCCACCAAATGAGTGGCAGATAACGGTACAACCGTTCCGGCTGCAGTGAAGAATACTTTTAAAATTAACCCGGTCGTTTGGTTTTCTGGCGCAGGGAACAAGTTGAAAATATTGTGTCCAAATACCAAAGCAAAACCTGAAATCAGCACAATTTGATAAGAAATACGGCTCATAAGCGCCAAAAAGACCATACTCCAGCCAATAGCCCAAATTACCTGTAAAATGATGAAGTTGTACTGCAGGTTAAAAGTTAAACCGAGTGATACAACTGCAATTTCTATAAAAACCAACCATAATCCCCGCTTTAATAAAAACAAGCTTGCTTCTGCCCGGGTTTTATTCTGAGCAGATAAATAAGCAGATAAGCCGGAGAGAAAAACAAAAGTAGGTGCACAAAAATGTGTAATCCAGCGGGTAAAGAATAATATTCCGGTTGTGGTATCAGGATTTAGCGGATCTCCCGTCATCGCATCAATATGGAAAAAATCACGCGTATGGTCCAGTGCCATAATGATCATCACAAGTCCCCGCAATATATCTATAGATAAAATTCGTTTCGAGCGGTTAGGGAGTTCAGCATTCATGGTAATCGGTTTGGTTTCTTAAAGATAGGAATTCATAATAATTTTTAGCTACTTTATAGGCTTCAAATGAGTTAAGGTAATAACTAAACGTGTTCTGGTTTGATAGTCAGGAAAATCGATTTAGGAATAACCTAATTGACCTTAATGATTTTGATGTTCCAAAAATTATAATAATATTTGTTAAGCGCTAACCGAATAAAATCTTCTCTATATTATTGAGAGCAATCAATACAGACAGGTTTCGGTTATTAAAAAGAACCAAATTATCATAACACATCATAATGAAAAGAAGAACATTTATACAAAACACAGGCCTTTTAGGGGCAGGGGTTGTCGCATCGAAATTTTCTTTTGCGGCTAATCTCGCACCAGAATTCCCTGTGGTACGTGTGGCTGCAGCAAAAAGACATTTCCAGAGCAAAGCGGTTGATGCCGCCATTAAAACTTTCCAGGCGAACGTTAAAAACCCAGAACTGGCCTGGTTGTTCGAAAATTGTTTCCCCAATACTTTAGATACCACGGTTTATTATGCAGAAAAAAATGGCCGGCCAGATACTTATGTGATTACAGGTGATATTGATGCCATGTGGTTGCGCGACAGTTCGGCACAGGTTTGGCCTTACCTTCAGTTTGTAAATGAAGATGAACCGCTAAAAAAACTGATTGCCGGTGTAATTATCCACCAAACACAATGCGTGTTAAAAGATCCTTATGCCAATGCTTTTTATGGAGATGCCACAAAGGTAGGTGAGTGGAAAACCGATAAAACGGCCATGCAACCGGGCGTACACGAGCGTAAATGGGAAATTGATTCTTTATGTTATCCCATCCGTTTGGCTTACCACTACTGGAAAAAAACAGGCGATAAAACACCTTTCGATGCCGATTGGAAAAAAGGAATCGAAGCGACTTTAAAAACATTTAAAGAGCAGCAGCGCAAGTCCGATAAAGGTCCGTATCATTTCCAGAGGGAAACCACACAACCTACCGATTCGTTGCCAATGGCCGGCTATGGTTTTCCGGTAAACCCGGTTGGATTGATCTGTTCGGCCTTCCGTCCGAGTGATGATGCCACCATTTTCCCTTTCCTGGTACCATCTAACTTTTTTGCAGTTTCAAGTTTAAAGCAGGCGGCAGAAATGATTAAAGCTTTGCAAAGTGATAAAACTTTAGAAAGTAACCTGTTAAATCTGGCTGACGAGGTAAATGCGGCATTACAGAAACATGCCGTTGTTAACCACCCAAAATATGGTAAAATTTACGCTTTTGAGGTTGATGGTTTTGGAAGTTCGTACCTGATGGACGATTCAAACGTGCCAAGTTTACTGGGATTACCTTATTTGGGCGCCATGAAAGTTGACGATCCTATTTATCAGAATACGAGGAAATTTGCGCTTTCTAAAGATAATCCTTATTTCTTTAAAGGTACTGCAGCAGAAGGAATCGGCGGACCGCATGCCGGACAGGATATGATCTGGCCAATGAGCATAACCATGCGTGCTTTGACTTCTAAAGATGATGCAGAGATTAAATATTGTATCGATACATTGCGTAAAACACATGCCGGCAAAGGTTTTATGCACGAATCTTTTAATAAAGATAATCCCGCCAACTTTACAAGGGCCTGGTTTGCCTGGTCTAACACTTTATTTGGTGAGTTGCTTTGGCGTACCTACCATGAAAAACCTGCTTTATTAAAAGCATAATCAGCAACAGCCATATTGATCAGTATTTACACGGATGCTACGCACCACAACTGATCAATATGGTTTTTCACTTTACATCATCTTCCGAGATTTTTACCTGTACTAATACCCAATTTGTTGCCATTAAGCCCGTTTATGTAAAACATATGTTAGAACATTGGGCTAAGTTTTTTATCAGGCAAAATATTTTGTAATTTGCTGAAAAAATCATCCAATCTTGCAACATCCTAATAAAATCATCCTTACTGACATAGAAGCAATAAACAAAATCCCTGTTGTTACCCAAATTCTGGAAATTGTTTGCAGAACTACAGGAATGGGTTTTGCTGCAGTGGCCAGGGTAACAGAAGATAAATGGATTGCCTGCGCCATACATGATGAGATAAATTTTGGCTTAGCTGTTGGTGGAGAACTCAATCTGGAAACGACCATTTGTAACGAAATCAGACAGCATAAAAAGCCTGTGGTAATTGATCATGTTGCCGAAGATCCTGAATTTGCAAATCACCATACGCCTTTGCTTTATGGTTTTCAAAGTTATATTTCGGTACCTATTACTTTAAAGAACGGCAATTTTTTTGGAACATTATGCGCGATTGATCCTAAGCCGGCACAACTAAAAAATACCACCGTAATAGGTACTTTTACCATGTTTGCCGATTTAATTGCTTTTCATTTAGATGCATTGGAGCAAATTGCCATTACAGAACTGGAACTAAAGAAGCAGCAGGAAGTTGCCGTTTTAAGGGAACAGTTTATTGCTATTTTAGGCCACGATTTACGAAATCCTTTAAATGCAATATCAAGCAGTGCGCAGCTGTTATCGCGTTTAAATTTAGATGAACGTGGTATCCGGATTGCCAAAATTGTGAAAGATTCTTCATTCAGAATGAACGGACTGATTGAAAATATGCTCGATTTTGCCAGCGGGCGTTTAGGTGAAGGAATTACCATTAGCAGAACGCCTGATGAAGATCTGGAGAAATTACTGATCCAGGTGGTGGATGAGCTGAAAACCATCTGGCCAAGCCGGAGTATTGAGGTGAAATTTAATTTTGATCATCCGGTTAATGCTGATGGAAAACGTTTGGCCCAACTTTTTTCTAACCTCCTGGCCAATGCCTTAAATTATTCTCCGGCCGATTCTACTGTAGAAATCACAGCTTTTAGCACAGGTGAAGAGTTTAATCTTTGTGTGGCCAATAAAGGAAAACAGATTCCTGCTGCTGCCATGGAGCGTTTGTTTCAGCCTTTTTCGAGAGGGGAAGTAGAACCGAGTCAAAAAGGACTGGGTTTGGGTTTATACATTGCTTCTGAAATAGCCAATGCGCATGATGGCACTTTGGATGTATCTTCTACTCCTGAAAAAACCTGTTTTACCCTGCACATTCCGTATAAAAAATGATAGCTGTAAACGATCAGTTGCCTACTTCTACACTATTGGAATTGAAGGTTGGCGATACAATTACCAGTGGAAATCAATCGGGCATTATTCAAAAAGTGGAGATAAGCGAAACAGATGAATTTTTAATGTTTCTGTTTCAATTGGAAAGTAACCACATTATGGTGAGAAAACTAAAGCAGGTGTGTTAGTTATTTTCGTTCATCATTTTTACCAAAATACAATAGAGTGGATAAATCTACAGTTAAATTCTTGATATAGATTTCTCCACTGAGGTCGAAATAACGTAATCTTTAAGGATAAACATTGCATATAGAGCTATGTTATTTAATCTCATAAAATTGGTCTCGGATCGAACAATACCTGAAAAGATTGTATTTTTTCATCCACTAATTTATACCAGCCGCATGAAAAGATGGTTTTTGCTCCCATATTAATATCGTACCAAAGGCAAACCTCATCCAGATCTGCAAATACTTTTTTAACATCGTACTTGAATTTCATCTTTTTCATGTCTTCAATGTAAACATCGGCGCCGTTTCTTTCGCCCATTACGCCTTTAAAGGTAATATCATCCTGCAGTTGCTGCCTGGCCAGTTCAAAATCTTCTGCATTTAATGCATTGATGAAATCTTGCACAACCACTTTTGCATTATGTTCAGTCAGTATTTTATTTGAAGTACTCATTGCATTCCTTTTTAATAAAAACGGAAATGTAAAAGAAAATGTTTGAAGAATTAATATGGAATGAATGAGTTTTTAATGATTGAATGTTGAAAATATGTAATGTTCGTTCCTTAATTCTGTCATTCTCTCATTCAATTATTCTCTCATTCAATCATTCTCTCATTCACTAATTTTATCCTTCAAAGCTATACACTTTCCCAGCCTGCGTTTTAAAGTTGTATTTAAAATCCTTTCCTGATTTTTCTTCTTTAATTCCTTTTGCTTTTAAAGCATTCGGACTTCTAACCACACAATCTTCACCAGATAAGGACTTGATTGATAGTTTGCTGATCTTGCCTTCTTTCCATTGTAAATTGGTGATTTCGAAATTCCCCCTTGCTTTTAAACCCTGAATGCTTCCTGTTGACCACTGATCGGGCAGGGCGGGCAAGAACTGTAATTCTCCTGTCTGGCTTTGCAATAACATTTCTGAAATGCCGGCGGTATAACCGAAATTTCCGTCAATCTGAAAGGGTGGATGCGCACAAAAAAGGTTCGCATAAATTCCGCCCCTTTATTGTAATCGGTACCTGAACCACCAACGGGAGTAATAAAATTCTGCAGGATTTTGTACGCATGATTCCCATCCTGTAATCGTGCCCAGAAATTCATTTTCCAGGCCATAGACCATCCTGTCGATTCATCACCACGGGCAGTTAAAGTTATCCTTGCAGCTTTTGCCAACTCGGGGGTTGTAATGGTGCTGATTTCCCTGCCGGGATGTAAACCAAAAAGATGCGAAATATGTCTGTGCTGATCTTTTGGATCATCGCGGTCGGTTTCCCATTCCTGCAATTGCCCCCATTTACCGATTTTCGGCTTTAACAAATGTGCTTTTAAGTCGGCGATGTGGTTTTTATAATCCTGATCAATACCTAAAATTTCGGCAGCTTCTATATAGTTTGTAAACAAATCGAATACAATCTGCTGGTCGTGGGTTACGCCGTCTTCTGCAGGGCCATGCTCCGGCGACCAGCCCAATGGCGACACTAAAGTGCCATCAGGCCTCCGTTTTAAATGATCATCCCAAAATTCAGAAATTTCTTTAATAATCGGATAAGCGAAATTTTTCAGATAATCTTTGTCTTTCGTAAAAGCATAGTGTTCCCAAAGCGCTTGTGCGTACCAGGCACTTCCGGGCGTATTCCATAAATAACTCATGCCCCCGAAAATATTATTTTCCGTTCTAACCGTCCAACCGCGTGTGTTTGGGTATTGTTTACGTGTGGCAACTGCACTCACCTCACGCATGCTGTTGATGTAATCGAGGTATGGAATATGGCATTCAGAAAGGTTAGTCGGTTCAGCCAGCCAGTAATTCATCTGGATGTTAATGTTGGAGTGATAATCGCTTCCCCAGGGTGGGGTATTGCTTTCGTTCCAAAGCCCCTGCAAATTGGCCGGCAAACCTCCTTGTCTCGAAGAGCTGATCAATAAATACCTTCCATATTGGTATATTAATGCTTCCAGGTCGAGATCAGGTGTTTTTTTATAATTGATCAGTCTCTGGTAGGTTGGCAAACTGTTATTCTTAACGCCACCTAAATGAAGGCTTAAACGGCTGAATAATTGCTGGTAATCCTGAATGTGGTTTTTTAGTAAGGAAGCATAATTTTTTGATGTTGCGTTTTTAAGGATGCGATCAATTTTTGGTGCTGGTTCTTCACCTTTCCATTGCTGTTCGCGTTTATTGCTATAATTGGTTGCTGCAGTAAAAATAATGGTGATTGCGTCTGCCTGATCTATTTTCAATTTTTCACCATTGTCATCTTTTATGGGATAACTTTTGCCATTTTCAATTTTAACCAGCGCAGTGGCCTGATAAGGCATACCGTTTGATAATTTTCCTGTAAACTGAATCTTGTTGCCATCCACTGTAATTTTACCCTGATGTGCATTTTTCAATCTTATGGCAGCCGAATAACTATTTTTATGATCTGAAGTAAACCTTAAAACCATTACTTTATCCGGAAAACTGCAAAAATATTCGCGTTTATAATGCGCTCCATTTTGGGTATAGCTTACGGAATGTACCGCATTAGTAATATTTAGCTCACGTTTATAGCCGGTAAAATTCTGGTCTTTCTGATCGAAATCGATAAAGAGATCGCCAAAGGCCTGGTACATGCCGCGGTCGTTTTCATCACCCGTCCAAAGAGTATTATCGTTAAACTGAATATGCTCATTGTTTACCCCTCCAAAAATCATCCCGCCAATGCGTCCGTTACCAATGGGGTAGGCTTCTGTCATCCAGTCTTTTGCCGGTTTATTGTCCCAGAGCAATAATTGGTTAGTTTGTTTATTCTGCGCAAAAACGGTATTCGAAAAACTAAACGCTAAACTTGAAATTAGCATCAAGTATATAACTTGCCTAAGTTTAAAAAGCATGGGATATTTGATTAGTATGTTTTCAAAGATATAGATAATCAGAGTGCGATTGCATCTCGATTATTGGCATTTTATTCAATTATTTAAGCATTGGTTTATAACAGATTAAGGGTTAATACTTAGACCCGGTTAATTAAGTTACCATCCTTTCGAGCGGAGTGCAACGTAATCGGGGAATCTATCCGGATAAATCTCTTTCCTGAATATTCTGGACGTTTCAGTCGGGATAACGCGTTTTGCGAATGGTAACTATTATGATATTTAGCAGCTGAATTTAATAGAATTTATATATTTGGTATTGCACACTAAATCGTTTTATGAAAATGAAATCGCTAACCAAATTTCTCTTCTTTATTTTATTTATAAATGTACTGGGCAGTTACCAGGCACGTAGCCAAAGCAAAACGTCTTTCACTAAATACGTGAATACCTTTATTGGAACGGCACCGCTAACTGATCCTAAAATATTGGGGTACGAGCTTCCTCAAGGCTGGCGCTCGTGGGCTGGTTTAACTTTTCCGGGCAGTTCATTACCGAATGCCATGGTGCAGTTGAGTCCGATTACCGAGTTTGGTTCTGGTGCAGGTTATGAATATGAGGATGATACCATTTATGGTTTTGCACACACTAATAAAGGTCACTGGAACCTTTGCAATATTCCCATTTTACCGCTTTCCAATCCTGGCGATAAATTTGGCTCAAAGTTTTCGCATAAAAATGAAAGTTCGGCACCGGGGTATTATCAGGTTTATCTTAATGACTATAAGGTAAATGTAAAGCTCACTTCAACTTTGAGGACAGGATATCACCAATATGAATACAAAAATAAGCACGACAGGCAGGTGCTCTTTTTAATGGGGAAAGCAAACAGTGGCGTTTCTACCTGGAACATCGAACAGGTGGGTACATCGGCTATTCAGGGTTTTCAGGGCGGAGAGAACATTTATTTTTATGCCACTATGAATGGTAAAATTGATAAGATTGATCAAAAAGATGCAGGCAAACGTTCGGGTTACGCCGTTGTCCACCTTGCGGATGGAAGCAAGGGGCCTGTAGAATTAAAAATCGGGCTGTCGTTTGTAAGCACAGCCAACGCTAAAGAAAATTTAGAAAAGGAAATTGGCAATAAAACTTTTGAGCAGATCCGTAATGAAGCTACTGCTCAATGGGAATCCCTTTTATCGAACATCCAGGTTAAAGGCGGCACGGAGAAACAGAAACAGATGCTGTATTCTTGTTTGTACCGGTCTTTTTTATGGCCGGCCTTGCGCAGCGATGTAAATGGTGAGTTTAAAGATGCAAAACGCAACATCATTAAAGGCAATTTTAATTATTATACGGAACCTTCGCTTTGGGATACTTACCGCAATAAAGATGTGCTTTTAGGTCTCATTACACCAAAGGTTACTTTGGATGTGATAAAATCGATGAAAGATGTAGGCGATAAAACCGGCTTTATTCCAACTTTTTTTCATGGTGATCACGGCGCTTCCTCTATTGCAGGAGCTTATTTACGGGGAATTGATGCTTTTGATGTAAGGGGAACTTATGAGATTTTATTACGCAATGCGAATGTGGAGGGTGGTGCACGACCATTTATAAAAGAATATATTGAGAAAGGTTATATCTCAGATCCTGATGTGAAAAATCCACATGTTGAAACGAAAGCAAAAGCGGGCGTTTCTAAAACTTTGGAATATTCTTATGATGATTACTCACTGGCACAGATCGCTAAAAAACTGGGCGACAGTACCAATTATCGCATTTTAATGGCAAGATCAAAGAATTATAAAAATATGTTCGATCCCGGCACCCGTTTTATGAGGGGTAGGTTAGATAATGGCGACTGGATCAAGCCCTTTAATCCGCAATACCCATATTATGAGTACATGTACAGGGAAGCGAATGCCTGGCAGGTATCGTTTTACGCGCCACATGATATGAAAGGACTGATTGAACTGTATGGCGGTGCAGCTGGCTTTGAATCGAAATTGGATTCGTTATTTACCTTGCCATGGAACCCTAAATACATTGCACGCAATGTGGAAACCATGATCGGGCAATATTGCCAGGGTAATCAACCTGATCACGAAGCGCCCTTTGCCTATACGTTTATCGGTAAGCCGGAAAAATCGCAAAAGATAATTGATAAAATCTTAAACGAACTTTATGGAATAGGAAGTGATGGTTTGGCGCTTTCGGGAATGGATGATGCAGGGGAGATGTCGGCCTGGTATGTATTTACCGCTTTAGGCTTGTATCCCTTTTCTGCAACTGATCCAAATTATATTGTTACCGCACCGCTTTTTGATGAGGTAAAATGGAAAACGAATACCGGTAAATTATTAACGATTAGCAAACCAGGCAAGGGCAGGGGCATTACTGAAATTAAAGTAAACGGAAAAATAAATCAGGGGTATTTTATTTCTCATGATTTGTTTAAGAATGGAGGTAAGGTTGTGGTTGATACGAAGTAGGTAGGTTATTCTATTGCGTTTTCTCTATGATGTCATCCTGAGGTACGAAGGATTTTTAAGTGTTTAGCACTTTTTTTATTACCCATCACACGGTCTTGCCTCGGCTCACCACTGCCGAGAGGATCTTTCTTTTGGCTTGGCCCAAAAGAAACAAACCTGAGCGCAGCGAAAGCATGCCTACCATTAAAAACAACCAACACAAAGGCATAACTAAAAGGCTTGCACCGTTTTTTATATGATTATTTTATTTTTATAGGTATAAAAGATTGCTACGCAATTCTTGAACTAATCTATCGAAATTCCCATTGCGGCAATATGGAGTCCCCGATGAAAAATCGGGACTGTATATTACCCTGGCCAGTGAGGTATTGAGGGGCTGCAAAAATTTCAATGCTTATTCCGGCGAAAATCTGCGAGGCCGGTAGCAGGGAGCACATAGCTTGGTGTATAAAATAATTCTAACACGGCGTCATTCCCGCGCAGGCGGGAATCCTAATGCTCGTGCCATTTTGCTATCCTTCCTTGTAAAACCCTGATCTTTCTTGCTAAATTGCATTTCAAAAAAACATCAAAAATACCATGACAAAAGAAACCAGAAAACCAGAATTTTGGGAGAAAGCTTTTGATGAAAAACAAGAAATGTGGGGCCTTGAGCCGGCCAAATCGGCAATTTTGACTAAAGATTTTTTCGTTCGTGAAGCTGTAAAAAATATCCTGATACCCGGTATTGGTTATGGACGTAATGCACAAATTTTCAGGGAGAATGGAATCGAAGTTACAGGCATCGAGATTTCTAAAACGGCTATCGAAATGGCCAGAAAACACTATGGAGATGCTATGCTAATTTATCACGGTTCGGTAACGGAAATGCCATTTGATGATAGGCAATATGATGGGATATTTTGTTATGCCTTAATCCATCTGTTAGGTAGCGGGGAAAGAAAAAAACTGATTAATGATTGCTACAACCAGCTATCAAATGGCGGTTACATGGTTTTTACCGTCATTTCCAAAACAGCTAATACTTATGGAAAGGGGAGATTGATTAGCAAAGACCGCTACGAAATATTTGAAGGGGCTCAGTTATATTTTTATGATACGGAATCCATAAAAACCGAATTTGGTAAATACGGATTGTTTGAAATCGCTGAGGTTGAAGAAAATCAGCCTTTTTATTTAATAAAATGCAGGAAGAGTTTTAGTGACAAATAAATTAATTGACCAATTGCGAAACTTTCCGGGATTACACTCAAAAGGATTATAAAAACGAATTCAGCGGCTATCATCTCCATTAAATTAACTTAGACCTAATTTTAGGTTTTATAAAGAGAAATACATTGAGGTTTGATTCTGTTTTTTCTTAAAAATGATGTTATTGCTTAATATTTATACAAAAGTTGACAATACCACCATAACAATTTGAAATATCACATAGAAAATTGCAAATTGCGCTTAAAAATCATTCGATGGGCAGAAAAATAACCGACGGACCTTTAAGAAATAAAGAAAGAACGAAACAAAAACTGATAGATTCGCTTGGTGTCATTCTCATCGAAAATGGTTTTAAGGGTTTAAATGTAATGCAGGTGGCGGCCAAGGCTAATGTAGACAGAAAACTGGTTTACAAATATTTCGGAGGGCTGGAAGGATTGGTAAGAGAGTATCTTTTCACAAAAGATTACTGGAGATTTAGTGATGAACAGACTGCGCAGGTAATTGAATTAACTAAGGCTGATGCCGGAAAGAAAATGGCGTATCAGCTGCTTGAAGATCAGTTAAATGCTTTAATGGCAAATGAAGAGATGAGGAAAATTGTTACCTGGGGACTTTCTGAAGATTTTGAGCCATTGAAAGAGCTTAACCGTGAACGCGAAGAAGTAGGCGAAAAGCTCTTTGCAGCTGTGTATGATAGTCATTTTAAAGACAGCGATAAAAATATAAGGGCCATTGAGGCCATCCTGATTAGCGGAATATATTACCTTTCGCTGTATGCTCAAACCAACGGAACTTTTTGCGGCATTGATGTGAAGGCGGAACAAGGGCAGGAGGAAATAAAAAGATCACTTAAACAGATTATCGACTGGGCTTATTCTTAGGGCTAATCGAAATACATTAAGCCATTAAATTTGACCGGCTAAAAATATAAATATGTCTATCACTACTGAAAGCGAAAAAACAGGAATGGAACAGGCAAGCGCTGCTGTGGCCATTACCCTTAAAAAGATGCGTGAATTTGCCAAACCGGGCATTTCGACAAAAGAACTGGATGAGTATGGCGGCAAATTGCTGGCAGAGATGGGCGCACGCTCTGCACCCTTTTTAACTTATGGTTTCCCCGGATATACCTGTATCAGCATTAATGAAGAAGCTGCACATGGTGTTCCGTCAGCAGATAAAATCCTTAAAAACGGCGATCTGATCAATATTGATGTATCGGCAGAATTAAATGGATTTTGGGCTGATAATGGCGGTTCTTTTATTGTTGGCGAAGATATTTATGGTCATGGCCGGTTGGTAGAAACCTCAAAAGAGATATTGAAAAAAGCGATCAGTAACATTAAAGGCGGTGTGCGGATATCTGAAATCGGGAGATTGATCGAAACTGAAGCCAAAAAGGCAGGTTACACTGTAATCAAAAACCTCACAGGCCATGGCATTGGCCGCAATCTGCACGAAGCACCTCATGAGATTGCCAACTACTGCGACCGGTTTAACATTACCCGTTTTAAAAAGAATTCGGTGGTTGCGATAGAGACATTTATTTCCACCCAATCAACCATTGCAGATACACAGGCTGACGGCTGGACCTTATGCGGTAATAAAGGAGGCTTTGTTGCGCAACATGAACATACCATTATGGTAACAGGAGGCGAGCCCATAATATTTACAGCAGAAAACGGCATTTGGGATTAGTGGCTAATGCCTGAAGTAAAATTGTCATTTAAACCGCAGTGGAGAAATCTTTTAACATCGCTTAAGATTTTCTCCTGAGTTAACTTCGGCCTTTTTTGCCCAACGCGGGTGGCTTATCCTGCTTAACGCAGCCGAATAGCGCTTTCTTTAGAACCTACCGGCTCGCAATTTTTTTATTAAAGGTAGTGGAAAGGCACAGGCATTGCATTCCAGAAATTGACCTTACCGGCTTAAAAACTAAACGGAGAAACAGTGTTTGGGCCTGGCCGGAAACCAATTAAACTAATTCCTGCAGCAGGATCATAATGCTATACTTGATATTAATCACTAAGTTTTGCAGAAATTTCTTTCAGAACATTTATACTAAAAGTATGTCTGCCTTCAAGCCAGCGCTCAATTTCTAACGGATTAATATCTACCACAACAGAGAGGTCATTTTTGGTAAGTCCTTTGTCTGCAAGTGTTTTTGCCGTTTTATCTGCAATTTCAACATTCGCCCGTGCAAGTTCCTCAATGGCCGGATTTCCGGTTTCTTCCAGCCAGATGGATACAAAATCGTTTTCTTCCATTCGATGTTATTCCTTTAATATTAAGCAAATTCAACACGTTTAACACCGTCAAATTTATTTTCGGGCGAAAGTAAGCATATTCATCCTGAAAATCCAATCGGGATATAAATATTGTATTATAATCTTCCCTGGAAATAACAAAGTCCGGAAACCACTCCGGACCTTTTATTTTAACTCAATTGCTAACCAAATATATGATACCGCAAATACAGGAGGCCAGTGTTACGCCATTGTTATATGGTCATGAATTCATAAAAGGGTTGGCTAAAATCTTTGGATTTTTGTATGGCTGTACATTTCCCGAAAACTGACAATGATTTGTACCGGATCATGCGCATTTGATAACATAAACTAAGCGGTAAGTTAAAACAGGTTGTCTTGCTTTGCGCTCATTAGCAAGATTAGATTTAAATGGAAAAAATACAGACAAAGATCAGCTTGGATCTCCAGAAATTCATTGACAAATTTGAACCCAACAAATTTAAACTGATGTCGAACGGGATTGAAGTTAGGGGAGTAAACGACATTCACCGTGCCATCGCCGGGGCAAAAGACCTCATTACAAGGCTACAACTTAATTTAATTGTAGCCCACAATGCAGAAATGTTAAGTTATCGTGGATTCGAGGTGAATAACATATAGTAAGTATCCCGGTAGTGCAAATTTCATTTGGTTTATCGTCATTCCCGCGCAGTCTTCAATCTTAATTACATAAAGTTTTTAGATTTCCACTCAAGTTGGGAATGACGATACTCTTTTTTCAATCCTTAATGCATAGTGCTATTAACTATGCCCGGCTTCAGCAATATATTCGGGATCAACCGGTGTAGAATCATCCCCGGGTGTGTTTTCCAGATAAGACTGCTCCACATCATTAAGATATGCTTTCAGTTGGGTAATTCTTGCTATAACTCCGGCTTTTTCCTCCGCGGTATGTTCCGGGGCGCCATCCATCGCTTTAACTGTATCTATGGCATAATCCATAAAAATTTTTACGTTCTCTGATAATAGTTCCTTTTTCATATTAATTCGATTTATATATTAAACTGATGTACTGAGATTTCCGATCGGGTTAATCTGCTGTCCAGGCCGAAACCGATCCGGCAGCAACCAAAAATTCTCCCCAACCATTTTCATCAATAATTACTTCAGCTTCAATATTGTTTAACCTGTCGCGGAAAACCCTTCCTGCAAAATGCTGGCCCATTTCCATGGCTTTATATCCTTCATCACCGTTAGAAATTAACACTGCTATACCCGAATTTTCATGTTCTTCATCACCCGATAAAGTCCAGCCGATGCAGTTGGGGTGATCGAAATAATCGCGCTGGGTACCATGCACTACGTTTTTTCTTAGCCCGAGCATGCTCTGTATTTCTTTTACCGGTTCGAGCACAATTTCGTGTTCATTGCCATCATTTCCTTTATCGCAATATTTGGCGCCATAAAGATCAGGATAAAAAATGCATGGATATCCGGTGTTGCGCAACAAGATCAGTGCATAAGCCAGCGGGCGGAACCAATGGTCTACCGTTTGCTCTAACGATTGTAAAGGCTGTGTATCATGGTTTTCAACCAGGGTAACTGCAAGGTCGGGTCTGGTTTCTACCAAAGTATTCTGAAAGATTTCACTCATGTTAAAGGCATTGCCTTCTTTTGATGCACGCGAAAAATTTCCTTGTAAAGGCGCATCAAAAAGCGACATGCGGCCTTCGGTGATATCGATGTATTCGAACAATGAACCCAAATCACCCGGCGACCAATATTCACCTACGGTAAACAGTTCTTTACCTGTTTTTTCACGCATATTATCCAGCCATTCGTTATAGAATAAAGGATCCATATGTTTAATCGCATCCAGCCTGAAACCATCGAATTTAATCGTTTCGTGAAGCCACTCTCCCCATTTTTTAACTTCCTCGCGTACATGAGGGTTCCGGTAATCAATATCGGTAAGCATCAGGTAATCATAATTACCGTTTTCTTTGTCTAAAACTTCCTGCCAGCCTTCGCCATATTGGTTTTGAATACTGAAAATAGCTGTTTCACCGGTTTTATTGTCAAAATCTACACCTGCAAAACACTGAAAATCCCACTCAAAAGCCGAATATTTTTTAGCCCTTCCCGGATAGGTAAACCTGGTGTAGGCCTCAATTTCATAAGGTTCAGAAATGAAATTGTTCCTGTTTTCGGGATCAACTTTTCTTACGGTTACCGTTTCTGTTTCATCGGCACCACCGAGGTGGTTTAGCACAATGTCCATATATACCTGTAATCCTGCTTCCTGTGCGGTACGTACACCTTCCAGCAATTCAGCCTTGGTGCCATATTTGGTCCTCACACTTCCTTTCTGATCAAATTCACCCAGGTCGTAAAGGTCGTAAGAATCATAACCTGTTGATTTTTCGCCATCCATGCCTTTGTGTGCAGGAGGAAGCCATAATGTATCAATTCCGAAAGATTTGAGTTCTGTTGCTTCGTCCTTTAATTTTTTCCAGAGCGAACCATCAGAAGGATAGTACCACTGAAAGTATTGTAGCATGGTATAGTTTTCCATATATTATAATAAGTTTATGGGGATACAACAGTAACTACCGCTTAAGGTTTGAAGATTGTTTAATCTGTTTATAAAAACAAAGGAAAATGGCCGTGGATATACAAAAAACGTTATCAAGAAAATTTTAAATTGCTGGTCCCTGCAAAATCTGTCACAACCATTTAAGTAATTTGGTGCAGAAAATTAATTTTAATATGGAACTTCAATAGTTTAAAAAGATTTTTAGTTACAGCCGTATATATACGCGCGAACGCTGTAGCGTTAAAAATCTTATACCAAAAATAACAACTCAACGGTTTAATGTATTCTAATTGTGAGTTGCTAATCAGGGCTTTACAAAAACTTTAACGCCTTTAGCTTCGTTTCTTAAATAACCACGGCGATTAAAAGCCGGTTTATAAAAGGAGTAGCCGAAAACCTCAAATAGAGTAGGCATTATTAAAATTAGAAACGTTATGAAACTTCAAGAGTTAAATTTAAACGAAATGAAAGAAATCAACGGTGGTGGTTTATTTGGTGGTAATGATTCGTCAAATTCAGGCGGTCTGTTAGGATCGATCGGAATTGGTAACCTGTTATCATTTTCAAACGAAACCCAGGACGGAGATGAATCGAGTAAAACCTCGTTCTCTTTAGGGAATAACATTGGCGGAAGCCTGGAAGGTTTATTTAAAAGCTTAACCAGCTAATTTGAATTGACAATTCTTTTATAAAAAAGGGACTTCTCCGGAAGTCCTTTTTTTATGTGTCAACATTAACGTTTTAAATAAGGTAATTGTTTTAATTAATTGACAACCAAATAGTTTATTGTATTCGTTGGTGTTGTTTAAAACAGCGGTTTAAGAAAATCTGATCGTTAAACTAATGCGTTTATTTATTAAATGGCTATGAAAGCCGAAATCAGGGGATGCTGAAAACCTGTAACAGAGTAAGCTAATTAAATCTATTTATTATGAAAATGCAGGAATTGAATTTAACAGAAATGAAAGAGATTAATGGTGGTGGTTTATTTGGAAGCAACGATTCGTCGAATACCGGCGGCTTGTTAGGATCAATCGGGATCGGTAACTTATTATCATTCCAAACCGCCAGTAAAGATGGTGATGAAGCCAGTGCAAGTTCGTTGTCAATCGGTAATAATATCGGTGGTAGCTTAAGTGGCTTATTCGATAGTTTAAGTAAATAATATATTATAAGCGTTGAAAAAGGAGGATAATCATTTATCCTCCTTTTTCTGTTGAATTTAAATCAGAATCATGGAAAATTTATCAGAAAAAGAACTGACCGCCATAAATGGTGGTGGATTATTTGATGGAAATACAGGCACAATGGCCATATCACTTACAGCTACAACCGATAGTTTGCTGAGCATTTCCTTTACAAGAGTTGATGGTGATTATAAAAGCACTACCACACTTTCTGCAGGAAACAATATTGGCTTAAACCTGGGTTTATTAGGTCAAATGAAATAATTGTTGTGCATTGTAAAAGCTTTTCTGCTATGCAGAAAACTAAACCGGCTCAAATGCGTATATAATTTTAGATATGGATAGCGATAAATATATATTTCCGAAGGAAGTGATTGAAAATACGGCTGAATACCATTTTCACACCCATAACTCGTACACTAAAGTTATATATCAGGTTATACTTGTGGTATTAATTGCTGCTTTTCTGGCCATGTTTCTGATTAAGGTTGATGTTAATGTTAAAAGTACAGGACTATTCAGGCCAACTGCAGAACGGAATGAAATAAAACCTTTAATTGCCGGCCGTATAGATTCGCTGTTCATTAAAGAAAACATGCATGTTAAAGCCGGCCAGGTTTTACTGACCATTAAAAAAGAAAATATCGAAAGCCAGGATGCCCTGAACCAGTTTCAGCAAACGGATGTTGAGGATCAATTACATGATCTTGGCTTACTGATCAACGCCTATAAACGAAACGACTGGTCGAAAAAACTTCCTTTAAAATCTGGCGTTTATGGTCAGCAGTATAGCTTATTTATGCAGCGGGTTACCGAGGCTAAAGCCCGTTATCAGCTGGCTTATAAAAATTACGACCGTTATGCATATTTATATAAGAGAAGGGCGGTTTCTGCATTAGAATATGATGAGGTTAAGCTTAAAAAAGATAATGTATTTAACGAACTTTCTTTAATTGGGGAGGAGCAGGGCAGCAAATGGCAAACCGAACTTAATCAGTTAAATATCCAGCGCCAGCAACTGGGCTCCCGCGACCGGCAGTATGAGGAAGAAAAGGAATTTTATACCATTAAAGCTCCGCTTACCGGAACCGTACAGCAATTAAAAGGCATTCAGCCGGGAAGTTCCATTTCGGCAAACGAAATTTTGGGAGAAATTTCTCCTGATTCAGGCCTCATCGCCGAAACCTATGTGCAGCCGAAAGATATTGGATTATTACGCGTAGGTACAAAAGCCAGGTTTCAGATTGATGCCTATAACTACAACGAATGGGGCATGGCCACCGGAAAAGTGGTATCCATTTCGAGCGATGTTTTTATGCAGAATGGCGCGCAACCTTTTTTTAAAGTAAGGTGCCTGCTAGATAAAAACAGTTTAAAGCTCCGCAATGGTTATATCGGTAAAATTAAAAAGGGCATGACTTTACAGGCCCGTTTTTTTGTTACCCGGAGAACACTTTTCCAGTTGCTTTACGATAAAGCAGACGATTGGTTAAACCCAAATGTAATTCCTCAAAGTAAAGAAAACCAGGTAACCGGCCTATGAAAACCATTAAACAATTTTTTCAGGCTTTAAGATCGGATAAAAAAGCGAAGAAAACCATTATTAAGCAACATGACGTTACCGACTGTGGTGCAGCATGTCTGGCTTCAATTGCCATTCATTATGGTCTGGATATGCCCATTGCACGTATCCGTCAGTATGCCTCTACCGATAAAAAAGGCACCAATGTATTAGGGCTGATTGAGGCATCGGCCCGTTTAGGCTTTTCGGCTAAAGGAGTAAAAGCCAGTTACGATAATCTTTTTACCATTCCGCTGCCCGTTATTGCGCATGTAAACCACAATAATATTGCACACTATATTGTACTTTATAAGATTACTGAAGCACATGTAGAAGTAATGGATCCCGCCTATGGCGAAATGCAGAAATTAACGCCCGATGAGTTCAGGCAAAAATGGACGGGTGTTTTAATTATGCTTTTGCCCGGAGATGATTTTACGGCAGGTACGGAAAGAATTTCGCTTGAAAAACGATTCATTTATTTGCTGATGCCCCATAAATCGGTTTTAATCCAGGTGTTGGTCGGCGCTATTTTTTATACCATACTCGGTTTATCAACCTCTATATTTCTCCAGAAAATTGTAGATAACGTATTGCCCGAGGGAAACACTAATCTCCTTAATTTAATGGGTACAGTGATGATTATCATCATTTTACTGCAGATTTTTATCAATTACGCGAAAACCCTTTTAACCATTAAAACCGGACAACAGATTGATGCCAGGTTGATTTTGGGCTATTACAAACATCTGTTAAAACTGCCGCAGTCTTTCTTTGATACCATGCGTGTTGGGGAGATTATTTCGCGGATGAACGATGCAGTTAAAATCAGGGCATTTATAAACGATGTGCTGGTTGGTTTTGCGGTAAATGTTTTTATCCTGATTTTCTCTTTCGCTTTAATGTTTACCTATTATTGGAAACTGGCGTTGATTATGCTTACCGTGGTGCCTTTGTATGCGCTGGTGTATTATGTATCTAACCGGCTGAATAAAACCACGCAGCGCCAGTTAATGGAGAAAAGTGCAGAACTGGAAAACCAACTGGTAGAATCGGTAAACTCGGTCAGTACGATCAAACGTTTCGGGCTGGAAAATTTTTCGAACCTTAAAACGGAAATCAGGTTTATTAACCTTTTAAAAACGGTTTATACTTCGGGTACCAATTCACTTTTGGTAGGCAATGCGAGTGGCTTTATCTCGAGTATTTTTTCGGTGATATTGTTATGGGCAGGTGCAAGTTTTGTACTTCAGAACATGATTACACCAGGTGAGCTTTTATCATTTTACGCCATAATTGGTTATTTTACTGGTCCGGTAATTAGTTTGATCGGGATGAACAAGGTTTTTCAGGATGCGCGTATCGCTGCCGACAGGTTGTTCGAAATTATGGACCTTGAGCGCGAAAAAACAGAAAACAGAACTGATTTAACGCCAGATATGATCGGAGATATTGAATTCAGGGATGTAAATTTCAGGTATGGCACACGCGTAACCGTGTTCGATGGATTTAACCTGCATGTGCCCAAAGGGAAAATTACGGCTGTGGTAGGGGAAAGCGGATCGGGAAAAACGACATTATTGTCGCTGCTTCAAAATATTTATCCGCTACAATCCGGCAACATTATGATCGGGGAGTTCGATATTAATTACCTCACCAACGAAAGTTTAAGAAAACTGGTAGCGGTTGTTCCGCAGGATGTGCATCTTTTTGCGGGCAATGTAATCGATAACATTGCTGTCGGAGAAATGGAACCCGACATGAAAAAAATTATCCGCATCTGTGCGCAACTGCATATTATGGATTTTATCGAACGGCTCCCTAATGGATTTGATACTTATCTGGGCGAAAATGCCACTAATTTATCAGGCGGACAGCGGCAGCGTTTAGCCATTGCAAGGGCCTTATACCGCGATCCCGAAATTCTGATTCTCGATGAGGCTACTTCTTCACTTGATTCTTCTTCTGAAGAGCATATCCATCATGCCATTTCTTTACTCAGGGAAAATGGAAAAACCATTATTTTAATCGCCCATCGCTTAAGTACTGTGGTAAATGCGGATAAAATTGTTGTATTAAAAGAAGGAAAATTAATAGAAGAAGGAACGCATCAACAACTTGTAAAGTTAAAAGGGATGTACACAGGTATGTGGCAAAAACAGTTTCCTGCTGTGGTAAATGTTTAAGGGGTTGAAATCTATAGCCACTAATTCTGTTTTTCTTAATGGCGCATTAAAATTTTTACAGGGAACAGCAGAATGTTGCCCATCAGATGATTTGAAAATTCCGCTAAATTGCTGCATGGTTTGGAAGTGGATAATGGGAAAACACAATTTTCTTTTTCGCCTGCTTATTTCTTCCCGTAGGAGCGGTAACGTTTAGTACGGTAATAAATTTTGTAGGGTCGCCGGTTGATTCGTACACCACCACTTCAGCATAATTGGGCTCCATAATTGCCTCCGAACTGTTTTTCAATACATCAAAGTTCTTGTTTCTCAACTGATTCAACAGGTATTCTTTGTCATGTACAAAGGGAATAAGGAGATTTGGCGAACGGCGCTGCATCCACTGATCGTTCAGCTCTGAATAGGGAATTTTAACCTGGCCGTTCCAGGCAACCGCAAGGGTACCTCCCGTAATTACCAGGAATTCACCTGCCCAGATTGCCCAAAGCAGAAGTCCTGAAATATTATCGCTTCCCTGAATCCGGAAGGTGCCGACTTCATTCAGGGCTACGATTTCCTTAAATAATATCCCGGGGTGAACAAATAGGAACCCCATATCCAATGCAAGTTGTCTGAGATCCGCCGTACTCTGGTTAAAGGTAAAACCCTTGCGGCTATACATTACTGCATCAAAGAAAACCCACTGAATGTAAAATGCGAGTAAACTGCATCCCGCTGCAATGGCCAGAGCAACCTTAAGGTTTCTGATTTTACCAATCCTGATGCCCTGATCGATTGCCAGGCCCAGGAGCATGCCGAGTAAAAATGCGCAAATGGCGATGAACCATATGTTAGGGATTAACTGAGAAAGAATAATATAAAAAAGCGGCAGCAAAACAGAGGCAATAATGCCGATGGCTATAGTAGTCAGGATGCCGGAGCCAGAGGCATGACCTGCGGGAATATATTTTTCTTCCATGTGAGTGAGTAATCAGATTTAATCTCAAACAGCCCGTGGTGTAAATTTGTTTTTTGTAAGATCTGTTGTAATGGTTTTTTATAAATTTTTTCGGTATTTATTTTGCTGCAGGCAATTTTTGACTAATGTGGAGATAACCGGATATAGCCATTAAACGCTGAAAATATATTGGAATATTTTTCTTTTAGCGTATTTTTATAAAAAAATCACCCATGAAAAAAATAATACTGGCCTCATTTCTAGTGATCAGCTTTTTTGCGGTACAAGCACAGACTTATCAGCCGGTTACCAGTAAAAACAAAACCTACCTGGCCACAGTTAAGGGGCTTTCTTATACTTATAAAAATGGAGTTGTTACCTTAAAAAATAACGGAAATTACGATCTTGGTACGGTTAGCATCATTGCTTCTTCCAAAACAGATATAAGTTTATTCGGAATTGCACTTTTTGAAGACGGGCTTGAAAAGGGACAGACAGCGCAATCGACCGTTTATTTTACCACAGGTGAGGGGAAAGATAGCCACGAAATTCCATTAACTGCGGTAGACCAGAAAAACCTGGTGTTCTCTTTTGATAAAGCGGTTAGGGCTGTCCGTTAGTTGTTGTTAAGATTAATCTAATCCTTATTTTTGCATGAAATTAAATGGCTAATTTATGCTAATACATGGATAATATATTTTCTGATAATGATCAGGTTGAGGTGGTTTCTACTTTTTCTAAGCTTGTAGATACAAATTTTAAGGGCGATACGAATGCAATTTGCTGGTACAGAAACCTGGCCGGAGATTTTAAGGAAATTGTTTCTAAACTTCAATTGAAAGAAGACCTGACCGAAATTACTGTAGAAGATCTCCATGCGCTGCAACTATCCGAAAAAGGTAAAATGGCCAGGGAAATTATATTAAATGATTTTAAATTGCTGGCAGATTTCGGGGCATCACCCACACTCAATTTAATTAAAAGTTACCAGCGTGATGAGGAACTGGATTTTATTTCAACAGATGTGTATTCTTATCATGTAGACCGTTCGCCGATTGGTTCTGATACTTTTTTATGTACGTATTACGGTGCCGCCAGTGAAATTATAGCTAACAATGAGGTTGAACAAAAAATTCTGATTCCGGAAATCCGGCAAAAACTTAAAGAACTGCATAACGGTAGGGAAACAGATTTTGAAAGCTTTTTAACCGAACATTATTTTGATTTGCATTATCAGCCAAAACCTGGTGCAAGGCATGTTACTCTTGGATTGGGCCATATGTGGAGGTTAGCGGTAGATCATCCTGAAAAACAGACTTTACCTTGCGTACACCGTGCACCTGCCGAAAAAAATGGTGAATACAGATTGCTCCTGATCTGTTAAATATTACGTTAAATCCCTTGTTGCCATGCGGGTTTTTTCACTGGAAAGTAATTTGTAGGAGATTTTTCTACAAAGCTTGCAACCGTTATATAAATTTGGCTGCCCATCCCGTTATAGGATCATCCTGTCTGTGGAAATTACCGGCAGCCATTTAATTTTAAACCTCAAAATATGAATTTCAACAAATTGGTCAGAATAAGCCTGGCCTCGCTCTGCATTACGGTTCTTTTAGCACCATCTCAGGCCAATGCGCAGGATAAAGAGAAAAAAAGGTTACAGGCAGCGGGTATTGTGCTGGATGATTTTGGAAAAATGAAGGAGTCTATCCCATCTTCGCTCCTTAAAGTTACCGAAGGGATCATTATTGTGCCCAAACTAATCAATGCCGGCTTTGTAGTTGGCGGTAAACGTGGCAGGGGAATAGCAATGGTGAAAAGGGAAGACGGCAGCTGGAGCAATCCGGTATTTGTAACCCTAACCGGCGGAAGCGTTGGT
This sequence comes from Pedobacter sp. 22226, assembly GCF_052045455.1. Classification (NCBI taxonomy): domain Bacteria; kingdom Pseudomonadati; phylum Bacteroidota; class Sphingobacteriia; order Sphingobacteriales; family Sphingobacteriaceae; genus Pedobacter; species Pedobacter sp. 22226. The sequence continues at coordinate 185,276 of NZ_JBQEPB010000012.1, read as the reverse complement.
TTACAGGCTGGAATACAATCTGTTGAGCTGGTATTGGTTTTTAAGCACAGCAGCAGTATTACCGCTATAAAGAAAAGCAGTTTTACGCTAGGTGGTGATCTTTCGATTGCAGCCGGTCCGATTGGACGTAATTCTACCGCCAATACCGATTATAAACTAGATGCCGAGGTATATTCCTATTCGCGCAGCAAGGGGCTTTTTGCCGGGATATCATTAAATGGAGCTTCGCTTGAGTTCGATACGGCTGCAGATGCACTTTTTTACGGAAAGGGGATGGGCCCGGCAGAGATATTTGCTTCACAGGGTGATCCGGATGATGCCGTTACTAAAATAAAAGCATCCCTAACTTCTTTAAAATAACATATCAGAAAACTTCTGCCCGGCGCCGGTTTTTGAGAACCTGCCGGGATACTACTCATATTAAATAAGCAAATCGATGAAGAAAATAGGTTTTTTATCATTCGGGCATTGGTCTGACCATCCCACCTACCAAACGCGTACCGGGGGCGATACCTTACTGCAATCCATTGATTTATCTGTGGCAGCAGAAGAAATAGGTTTGGATGGCGCGTATTTCCGTGTGCATCATTTTGCACGTCAGCTGGCATCGCCATTTCCCCTGCTTGCTGCAATCGGGGCAAAAACAACTAAAATAGAGATCGGAACAGGTGTTATCGATATGCGCTATGAAAATCCGCTTTATATGGCAGAAGATGCGGGCGCTGCTGACCTGATTTCAGAAGGTCGCCTGCAGCTTGGTATTAGCCGCGGATCGCCCGAGCAGGTAATCGAAGGCTGGCGTTACTTCGGTTATGCGCCTGAAGATGGTGAAACCGATGCAGATATGGGCCGTAAGAAAGCCCTGGTATTTTTGGATAAATTAAAAGGCGATGGGTTTGCCGAGCCAAATCCTTATCCCATGTTCCCGAACCCACCCGGCCTGCTACGCCTGGAGCCCTATTCGAATGGACTGCGTGAACGCATCTGGTGGGGTGCTGCCTCTAATGCAACTGCTGTATGGGCGGCAGAAAATGCCATGAACCTGCAAAGTTCTACCTTAAAGTTTGATGAAAGTGGTAAACCTTTTCATATCCAGCAGGCCGAACAAATTAGGTTGTACAAGGAAGCATGGAAAAACGCCGGTCACCAGCGCGAACCAAGGGTTTCGGTAAGCCGGTCGATTTTTGCACTGGTTAATGATCAGGACAGGTACTACTTCGGACAGCAGGGAAAAGGCGCCGATAGCTTTGGCTACATCGAAGCCGATAAACGTGCTGTTTTTGGCAAGAGTTATGCAGCTGAACCTGATCAGCTTATTAAAGAACTGAAAAACGATGAGGCTATACAGGAAGCAGATACGTTGTTGCTTACTATACCGAATACTTTAGGAGTAGATTACAATATCCATGTGCTATCGGCTATTTTAGAACATGTTGCTCCAGAATTGGGCTGGAGATAAAAGGTTTATTGCCATTGGTTTAAAAACAGCATCATTAACCGGGATTTTGAGGAGGCCTGTTTTGTATGAAACCGGTCCAATTGCAAGTCTCTTAAACAATAGTTTAAATGGATGATCCGAAGTGAAATCAGGATCATCCATTTTAGTTCTTCGCTTAAGCTACCTCAATATGCAACTTATTCAGCTTAAGGATATTATGGGTAATATGGCTTGAATGTCAATTCCAGCCAGAACCAGTAGGAGAAGCGTTCGGTAGCATCCCGGGCAGATCGTAAATTAGTGATCTCATAATTTGCCGGTATCTTAATTTCCTGGTATTTTAATACCTGTTTTTCTTTTAACATTGCAGTTTCACTTTCCGTCCCGTCGCTATAAACAAAGTTGATGGACTTTAAAGGGGCAAGGCCGATATAAGGCTGCGAATAATAAAACCGTAACGCAACAAGTTCTTTATCAGGATCAACCTTGATGGTTTTTGTTTTATCGCCACCAATTTTGGTTGCCCGCTGCCCGTCATGACTTTCAAAGTTCACCTGGAAACTGTCCATGCTGTCACCGAAATTGTAGATAATTTCCTTAATTTTTCCAGATTTCTGGCTCTCATTTGCCGGACGCAATGGGCGCAGTTCGTTTTCGTTGCCTGGTGAAAAGGGGCCTATGGTAATTTTATTAAAAGCCGGATCAATGGCCGGAGGTACTGATTCTGAACCGGGCATCAGGCGGTTGGTATAAAAAAAGGAGGCGTATGACTGCGCAAAATCGGCCATCCAGAAAGACATCCAGCCTTCTTTAATTTTTAGCAGTTCTTCCTTCCTGTAATCTTTGCCATCAACGAACCTGTAGCTCTTCTTAAATGACCTTTTCCCGAAGGTGTCGTTTATTTCGATATCGGTGTCTTTAATCAGTTTGCCTGTGGTAATACTTTCGTAAACAATCTGAGAAGCACGCCATTCTATCAGCGCAGGAATCTGTTCGTTAAAAAACGACTGGTAGTTTTCTATCTGCCGCTGCAGATCAATTACCCAGGCATCATCAAACTCTCCGTAAAGTGCTTCTCCTGAATCAACCCTTTCTTTAAGTATGGCCAGGTGCACCAGCGAAAATGCAACGGTAAAGGGGATAAGTTTATGTTTATTTTTGGATTTAATCAGCTTGAAATACATTTCGGTGCACTTGCTGATGAGTGTATTGAGCTGCATGGCCTGCTCTGATTTATTTTTGGCCACCACGTAGGAAACCATGTCGCTTTTAATCGCCATGAGTTCGCTTCCATCGCGGGTGATTTCAAATTCCAGGATAGCAAGTTCAACCATTCTTGAAACATTTTCACTAACCTGCGCCCAGATATCAGCTTTCGCTTCCTGCCAGAAACTTTTGATTACGTAACTGATGGTACCTCCGATATAGGGTGCTTTGGCTGCCAGGGAAATGACGACTGTTCTTGCTTTGGATTCTCAGCTTGATTTGGGCGAAGGCGGGGGAAAGGGAAAAAAATCTTTGCCGGATAAAATCAGGCGTTCATAATCGGTAGGGACGGGTTTGAGCGTTGTGGACATAGCTATAAATAATTAAAGTTTTGTATTAATTCAGGTCAGGAGTGATCCTGGATATCGTTAATACCGGAAGGGATTGAGCGTTACCCAAGGGCTCTTGCCTATTGGGAGCCTAAAATATGAAAAATATCATATTGACGAAACGGACGGTTAAAAAAATAACAGAGATAAATCAGCGCATAAACCCGGATAGAAACAAGTGCCTCGGATTGGTTAATTGAGCAGAATTTCTATACCGGGCTGCGGCAATGTTCCTATTTATCATCTCTTCGGAAGTATGCCGAAAGAAAAGGTGCTGTTTTGCTCTCTTTGCATTTGATCAGTCCTTCAACCGGACCGCTATATAAAATTTTCCCTCCATTTTCACCTGCTCCCGGACCAATATCAATAACCCAGTCGCTTTGCGCAATAACCTGCATATCATGTTCAACCACCACAACGGTATTTCCGGCATCAGCCAGTTTGTTGAGCTGCACTAACAACCGTTCAACATCGGAGGGGTGAAGCCCTGTGGTGGGCTCATCGAGGACATACAGCGATGAGCCTTTCTGGCTTTTTTGCAGTTCGGTGGCCAGTTTAATGCGCTGTGCTTCGCCACCTGAGAGTTCTGTTGCCGCCTGTCCAAGCCTGAGGTAACCAAGTCCTACCTCCCGCACAATATCAAGCGCCCGGTAAACCGCAGGATCCTCATCAAAAAAATCACAGGCCTCATCTACGGTCATTTCCAGGATCTGGGCAATGTTTTTATCCTTATAGGTAACTTCAAGGGTTGCAGGATTATATCGTGATCCATTGCAGGTAGGGCAAGGAGTATATACACTGGGCAAAAACAGGAGTTCTACCATTACAAAACCTTCGCCAAGGCAGTGCGGGCACCTTCCTTTAGCTACGTTGAAAGAAAAACGACCGGCATCATACCTGCGTTTTCTGGCGAGCGCGGTTTCGGCAAATCGCTTTCGTACCTGATCGAACAAACCTGTGTAGGTTGCGAGGTTTGATCGTGGCGTACGCCCTATAGGTCGTTGGTCAACCACAACCAACCGGGTGATTTCTGCCAGGCCGCCTGATATTTTCCCCTCAACCGGTGCAATGGCTGTTGATTCCGGTCCTTCAACACGTTCTTCTCCGCTATCTGTTTTCTGTCCCAGGCCATCTGCAACCAACTCAACAAGAACCTGGCTAACCAGGCTGCTTTTCCCGGATCCGGATATTCCGGTAACGCAGGTGAGCACGCCCAGCGGGAAATCAACATCCACATTTTTCAGGTTATGACGGCATGCCCCTGAAATGCTCAATTGGCTTGTGGCTTTTCTTGGGGTACGGATGCCGGGAGTTTGATCATCAAATAAAAATGAAGCTGTAGTTGAATTGGTTATATTTTTTAAACCGTCCGGCGGGCCGCTGTAAAGAATCTGCCCTCCGTTTCCGCCGGCACCTGGTCCCACATCAACAATCCAGTCGGCATGTTTAATCACCTCGATCTCATGCTCTACCACAAAAATACTGTTTCCTGCATTTTTCAGTTTGTCCAGAATGCCTAAAAGTGCCATTGTATCTGAAGGATGAAGGCCGGCCGAGGGTTCATCCAGAACATAGATGACGCCAAAAAGATTTGAATGGACCTGGGTGGCGAGTCTTAACCGCTGAAGTTCTCCCGGAGATAAAGTTGGCGTGGTACGTTCCAGGCTCAGGTAACCAAGCCCGAGCTCCAGCATCACTTCGATCCGGGAAAGTATGTCTGCGCAGATCCGTTGCATTACAATCTGTTTCTCCGGCTGCGGGCCTTTTTGAAGAACTGAATATTTTTTGAAAATGACCGACAGCTCGGATAGGGATAATCCTGAAAGTACCGCAATATCTTTTCCGTCAAAACCCACCGAAAGTGATTCTTTTCTTAGTTTCTTGCCATGGCATAAAGGGCAGGAAGCGCTGATCATGTACTGGCTTACCCTTTTCTTCATCAGTTCAGACTGGCTTGAAGAAAATGTTTTGAGCACATAGGGCTTCGCACCGATGAAAGTACCCATGTAGTCTGGTGTCCTTTTGTTTTTTATGGCATTTGCCGTTTCCTGCGGAGTTAAACCCGGATAAACAGGCACTGTTGGAGTTTCCTCCGTAAAAAGTATCCATTCACGGTCTTTTGCCGGAAGATCTCTCCATGGAATATCGACATTGTACCCCATCGATACCAGTATGTCCCGCTGGTTTTGACCCTGCCAGGCAAGCGGCCATGAGGCAACCGCCCGTTCTCGAATCGTGAGGCCGGGATCAGGAACCATGGTTTTTTCAGTTACTTCAAAAACACTGCCCAGTCCGTGACATTCAGGACATGCGCCTTCTGGCGTATTCGCAGAAAATCCCTCTGCATAAATGATGGACTGGCCTTTTGGATAATCGCCTGCCCTCGAATATAACATGCGCAAGAGGTTGGATAAGGTAGTTACGCTTCCCACAGAGGAGCGCGTACTTGTGCCACCGCGCTGCTGCTGGAGTGCTACAGCGGGCGGAAGCCCGTCAATTGAGTCGACCTCTGGTACGCTCATCTGATTGAACAGCCTGCGGGCATATGGTGATACCGATTCAAGATACCGGCGCTGTGCCTCGGCATACAGCGTTCCAAACGCAAGTGAAGATTTCCCCGATCCTGATACTCCGGTAAAAACCACGAGCTGATCTCTCGGGATATCGAGACTGATATCTTTAAGGTTATGTTCTCTTGCACCGCGGACCCTGATCATATTCCCATTTTCTTTCCCTGCCATATTTCAATCATTTTATTTTATGCAACACCCAGGTGGCTGACTAGGTTTTACTAAAATGGATTTTACTGGTGAGTACCTTCCTCAAATTTCACCATCGATGGTATTGTTTAATTTTGGTAAGCAGGAAAAATCACTAAATTATGATATGTAGTGTAATATTTACATTAATGTATTGGGTAAAAGTCTGGTTGAGAAAGAAACAGTTTGGATGTTATTGAATCAAAATATGATATTTTCTCTACCGGAGTGGTCAATAAAGGCGAATTATTAATTTTATATTACAAAAGACATTGCTTACCTTTCGCAACTAAAAATCCCGTATGGAAAGTCAAGTCTAAAACCTTAACCGTTCATCTAATATGTCATTTAATACGCTGAAATTGCTACAAAAACAAAAAAAGAACATCCTTGAAACCTGGATGAAAAACCAACTCTCAGATGAGGGGCTGAGAGAAGACCTGATCAGCAATGAAGATCTTAGAACTCAGTCAGAAGAACTGATTTCTGCCTTGGTTGCTAATCTTTCAGGAGAGGACCTGGTTGACCTTGAAGGGGACAGCTGGAACCCGGTTATAGAAATATTAGGCGGTATAGCCATTACACGTGCCCGCCAGGGATTTTCCCCACGCGAAACAGGGAGGTTTGTACACACGTTAAAAGAGGCTTTACTTGAGGTATTGCAGCACGAAGTTGAGGATCCAAAGCAATTATTCGAGGAAAGCCTTAAAATAAACAGGGTTATGGATAACCTCAGTATTGTTACCTTCGAAACATTTATCAAAGGCAGGGAAGAAGTAATCCTCCGTCAAACCGACGAGATTGCAGAAATTTCAACTCCTGTAATCCGCGTATGGGATGGCATTTTAGCACTTCCGATAATCGGCACCCTTGACAGTTCACGTACCCAGGTAGTTATGGAAAACCTGCTTCAGGAAATTGTGGAGACAGGCTCGAGCATTGCCATCCTTGATATTTCGGGCGTACCGGCTGTAGATTCGCTTGTGGCCCAGCACCTGATTAAAACCGTTAGCGCAACCCGTTTAATGGGTGCAGAATGTATAATTAGTGGTATCAGACCGGAAATCGCACAAACCGTTGTTCACCTTGGTATAGATTTATCCAATATTATAACCAAAGCAACCCTGGCAAGTGCATTATCTTATGCATTTAAAGTGTTAAGGCTGGAGGTTCGTAAAAGCAGTTCTGTTCAAAAATCTAATAATTTATAAAAAATGGATAAAATTCCTATTCTTAGGATGGGAAACTTTCTGCTGGTAACCATTCAGGTTGACCTTTATGACAGGCTTGCGCTTGATCTTGAGGCTGACCTGGTTCAAATGGTGAATAAAACCAGTTCGAAAGGTGTACTGATTGATATTTCGGCAGTGTCCATAGTCGATTCCTTTATGGGGCGTATTATCGGCAACATTGCAAGCATGTCCAAAATCCTGGATGCTGAAACTGTGGTGGTGGGAATGCAGCCTGCTGTAGCCATAACGCTGATTGAGTTAGGATTGCCACTAAAAGGTGTGCATACCGCGCTTGATGTTGAAAGAGGGATGAACCTGCTAAAGTCTATGATAGGGGATGATCACGGGGACGAAGACGAAACCGATGATGATGATACTTTCACTGAGTAAAGATACCGTTCAGGTGCAAAGGGAACAGGATGTGGTTCTTTTGCGCAACAGGATCCGCGAGGCTGCCGTAAAAATTAAGATGGGTTTGGTTAACCAGACCAAGCTTATTACCGCTGCAAGTGAGCTGCTCAGGAATATGCTGCGTTACGGCGGTGGTGGCAACTGCCTGATCGAAGTAGTAACACGCGGACGCGACAATGGCGTAAGACTTACCTTTTCGGACAAGGGGCCGGGTATTGAAGATATTGCTGCAGCCATGCGGGATGGTTTTTCTACAGGAAAGAGCCTCGGGCTCGGACTTCCCGGGGCAAAGAGATTATGTAACGAATTTGATTTAAAGAGCAAGCCCGGTGAGGGGACAGTTGTGATGATATTAAAATGGGCAAATGGTTGATGCTACACATGTAAGCCTTCAGGCTAACGACAGAAGTTATTTTTCACTGCTAAAAAAGGAAATCCATCAGCGCTTGATGGATGCCGGAATGGAAGCGGGCAGGATTGCAGAGGTAGATATTATCGTTGCAGAAATGACCAGCAACCTGTTTAAATATGCAGATGAAGGAGAAATCCTCTTTGGTAATTTTAGTGAAAACGGAGTGCCATATGTCGAACTTATCAGTATAGACAGCGGACCGGGGATGCAGAATCCGTCAAGAATGATGATGGATGGTATTTCGACCAGCAATACCCTTGGTGCTGGTTTGGGAAGCATTAAGAGGCTTTCGGACACTTTCGATATTTATTCGCTTGCCGGCTGGGGCACCATTTTGCTAAGCCGGATTTACATAGGCGAACTTCCCGCCAGAACTGGCTTAACTGTTAGACCGATAGTGGTTAGCAAACCCGGCGAGAAAGTTAGCGGCGACGGATTTCTGTTGAAAACCAATGGTCTGGACCTTAAGCTTATGCTGGGAGACGGTTTAGGCCATGGTCCTGAGGCCAATAAGGCGGTAAATGAAGCGGCTGCGGCGTTCAGGGTATTTCCCCACAGCAGTCCGGTTGAAACCCTTCGCTTTATTCATTCTTCCATCCGCAAAACCCGGGGTATGGTTGCCAATGTCACCCATTACAACAGCGAAAAACGGGAATGGTCTTCCTCAGGGATCGGAAATATTGCAGCAAAGTGGATCGGGCCATCGGCATCCAAAAACCACATGTCATATAACGGAATTGTCGGGCACAATATCCCAACAACGATGAATGATCAAATTTATAGCACGGCCGAGTATAACCAGCTGGTTTTATGTTCAGATGGGATAAAAACAAGGTGGGAAATCACCAAATATCCCGGAATTTTAAAACATGATCCATCCATTTTAGCCGCATGTATTTATAAAGACCATGCGCGTAGGACCGATGATATGTCAGTTATAATCATTAAAGTTCGTTAATATGAAAGAAATCCTTGATATTTCCCTTGAAAATGAAATGGACCTGGTATTGGCGCACCGCCGTTCAATGCAGGTAGGCGAACAGCTTGGATTAACCGTTGCTACGCGTACAACATTTGCTACTGCAGTATCGGAGGTGGCTAGAACAGCTATCGAATACACCGATAACGGAAGGGTAAACATCATTATTTCCGGAAAATTTCCGCGTTATTCATTATATGCACATATTGTTTTCGATTCGGATCAGGTTTTCAGGGCCAGCGACGAAGGCTTTTTTTATGCCAAAAAACTGCTTCCCGATTTTACCTTTAATTCATCGGGAAATGCTTATGTAATCGAAATGGGCCTCGGGCTTCCCCGTTCACTTAAACTTGACGAACCAAAACTCGTTCTTTTGAAGGCTTATTTCGAAAACGCAGAGCCTTTAAATGCATACGAGGAGATTAAAAACAAAAATAGCCACCTTAACAGGCTTACCGGTGAGCAGGAAGAAGAAATCCGCATGCGCCGTGAACTTGATGAAAAGAAGAAAGAATTTATTTCCATTGCCAGTCATGAACTAAAAACTCCAATAACCGTGGTAAAGGCATATACCCAGATGCTAAAAAACCTGAAGGGTGAATATTCCGAAAGAGTATCAGGGGTACTGGATAAGCTTGACCTGCAGACAAGTAAACTGTCGCTTCTTGCCCAGCAGTTAATGGATGTGTCAAAAATTGAGAATGGCAGTCTGCAGTATGACCTGGTAGAAGTCGATCTGAACTCCTTTATAAAAGAGGCACTCGAAATCCTGTCGAATGTTCATATTGGAAACAAAATTAAGTTAACACTTGGCGAAAACTGCCGGATAAAGGCAGATCCGCTGCGCTTAGAGCAGGTGCTCACCAATCTGCTGGGAAACGCCGTAAAATATTCACCAAAAAATTCTGCCATTGAGGTGTTAACCAAACTTTCTCCTGACGGGAAAAACATAACAGTTACAGTTACAGACAGTGGGCTTGGCATGTCAAAAGAGGGTATAGAACGTATATTTGATAAATTTTACCGTTTGGAAGAGGTGAGCAATTCTCATCCGGGTCTGGGTATGGGCCTTTATATTACTTCAAAGATTATATCCGATCATGGCGGACGAATCTGGGTTGAGAGCGTACCGAATGAAGGATCATCTTTTTCTTTCGCTTTTCCTGTTTGTTAATAAATTATAGATCACATTATGGGATTGCAAATAGCCGGTAATCAATTATTTATGAATTAATACCGGCAACAGCTTATTTTAGCCGGTTTTCTATCTCCCCGATAATTTCATTGATCAGTGCAGCATGAAGTTCAGGGCCGCCATGTTGTAGTTGAAGGTCAATTTCAAAAAGTGCTATTTCTTCAGAGAGCTGCTCATAAGGCAATAGTTGCCAATCTTCGCCCGGGGGCCTCAATGCTCCCAGCACACGTCCTTCATGAACAATCTCAAAAACACCGTTTTCGAACTGGATGCTGATGGTTTCAGTTAAATTGCCCTGTTGTACCTGCATGCTAAAGGGACGCAGGTTAATTTTATGATGGTTTTGCATATTTATTTTTGCGCCGGATCTATAAAAGCAGCATTAAATTCCGGGTCAAGCTTTTTGTATAGTGTACCGGGTTCTGTAGTTACTATCAGTTCCAGCGTCGGGCCAATAATAAGCTCGAGCAAATGGCCGCCATGTACAATGCCATCGCTGGTGGCGGCACTAAAATGAGTATGGGCAACCGGTTTTCCATTGTACATGGCAATATCTCCAATAAAAGAAGTTACTTCTGCAGTGTCAATCGGGATCACCTTAAATTCTTTTCTTTTATAATCATACCATCCTGCTTTTGCAGAAACCGCATCCCCAATAGCCGTATAATGGGCAGAGGTAACCTTATATTGTTTCGCAAAATCGGTCAGGCCCGATACCACTTCATCCCCTTTAGAAAAAACAATCAGATAGGTGCTGCTCTTTCCGTTAGTATTGAGGAGTTTAACTTTCATTTTAGGAGCCTTTCCCGTTTCAACCGCTTTGGTTGGAGAAACATATTCCTGACCAGATACTTCAAGGGCCGACAGACCAGTTACCATCATCAGACAAATTTTTAAGAAATTGTTTTTCATGTTCAAGGTTTTATTAATTAAACCCTGTCAGCAGGCCGATTGTTTGCACCTTTAGAACTGAAATATGAGAAACCGGCAGATTTTGCCAGCGCCTTAATAAAACACACCGGTTGTTAATTTTACTGAACAAATCTTCTGTTTTCGATGTTCAAATAACGGGACAAGGGTAATCTTTGTCCCGCAGATCAATGTCATGGGCCACGCTATGATCTGGATTGAACCGGCCCGAAAATGAAAAACATATGCTTGAACAAAATCAAAAACCTTTAGAAAATCCGGCAAAAAAATATCCGGGACCACCATTTGCTAAGCAGCCACAGGAAGTACCCGGACTGGCTTCAAAAATGGATCCTGTTCCCGACCATGGTGAAGAAAGTTACAAGGGGAGTGGCAGGCTTTTGGGGCGTAAAGCACTAATTACCGGCGGCGATTCTGGTATTGGCCGTGCTGCCGCAATTGCTTATGCAAGGGAAGGTGCCGATGTAGTGATTAATTACCTTCCTCAGGAACAATCGGATGCTGATGAGGTGCTTGCATTAATTGCTGCAGCAGGAAGAAAAGGGTTCGGTATCCCCGGCGATATTACCATTGAATCTTTTTGCGAATCACTGGTTAAACAGGCTGAAGAAAAACTCGGCGGCATTGACATTCTGGTAAACAATGCCGGTCACCAGCAGGCAGTAGATTCGCTTCTGGATATCAGCACGGCAGACTTTGATGCAACGATGAAAACCAATATATATGCGCCATTCTGGATTACCAAAGCCGCCCTGCCTATACTGCCTGCAGGTGCTGTGATTATTGCTACCAGCTCTGTACAGGCTTATGATCCTTCCGAAAACCTGTTTGATTATTCACAAACAAAAGCGGCAAACGTAGCCTTTGTAAAATCTTTAGCCAAGCAATTGGGGCCTAAAGGAATCAGGGTAAACGGAGTAGCCCCCGGGCCGATATGGACGCCCTTACAAACCAGCGGCGGGCAGCCACAGGAAGCTATTGTAAAGTTTGGCGAAGTAACGCCTTTGGGCCGTCCCGGTCAGCCCGCAGAACTCGCATCAATTTATGTTCAGCTTGCAGATAATAATGCGAGTTACGCAACCGGACAAATTTATGGTTCGGCAGGTGGCAGTGGCCATCCTTAATCATCTTAAATGCTTAAAAAAAGCTTCTTCGGGCAGAAGGAGCTTTTTTTTTGACCCAATTTTGAAGCGTTTTGCCTGCCATTTGTTTGGCTCTGCTAGGATTTTTATTTTCAGACTACCGGCTGCACAACACTTGCTTTCCTGCTAAGGCCTGCTATGTTTCAGGTAAAATTTGTCAGATTCTAAACTATTCCGGGTATTTAATGTTGTCCTGGAAAATAACCAAATGAAAAAATCCTTAATGCTGTCCGCATTTTTAGTATTGTCAATCTTATGCTCCTTCGGACAGGAGATACCAAAATATTCCATTTTTAATCCGGTTCCACGTGCAATGCTGAGGGATATGGAGACAGACAGGCCAGATGTAACCGAATCGGCCAGAACCATAGATGCCGGTCATTTTCAATATGAAAGCGATCTTTTCCGGTTGGAAAGGCAGCATGGCGAAGAAGGTATTAAGGAAAGTTATTTTTTCAATCAGGCCAACTTAAAGTTTGGACTGTTAAAATCTACCGCTTTGCAGTTTATTGTTCAAAGTTATCAGGTTGACCGGGAAGTTTCTGAAGATGGTGAGAAGCATTTGAAACATGGCTTCGGTGATATTACCATACGTATTAAGCAAAATATGCTTGGCAACGACAAGGGAGATTTTGCAATAGCACTGCTTCCGTATCTAAAGTTTCCTACATCCGCGGCAGATAAGGAAAGCCGTTACGAAGGAGGTCTTATCATCCCCATGAACCTTAAGCTGAAACATGGTTGGACAATCGGGATGCAGTTGGAAGCCGACCGGCTTCAGGACGAACAGGGCAATGCACACCACACCGAATTCTTACAGACACTCACGCTCTCGCACGCCCTTGCCAGGCACCTGGATGCGATAGGAGAAACTTATTACACTTATGATCTTAAAGAAAAACAGTGGAACAATTACCTGAACGCGGCCCTTCAGTTTGAGCTGGCAAAAGATGTTAAAATTGATGGTGGCCTAAATTATGGATTACAGGAAGAGGCAAAGAAAAGTTACTTCTTGGGCGTATCATTCAGGCTTTAAACTGCGCAGATTTTAGGGCTCATAAAATGGATTTAGCGGAGGATGGCATACCTGCATTTTCATCACGGGAAGTTTGATTTAACATAAATGAAAATTATACATAACAATTTAAAACCTTCTTAAAAGGATATTGTTATCGTAATTAAATAGTGCCGTCTATACCCGCTCAATTATGAAACTTTTAATCCCAAATGCCCTGGCCAGGGTTTTCCTATGTGCTGCCATATCGCTTTTATCTTTATTCAGTGCTTCTGCAGCAGATAATTTTCCTTATGGATGTATTGTTTTTTATGATGGTGCGGAACGCGTTTTTACTGATTTTCAGGGGATTGATCCGGTAGGGGGTGCCAGAACTTATTCATTGGCAACAAGTTATAAACAGGGAACCGGCAACTGCGAGGTAAGGGTCGAATTTTCCACCCCATATTCGGGCGGCTGCAGTGTTACCGGCGTAACAAATGGATCGAATGTTACCATTGCAGAGGTTTACAATTGTTCGATTGACCACGGGACGGCATTTTTTATGGTTTTATTAGGATTGACAGGGGTTGTTGCCATCCGCAAAACCGATAAAAAATGATTTTTAGGATTAAATGTACCAATTGTTATTCCTGCTCATTTACAGGACGATCTTGAAAGAATATATGTAAAAATAATCGCTGAGGTGATGCCGCCGATTACTTATTCTGCTACCGCACTATCGATGCAAAAAAGCAGTTGAAAGCGAAATCAACATTTTGGTGGTACTACGCAAAGATTTAAAGAAATTAAGGGATCAATGGAGATTTTGAAGTTATTAAGTAAAAGGTTAAGGTCAATTATATCAGACCATATGGGACAATATTCGAACGTATTTAAGGAAAACCTGATGGCTGGCTCAAAAACGGTAGTTCTTGATTACCTTTTCGGTGAAGGAGACGACATAAATGCCTATCAACTGGTACGGTTTGCAGAAAGTGAACCCTGGAATGTATTATGCAATGGCTATCTTCTGGGCCGCTTAAGTAAAGCGAACGGAGCATGGGTAGAGGTAAATAACGGAAGTTTAGGAGAAGAAAGGATCCTTTCAATCGGTAAGTTTATAGATAGTCAACATTTTAACCTGCTGCCCGATAAGATTAAAGCTCACTGGGAAGATTCTGTTCAAGAGGTGATCATGAACAATGATAGCAGTTACATGGTAGTTTGTAGGGCAGGTATAGAATTTGACCGCTTTAGGCTGATGTTTTGCTCATTTATCCCCGAACTTGTTAAAGATGAATGGGCTGTCACTTTCAAAGTTTATAACGCTGCATTCAGTGATGATTTTGAAATAGAAGTATTGTGAGGCAGATTGAATGAGGTTGTATTTGATTGATTAATCTTAGAATTTTTTTTCCAGGCTTAAATGCTATTAAACCAAAAAAGACGCAATTTCTTGCGTCTTTCTGTGATCCCGCTGGGATTCGAACCCAGGACCACTACATTAAAAGTGTAATGCTCTACCAGCTGAGCTACGGAATCATTCCTTTTGTTTAAGGAGGTGCAAATATAGAGATTTATCCTTTTCCTGCAAACATTTTTAGAAAATGTTTTTGATGTTTTTTATGCTTGCTAAAATTAGTATTGATAACTAACTGATTCTAAATTTTGTAAGGCTGAAAATAATTTTAAATTTTATTTTAAATCTCACAATAATTTCAAAAACCAGCCCTTATTTATTTGTTTTTGGAATAAAGTTTAAGAAAGACTGGAATTGTGCCTTATGTTTGTTCCTGTCGAGTTTAAAATAAAAAGCACCTCTTCTCGAACTCGATTTATCCTTATCCGTTTGTTTGATCAATAAACCACTGGCAGTAATTTTGCGGATGAAATTCCGGTTATCAATCGGAGAATCGTACACCTGTTCGTATAAAGCCTGCAATTGTGGGATCGTAAACCTCTTAGGCAAAAGTTCAAATAAAACAGGATGGAGAGCGGCCTGATAACGGATTTTATCCATTGCAGCCTTCACCATTACATTATGGTCGAAAATTAATTCGGGTACTTCTTTCAGCTTAAACCATTCTGCATGGTACTGATCATTGATCTGTTTGCTGTATTTATTAATATCGATTAACGCAAAATAAACCACAGAAACCGTACGCTCAATCGGGTCACGGTCTGGACGGCCGTAAGCATGCAACTGCTCCAGGTACACATCATGTAAACCCGTCAATTCCAGTAAGATCCGTTTGGCTGCCTCATCAAGATCTTCCTCTTCGCCAATAAAACCGCCCATTAAACTCCACTTATCCTTAACAGGTTCTATTGCCCTTTTAATTACCAAAAGTTTTAGCTGATCGCCGTCATAGCCAAAAATAATGCAGTCTACTGCAACAAGAACAGGTTTTTGATTTAAATATTTTCCCATTTTAAAATAGCGTATTTAGTTTGGTATCGTTGTAATCTTTAATATAACCTAAGATATTCGGATAACCTTCAAATTCTTCAATTGTATGTGTTGTAGTAAGTACAATACAGGAAATTCCTGCATTCAGTGCCGATTCTACACCTTTTGGTGCATCTTCAAAAACAAGGGAATCTGCAGGTGCAATACCTAAAGCTGAGGCTGCTTTTAAAAAAGTTTCAGGATCAGGTTTGCTGAGCGCTACATCATCGGCACTTATTATGGCATCCATATAATGACGGATGTTAAGCCCATCAACCACAAAGTCGATGTTAAAAGGTATTGCTGCAGAGCCAATGGCCATTCGGATATTGGCTGCTTTAGAGCGTTCTAAAAACCGACTTAATCCATCAATTAAAGCCAGATGTGGCATATAGCCTTGCTGGTAACGTTTCTCTTTATTTATCGATAGCCTTTCCACTTCTTCTGCTGTAAATCTGTTCTCGCCAAAAACACGGGCCAATACCTCATGATTTTTACCGTACATCTCTTTTTTTACACTTTCATAATCTAGTTTAGCACCTAAATCTTCTGTCATAATAGCATACCAAGCAAGCGTGTGGTATTCCATATCATTGATCATGGTGCCATTTAAATCAAAAAGAAAGGCTTTCGGCCTGAAATTCAACTCGTACATAAGGTTGCTAAATTATGTGATTTTTTTTACTGTTAATCATCATCATTAATATTAGCTTAACAATAATTATAATCGTTACGATAACGTTAATTATTTTTGTTACTTTAGCTTTAACCAAAAATAAATCTACGTGGAGTAAACACAGCTTTGCAGGCATTGCGAAATCTGTTATGCTCTTAAATTTTAACCAGATGAAAAAAATATTCTTTAAGGCTTTGCCCTTTGCCGCATTATGTGTAGCGGTTACTTTTACCTCCTGCCATTCCGGATCGGATAAAGGCACAGCGGCCACCGAACAGATCGATTCTTCAAAATACGCAAGCACCATTGATGGGAAAAGCGTTAAACTTTACACGCTGAAAAATAAAAAAGGGGCTTCAGTTTCTATCACAAATTATGGCGGAAGGATTGTTTCATTGCTGGTCCCCGATAAAAACAATAAATTAACTGATGTAGTATTGGGTTATGACAGCCTTGGTGCCTACCGTAAAAAAGGAGAGCCGTTTTTTGGTGCCCTGATTGGCAGGTACGGAAACCGCATAGGTAAAGGTAAATTTACTTTGGATGGAAAAGAATATCATTTACAGCTTAATGATGGCGTAAATACTTTGCATGGTGGTAACGATGGTTTTTTCTCGAAAGTTTGGGATGCGAAACAGGACGGACAAAAATTAGCACTGAGCTATGTTTCAAAGGATGGGGAAGCGGGTTATCCTGGAAAGCTTGATGTAAAAGTAATTTATACGCTCACAGACGACAATGCTTTACAGATTGATTATCTGGCCACAACCGATAAAGCAACCGTGGTGAATCTGACCAATCATGCTTACTTTAACCTGAACGGTGAAGGAAATAAGACCATTCTCGATCACGAATTAAAGATCGATGCCAATGCTTATACACCTGTCGATTCAACCTTAATTCCAACCGGGAAATTACAACCTGTAGCGGGAACGGCTTTTGATTTTAACAAAGCCAAAACCATAGGAAAATCAATAGAAGAAAACGACCAGCAATTAAAATTCGGGGAAGGTTACGATCATAATTTTGTCTTAGCCCATCATGATGGTAAAACGCCGGTGGCAGTTGTTAAAAGTCCGGTTACAGGTATCACGTTAGAAGTTTATACCACCGAGCCTGGATTACAGTTTTACAGTGGTAATTTTTTAACCGGTGCTGATAAGGATGGAAAAGGAGGGAAATCTTATCCTCACCGCTCTGCTTTTTGCCTGGAAACACAGCATTTTCCTGATGCGCCAAACCATGCGAACTTTGCTTCAACCGTGCTTAAACCAGGCGAAACATATAAAACGAGTACCACTTATAAGTTTTTGTAATAATACTCCAGATAATCAATCACATTTTAAACAAAAAAGCAAGACTTCTGATCTTGCTTTTTTTGTTTATTTGATTTTTAAGTCAGCTTTAAGGATTTAATAACCGGTCAGGAAATTGTGTAACATTCTCAATGGTAAGCTGTTGCATAATCTGGTATAAATGAGTTTTAAACATATTGATGGTATGATCGCCTCCTTCATTGCCCAAAGCGCCAACTCCATACATGAAAGGCCGGCCCATAAAGTTAAATTCAGATCCAACGGCATGTGCCCTTGCTAAATCAACACCCGAACGGATACCTCCATCTAACATGATCTTCAATTTTGATTTGTAAGCATCATTTCCCGCTAGTTTAATTAAAGAATTGATTGATGATTCACCTGCGTCAATTTGTCTGCCACCGTGATTGGAAACAATCACACCATCCACACCGATTTGGATGGCTGCCTGCATATCTTCATCCGTCGCGATTCCCTTCAGCACCAAAGGTCCTTTCCAGAGATCACGAATGGCAGCAACCTTTTCAATATCAACTTTACCGGTAAATGTTTTGTTCATGAATTGTCCCAGTTGCGACATGTCCATTCCTTTTTCCATATAGGGCTTTAAAGTAGCAAATGACGGAATTCCGTGCTGTAAGGTTTTTATTCCCCATAGCGGACGGGCGCAGGCCTGCAAAATATTATTGATTGACATTTTTGGGGGAATAGATAAGCCACTCTTAATCTCTTTGTAGCGCAAACCAAACGCAGGCACATCTACCAGCACAACCAATACCGGACATTCAACAGCTTTTAAGCGATTTAAGATATCATCTCTCAAACTATTCTCCGTAGGATGGTACAATTGAAACCATGCTTTTCCATCAGATACTTCGGCAATTCGTTCGATACTACTGGTAGATACGGTACTTAGGGTATAAGGGATATCCGCTTTAGCAGCAGCTTTGGCTAAAATTTCGGGTGCATTAGGCCACATTAAACCCTGCAGGCCAATCGGTGATATCCCAAATGGAGCACTGTAACGACGACCAAATAATTCAACCGACATGTCGATATCTCCGCCAACACGCAGGTAATTCGGTTTAAGATAAATATTATCGAAATCGTTCTCGTTACGCGATAAATTAAGTCCCTCATTACAACCGCCTTCCAGGTAGTCGAAAGCAAATTTAGGAATCCTGGATTTTGCCCTTTTTCTTAAGTCCGCTACAGAAGGGTATTGAGGATTGTAAGGGAATGTAATTTTTTTACTCATATTTCAATGTTGTATTGGTCAAATTTTATTTTAAAAAGCGAAAACTAATATTTTATATTATATTTTCCATCCTGCTCTATCTGCTGTTTTAAGTTTTATTTGCGGAGAACGTAAAAGAATATTTTTTAGGGTTGATCTGTCATGCTGATCACAAAGAACTCCTAGAAAAAATGCACTATCAAAAAGATTCTTCATTGCATTCAGGATGACAAACGCGGCAAAATGTGTCTTCAAACTCCATAAAACGCTTTCGCATTATCGCTGAAAAATAGTTGACGTTCTTCCGGAGAAAATTGCGCTATATATTGATGAACTAAATTAAACCAATCTTCATAAGGCCTGCTGATCAGCATTACTGGCCAATCGCTGCCATACATAATCCTTTTCACGCCGAAATGTTCAAATACCACATCAAAGCAATTAAAAATTTCTTTTTCTGTCCAGTTTTTCCAGTCGGCCTCAGCCAGTAAGCCCGATACTTTGCAACTTACATTTGAGTTTGAAGCCAATATTTTGATATTTTCAGCCCAGGCTTTCAAATCCTGGTTTTTAACATCCGGTTTGCCACAATGATCGAGTACAAATGGCTGATCAGGAAGCTGATCAACCATTTTAATAATATCCGGTAACTGATTGTGGTAGCACAATAAATCGTAGGTATAACTGTATTCTTTTAGAAGTTTAATGCCTTCAATAAAATTTGAATCAAGGATAAACGCACTGTTTTCGGCCTGTAAAATATGACGCCAGCCTTTAATGGTTTTAAAATTGCTCCAGTAGTTTAAGCGATCACCGAGATTTGGATCAAGCAGATTAACCCAGCCAACAATGCCTTTAATGATTTCATTTTTTTCAGCCAGACTTAACAGAAAATGGTTTTCTTCTTCCGATTGACTGGCCTGTACGGCAATACATCCGGTAATCTGGAGATCCTGATAAGCCCCTGACAGATTTTCGGGATGAAAATCCTGCCGGATAACCTTCATATCTTCATTGATCCAGCTATCCCTAACCGGATCAAAATTCCAAAAATGTACGTGGGTATCAATCATAAAAGCATTTAAAGTTTAAATATCTGGTCCATTAAAATCCATTTTTCACCCGGTTTGGCACCAGGCAATGCCTGCTGGAATTTCCACATTAAAGTTTCCCATTCCTGTACTTTTGGATTGGCCAGATCGGCTTTTGCCTTTTCTTCAAATGAGAAGCTTTCATTAACCTCCATAATCATAAATAACCGGTTCCCAAGCAGATATATCTCCAAATCTTCAATTCCTGAAGACGATATGCTCTCTTTAATCTCCGGCCAAACCGCTTGATGATATTGCTTATATTCTTCTATAAGCTTTTCATCATTGATCAGATCGAGTGTTAAGCAGTATCTTTTCATATTAATTTTCGCTGTAAGCTTTAACTGTTTGTTTGCTTGAGCCCAAACCATCAATACCCAGTTCTACCACGTCGCCGGCTTTTAAATACCATGGTTCAGGTTTTTGCCCCAAACCAACACCTGCCGGAGTACCTGTTGTAATCACATCACCTGGTAAAAGGGTCATAAACTGACTAATGTAAGAAATCATAAAAGGAACATTGAAAATCAGGTTTGAAGTATTTCCATCCTGTAATGTTTTGCCGTTTACGGTAAGCCAAAGGCGAAGATTGTGGACGTCAGCAATTTCATCCTGTGTAGCAATAAATGGGCCTATTGGCGCAAAAGTATCACAGCTTTTTCCTTTAACCCATTGTCCGTTTCTTTCAATCTGGAATTCGCGTTCACTATAATCGTTATGCAATACGTAACCCGCAATATGCTCCAAAGCGTTTTCTTCTGAAACATAACTGGCTTTTTTGCCTATAACAATGGCTAATTCTACTTCCCAATCCGTTTTTTTACTGTTTTTTGGGATAATCAGGTCATCATTTGGGCCAACTATGGCCGAAGTGGCTTTAAAAAATAATATCGGCTCAGAAGGAATAGGCGCATTGGTTTCTGCTGCGTGGTCTTTATAATTTAAGCCCACACATATAATCTTTGAAGGACGTGCCAGGGCAGTGCCTAAACGCACACCTTTATCCACCTGTGGTAAATCAGCGGTTTCTATATCTTTTTTTAACTTTTCAAGGCCATCTCCACCAAAAAATTCTTCGTTGTAATCTTTTACCAGGGCAGAAACATCGAAATAATTATCGTTTATAATAACTCCTGGTTTTTCGGCTCCGGCTTCGCCAAATCTTATTAACTTCATTATAATGTATTTAAATTATCTTATTAATTGTTTAAGGTAGTAAATCCGCCGTCAATCGGATAATCGCAGCCCGTAATAAACGAAGCTTCATCGCTGCAAAGGTATAGTGCCAGTGCACCAACTTCCTCCGGTTTTGCCATTCTGCCTATTGGTTGTGTTTTAGAAAGCTTTTCGAACATTTCGGGAATGTTATCCGGATAGTTTTTCTGTAAAAAGCCATCTACAAATGGCGTATGTACCCTGGCCGGAGAAATGGAATTACACCTGATGTTCTCGCCGATATAATCTTTGGCCACACTCATGGTAATGGCTTTTACCGCACCTTTTGCTGCGCTATATACAAAACGGTCGGGTAGGCCGATCAAAGCCGCAATAGAAGCCATATTAATGATTACACCTCCTCCAGCTAAACGAATCTGCGGAATAGCCGCGTGCAGACAATTGTACACACCTTTTACGTTTACACGCATTACACGGTCGAAATCTGATTCATCAGTAGTATCGGCCTTGCCAATGTGGGCGATACCTGCATTATTGATCAGGATATTAATTTGTCCGATTTGCTCAAAAACTTCGTGAACCGCTTTATGATCAGAAACATCGCAGCCATAACTATATGCAGTACCGCCGTTTTCCGTAATTTCTTTTAGTGTATCCTCAGCCTGTTCAGTGCCCAGTTCGATGATGTGAACTTCTGCGCCCTGTTTAGCTAAAATGGTTGCAATAGCCTTTCCAATGCCACTTCCTCCGCCTGTAACCACGGCTTTTTTGTTTTTTAGTGAAAACATGTATGGTTATAATTTATAATTGATTAGAATATTGAATACAAATAAAATAAATTTTGTTGGTTAAAAATTTTATCTTCTTGCCTAAATATTAACAGATATTGTCATAGTTCGTTTATAGCAATAACTACCACCTTACCTTGCATAAATTTTACAAATCCGAAAGGCTAATTTACTTATATTTGAATATTATTTTTATATTTAAATAATATTTTAACCAAATATCACATATCATTCCCTTAAAAAAGGAGTTGTAAGCGCCAAATTGAATGAGAAATTTTCTGCTTTTTATTTCCTGTTATTTTTTATCGATATCCTTATCTCAGGCAATTCAACCTGTACAAAAAAACATCGTAATTTCTAAAGAAAACCATGTTCGGGTACGTTTTGGCGCCGAAAGAATTTTAAAAGCCTTATCTAAATTAAATTATTCAATTAAAATAGAACAAAAAGACAAGCTCAGTAATTCGGGTAATTTAATTGCGATCGGTGTATTTTCTGATAAGCTTTTTACTAATCAGCTTCCTGCGGAAATTAAAAACCAGATTTCGGTTACAAAAAAAGAAGGTTTCCATATTTATTCGGCAAAAAATGGTAGCATTTTTATCATAGGTAATGATGCATCGGGCGCTTTATACGGCTGTATAGAACTTGCCGACCAAATTAAAAACAGTGGCAAATTACCAGCAGAGCTTAACTTTTCCGATCAACCCGAGATGGTATTACGTGGTACCTGTATCGGCTTACAAAAACCAGATTATTTGCCCGGGCACGATGTTTACGAATATCCCTACGAGCCCGAAACATTCCCGTGGTTGTACGATAAGGCCTTATGGATTAAATACCTTGATATGATGGTCGAGAACCGTTATAATTCGCTCTATTTGTGGAACGGTCATCCGTTTTCGTCTTTATTGAGGTTAAAAGACTATCCTTATGCGGTTGAAGTAGATGAAGCCACTTTAAAAAAGAACGAAGAAATTTTTCAGTTTTTAACTCAAGAGGCTGATAAACGGGGAATCTGGGTGATCCAGATGTTCTACAATATCATCATCCCGAAACCTTTTGCCGATAAACACGGCTTAAAAACCCAGGACAGGAACCGCCCGATTATTCCATTGATTGCCGATTATACCCGAAAATCAATCGCCGCGTTTGTAGAGAAATACCCTAATGTGGGTTTAATGGTAGCTTTGGGCGAGGCGATGGAAGGCGTTGGTCAGGATGATATTGATTGGTTCACCAAAACCATTATTCCGGGGGTGAAAGATGGACTAAAAGCTGCAGGAATTAAAGAAGAACCGCCTATTGTGTTGCGAGCTCACGATACTGATGCGCCAAGTGTAATGAAAGCCGCTTTACCACTTTATAAAAATCTTTACACCGAGAATAAATTTAATGGCGAAGCTTTAACCACTTATACACCACGCGGGGCCTGGGCAGATTTGAACCGAAAGTTAGCGGCTATTGGTACAGTTAACATTTCTAACGTTCATATTTTGGCCAATCTGGAGCCTTTTCGATATGGTTCAGCCGATTTTATCCAGAAATCGGTTCAGGCAATGAACAAAATTTATGGCGCTAAAGGTTTGCATTTATATCCTCAGGCAAGCTACTGGGACTGGCCTTACTCGGCCGACGAGGTGAAAGGCAGATTGCTGGAAGTAGACCGCGATTGGATCTGGTACAAAGAATGGGCAAGATATTCATGGAATTCGCAGCGCGACCGTGCAAAGGAAATTAATTATTGGGGAAAAGAACTTGCCAATAAGTATGGTACTGACTTGAATAGTGGTAAAGCCATTTTAAATGCTTACGAAGAATCGGGAGAGATATCACCAAAGCTTTTACGCAGGTACGGCATTACCGACGGAAACCGGCAAACGCTGACCTTAGGCATGTTGATGACGCAATTGATCAACCCATATCGTTACGGACTTTTTACTTTATTATACGAATCGGAAGCGCCAGAAGGTGAAATGATTATAGATTACGCAGAAAAGGAATGGAAAAAGCAGGGTCATGTAGGCGAAACCCCGATTCAGGTAGCAAAGGAAGTGGTTGAGCACGGTAAAAAAGCCATCCAA
Source organism: Pedobacter sp. 22226 (assembly GCF_052045455.1). Lineage (NCBI taxonomy): Bacteria > Pseudomonadati > Bacteroidota > Sphingobacteriia > Sphingobacteriales > Sphingobacteriaceae > Pedobacter > Pedobacter sp. 22226. Next base: position 161,369 of record NZ_JBQEPB010000012.1, on the reverse strand, counting down.
TTTATAAATAAAGCTGATGCAAAAGTAAAAAAAGATACTGCAGAGTTTAAAAGGCTTAAAAATGATATCTATTGTTATGATGCAATGGCCAATTTTTATGCAGAAAAGGTAAAGGCTGCGCTTTGGATATTGCGGTATAAATATTCGAATCAGGTAAGCGATTTAGAACAAGCCCTGCCTTTCCTACAGAAAAGTGTAAATCATTATGCAGTATTAGTTAAGCTAACGGATCATAATTACCTGTATGCAAATAGTATGCAAACCAAACAACGCAAAATCCCGATGCGTGGTGTTGATAAAACCTTTATCCATTGGAGAGAAATGTTACCGGTTTTTACCAAAGAACTGAATCATTTTAAAAAAAGTATAGATTCATTAAAATCAATTAAACAGGGATCGATTGCTGCTATCGTACCTTATAAAGCTGCTGATGTAAAATTGCTCAACACAACTGAAGCGTACACCATTGCTAAAGATGTACAGCTTTTTAGCGACACAACTGTTAAAATCAAAGAAGTTGCCGCGCAGTTAACCGGCTTAAAAGGCATTAGACTGAGCAAAGCGCAACAAATTAAAAACGGGACAGAAATTAAGTTCAGCACTAATTCTCCTGTAAAATTATTGGTTGGTTTTTTTAACCAGAAAGATTCTCAATACCTCGCTCCGCCACAATTGGAAACCGATGCCAGTGCCAACAATTATGGTCAGTCGGAAATTAAAATTTCAAATGCATTGGTACCTTATGGCTTTCCGCCGGTAAACGTACACGCCTATGCTTTTCCGGCAGGAACACATACTTTAAACTTAGGTAAAGGTGCTTGTTTGATATTGGGTTTTATTGATGATAAGCAGGAACTGCGCATTTTTAATGCGGGTTTAGACGGCAGGGGAAAAGATATAGATTGGTTATTCGAATAATGGGAAAAACAAGAAATTTTATAGCCACGGCAACATTGTCGATATTGACAATTACGGGCTATGCGCAACAAAAAACTATCCTCGGTACGGAAAAGCTGAAGAAATATGTGGATTATTTTAATTCAACAGATACTGAAGCTGTAAAGAATTATATTCCAAATAGTGAGGCTTTTAAATGGCTTGCTGATCAGGCTCCTTTATTCGAATGCCCGGATGAGATACTGGAACAAAATTACTACTACCGCTGGTGGACATACCGCAAACACCTGGTTAAAACGCCGGATGGTTTCATCTTTACCGAGTTTATTGAGCCGGTTAAACATGCAGGCAAATATAATTCGATCAGTTGCGCCTTGGGACACCATATTTATGAAGGACGCTGGTTTAAAGATAACAGTTACCTCAAAGATTACATCAGATTCTGGCTCTACAAAGCCGATGTTGGCGAAACGAAACAACGGTTCCATCAGTTTAGCAGCTGGGTGGATGATGCTGTTTATCAGAATTACCTGGTAAAACCGGATCAGGCATTTTTAAAGGAAATCTTACCGGCACTTGATAAAGATTATACCAAATGGGAAACCGAACGGCAGCTTAAAAACGGCCTCTTCTGGCAAAATGATGTGAAAGATGGCATGGAAGAATCGATCAGCGGTTCGCGTAAAGACCAGAATCAGCGCCCAACCATTAACAGTTATATGTATGGTAATGCAACGGCTTTAGATAAAATTGCCACACTTTTAAATGAAACAGCAACGGCAGAAAAGTATAAAAACAAAGCAACTACAATAAAAAAACTGGTTCAGGATAGCTTGTGGAATACTTCTTCTTCGTTTTTCGAAACGAGAAAAGCCAAAGGTGGCGCTGCAAATGTTCGCGAAGCCATTGGTTTTACACCCTGGGATTTCAATCTGCCGGATGATAAAGCCATCTATGCAAAAGCCTGGGACCAATTGTTGGATACGGCAGGTTTTAAAGCACCCTGGGGCTTAACTACTGCTGAAAGGAGAAACCCAACATTCAGAACAAGGGGAACAGGCCATAGCTGCGAATGGGACGGCGCATTGTGGCCATTTGCCAGCTCGCAAACTTTAAAAGGATTGGCAAACCTGTTAACCAATTACAAAAAACATGGCAATATGAAACCTGAAGTTTTTTATCAGGAACTGCATCAGTATGCTGCATCACATATCAAAAACGGAAAACCATACATTGGAGAATATCAGGATGAAAAAACCGGTGAGTGGTTAAAGGGCGATAATCCGCGAAGCAGTTTTTATAATCATTCTACTTTTAATGATTTAATTATCAATGATTTGGTAGGTATAAAGCCCCGTCAGGATAATGTGCTGGAATTATTTCCATTAATCCCGAAAAATCAATGGGATTGGTTTATACTCGATAATGTTTCCTATCATGGTAAAATAGTGACGATTCTATGGGATAAAACCGGTACAAAATATAACAAAGGTAAAGGTTTACTGATTTTTGCAGACGGAAAAGAAATTTATAAAGGCAAAGATTTGAAGCCGGTTAAGGTTAAGATGGATTAAAATGATACGTCATTGCGAACTGAAGCGCTGGGAAAAGAGGGAGCGTGAAGCAATCTTTCATGTATAAAATAACTACCTAGGCCTGTGTTAGTACAGCTCAAACATCGTTAAAAAGTGATAAAAGCGCTAATCTCACTCATCCTTGTTATAAACGAGGACGATAAATTATAAAAAAAAAATCGTCATTGCGAACGGAAGCGTTGGAATGTGCGGGGGAGTGAAGCAATCTTTGAAGCCTGGAAAAACTAAAAAGATTGCTTCGTCCCGATGAAAAATCGGAACTCGCAATGACGAGGCATTTAAATAAAAAACCTATGAAATACATTTTCAAAACCTTATTTTTTATAATTGCAATAATCACTTGCTTAAACGCCAACGCCCAATCATATTACAACGTCATTAAATATGGCGCAAAAAACGACAGCAGTAAACTGGCTACAACCGCCATCAAAAATGCGATTGATGCGGCGTCAAAAGCCGGAGGCGGTACCGTTTATTTCCCTGCCGGAAAATATTTAACAGGCGCAATTCACCTAAAGAGTAACATCACCATATTGATTGATGCCGGAGCAGAACTGCATTTCAGCGATAATTTTGACGATTACCTGCCCATGGTGAAAAGTCGATATGAGGGCGTAGATGTAACCAGTTTCTCGCCGTTATTTTATGCCTATAAAGCAGAAAATATTTCCATTATTGGTCGCGGAATTATCGACGGACATGGCAAAAAATGGTGGGATTTTGTAGAGGGATACAAAGAAGGACAGCCACGATCGAAATGGCAGACCACATTTGATGGATTAAATAAAGACATTATTTTGCCTGACGATCCGAAACAGATGAAAAGAGGTTTTCTCCGTCCGCCGTTTATACAGCCTATGTTCTGCAAAAATGTGCTGATTGATGGAATTACCATCCGGAATTCACCTTTCTGGACCATCAATCCGGAGTTTTGCGAAAATGTTAAGGTACATGCCGTTACCATCAACAATCCTCATTCACCAAATACAGACGGGATCAATCCCGAATCATGTAAAAATGTACACATTTCAGATTGCCATATCAGCGTTGGCGACGACTGCATTACTATTAAATCGGGCAAAGATGCTCCCGGCCGGAAAATGGCTGTTCCCGCAGAAAATTATGTCATTACCAATTGTACAATGTTATCCGGCCATGGTGGGGTAGTAATCGGCAGTGAAATGTCTGGAGATGTACGTAAAATAGCCATCTCCAATTGTGTTTTCGACGGAACAGATAGGGGCATCCGCGTTAAAACAGCCCGTGGAAGGGGTGGTGTGGTTGAAGAGATCAGGGTGAGCAACATCATCATGAAAAACATAAAAGATCAGGCCATTGTGCTTGATATGCAATACGCAAAAACCAATGTCGAAGCTGTTTCGGAGCGTACACCCGTTTTCAGGAATATCCATTTCAGCAACATTACCGGGCAGGTTAACCAGGCTGGTTATCTGAATGGTTTGGAAGAGATGCCGATCGACAATATCAGTTTCAACGACATTAATTTTGAAGCTAAAAAAGGTTTTTCGATCAGCAATTCCAATAACATCGAGTTTCATAATATAACGGTAAATACAGAATTGGGCCCGTCATTAAAAGCTTTAAAAGTTAATAACCTGATTATAAACGGCTTAAATAATAATCAACCACTGCCGAACGCGCCAGTAATCGACCTTACAAACGTATCCGATCTGTTTTTATACAATGCTTTTCCGGTAAAAGAAACGGTTACCTATCTTAAATTAAATGGCGCCGAAACTAAAAATATCTTCCTCGGAAACAATAACTTTAGGAGAATGAAAGAAGCTGTTAAAAAGGAAAAAGATGTAAAGGCTGAGATCGAAATTATTTCGGGCGATAAAGGACAATAGTATGAAGGTTAAATTTTTATGGGCGATTTTATTATTCGCTGCACATTTTAACGGTTTTGCACAGGAAAACAACCATACTTTATGGTACACTAAACCTGCCGAAAAGTGGACAGATGCTTTGCCTATTGGCAACGGACGATTAGGCGCCATGATTTTTGCCGGAACTGCAGTTGATCACATCCAGTTTAACGAAGAAACCGTCTGGACAGGCAAACCGCGTGATTACAACCGCAAAGGTGCTTACCAATACTTACCGGAAATCAGGAAATTACTTTTCGACGGCAAACAGAGAGAGGCTGAAGCTTTGGCGCAGGAACAGTTTATGGGACTTCAAAGTAGCTCCGGCGATCGCAAAGTTTGGGTTAACGAAATGAAAGCGGGCAAAGGTATTCAGGGTAATCCGGCATTAAGCAATTTTGATGATAAACTTTGGAAAAGCATTAAAGTACCTTCTTATGAAGGATGGGAAGCGGTAGGTTTGGCCAATTTAGATGGCGCAGTGTGGTTTAGAACAACTTTTGATGTACCGGAGAATTGGCTCGGAAAAGACCTTATACTTGATCTTAACCGCATCCGCGACCAGGATTTCTCCTATATTAATGGTCAGCTGGTTGGCAATACCGATAGTACAGACCCTCGGAAATATACCATTCCGGCTAAGCTAATCAAAAAGGGCATAAATGTGATCGCCATACAAGTGCTCAATTACTTTGATAAAGGCGGATTGGCGGGTTATAAAGACACTTCAAAAAAAATCGGCATTTATCCTGTAGGAAGTAATGTAGAACAAGGAATTTCATTGGTAAAAGAATGGAAGTATAAAATTCAGGATGAAGATCCGCCTGCTGTTCCGCAATACCAGGCCAGTTACCAGCCTTTTGGCGACCTGAATTTGTATTTTAAGCAAACTAAATCGCTGGTTTCCAATTATAAAAGATCTTTGGATATCAGTAACGCTGTTGCTAAAACCACTTATACTTTAAATGGTGTAAATTACACACGTGAATATTTTGCCAGTCAACCAGATCAGGCCTTGGTGATTCATTTAACGGCTGATAAAAAAGCATCTATAACTTTTGATGCAGAACTTTCCAGTGCCCACCGAAAATCGTCGGTAAAAACTTTAGGAAATAATGTAATTGCCTTGTCCATACAGGTAAAAGATGGCGCCATTAAGGGCGAAAGCCGGTTAACTGCCTTAATAAAAAATGGAACTGTAAAAACTGCAAATGGCAAAATCAGTATCAACCAGGCCGACGAAGTAACGCTTTATTTAACTGCAGGAACTAATTTTATCAACGCTCAGGATGTTTCGGGAAATCCTGCAACGGCTAATGTTAAAGCATTAAACGGCTTAAAAGGAAAATCTTATGTTGCAATTAAGCAAAATCATATCAAAGAATACCAAAGTTATTACAAAAGTTTTAGTGTCGATTTTGGCCGTTCAGAGAATGAGAAACTGCCTACAGAGGAAAGACTGGAAAAATTCGCCAGTGCAAACGATCCTGCTTTTGCTGCTTTGTACATGCAGTATGGTCGTTATTTATTGATTTCGAGCTCCAGGCCGGGTACACAACCCGCTAATCTTCAGGGAATCTGGAACGACCTGCTCACTCCGCCATGGGGCAGCAAGTACACTACCAATATTAACCTCGAAATGAATTACTGGCCAACAGAAATCCTTAATTTATCAGCTTTAAACGAACCATTGTTTAACAAAATTAAAGGATTGTCGAAAACAGGTGCCGAAACAGCAAAACAATATTATAATGCGCGTGGCTGGGTTTTACACCACAATACCGATTTATGGAACGGTACAGCACCCATTAATGCCTCTAACCATGGTATTTGGGTAAGTGGTGGTGCCTGGCTAAGTCAGCATTTATGGGAGCATTATCAATTCAGTAAAGACCGTAAATTCCTGGAAACCGAAGCTTATCCCTTAATGAAACAGGCCGCTTTATTTTTTGAAGATTTTTTAGTGGAAGATCCGAAAACAGGCTGGCTGATTAGCACACCATCTAATTCGCCTGAAAACGGAGGTTTGGTTGCAGGGCCCACAATGGATCACCAGATTATCCGTTCGCTCTTTAAAAACTGTATTGCAGCTGCTGAGGAATTGAATATTGATGAAGATTTCAGGAAATCGTTAAGCGAGAAAGTTAAACAAATTGCACCCAACCAGATTGGCAAATATGGTCAGCTGCAGGAATGGTTAACCGATATTGATGATACAGCAAGTAAACACCGCCATGTTTCGCATTTGTGGGGCGTTTACCCTGGAAATGACATAACCTGGGATAGCAACAAAAAAATGATGCAGGCTGCAAAACAATCTTTACTTTACCGCGGAGATGAGGCTACAGGCTGGAGTTTAGCCTGGAAAATCAACTTTTGGGCAAGGTTTAAAGATGGCGATCATGCCATGAAACTGGTTAAAATGTTAATGAAACCTGCCAATAATGGCGCCGGATCTTATGTAAATCTTTTTGATGCGCATCCACCATTCCAGATTGATGGAAACTTTGGTGGTGCTGCCGGAATGGCCGAAATGATCGTTCAGAGTCATCAGGGTTATCTTGATATTTTACCGGCATTACCATCTGAAATCCCTAACGGAGAAATTAAAGGTTTACAGGCACGTGGTGGATTTGTACTGGATTTAGCCTGGGCAAATGGATTGCTGACCTCACTTACCGTGAAATCAAAAACTGGGGGAAATTGTAAAATCCACTACAAAAATAATAGCGTCAGCATCGAAACTAAAGCGGGTGAAACGTATAAACTGAATGGAGATTTGAAATGACAAGAGACTTTAAAGGCATTTTAAAAAGTATTTTGAACGTAATGAGGTCCGTGAGGACACGTACCTCGGCTAGGGATGGAGGTTTAAAAGGCATTTTAAAAAGTATTTTGAACGTAATAAGGTCCGTGGGGACACGTACCTCGGCTAGAGGGAATATAGCCTTCCAGAATTTCAAACACCTTAGTCTTTGTTTACACATACGAAAATTGAAACATTTCGCGCACCATGGTTCATGTCTCCACGAACCAATAGCGCTAACGCCATTAATTGTTATTTTCCATTCCCCTGGCTTGTGTCCTCAAAGACCAGTTAAATGCATAAATTTTAAGCAAATACTTCTATTTATTACTTTTCTATTTGCTATCAATTTAGCTCACGCACAAAATCAAATAAGAAAAGATATCTCCCTAAACACCAACTGGCAAACCATTGCTGATGAGAAAAACCAGAATGCTTATGATGGTTTTCAAGAGGTAAGCTATAAAATCCAGAACTGGAAAAATGTAAATGTTCCACATAACTGGGACGAGTATGAAGGGTACCAGCGTAAACTTCATGGCAATAAACATGGCTACGCCTGGTACCGCAAAACATTCAAAACTAACAACATCAAAAACGGTAAACGTTTCTTTTTATATTTCGAAGGAGTAGGATCTTATGCTACAGTTTGGCTAAATGGTAAAAATGTAGGTTATCATGCCGGCGGAAGAACAACTTTTACCCTTGATGTAACATCAGCCATTAAACTTAATAACCAGGAAAATATTTTGGCTGTGCGTGCCGATCATCCTGCAAATATCCAGGATTTACCCTGGGTTGATGGTGGTTGCTCAACAGAGCGGGGTTTTTCCGAAGGTTCACAGCCTATGGGAATTTTCCGTCCTGTGCATTTAATTGTAACCAATGATATCCGCGTTGAACCCTTTGGCATCCACATCTGGAACGACAATAAAATTTCTGAAAAATCAGCTATTTTAAACTTAAGCAGTACCTTAAAAAACTATACTTTAAAAGTTAAAAATATAACGCTGATTAACCGTTTGCTTGATGCAAATGGAATGCAGGTTAAAGAACTCAAAAAAACAGTTTCAGTTGCAGGTGGGAAAGAAATCCAGATCGATCAGCAAACGGATAAAATCATCAATCCAAAGCTTTGGTCATTGGAAAATCCCTATCTATATACGTTACAAACTTCTATTATTGAAAATGGAAAAGTTGTAGATGAAATTAAAACACCTTATGGTATCCGGTGGATCAGCTGGCCTATAGGCGATCAGGCTAATCAAAAACAATTTTTATTAAACGGAAAACCTGTATTTATCAATGGCATTGCTGAATATGAGCATTTAATCGGTCAGAGTCATGCTTTTAGTAGCGAACAGATCAGATCGAGGGTGATGCAAATTAAAGTGGCAGGTTTCAATGCTTTCCGCGATGCGCACCAACCACACAACTTACTTTATTCCGATTACTGGGACAAAGAAGGGATTTTATGCTGGACACAAATGGCTGCGCACATCTGGTACGATACACCTGAATTCAGGAAGAACTTTAAAACGCTCATAACGGATTGGGTAAAAGAAAGAAGGAACAGTCCTGCGGTAGTTTTATGGGGATTGGAAAACGAAAGTACGCTGCCCGAAGATTTTGCAAAAGAATGTACCGAACTCATCAGGAAACTGGATCCAACCGCTTCCTCACAACGGAAAGTAACCACCTGTAATGGCGGTAAAGGAACAGATTGGGATGTGCCACAAAACTGGACCGGCACTTATGGCGGCAATCCGCTAACTTATGGCGAAGACCTCAAAAGGCAGGTTTTAGTAGGCGAATATGGTGCCTGGAGAACCATCGATCTTCATGATACCGATGCAAACGGTAAAGGTTATACCGAAAACAAAATGACCGATTTAATGGAAACGAAAGTACGCCTGGCCGAATCAGTGAAAGCTGAAACTGCTGGTCATTTTTTCTGGTTATATAGCTCGCACGATAACCCGGGCAGGGTACAGGGAGGCGAGGGTTTAAGGGATCTGGATCGGGTTGGTCCTGTAAATTACAAGGGCATGTTTACTCCCTGGGAAGAACCAACAGATGTTTTTTATATGTTCAGAGCCAATTATGCCTCGAAACAGACCAATCCTATGGTATATATTGTTTCGCATACCTGGCCAAACCGATGGACAAAACCGGGAATAAAAGATAGCATTGTGGTTTATTCCAACTGTGATGAAGTAGAATTATTTAACGATATAAGCAGACAGTCTTTAGGAAAAAAGAAACGTGGCGGAATTGGAACTCATTTCCAATGGAATAAGCCTGAAATTAAATATAACGTGCTTTATGCAATAGGTTATGTTAACGGGAAAGCAGTTGCCAAAGATCAGATTGTGCTGCAGAATTTACCTCAAAGTCCAAATTTTATTGGTTTAATTTCGGATAAACAATTAATCGATCCTGTACAGGACTACAACTACGTTTATCGTGTAAATTGTGGCGGAGGGAATTATACGGATACTAATGGCAACCAATGGTTTGCAGACAGAAACCTAAGTTCTGCTGATCGTTTTGGTTCTACCTCATGGACCGCTAATTTTAAAGGTATTCCTGATTTTTTTGCCAGTCAAAGGCGTACTTTTCAACCCGTTAATGGCACTAAAGACTGGAAGCTTTTTCAGACATTCAGATATGGCAGAGAGCAGTTAAAATATCATTTCCCGTTACCCGATGGAGAATACCTGGTTGAACTCTATTTTATCGAACCCTGGCTGGGCATAGGTGGTGGTTACAATGCCCAGTCCATGCGTTTATTCGATATAGCCTTTAACGGCAAAACATTAATTAAAGATTTAGATATCTGGAAAGAAGCCGGCAGTAACACCTTATTGAAGAAAACAATCAAAACTACCGTTAAAGGTGGCTTTTTGGATATTAACTTTCCCGAGGTGAAAGTGGGGCAGGCAGTGATTTCGGCTATTGCCATCGCCAGTTTAAAGCAAAATATTCAAGTTGCGCCGGTAAGCAATTCGCTTCTAAGTAAAATTAAAAATGCTGAATTAAACAGCTGGCTGGATATCGGGGACGAACAATTTAAAGGAGAAAAATCAGCATTTACCGAACTGCCATCGAATTTATATGGCGCGGAATGGTTAAAAGCTTCCCGCGGACAAGAAAGTATCGAATTTACCGCTACTGACAGCGTTGATGCCTTTATTGCGATAAATAAAAACAGCAGTATCCCTCAAGGTTTTGTAAATACGAAAACCACTTTGAGCAATAGTAATGAAGAAACCTTTGCACTTTACCGTAAAAGACTTGATCCTAACGAAAGAATGATATTCGACAGCAGAACTGCTACGGTTTTTGTTTTGCCTGTTACCCATTTACAGCCTGCATACGATTTAAAAACCACCACAAGCTACAAAGCTACTGACGGCATTTTAGAGGGCAAGGAGGTTACAAAAGCAGTGTTGATGGAGAAACAGCGGGTAATTTTTAATGCTGCCGGTCTGGGTAGTTTAACCTGGAATATCTCAGTTGGCGTTGCCGATACCTATTCTTTAACCATTAAGTACCATAATCCATTCAGTCAACCATTAAAGGCCAGACTGGAATTTTTATCGGCAGACGGAACCTTAATGAAAACAGAAATAGCCGAATTTGCCCCTACAAAAGAGGGGAAATGGAATTACCTGAGCACCAATACCGGCAGCATGATTAACGCCGGAAGTTATAAAGTGCGTTTAATTGCAACCGAAACCAAAGGACTTGCAGTTGATGCTTTAGATGTTCAATAAGATAAGATGGTATAATATGTGGCCAAAATCTTATATTAATGATGATATTTAGCGATGCATATTTGTTTTAACCAAATTAATAAACGAGCCAACAAGTAATGAAAGGTCTTCCTATAACCGATCTTGCGATCATCTTCATTTACCTTGTTGGGATGATATTAGTTGGAGTTTATTTTTCGCGAAAAAATAAAAATTCCGAGCAATTTACAAAAGCTTCGGGCCTGATCCCCGGATGGGCGATAGGTTTATCTATTTATGCAACATTTTTAAGTAGCAATACCTTTTTGGGGGTACCGGGTAAATCTTTTGGCGGAAACTGGAATGCATTTGTATTTAGCATTTCGATGCCTCTGGCAGCATGGGTAGCATCTAAATATTTTGTGCCTTTTTACCGCAATACGGGAGAGATTTCGGCTTATACCCATTTAGAAAAACGTTTCGGTGCGTGGGCGAGGGTTTATGCCGTAGTTTGTTTCTTATTGACGCAGCTGGCCAGGATGGGATCGATATTTTTCGGAATCGCATTGAGTTTACAGGCACTTACAGGTTATTCCATGCAGGTGATTATGATCGTTATGGGGATTTGTATCATCTTTTATACCGTTTTAGGAGGAATTGAAGCGGTAATATGGACGGAAGTTGTGCAAGCGATTGTAAAAACCTTAGGTGCACTGCTCATTTTATACCTGATCATCACAAACATGCCGGGCGGCGCATCAAAGATTGTAGAAATTGGAAAATCGGCTGATAAATTTAGTCTGGGCAGTTTTAAATTTGATTTCGTAGGATCCTCATTTTGGGTGGTTTTGCTTTATGGTTTTTTTATCAACCTGAACAATTTTGGGATGGACCAGAATTATATTCAGCGTTACCATACTGCATCATCAGGTAAAGCCGCGTCGAAATCTATCTGGTTGTGCGTTTGGTTATACATCCCGGCCTCATTGTTGTTTTTTATTATAGGATCTTGCTTGTTTGCTTATTATGAGGTTAATCCCGAACTGGTGCAATCGATAAAACACCAGGTAGCCGTTGAGCGCTTGCCTTTACATGCATCAGCAGCAGAAATATTGAAAGTACAAAATGCTTTGGTGCCGGCAGATTATGGCGATAAAATAATGCCGCATTTTATGGTCACTAAGATTCCGGTAGGTTTGGTCGGACTAATTGTTTCAGCAATTCTATCTGCTGCAATGAGTACCATCAGTTCGGGGATGAATGCTTCAGCGACTGTGTTTTCGGTAGATATTTATAAAAGATATTTCAAGCCTGGTATTACCGAAAAACAGAATTTATCGCTGTTACATTTAGCGACGGTAGGATTTGGACTGCTGGGCATGATCGCCGGGATTGCTATGATCGGCGTCAAAAGCATTTTAGATGTTTGGTGGGAACTATCAGGCATTTTTGCAGCCGGAATGCTGGGCCTATTCCTGCTCGGCATCATTAGCCGGCAAAGTAAAAACCACGAAGCCATCACCGCAACCATTATTGGTATCGCTGTAATTATATGGATGACATTTTCTTCCCTTCTTCCTCCGGAATACGAAGTTTTTAGAAATCCTTTACATAAAAACATGATTATCGTTATCGGTACTTTAACCATTTTTTTAACAGGACTTTTCCTGACAAAAATTAAAAATAAAAAGACAAAAACAGTCCTTTAAGCTCATTCCGACCTTATCCGGGCAAAACTACATAGAACATTTACCATATCATACTATAATGGAAAACTCACAAAAAGGGTTCATCCCGGTTATGCTCACGCCATTTTTGAGCAACGGTAACATCGATTTCCCTGCTTTAACTCAACTAACAGAAATTTACTTACAGGCCGGGGCATCAGGTTTATTTGCCAATTGCCTCTCGAGCGAAATGTTCGAATTAACCGATAAGGAAAGGATCCAGGCCATAAAACACGTAATAAAAGTGGCCAATGGTGCAGTACCTGTTGTTGCCACCGGAACTTTTGGAGGTGAAATTGCCAAACAGGCTGATTTTGTAAAGGAAGTGAGCGATGCCGGCGTAGAAGCGGTAATTGCCATTACCAGCTTATTGGCCAATGAAAATGAAACCGATGAAATATTTAACGAGCGTATTTTTCAGCTGCTTAGCCAGACAGGAGATATCCCAATGGGTTTTTACGAATGTCCGGTACCTTATAAAAGGGTGTTAAAACCAAAACAATTAGCTGATTTTGTAGCAACAGGGAGGGTAGTTTACCATAAAGATACCTGCCTGGATCTTGTGCAGATTAAAGAAAAGCTTAAACTTACTGATGGGAATGCTTTTGGTTTGTATGATGCTTATATGGGGCATGCAGTAGAATCCTTAAAGGCCGGTGCTTCAGGCTTATCCTGTATCCAGGGTAATTATTTTCCGGAGTTAATTGTTTGGTTATGTGATCATTATAGTGACGAATCGCTAAATGATGAGGTGCAGGCTGTGCAACAGTTTTTGATTGATAATATGGAGGTAATGCACCATGTTTATCCTGTGGTTTCAAAATATTTCCTTCAAAAACGGGGATTAAACATTTCAACTTTTACACGCAGAAACGTTGGTGCATTTACAACAAGTGAGGTAAAAGGCATGGAAACTTTATTTGATGACTACACTTCTCTACGCAACAATCTGAATATTAAGGTTTTTATATAATATTTTTTTTAAACCTCGCAGGTTTAAACATGAAAGACGTCTGCACTTGTTTCCAAACGAGCGCAAAATGAAATTTAATTCAAATACTTCCTTTTATAGTCCAGTGGCGTCATTCCGGTTACCTTTTTAAAGTGCCGGTAGAAATTCGATACATTGTTAAATCCGCAATCAAAACAGATCATCTCGGTGGGTAACTTATTCTCAATCAGAAACCTGCAGGCATGACTTACCCTGATCTCGATCAAAAAATCGTAAAAGGTTTTTTTAGTCATCAATTTAAAATAACGGCAGAAAGAAGTCACGCTTAAATTGCTTAATGAGGCCACTTCCTCTAAAGTAATGTCCTTTTTATAATTGCTGAGGGTATAATTGCAGATTTTATTAATGCGTAAAGTTTCCGATTCGTTCGATTGATAGAAAGTGTTTTTACTGGTTACAATTGTAGAATATTCATCCGTTTCGGCTAATGTTTTTAATATCGAAAGCAAAATAATTATCCGGTCTAAATTGGTTGCATCAACAGCAGCCCGCATTAAATCAACCAGTTTATCTTTGGCTTTTCCTTTAATCACCATCCCGCTTTTGGCTTTTTCGAACAATTTAGGGATCAGGTAAGCTTCCGGTAAAGTAAGCATGTATTTGCCCAAACAATCAGGCAGAAAATGAATCACCATGGCTTCCGTTGTCAGATCGGGATTATTCTGAAAGTACTCATCTTTACAGCGCCAGGTATGCGGGAGATTTTCGCCCAAAAGTACCATCTCATCAGGCACAAAATTGCTGATGTTGTCGCCAATAAAACGGACGCCCTCACCTTTAATTACATAATGAAGTTCAAGCTCGGGATGGTAATGCCAGATGTTTCCAAAATCGGGTTTAATGTCATGGCGGATACTGAAGGAGCTTTGTAAAGTAATGGGAACTTTATGAAAATGGGGTTTCATCTTTGTGTTAAAATATTTGGTTAACGCTGCAATAACCAATGCGGTAAAATTTTTGCAGCAGGCCTAAAGTTAAAGAGTTAAATGATAATATCCTATATTAATTTGCTAAAAACCATTAGAAAATAGTGTTTTTCTATGTTGAGTTTTGTATATAGCCGCAAAGGCGTAACCAAATTATAAACCGACAAATTATTTTTATATAAATTTTTTGTTTATTAATAAATGATGAGACAAGGAGAAACTACCAAAAATTCTACTAATTTAGGCTGGAAATTTAATTATCCATCTAACCAAAATTATGGTTACGCAACGTTTTCTCTTTAAATTTTTTACGCTATAAAAAAGAGCAGATTCCATTAAAAATAAATTCTATTTAAAATATCATAAACATGAAATCATCCATTTTGTCCCTGTTGTTAACATTTGCAGGTATTACAACCATTTTCGCGCAAAATAATGCTGCTGGCGATAAAGAAGCCTATACAAAAATGATTACCGACCGCGCTGCTAAAATTGTGGCTAATCTCGGCATTAGTGACGCTAAAAAAACAGAAAAAGTTACGGCAATTGTGCGCGATCAGTACAGCGATTTGAATGATATCTACGCTGCGCGTGACGGCAGAGTTAAAGAAATTAAAGAAAAAAACAAAGATAACAAGACAGAGCGAGATTCTGCATTGGCAAAAGATAGCCGTATGGTTGATGCCTCATTGGCTAAACTTCATAAAAAGTACATTAGCAAACTTTCTGCGCAACTTACTAATGAGCAGGTAGAACTGGTAAAAAATGGCATGACATATAATGTATTGCCCATCACTTACAAAGCTTATCAGGAAGAAATTTTAACATTAACGGACGATCAGAAAAAACAGATCCTTACCTGGTTAACCGAGGCCAGGGAGCATGCCATGGATGCAGAATCGTCAGATAAGAAACATGCCTGGTTTGGTAAATACAAAGGCCGCATCAACAATTATCTTTCGGCTGCCGGATACGACTTAAAGAAAGAAGGAATAGAGTGGGAGAAGCGTAGAAAAGCGAAAGAACAATCAAATTAGTATGTATAATGGAGCCTGTTTAGCACTCCATTATTTTTTTGTTTTTTTATTTAAGAATATTTCATTTATATATGAATTTAATTGTATATTGTATGAGTATTAAAATTACCTAAATAGCTTAAAATTAAATTGTTAACCAGTTTGATAAATAAGACAATTTGTACCCTTTGATTTGTTAATATCCCATATTTCACCCTATTTATTTATTGTGAAATATACTTTCTAACCAAAATAAGTTTTACTAAAAGAACAGAGATGAGAAATCTAAATTAAAATTATCCTAACCGAAATTTACAACGCTATCTAATCCCTTGCCTGACTAGCAAGCTGAAAAACAAACCAGAACAACACCTCCTTAACCGGAAAATTTATTAGATAACCAATAAAGCAACATACGCTTGCTTTGTGTGGATATGTTGCACCTTAATCATGGCATTTTATGGCATGCATAAGGAGAATTGAATCTAATTACTATTAAAAAACTAACCAAATAACAAATATGAACTCAAAATTTTTACGAAAAACCACGTGGGTTTTAGTGCTCATGCTGTCTACATGTGCCGCTGTTTTTGCCCAGCAAAAACAGATTACGGGTAAGGTTGTAGACAAAAAAGACGGGCAGCCTGTTCCTGGCGTAACTGTAGGGATCCGCGGTAAAACTAATAACGTAAGCACTAATGATAAAGGAGAATTTGCGCTGATTGCCGATCCGGCAACTGATGCTTTGGTTTTTTCTTTCGTTGGCTATATCAGACAGACCATTCCTTTAGCCGGAAAAACAAATTTAACTGTAAATTTTACAGAAGATACTCAGTCTTTGGATGAAGATGCTGTGGTGGTTATTGGTTACGGAACCAAAAAAAAATCAGAAATTCTTGGTGCTGTAGCAACCATTAGCGGTGCCGAAATTCAGGATGTTCCTGCACCTAACCTGGCAGGTGCATTAAGGAATAGGGTTGCTGGTGTTGGAGTGAGCCAGTCATCAGGCAGGCCAGGCTCTCCAATTACCTTAAATATCAGAAATTCTACCACTACCACTGCCGCGGCTGGTACCACAGATGAACCGCTTTATGTTGTCGATAATATTACCGTAACCAGAGAAGCTTTTGATAATATAGATGCTTCTATGATCGAAAATTTAACTTTCTTAAAAGATGCTTCTGCTGCAATTTATGGTGCTGCCGGTGCTAAAGGTGTTATCCTCGTTACTACAAAAAAAGGTAGAATAGGCAGGCCAAGTATCACATACAATGGTTACCTGGGCATTTCTGACGCGATTAAGGTGCCAAAAATGTTATCAGGATATGAGCATGCATTATTGTTAAATGATACCTTCCGTTCTCAGGGTGCTGCTGCATCGGATTATTTCGCTCCGGAAGATTTAGAGTATATCAAAACGCTGGATTATAAAAGCTGGTACGATGAAGTTTGGCAAGCGGCTGCTACTCAAAGACATAACATAGGTATTTCTGGGGGGAGTGATAAAATTACCTTTTTCGCAGGAGGAAGTTACCAGGGCGAAAACGGAAACTATGCAGGAATGAAATTTAATAAATATTCATTCCGAAGTGGTGTGGTTGCTACGGTAGCGAACGGCTTAAAAGCAGATGTGAATTTTAACGTAGATTATGGTACAAAAGAACTGCACCATAATGCTCAGGATAATGATGCAGCCTTTTTTGAAAGACTGATAACAGTTCCAAGATGGGTTCCAATTGCTATCGATGGAAAATTTGTTAATTATAACGTTAGCGGAGTAAATCCTGCTAATATAAATCCGTTAGCCATTTCAGAATCTGGTTACTATAATAATGGCTCCAATAAATCATACCGTATTAATGCGGCATTAACTTACGAACCAACCTTTTTAAAAGGACTTGTAATAAAAGGTCAGGTTTCGCAATCAAGCGGATCTTCGAAAAACACACAATATATACCACCATTTACGCTGTATAATTTTGTGAAAAGAGGTAATAACCAGGAATTATTTACCAATCAGTTACCAACGGCAACTGCCGCAACTTTTCAGCCAACAAGTGCAGCAAACTCATCGTTCACGCCGGGTTTAAGTGATAATAACAGCTATCAGTTTTTTCTAACGCTTCAATATAACAAGACAATCGCAAAGCACACATTTGGCATATTGGCGGGTGCTGAGCAGAGTGAAGGCAATACACAAAATTCAACTGTGCGCTACACCAATCAGCTTATTCCCGGTGCAGATCAATTCTGGGCCTATGATATCAATACATTGGTGGCATCAAATTTAGAAAGGACAGCTGTTTCAAAGCGATCTGGTTTTGCCCGTTTTAGTTATGATTTTGATAAAAAGTACCTGGTTGAAGGTATTGCCCGTATCGACGCATCATCTAACTTCGCTTTAGGCAACCGATGGGGTGTTTCGCCAAATATTGGAATAGGGTGGGTAGTGAGTCAGGAAAAGTTCTTTAAAAACAGCAAAGTGCTTGGCTTCATCAATTTCCTAAAATTAAAGGCAAATGTTGGTACCACCGGAGATGACAGGGTTGGGGTGCGTTTATGGCAAGACAGGTTCCAGATTGATGTAACCAATGGATACATTTATGGTAATGCCAATTCAAACAGTTTAAACCGTTCGCGTTTAGCCAATCCAGATATTACCTGGGAAAAGAAAAGAACAATTAACGTGGGTTTAGAATCTTCGATGTTTAACAACAAGCTGGATATTAGTATTGAGGCTTTCCAAAACTATACTTATGATGGTTTCGAATTGGGCGCAAATAATCAATATCCACAATATTTTGGTACGCAGGCGCCGGTATTAAATTACAGACAACTTTATAACTGGGGCTCCGAATTCAGTATAGGCTATAAAGCAAAACTTGCAACAGACCTGAATCTTAGTGCGAGCATCAATTTCTCATACGGTAACTCCGTTACAGACAGAATTCTTTATACACCTGGAAACCTGATCAACAATACATTTCCTAACTTACAATTATTCGGTACTGACCCGCGTAAATACAATACCAGCAATTATGGTTTAAGAAACCTGGGCATGTTCAGAACGCAGGGCGAGGTTGATAGCTGGATGGCGAAATACCCCAATTACAGGATCTACGATAAAATTCCGCAACCCGGTTGGTTGTATTATGAAGATACCAATGCCGACGGCGTGATATCTGATAGCGATTTAGCGCCTTTATATAACAACACAAATGCATTTTTTGCATCTGGTATCTCATTAAATTTAACCTATAAAAACTTCAGTTTAAATACAAATATCAATGCAAGATTTGGTGGTAAAATTTTCTACGACAGCAGGGCGAGAACAGCTCCGTCGAAAACCAGAAATACCTTATCAATCTGGACTGATCGCTGGACGTTAGATAATCCAATGGAAGGCAAATACCCCAGGTTTGATGATCCATCATTAGGAATCAACTCAGATTTTTGGGCTGTTGACGGAACGATGATCCGCATCAATACCATGACTTTAAGTTATAAAGCACCTACGGCTTTTGCAAACAAATTAGGAATCGGCGGAGCCCGGATTCTACTCACCGGAAATAATCTTTGGACAATTGTAAATCCTTTACCATATAAAGATCCGTACACTTCCAGTGCATGGGATTATCCAATGTTGAGAACGATATCTTTAGGATTAAGTGTTAACCTGTAATTTTTTTGAGCAATGATTAATCAAATAAAAAACAATATAAAAAAGGCAGTAGCTGTTTTAATGCTAGCTGCACTTTTGCCTGCTTGTGTAAATAAAGATGAATTTTTCTTGTTACCGGATACTGGCGGTATCGATCAGGCCATTTGGGATAACGAGGGTTCAGTACAGTTGCACCTCAACAGGGTGTATGATGTAGCCATGTACCAGTTTCCATTACAGCTTGTTCCTGATCGCTATGGTGTTCACTATGCAAGTGATGAGAACTATTTTCCAGATGGTGATGCAAATGCAAAAGCAGCACTTGGATTACAAGGTGTGTTGGGAAACAACGATGTAAGGTACACTGGTAACACTTATGGTGGTAACCCGGGACAGAATAAATACTGGGACATTGCAAGATGTAATGATGCTATCGCCAATCTTCCAGGAAGTAATATGGTTGCCGCTAAGAAAAATGAATTGCTTGGGCAATATTATGCACTAAGGGCAATAACCTATTTCGAATTGGTTAAAGTTTACGGTGGTGTTCCTCTGCCATTAACGCCACAGGGAGGAGAAAGTATATACGATGAAGGCAGAAGACCGGCTAAAGAATGTTTTGCGGCCATATTAAGCGATCTGAATAATGCTATTGTATTATTAGATGGCTTCGCACCAAATGATGCCGACGGAAGAGGTAAAATTACAAAGCTGATTGCCACATGCTTAAAAGCAAAAGTATTATTGTATTGGGCCAGTCCCCAGTTTAACCCTACCAACGATGCAAAACATCCTTTTCAGGCTTCGAGATGGGCCGACGCTTTAACCATTAATAAAGAAGCTTATGATATGTGTGTTGCGGCGGGAAAAAAATTAATGCCAAATTATTTGGATATTTTTCGTGTAGAAGGCACGGCCAATACCGAAGCAATCCTTGTCAGAACTTATTCAAATACAGTACCCAACAGAGGGAACGGAACTGAGCAGCGTGTCAGACCAACATCTGAAGGTGGAAGCACTGGTTTTCCGAATACTTACTTTATGCCTACCACAAAAATGCTGGATGCCTATCCGATGAAGGATGGAAAGCCATTAAATACATCTACGGCTTTTCCATACGATGCAACCATGTTCTGGCAAAACAGAGATCCGAGATTTGAAGCCACTTTTGCTACAAACGGTTCGGTATATCCTTTAAGCGGAAATGCAAACAGAAAACAGTGGACATATAACCTTGCCGTTGGAGAGAGCAGCGGAGTGGCAGTATATGTAAAGCGTTTTTCTACACCTGCTTTAACAGCAAGCGCCTCTGTTTACAATAGTTCTGTTGGTGGTGGAAGTGGTATGGACTGGATTGAACTTAGGTTTGCAGAAGTAATGCTGAATTATGCTGACTGTTTGAATGAAACTGGAAATATTGCAGGTGCAAAAGATTTAATAAGACAAATTCGGGTGAGAGCCGGGGTAGTGGCCGGGGATGCAGATTATGGGCTTGCACTGGCTGGCAGCACTGCCCAGTTGCGTAACTTAATTCTTAACGAAAGACAAATTGAATTCGCTTTTGAAAACAAACGTAATTCAGATTTGAGAAGATCACGTACCATGCACCTGTTAACCGGAAATATGTCTAAACTGGAAGTGCAGCTGGTGAATCCTCCCGTAGGATCCGACCAGAAAGACAAAAAAGTGCTAGAAGACCCAACAGTTCCGGGAGGTACAACATTGTTCAGAGAAACCTTAAATATCAATGATAAAGCAACTTATACGAAGTATTTTAAAAATGTTATCATCACAAACACCACATATTTACCGTATAACGTACCCGAATTTCATTACTTCTACACCTTTCATAATGATTTTGTGAGTTTTGGTAACAAAATTCTGCCAACAATTGGATGGGCTGGTGGCACATTCGACCCTCTTGATTAATATTTAAAGAATAAATGTTTCAGTTGATCTGACTAAAAATTAAAATAATGAAAACTAAATATATTAACAAGTTACTCATCGGATTATGCCTGTTTCTTTTCTCTTCGTGTAAAAAGGAGTCGGCAAACATATTTAATATGTTCGAAGATGTTACCGTAACATTCAACAACAGCGATCCCCGCTGCGTTACCGATTATAAAGTAATTAATGATAAAGAAGAGGTGTGGATTGATTTTACCATAAACTCTGCTAAAGAAGACATGTATTCTTACGTGTTTGAGGTTTCTGCAGGTACACAACAGTCTACACGTTATACCATCGCAATTACCGATCCTGCCAAGCGCAGAAGTTTTTCAACCATTATTAAACTTCCCAATAGCGCTTTTCCGGCAGCTGCACTTCGTGATGGTAAACAGAGTTATCGTATTTGTGCGTTAAATGAAAAAGGAGTGTACATTGGCGACGGATACAAAAAAGTAACCGTTGATGTAAATCCAAGTTTCATGATTTACGCCAACAGAGATATTTATTTGCCTGATACCGTGGCGAAATCTTTACCAAGCTTTTTATCACTTACAGATGCTACTGGTTTTAGTTATACCACTGCTTCAGCTAACGCTGCGAAGATAGATTTCGGTATATATAGAAAGCCCGGCTCAAATTCTACAGTTCAGACGCCAACCTGGGTGGTAAATTTATATTCGTTAAGTGTAACTACTAATCCATTAACCGTTTATGATATTAGTGGCTTTAGTCCGAAGAGAGCCACTAAGTTTAGTCAGCCGGTTACCGGTCAGGCTACTGCATTTCTGACCACGGCAATTTCCGGCTCATCGATAGAAACCCTGGCTAAAGCAAGGGCAATTACTTTTAACGAAACTACTCAAACTGTTCCGGCTAATGGTTTGGCGCCAGGTAATGCAATATTTTTCCTTACTCCGGAAGGTAAATATGGGATGTTATATATTAATGCAGTTACATCCGACTTGCAGAAAAGACCTTATATTAATGTCAGCATTAAAGTGCAGCGTTAAATGTTTTGTCCGGCGGCTGGTACCGCCATATATTTGGTTTGATCAAAAGGGAGCAGCGATTGCTCCCTTTTCTATTTACTGCCATTTAAATTAAGAGGCAGATAATGGAATTCTGACTGCTTCTTTTTCTTCCTTTTTAAAGAAAATGATATCAATATTCTAGAACTACACTTCAATTTCTTATAGCAATAGCATCGTTTTTAAGCCTAAATTTAAGGGAGCATTTATTTTGCTTCCTTTTCTTTTGTAAATATTTTTTTACCAAAACTTTAAAATAAGCGTTAAAACAACGTTTTTAACTTCCGTTACGGTTAAAATTTAATATTAAAATATTTTTTATTTAAATATTGTATTTATATATGAATTTATTATCTACCTTGTATGATGCTAACTGTACCATGTTTTATTAGTTAACTGAGAACTCTTTAAATGATAAAATGGTATAATAGCTGGAGAAAATTATACAAAAAATAGCCATATTTTGCATGCAATTTTGAATTATAATATACTTTCTAACCAAATAATTATCGACACCAAAATAAAAAATGAGCCAAATCACTGCATTCCATTTAAGTTATTCTTATCTACGAAACACCGTTTAATCCTGACTTAACCGATCCGAAAAAAATCATTCTTGATATCGCTAAATTAATGCTCTCCGCTTGCAAAGTTTAAAATAACACTATATAACAGAAATAACTCAGGTTAAAACCTAGGTTATTAAGAAAAAGAACGACAATAAAACTTGTCGAAATTAGATTAAAAACTAACCAAATAACAAGATGAACTTAAAATTTTTACGCAAAATTTCTTTGTCCTTGCTTTTTATGCTGCTGGCAAGTACAATCCTCTTTGCCCAGGACCGAAAGGTGACCGGAAAGGTTGTCGATCAGGCCGATGGACAGGGGATACCCGGTGTAAATGTAAGCTTAAAGGGGATTCCGAGTAATGTAAGTACAAATTCGGATGGAAATTTTACCATTCAGGTAAAATCTGATGCTGATGTGCTGGTATTTTCTTTTATCGGATACGTTAGGCAGCAAATTACTGTAGGTAAACAAACCAACATTGCTATACGCCTGGTATCCGAAAACAAGAGCCTTGAAGATGTAGTGGTAGTCGGTTACGGCACGCAGAAAAGAAGTCATTTAACAGGCGCCGTGGTTGATATTAAAGCGGCAGAAGTAGAAGATCTTCCTGCAAGTAACATCGGTGCTTCACTGGCCGGAAAAATATTGGGTGTTGGGGTAAGCGGGGGTATTTCCAGACCAGGTTCTACAGCAAAGCTTACCATCAGAAATCCGAATACCATATTTTCTAAAGATGGCGGTTCTACCGATCCACTTTATGTTATCGATGATGTTATCCAGATTAACCCCTCAAACGGACAACCGGATGCAACACTTTTCAATAACCTTGATCCTTCTGAGATTGAGAGTTTATCTTTCTTAAAAGATGCATCAGCCGCAATTTATGGTACAAGAGCAGGTAACGGAGTCGTATTGGTAAAAACTAAACGAGGTAAAATTGGTCCGCCTCGCATCAGTTATAGCGGCTCGTACGCATTTAACGATGAAGCTTACAGAACGAAAATGTTGAGTGCTTATCAGTTTGGCATGTATTATAATATTATGAACGGACCTAACGGCGCTAATGTAAATCCGACTGGTCCTTCAGCAGCAGATAGTTTCTTTAGCCAGGATGAGCTTGAACATTTTAAAAACATTAATTACGACTGGCTGGAAGATGCATGGAAATCCTCCTACAACATGAAACATACCCTAAGTGTTTCGGGAGGCTCAGACCGCGCAACTTATTTTGGCGATATTGCTTACTATAAGCAGGATGGAAACCTTTCGAGTCTTGATTTTAAACGCTGGAATTTCAGGTCGGGTGCAGATATTAAAGTTGCAACAAATCTGAAAGTAGGTTTACAGGTTTCAGGAAACAACAGCGAACTGATTAAAACTTTTAATAAAATTGGTAGTGAGCTGGATGACAACGATTACCGTAACCTGATTCTTGCACCACGTTATGTTCCAATGTACATTAACGGATACCCTGTTAAATTACCAGGAACAACCAACGATTTTTCTACCTATCATTTTTACGAAATTGAAAAATTGGGTAACCTTGCCAACACCAGAAACAACAATTTTACAGTTAACCTGAATGCACAATACGATATTCCATTTGTAAAAGGTTTGAGTGCAAGGGCTGCTTATTCAAGAAATATGGGCAGTAGTAATGGTTCCCAGATTGGTACAAAGTATAATATATATACCTTTACTACACTGGGCACAAACAAACATATTTATGACGGCGCTACAACTCCTGTAGCACTTACCGCATCGAATGGAAACAGGCTCTATTATTCGAATACCACACAGAGCTCAACGCAATCCAACTTTGTGCTTACCTACAACCGCTCATTCGGGAAACATACGATTGGTGCTTTGGCAACAGTCGAAAAATCGGAACAGGCTTATAATAACGAGGTGGTATTTAAAGCAGATCCTATACAGCAAACAAATGGTCAGTTTAACTCCGCAACAGGTGCTATTGATGGAAGCACCACAAAATCAGAAGGTGGATCGCTATCTTATGTGGCAAGAGCCAATTATAGTTATGCAGATAAATACCTTGCTGAATTTATGTTCAGGAGTGATGCTTCTACCAAATTTGCACCAGGTAACTATTGGGGCAATTTTTATTCAGGTTCATTAGGCTGGGTAATTTCGGAAGAAGACTTTTTTAAAGTGCCGGGTATTGATTTCTTAAAATTAAGATACTCAATAGGTTTATTAGGAAATGACCAAACCAAAGCATGGCTGTGGAGACAGCGTTATACCTTCCAGGATGGTAAGGGCGGAGTATTCGGAGCTGATTTAGGTGCAACTGCAGGCTACAAAATGGAGGCTTCGCCAAATCCGGATGCAACATGGAGCGACGAGTTGAAAAACAACGTGGGTATTGATGCCAAGTTTCTTAAAAACCGCCTTACTTTCTCTGCTGATGGCTACTATAACCATGCTACAAATATCTTAACAGAGGTAACATCCAACATTCCAATTACCATTGGTGGCTCGGTAGCTTCACAAAACTATGCAACTGCCGATTATTTTGGTTACGAAATAGGTATTGGCTGGAATGATAAAATTGGAAAAGATTTCAGCTATGGTGTCGATTTCAGATTTGCCTGGTCGGATAACAAAGTTATTAAAGCAGATTATAATGCCAATGATGTTTTATACCCCTGGAATCCCCGAAACGGAACCTCATCTGATGTAGGCAAATGGGGCTATGATTATTTAGGGATGTTTAAGGATCAGGCAGAAATTGATGCCTATGTAAGCACATACAAAATTACGGCCGTTAGTCCTGGCAATGCCGGAAGTGCAACTACCGTGCTGGCAAAAGATTTAAAACCAGGTATGCTCTATTACAGAGATGTGAGAGGTCCGCTACAGCCCGATGGAAGCTTTGCTGGTCCCGATGGTATTATTGACTTTAATGATCAGGTACAATTATCGAAAAAAGCCACCAACCACTATGGTTACGGTACAACATTGAAAGCCAGTTATAAAGGAATTGGGATAGAAGCCGTAATTTCAGGTTCGTTTGGTGGATGGTCGGAAATTGATGCCCGTAAAAAAATGAACAATTCAATCTCTCGTACTTTTGCAAGTGTACCCGAAATCTGGGGAGATATTTATGATCCTATCCTTAATCCGACAGGTACCATGCCAAACCCTAACTGGGAATCAACAAGTTTAAGTCCAACATCAAATTTCTGGAAAGTTTCTTCTTTCAGGATGCGTTTAGCCAGCTTACAGCTAAATTATTCTCTTCCAAAACGCTGGCTTGAAAAAGTTAAATTAAATAATGTACGCGTTTACGCAACAGCCTTAAACCCATACAATTTTTATAACCCATATTCTTATAGAGACAGTGATACGGCATACGACGTGTTTCCAAACCTGAAAACATTCTCTTTTGGATTAAACGTAACGTTTTAATAATTAAAGTAGTTATACTATTAAATTTTAAAGACATGAAAAAGAATAAAATAATATATGTTTTGGTTTCGCTGGTTATTTTAAGTGCCAGTTGCAAAGACAGTTTTTTAGAAGAGAAAAAAGATTATGCAGGCTTTAATGAGCAGGTTTTTCAGGAAGCATCACTGGCTTCGGGTTATGTAGATTATGTATATGGGTTATTTTTGCCTGCAAATAACGGCACGCCAAATGTGCAGGTACAAAGTGCTACCGAGAACGGAGCCTACAGTTCGGCCTTTACACAAACTACAGATGAGCTGGCCGGTGAAACGGATTGGAATAAAGAATGGGCACAGATTTCTTATGTAAATTCAAATGCTTTGAAATACTTTGGCCAGCGTTTGCCAAGCAGTGTAGCCAACAACACCTGGACACGTATGAAAGAGATCAATTTATTTCTACAGGAAATTGATAAACACGGCCTTCCTTCTGATGTAACAGCAAAATTTAAAGGACAGATGTATTTTTGGAGAGCCTGGCAATATTTTGAACTGGTTAAACTTTACGGCGGTGTGCCTTTGGTTTTGCTGCCGCAGGACCCAATTGTTTCATCGGCAAGCTCCAATGAAATCCAAAGAAGTTCTACATCGGCCTGCATTGAGCAAATAACCAAAGATTTAGATCTGGCGATATCTTTGCTACCCGGAAGATGGTCGGGGAATGATAATGGCAGGATTACTTCCGGTGCAGCAGCAGCATTAAAGGGTAGGGTATTACTTACCTGGGCAAGTCCGCTTTTTAACCGCACTGATGACCGGGTACGCTGGGAAAAAGCCTACCAGGCCAATTTAGCAGCAAAAACCTTATTAGAATCGAATGGATTTGGCCTATTTAAAGAAGGTGGAACGGCAAACGGTGTAGCCTGGGGCGCTATGTTTGTAAAAGACCACAGTATAGAAGCGGTATTCGAATTTGGTTTTAATGCCTTATCTACCGGCAATACACAAAGGAACAATGGATGGGAACAGGCTACCAGATCAAGAGAAATTAATGGGGCGGGTTCCATTTCTCCCACTAAACAAATTGTAGATGCTTTTCCGATGCGCGATGGAAAGCCCATAAATGCATCGTCTGCTGCATATCCTTATACGGAAGGTAAATTCTATAAAAACAGAGATCCCCGCTTTTATAAAACCTTTGTTTATAATGGCGCAACCTGGCCTTATGGAGGAAATGCAAATTACAAACAGTGGACATACGTTTGGAAAAAAGCAGCAAATACCGGTTATAATGCAACTACCGAAACAAAAGGTGCTAATGGCAGCGGTATATACTTATGTAAAGCAAACAATCCAACAGCGAGCAATACCATAGGTAATTTTAGTAATAGTGCAACCGATTATATGGAAATAAGATTTGCGGAAGTTGTACTTAATCTTGCCGAATCGGCTATAGGTGCAGATAAAACCCCTGAAGGTTTTGAAGGCATAAAATCAATAAGAGAACGTGCCGGAATTTTACCAGGAACAGACGGATCTTATGGTTTGGGCGTAGGCTTAAGCCGCGACCAATTATTTGCGGCAGTACTGAATGAAAGAAAAGTAGAGTTTGCATACGAAAGTAAACGATTCTGGGACTTAAGAAGATGGATGCTTTTTGAATCGGGCCCAACAACTTCGAGATTAGGATTTGCACCATTGAATGGAACACGAAGAACCGGTTTTTACATCAGTGTAAAAAACCAGGCGGGTGATGACTATGTTGCACCAACACCTACCTCAACAATTGATCCGCTGATCAAACAATCTAACGGTACTGTTGCGGTAATTGACAGAGATGCTACCACTTATCCAGCTGGTATTACCACAGCTGATCAATATCTTGATTACCTTTACGATAAATACTTTAAAGTAGGCGTAAGAGACGACCTTGACAAAACAAGTCCGGCGAATTGGAAATTCACCTGGTACCCTCAATATTATTTCTTTGGAATCAATCAAACCGTATTATCCGCAAGCCCTTATCTGCAACAAACAACAGGATGGGATAGCATGAATGGTGCCGGTACATTCGATCCGCTGAAGTAAACACGATCTTAGGGCGGTTTGCTCACCGCCCTGGTTTTTTATATTTGGTTTTTAGAAAAAGGGAACATTAATTTGTTTCCTTTTTTTTCATTTAAGAATGTTACATTTATATATGAATATTATTTCTATCTTGTAACACGGTTGTGAAAATGAATTTGATTTGTTACAGCCATTTTAGCCAAATGAAAAGATGATACAATACCTAGCCAAAATTATACAGTAAACAGCCAATTTTTGCATGCAAATTTGAAATATAATATACTTTCTAACCAAAACTTATAACCAAAGACATCAACAGAAATGAGCCGATTTTTATAAATTTCATGATCGATAATTCCATCAGTCAAAAATTTCAGCTAAATTTCTTTTGCTTCTTTAACGGGTAAAACACAAATGAAAAAGAACTTTTTAAATCTGTTGTTTACAACAGCATTAATGCTCTCCGCAAATTATACTTTTGCTCAATATCCCAATATCCCGGCCGACGTAAAAAAAGCATCCGATTCGATGCTTAAAGAAGCCTATCATCAGTCGGATATTGCCTGGGAAAAAGCTAAACCAATTATGGCTAAAGAGGCTGCAGAGGGCAAACCTTATATCCCCTGGGCAGGCAGGCCGAACGATTTGCCTCAATCTAAATTACTGGCCTTTCCAGGTGCTGAGGGTGGCGGTGCTTATAGCTTCGGCGGGCACGGCGGCAGGGTAATCGTGGTAAAAAACTTAAATGATAGTGGTCCGGGCTCATTACGCGATGCCTGCGAACAGGGCGGGGCAAGGATTGTGGTTTTCAATGTAGCCGGAATCATCAGGTTAAAAACCCCTTTAATTATCCGCGCACCCTATATTACCATTGCCGGACAAACCGCCCCTGGTGACGGGGTATGTGTAGCCGGCGAATCGGTTTGGTTAAACACCCATGATGTGATTGTACGTTTTATGCGTTTTAGAAGGGGCGAAACTTTTGTAGGCCGCAGGGATGATGCCATTGGCGGAAATCCGGTAGGAAATATCATGATCGACCACGTTTCTGCAAGCTGGGGACTGGATGAAAACATGTCGATGTATCGCCACATGTATAACGATAGTACCGGAAAAACCGAAGAAAAACTGGGAACGGTAAATATCACCATCCAAAACTCAATTTTTTCTGAAGCATTGGATTATTGGAACCATGCCTTTGGTTCAACTTTAGGCGGCGAAAACTGCGCTTTTGTACGCAACCTTTGGGCCGATAACGGCGCACGTAACCCATCAATTGGCTGGAATGGTATTTTTAATTTCGCGAACAATGTGGTTTTCAACTGGAACAACCGCTCTACAGATGGTGGCGATTATACTGCTCAATACAATATTATTAACAACTTTTATAAGCCAGGACCGGTTACTGAACTGAAAGATCCGATCAGTTACCGCATTTTAAAGCCTGAATCTGGTCGTAGTAAATTGCCTTATGTCGTTTTTGGTCGCGCTTATGTAGCCGGAAATATCATTGATGGTAATGAAAAAATAACCAGGGATAACTGGGCAGGAGGGGTGCAGATGGAAGATAAAAAAGGTAACTTAATGTCTTTCGAACAGGCCAGCAAATATTTCCCTGCCATGAAAGCAAAAGATCCGTTCCCGATGCCAAAAATCAGCATTATTCCTACTTTACAGGCAAAAAATTATGTACTGGCAAATGCCGGAGCTACCTTACCAAAAAGAGATCCGGTTGATACCCGTGTAGTTAAACAGGTTACAACAGGTAAAATCGAAGTACATCCAAATGCAAAACCATCTGCTTTTCAGTTCGAACACCGCAGGTTACCGGGCGATTCTTACAAACAGGGAATTATTACCGAAGTTTCGCAGGTTGGCGGTTATCCTGAATATAAAGGCACACCTTACAAAGATTCAGACGATGATGGTATGCCTGATGCTTACGAACTCAAAAATGGTTTAAACCCTAAAGATGCTTCTGATGCTTCAAAAATCACCAAAAGTGGTTATTCGAACATTGAGGTATATTTAAATAGCGTTGTTCCTCTTACCATTGTAAAACCGAACTAACATGCGCACCTGGAATTCAATTTTGAGCATTATCGCACTTTGTGGCGTCGGAAACATGGCTTTTGCACAGTATCCCGTTATTCCGGAAGCGATGGAAAAGAAAGCCGATTCGCTCCTGAAAAGCATTGAAGATAAATCGGAACAGCAGTTTTTAAAAGTAAAACCCATTGTGGATGAAGAAGCCAGACATGGTAAACCCTATATTCCATGGGCAGCCAAACCCGGTGATTTGCCACAATCTAAAATGGTGGCCTTTCCTGGTGCCGAAGGCGGTGGAGCTTATTCTTTTGGTGGTCGCGGAGGCAAAGTTTATGTAGTAACCAGCCTTGAAGATGCCGGTAAAGGTACACTTCGTGAGGCCTGCGAGCAGGGTGGCGCAAGAATTATCGTGTTTAATGTTTCCGGTATCATCAGGTTAAAAACACCTTTGATTATTCGTGCACCTTATGTTACCATTGCCGGCCAGAGTGCACCGGGTGATGGCGTTTGTATCGCTGGCGAATCGGTATGGATCAATACACATGATGTGGTAATCCGTTACATGCGTTTCCGTCGCGGGCAAACCGACGTTACCCGTCGTGATGATGCCATTGGCGGCAATCCGGTTGGAAATATCATTATCGATCATGTTTCTGCTAGCTGGGGTTTAGATGAAAATATGTCGATTTACCGCCATGTTTACGATCCGAAAGATGGTTCTAAACCTGTTAAATTGCCTACTGTAAACGTCACCATTCAAAATTCAATTTTTTCTGAAGCATTAGATACCTATAATCATGCCTTCGGAAGTACTATTGGTGGATTAAACTCTACTTTTATGCGCAATCTTTGGGCATCGAATATCAGCAGAAACCCATCTGTAGGCATGTACGGCGATTTTGGTTTCGCCAATAATGTAATTTTTAACTGGTGGAACAGAAGTGCCGATGGCGGCGATAACGCCTCATTTTACAGTTTTATCAATAACTATTACAAACCAGGGCCGATTACACCTGCCGGAGAACCCATTTCTTATCGTATTTTAAAGCCTGAATCGGGTAGAGATAAAAAGTTCGCCAACGAATTCGGTAAAGCTTATGTCACCGGAAACATTATCGAAGGGAACGAAAAAGTAACCAAAAATAACTGGGACGGTGGTGTTCAGCCAGAAAGTAAAAGAGATAAACAGAAACTGCTGGACTCCATGAAAGTGGATAAACCTTTGCCTATGGCAAAAATCTCCATTATGGATACCAAAAAGGCTTACGATTATGTTTTGGCCAATGCCGGGGCTGCTTTGCCAATTCGCGATGCAGTAGATCAGCGGATTATTAAACAGGTAAGTACGGGTAAGATAGAACATGTTGAAGACGGTAAATTGCCAGCCAAACAAAGTTATGTAAAGCGCCGTTTGCCTGCTAATTCTTACAAACAGGGCATTATTTCAGATATCGCACAGGTTGGTGGTTACCCGGAATATAAAGGAAAACCTTATCTTGATTCTGATAATGATGGCATTCCTGATGCATGGGAAACAAAAAACGGACTGAATCCTAAAGATGCAAAAGACGCTGCTAAAATATCAAAATCAGGTTATTCGAACATTGAAGTGTATCTAAATAGCCTGGTGGATGTAAATAAAGTGAGGCCTTAGCGCAATTACTGTCATTCTGAACGCAGTGAAGAATCTCTAAGCGATGAAAGTGAAACTTTAATAACCCACTTCCATAACGGCAGTGGGTTAGGCAAAATCAGAAAAATTAAGTTGCAGATGCTTCGTGCCTCAGCATGACAAATACAAATAATCAATGCCAAAAACTAACCATATATCAAAAGCAGCACAACTAAAAACCTTAGCGCTTATGCTAATTGGTCTTTTAGTTGCAAACTTATCTTTTGCGCAAAAAACAAAACCTGTTGAGCCACCTAAGCCAATTTTTAAGGGCAAGGATGGTAAAATGGCTTATACGCTGGATGAACAGGGAAACCGCATTCCCGATTTTTCTTATGCAGGTTACATGGCAGGCGAAAAAGCCATACCAACTGCAACCCTAAAAGTTGTTGTTCCCGTTGCACAAGGCGATGCAACTTTAAGGATTCAATCGGCTATTAATTATGTTTCGAAACTACCTGTTGGGAAAGATGGTCTGCGCGGTGCAGTTTTATTGGAAAAAGGAACCTATGAGGTTGCCGGAACTTTAAAATTAACCACCTCTGGTGTGGTACTCCGTGGGAGTGGTTTTGGTGAAAACGGTACAAGGATTTTCGCCACTGGCTTGGATCGCATTGGTGTGATCAGGATTTTGGGTAAAAAGAACAAAATTGTAGAAAAACCCATTGCCATCACAGATGTCTATGTTCCTGTAAATTCCAATAAAATTACGCTGGCAAATACTGCAGGATTTAAAGTTGGCGATAAAATCATCATCAACCGCCCTTCTACTAAAGAATGGATTGAAACCCTAAAAACCGTAGAATTTGGTGGCGGCGAAAGTGCTTTAGGCTGGAAACCAGGAACCAGAGACCTCCATTGGGACCGTAAAATTACCGCTATAAACGGCTCAATCATTACTTTTGATGCACCCATCACTACTGCTTTAGATGCAAAATTTGGTGGAGGAACCATTTCAAAATACGAATGGGAGGGCAGAATCGCTCAATCAGGCATAGAAAACCTGAAAATCGAATCAGATTATCATAAAGAAAATATTAAAGACGAATACCACCGCTGGACAGCCATCTGCTTGGAAAATGTAGAAGATGCGTGGGTACGTCAGGTGGTTTTTGAACATTTTGCAGGCTCAGCCGTGAATGTACTCGAAACTGCTAAAAGAATTACCGTTGAAGACTGTAAATCATTGGCTCCTGTTTCCGAAATAGGTGGCGAACGCCGTTTTACTTTTTTAACTACTGGTCAGCAAACGCTTTTCCAGAGGTTGTATTCAGAATATGGTTACCACGATTTTGCTGTAGGTTTCTGTGCTCCCGGACCAAACGTTTTCGTTCAATGTCAGTCTTATCTGCCATTTAGTTTTAGCGGTGCAATTGATAGCTGGGCATCTGGTGTATTATTCGATATCGTTAATATTGATGGACAGGCCTTAAGTTATTTAAACCGCGGACAGGATGGACAAGGTGCTGGCTGGAGTGCTGCAAACAGTGTTTTTTGGCAGTGTAGCGCGGCAAGAGTTGATAATTTCCAACCGCCAACCGCTCAAAACTGGGCATTTGGTACCTGGTCGCAATTTGCCGGAAACGGTTATTGGGACATGTCAAACGAGCAGATTCAACCCCGCAGTTTATATTACGCGCAGTTAAAAGACCGGATTGGTAACGATGCAGAAGCAAGAAATTTTGTCCTTCCGGTAGAAACCGAAGCATCAAGCAGTCCGCCGGTTGATGTGGCCCAAAAACTCACAAAACTGGCTTACAAACCTGCTTTAACCGTTTCAGAATATATTGATGGGGCATCCGATCGCAGCAAAATCCCGACAGAAACCGGGCTGGCAAAAAATATCGATAAAATTGGTTTGGATAAGGTGCTTCAGCCAACGCTTGCTAACGCGATGACAATCAAAAATGGCTGGCTGGTACGAGGCAATGAAATTGTAGTGGGCGATCGTCAGGATGTACCCTGGTGGAACGGCAGTGCCCGTCCGTATGGATTAAAAAACACTAAATTCCACATTACCCGTTTTGTTCCTGGTCGCTCAGGAAACGGTTTAACCGATGACCTGGATGAAATTACCGATTCCATGAAAAATGGTTCTGTTAAAGTATTAGATCACAACTATGGCCTTTGGTACGATAGGAGAAGGGATGATCACGAACGCATCCGCCGTATGGACGGCGAGGTTTGGGCACCTTTTTACGAATTGCCTTATGCCCGTAGCGGACAGGATAAAGCCTGGGATGGATTGAGCAAATACGACATCACCAAATACAACCTCTGGTATTGGGACAGGTTAAAACAATTTGCTAACCTTGCTGATCAGAAAGGATTGGTATTAATCCACGAAAATTATTTTCAGCACAATATTATCGAAGCTGGTGCACATTATGCCGATTTTCCATGGCGTACCGCAAATAACATCAATAATACTGGTTTCCCTGAACCTGTGCCTTATGCCGGCGATAAACGCATTTTCATGGCCGAACAGTTTTATGATATCACAAATGAGCACCGCAGGGCCATTCATAAGGCTTATATCCGCAAATGCCTGGAAAATTTTAACGGAAATACAGGTGTAATCCAGCTAATCGGTGCCGAATTTACTGGTCCTTTGCATTTCGTTCAGTTCTGGATCGATACCATTAACGAATGGGAAAAAGAAACCGGTAAACATCCGGTTATCGGTTTAAGCGTAACCAAAGATGTTCAGGATGCAATTTTGGCCGATCCAAAGCGTGCTTCAGTAGTAGACCTGATCGATATCCGTTACTGGCATTACCAGGCAGATGGAACCGCTTATGCACCACAGGGTGGGTTAAGTTTGGCCCCCCGTCAACATGCACGTTTATTAAAGCCTAAAAAAACATCTTTCGAAGAAGTTTATCATGCGGTATCGGAATACAAAAATAAATTCCCTGAAAAAGCAGTGATTTATTCAGGAGATAGTTTCGACACTTTCGGATGGGCAATTTTAATGGCAGGAGGTTCACTTTCCAATGTGGAAGGTATCGATGCTTCGGTTTTAAGCCTTGCATCTTCAATGAAACCATTTCTTCCGGCAGGCAAATCAGCAAAACAGTATGGACTGGAAAATGCAGGCAAAGCTTACATTTTGTACAATTCATCGGCAGAAGCTTTTAACCTTGATTTAAGTAAATCAGCTGGAAAATTCCATGTAAAAGTGTTGAACAGCAAAACCGGAAAATCGCTTAAAGAAGAAAAAATAAACGGCGGAGCCATTGTGAAATTAAATAAAGTAGCATCAAGCGACGAAGTCATCATCATCAATAAAATTTAACATGAACTTTAAAACCAAAATATTTTTATTCCTTGCTGTTTCCTGCCTCGCGTTTGGGTGCAAAGAAAAACCACATTTTGGCGATAAAAGCCTTCTGGTTTCCGAAAATGGCAGATTCCTCACCACAGGCGATGGAAAACCTTTCTTTTGGTTGGGTGATACCGGCTGGTTATTATTCAGCAGGTTAACCCGCGAAGAATCGAATATTTACCTCGAAGACCGTAAACAAAAAGGTTTTAATGTGATCCAGGTAATGTTATTGCACGATGTTCCCTCACGGAATGTGTATTTGGATTCATCAGTTGTTCATGCTGATGTTTCAAAACCCATGCTTACCCCCGGCAACAACCCCAAAGATTCTTTGGCTTACGATTACTGGGACCATGTAGATTACATTATCGATCAGGCTGCAGAAAAAGGCCTTTACATGGCTTTGGTTCCGGTTTGGGGCACCAATGTGAAAAACAAAAAAGTAAATAAATCGCAGGCAAAGGTGTATTCGGAGTTTCTGGCAAAACGTTATAAAGATAAATGGAACATCATCTGGTTAAATGGTGGCGACATTAAAGGAAGCGATGGTGCTGATGTTTGGAATACCATTGGCGAAACTTTGAGGGCAAATGATCCAAATCACCTCATTACTTTTCACCCCAGGGGAAGAACGGCCTCATCACAATGGTTCCATAATGTCAAATGGTGCGATTTTGATATGATACAATCCGGTCATCGCCGCTACGATCAGGATACTTCTAAAAACGAAAAACTGCATTACGGAGAAGACAACTGGAAATACATTGAAGCCGATTATAAATTAAAACCTATTAAACCAACAATCGACGGTGAACCATCTTACGAGGATATTCCGCAAGGTTTGCATGATACTACACAGCCCCGCTGGACGGATGCCGATGTAAGAAGATATGGTTACTGGTCGGTTTTTGCAGGTGCTTTTGGTTACACTTACGGTCATAATTCGGTGATGCAGATGTACAAAAAGACAGATTTAAAACCTGCTTATGGTCCCAAAGACCAATGGATTACGGCAATTAATGCGCCGGGAGCAAAACAGATGCAGTATTTAAAAGATTTAATGCTGGCACATCCATATTTCGATCGCGTACCCGACCAAACTTTGGTTGCAGGTAAAAACGGCGAAAAGTATGACCGGATTCTCGCTACAAGAGGAGAAGAATACGCGATGCTCTATACTTATACCGGTCGCAATTTTAGCGTTCAGCTTGGCAAAATTGACGGCGACGAAGTAAAAGCATCCTGGTTTGATCCAAGAACAGGCAAAACCACAAAAATCGGTGAATTTGAAAATAAAGGAATTAAAGAATTTAACCCGCCCGGCGAACCTGCAAATGGAAACGATTGGGTATTGGTGCTGGAGGAGATATAGAAGCAGCGTTAAGGCCAAGCATAATCATTAGAGAAATCGTCATTTCAACTGGAGCGCAGTCCGGAACGTTCGGGGATAGAAATCTAGTGAGCAGCTTTAACAGATTTCTTCACTTCGGTCGAAATGACGACCAAACTATAATATTAAAAAACAGTGTTTAAAACAAATTTCACATCATTTTTTCGCTTAGCCATTATTGGCCTGCTTTTGTGCGGATTAAGCTCCTGCACCAAACAAGCCTATTTGTTTACTTCCTTTCACGAACCGGCAAATGAAGGTTTAAGGCTTTTATACAGTTATGATGCTTACCATTGGACAGATTTAAATAAAACTTTTTTAAAACCCGAAGTAGGCACACAAAAAGTGTTGCGCGATCCATCCATCGTGCAAGGGCCTGATGGTACTTTTCACCTCGTTTGGACCTGCAGCTGGAAAGGTGATAAAGGCTTCGGTTATGCCAGTTCAAAAGATTTAATCCACTGGAGCGAACAAAAATTTCTTCCTGTAATGGAAAAAGAGCCAAAAACCGTGAATGTTTGGGCACCTGAAATCTTTTACGATGATGAGAAAAAGGAATATGTAATCATTTGGGCATCAACCATTCCATTCCGTTTTGCTAAAGGGATTGAAGAGGAAGAAAACAACCACCGTATGTACAGCATCACCACTAAAGATTTTATAACTTTTTCTGAACCCAAACTCTTTTTAGATCCCGGTTTCAGCGTTATTGATGCAGTAATTGTAAAAAGAAAAACTAAAGATTACGTATTGGTTTTGAAAGACAATACCCGTCCGAACAGGAACTTAAAAGTGGCTTTCGCAAAAGATGCCTTAGGTCCTTATGAAAACATTTCCAAAACTTTTAGCCCGAAATTAACGGAAGGACCAACGGTTGTAAATGTAAAAAACAACTGGCTGATCTATTTCGATGCTTACGGACAAAAGATTTATTCGGCTTATAAAACCGCTGATTTTAAAAATTTTAAAGATGTAACAGTAGAAGTTTCAGTACCAGAAGGACATAAACACGGAACGATTATAAAAGTAAAAAAGAGCGTGATAGAAGGATTGATAGGGAACACACGTTAATACCGCTGTCATCCTGAGGCACGAAGGAACCGCAAGCGATGGAAAACTTGCTTTTAACAAATCACTAAACCATTGGTGGTATGTCAAATTCAGGTAGTGCTAGTCGGTTAGAGATTCTTCGCTGCGCTCAGAATGACAGGAATAAAATTAGAACATGAATACATTTAAAATACTTTGTTTAACCCTGCCATTTGCACTTGCGCTTTCAACCTCGCAGGCGCAGGATACCGTGCGATACACAGGGAAAACCCTGGTTAATGCCGATTATCATCATGGACAGCTTTCGCCGGTGATGGGCGTACATAGCATCCAGACGTTCAGGGCAAACCGTGAGCATCCTGAACTGGCAGAAAATTTCGGCTGGACTTATAACCATGCGCCGATGCTGGCTTACTGGAATAATAAATTTTATATCGAATATTTAAGTGATAAAGTAGGTGAAAGCATCCCGCCCGGACAAACTTTGGTGCAATCTTCAACAGATGGTTACACCTGGACCACACCTGAAGTGGTTTTTCCGATTTACCGCATTCCTGATGGCACTAAAAAAGAGGGCAGAACTGATGTAGCAAAAGACCTGGATGCCGTGATGCACCAGCGTATGGGCTTTTATGTTTCTACCAAAAACATATTTCTTGTTTTAGGTTTTTATGCCATTAGTTTCGATGCCAAAGACGATCCAAACGATGGTCATGGAATTGGCCGGGCAGTAAGGGAAATTCTACCCGAAGGAAAATACGGTCCGATCTATTTTATCCATTACAATCCGGGTTATTCAGAGAAAAACACCAAATATCCGCTTTATACCAGGAGCAAAAGTAAAGCTTTTATTGAAGCCTGTAATGAATTGTTATCAAATAAGTTAATGACACAACAATGGAATGAAGAAGCAGATAGAAAAGATCCTTTAATTACTTTACAGAAACAATATAAAGCATTCAGTTACTACCATTTACCTGATGGCAGAGTGGTGGGCTTATGGAAAAATGCCCTAACGGCAATCAGTACCGACAATGGCAAAAGCTGGCCTGAAAGTGCGTTCCGGGCGCCTGGTTTTGTAAACAGCAATGCTAAAATCTGGGGGCAAAAAACTGCTGATGGAAATTATGCAACCGTTTATAATCCTTCAGAATATAGATGGCCTTTAGCCATATCAACCAGTAAAAACGGCCTGGATTATACCAATTTATTGTTGGTAAATGGCGAAATCACACCCATGCGTTATGGCGGTAATTACAAATCCTACGGTCCTCAATATG
The DNA here is from genome assembly GCF_052045455.1 of Pedobacter sp. 22226. Classification (NCBI taxonomy): domain Bacteria; kingdom Pseudomonadati; phylum Bacteroidota; class Sphingobacteriia; order Sphingobacteriales; family Sphingobacteriaceae; genus Pedobacter; species Pedobacter sp. 22226. The sequence goes on along the minus strand of NZ_JBQEPB010000012.1, from coordinate 122,307 downwards.
TACGTGGCATTGAAGAAGGAAACGGAAAACCGAAAGACGGTAAATTATGGGTAACCTATAGTATGAACAAAGAAGATATCTGGATTTCTTCGGTTCCTGTGCCGGTTAATGATAGGGCAACGCAGCATGTAAATGATGATTTCGGCAAATTATCAAAAGATAAAGCGCTCGAAATGTGGAACATATACAGTCCGCTTTGGGCACCTGTAAAAGTTGAGGATGGAGCTTTAATCTTAAAAGATAAAGATCCCTTTGATTATGCAAAAGCCGAAAGATTGTTCCCTGCATCGAAGAAAATCGTTACTTCTTTTTCGGTTACACCAAAGCAAAATAACTTCGGTTTGCTTGAAATTGAATTACAGGATGCAAAAGGAACCGCTACAGTGCGTTTAACCTTTGATACCGCAGGAACGCTTAGTGCAAAGGCCGGAGCGCGTTATAAAAACTTCATGAAATACGAAGCCGGCAAAAATTACGACATCAAAGTAAAACTGGATGCCTTAACCCGTTTCTACACCATTACAGTGAATGGAAAAGAAGCATTGACAAGTTTGGCTTTCCAGCCTGTTGCTGATGTTTCACGCATTGTTTTCCGTACCGGCGATGTCCGCCGCTTTCCTGATGTAGATACACCCGCTGATCAGACTTACGATTTAAAAAATGCTGGTGAATCAACAAAAGAAGCAGTTTATTCAGTTAAATATTTAAAAACGGAGGGATTTTAGATGCAGTTATCAGTTTTCAGTTTAGGGTTTTCAGTTTTTAGAGCATCCGTTATTGCGAGTCTTCGATTTTTCATCGAAGCGAAGCAATTTATGTGTAAGGCAAAAAAGATTGCTTCGTCGTGCCTCCTCGCAATGACGATAATGACGGGTTTGATCACTTTATTTTCCCTCTCCGCCAATGCCAAAATTCTGTTGCCACAAATCTTATCAAGCAATATGGTTTTACAACGTGATAAACCTCTAAGTATCTGGGGTTATGCTGCCCCGGGGGAGAAAATAAAGGTTGTTTTTGCCAGTCAGAAAAAAGAAACCATAACCGATAAAAATGGAAACTGGTCAGTTGTACTGTCGCCTTTAAAAACGTCATCGAAAGCACAAACCATGACTATTTCAGGTACAAATAAAATTGAATTAACCAATATTTTGGTGGGCGAAGTTTGGTTATGTTCAGGTCAGTCTAACATGGAATATCAAATGCGTAAGCTGGCTAAAATCCCTAAGCCTAAAAATGAAAAACTGGGTTTCCCTTCTGATGCGGTAGAAAAAGCTAAAAATTCACAAATCAGGATTTTCCTCGTAAACCGCAAGCAGCTAAACAAACCAGATTCGATTCATAAAAGTTGGGCATTAGCAGAAGATTCAGCATTACGTGCCTTTTCGGCTGTAGGCTATTTTTATGCGAAGGAAATTCAGGAGAAATTGGGTGTACCTATGGGCATGATTTCTTCTTCCGTTTCAGGTAGCGCCATTGAGCCCTGGGTAGCTCCCGAGGCTTTTGCGCAGGAAACCTATTTTACAAATCAGAAAGTAAGCAACGATCCCGGAAAATTTTATACCACCATGATTGAGCCGCTTGCGAAATTCAAAATCCGTGGATTTTTATGGTATCAGGGCGAAACCAACTGCTTTTTGAATGAAACCATCAGTTATTCCTATAAATTAAAAACATTAGTAAACCTTTGGCGCAAAGCCTGGGGCGAGCAGTTGCCTTTTTATTACGTACAAATTGCACCTTACGATTACAGTAAGCAAAAAAGCGATAAGGTGGTATTATCGGCTGATACCGAACCTAACTTTTGGGAGGCTCAGCAACAAGTTTTACGCTTGCCAAATACCGGCATGATTTCCACTTCAGATTTGAACGATAACGGAGGGGATTTGCACCCAACCTATAAATGGGAAGTAGGCAGAAGACTAGCGTTATTGGCTTTGGGTAAAACCTACAACCAAAAAATAGATTTTTCTGGCCCGGTTTACAAAAGTGTTTCTTTTGTTGGGGGCAAGGCAATCCTGGATTTTGATTATTTAAAAACTGATCATTTATCGTCCATCACTGGATTTACAATTGCTGGAAATGATGGTAAATTCACTAATGCAGAGGCCACTGTGAAAGATGGAAAAGTTGTTGTTTCAGCAAAAGAGATCGAAAACCCGGTGGCTTTACGTTACAACTGGACCGAAAATCCAACCGGAAATTTTTACAGTAACGGTTTGCCCGCATTACCTTTCCGAACCGATAATCCTTTAACCAAACAATTTAAAACCAATTAATGAAGCGCAGATTTATACTTTTCTGGTGTTTAATAATAATGATCTGTAGCGTAAAGGCACAGCAAACAGAGAAATTATACCTGTCCGGAACTGGAAACGACAATACCGTTAACTGGGATTTCTTTTGTACAGCAGGAGCGAATTCGGGCAAGTGGACCACTATTCCGGTGCCTTCAAACTGGGAGTTACAGGGTTTTGGTAAATACAATTACGGCTTCAATAAAGAAGAAAATAAAGGGAAGGAGCAAGGACTTTATAAATACACTTTTAAAGTTCCTGCCGGATGGAAAAACAGGAAAATCAATATTGTTTTCGAAGGGTCGATGACTGATACTGAGGTGAAAATTAATGGAAAATCAGCTGGAGAAACGCATCAGGGCTCTTTTTATGTTTTCAGGTACGACATTTCTAAATTAATTAAACTGGGCGCTGATAATCTACTGGAAGTTACCGTTTCAAAACATTCTGCTAATCAATCCGTTAATGAAGCCGAACGTAAAGCCGATTTCTGGATTTTCGGAGGTATTTTCAGACCGGTTTACCTCGAATCTTTACCTCAAACACATATAGATAGGGTACAAATAGATGCTAAAGGCAATGGAAATTTCGACGCAAAAATCGCTTACACAGGCGATGCCGATAAACTTGAAGTAGAACTTTTTACAAAAGATGGAAAACGTTTTGGCGATCGGTTTAACACTTCAATAAAAAAAGGAACTCAAAATATCACACTTGGCCACCAATTTTCTAATCCTGAATTATGGTCAACGGAATTTCCAAATCTTTATACGGCTCAATTTACTTTGATCAAAAATGGAAAGGAAATTCATCAGCTTTCTAAAAAAATAGGTTTCAGAACGGTAGAAGTAAAAGAACGCGATGGGGTTTACATTAACGGTGTAAAAATGAAATTTAAAGGCGTAAACCGTCATTCTTTTTACCCATCATCAGGTCGTACCACAAGTAAAAAAATCAGTATTGCCGATGTGTTATTGATGAAGGAAATGAACATGAATGCCGTTCGGATGTCGCATTACCCTCCTGATGGTCACTTTTTGGATGTTTGTGATTCACTCGGACTATTTGTAATGGACGAACTGGCTGGCTGGCATGGCACTTACGATACACCAACAGGCACCAAATTAATGAAAGAGATGATGGTAAATGATGAAAATCATCCATCGATTATCTTTTGGGCCAATGGAAATGAAGGCGGACATAACCGCGAACTCGATCATCTGTTCGCTGAAGAAGATATACAAAATCGTCCGTTAATCCACCCATGGGAGGTTTTTGGCGGTTTCGAAACCACACATTACCGCGAGTTTAACTACGGAATTGGTAATTACGATCACGGACATAATATTTTAATGCCAACCGAATTTTTACATGGCATGTGGGATGGCGGTCATGGTGCAGGCATAGAAGATTACTGGAATGCCATGTGGAACAATCCGCTTTCTGCAGGTGGTTTTCTTTGGGATTTCGCCGATCAGGGGGTAGTGCGTACTGATAAAAACGGCGAACTGGATACCGATGGTAATCATGGTCCCGACGGGATTGTGGGCCCATATCACGAAAAAGAAGGCAGTTTTTACACCATTAAAGAGGTTTGGAGCCCGGTTTTTGTAGAAAAACGAGAAATGACTGCTGGCTTTGACGATTCATTCCTGCTCGAAAACCGTTATGCTTTCACCAATCTTAACCAGTGTACTTTCAGCTGGAAACTCAAAAAACTAAAAGCAGGTGAGGATGCTGAATTTAAAAGTGGAAAAGCAGATGCGCCTAATATTAAACCTCTCGAAAAAGGAAAATTAAAAATCAATCTTCCTGCTGATTGGAGAAATTTTGATGCACTTTATCTTACTGCAAACGGACCTAATGGCAAAGAATTATTTACCTGGAGTTTCCCCATTGCTTTGCCAAAAGATGATGCAGAGCAATTGGTGGTTAAAACGGGTTCTTCTAAAATAGCTTTAAAAGAAGATGCCAAAACATACCAGGTTTCTTCAAACGGTATTGATTTAACATTTGATAAAACCACCGGATTATTACAACAGGCCAAAAATGCAAAAGGTATCATTCCGTTTTCAAATGGTCCGGTTTTACAGGAAGGAGAAAACAATTTTAAAAATTTCGCTACTAAAATGGAAGATGGAAATCTGGTGATTTCATCCAAATTTGATAAAAAAGAGAGTTTCAATACCTTAAAATGGACCATTTATCCTTCAGGCTGGTTAAAAATGGAGGTAAATTATTTTCCATCGGCTTACTTTACCACTTTCGTGGGTTTGAATTTTTCTTATCCTGAAACTGACATTAAAGCTGTAGAATATAAAGGCAACGGTCCGTACCGTGTTTGGAAAAACCGGATGAAAGGCACTCAATTTGGTATTTGGAAAAAGGATTATAACAACTCCGCAACCGGTGAAGCACCCTGGCAATATCCTGAATTTAAAGGCTACTATTCGAACATGTATTGGTGCGAATTTATTGGCAAACAGCAATCTTTTAAAGTGATAACCGATCGCGAAGATGTGTTTTTGAGGTTATTTACGCCAAAAAAATCAAAAGATACCGAATATGATAACATGAGTCCGACCTTTCCGAAAGGTGATATTTCCTTTATGAATGGCATTTCGGCAATCGGCACTAAAACACAAAAACCAGAAACTACAGGACCAATGGGAATGAAACATGTATTTTATGATTTTGATAAAGATCCGACAAGGACATTAAATATGACGTTGTATTTTGATTTTTCTATCGACGCGTCGTCATTGCGAGGAGGCACGACGAAGCAATCTCAATAAAAGAATGACGTAAAAAACAAGAAACTTAGCAAAAAAGATTGCTTCAGCTCGCGCAAATCCAGCTTCGCAATGACGAACTAATCTTTAAAGAAAATAGAATGAACATTAAAGCCTATATATCGATCATCTGCATTTGCTTACTGCCATTTTCAAAAGTGGTGGCGCAAATCGTTTTGCAGCATACCACCTGCGAGATGCTCGAAAATCCTTTGGGAATCGACGTTCAAAGACCAAGGTTCGCCTGGCATATCATTTCCAAAGAGCGTAATGTAATGCAAACCGCTTATCAGATCTTAGTTGCTTCATCAGAAGAAAAGTTAAAGGCAAATGATGGCGATTTATGGGATTCAGGAAAAGTTAATTCATCAGAATCGATTCACGTAATTTATAGTGGAAAACCACTCAATAGCAGGCTAAAAGCGTATTGGAAAGTAAAAACCTGGACAACTGCCGGACAAAGCGAGTGGTCGGCAAATAACTATTTTACAATGGGTTTGCTTTATTATAAAGACTGGCCAAAGGGTTGGATTGGTTTCGACAGGGCTTTCCCCTGGGATAATATCAAAACTGATTCGCGTTTATCGGCAAGGTATTTCAGGAAGGAATTTCAGAGTACCAAACAGATTAAATCAGCAGCAGCCTCAATCATTGGTTTGGGCTTATACCAGCTATTTATCAATGGAAAAAAAGTAGGGGAAGATGTGTTATCTCCATCCCCAACCGATTACACCAAAAATATAAAGTATAACACCTACGATGTAACCAGTTATATCCAAAACGGTAAAAATGCCGTGGGTACAATTTTAGGTAATGGTCGTTTTTTCGCGATGCGCCAAAATGAAAAGCCTTATAAAATTAAAACATTCGGTTTTCCGAAAATGCTGATGAACATCAATATTGTGTACACCGATGGAACAACCGCCAACATTGATACCGATGATAGCTGGAAAGGTACGGCAGATGGACCAATCAGGGCCAATAACGAATACGATGGCGAAGAATATGATGCCACAAAAGAAGCTACTGGCTGGAACAAAATTGGTTTTGACGATAGTAAATGGGCAAAAGCCGAATTTGTACAGGAACCGACCGGAACCATCGAAGCGCAAATGAACGAAAATATGCGGGTGATGAATACACTAAAACCCGTCTCCATTTCAAAATTAGCTGGCGGAAGGTTTATCCTCGACATGGGACAAAATATGGTAGGCTGGTTGCAGATCAAGGTAAAAGGTGCAAAAGGAAAACAGGTTAAATTGCGTTTTGCAGAATCGTTACAGGAAAACGGAGAGCTTTTTACCGCAAACCTCCGCAATGCCAAATGTACTGATCTCTACACCCTAAAAGGCGGAGAAATGGAAACCTGGGAACCTGCTTTTAGTTATCGGGGATTCAGGTATGTTGAGCTTTCAGGGTATGATTACGAGCCAACTGTAAATGATTTCGTGGGGAAAATGATTTACGATAACATCAAAACGGTAGGCACATTCGAAACTTCGGATGCTTTAACCAACCAGATTTTTAAAAATGCCTGGTGGGGAATCGCAGGCAGTTACAAAGGCATTCCGGTCGATTGTCCGCAACGTAATGAGCGCATGCCATGGCTGGGCGATAGGGGCGCAGTAGCTTACGGAGAAAATTTCCTATTTGATAATGGCAGGTTTTATGCAAAATGGTTGCAGGATATCCGCAACTCGCAAAAAGAGGATGGCGCCATCCCCGATGTTGCTCCTGCATTCTGGCGGTACTACAGTGATAACATGACCTGGCCCGGGGCGATGCTTTTGGTTACAGAAATGCTTTACAAACAAACCGGCGATATTACTGCGGTGCGTGATAATTACCCGGCAATGAAAAAGTGGCTGGGCTACATGCAGGATCGCTACATGGTTGATTATATCCTGACAAAAGATAGTTATGGCGATTGGTGTATGCCGCCGGTTACCATCGAATCCGGAAGAGGGAAGAGCGCAGATAAAAAATATCCTTCAGCGTTAATTTCAACTGCCTATTATTACCATTTTACCCAATTGATGATCCAGTTTGGTAAGGCAATCGATAACGAAGAAGATGTAAAAACCTATCGGATTTTAGGAGATAAAATTAAGGACGCTTTTAACCAGAAATATTATAACGACAAGGATTATTATGCGGAGAATGCACTAACCGATAATATTATTCCGCTGTACTTCGGCATGGTTCCTCAAAATAAAGTAGAAACTGTTTTTAAAAACATCACTAATACAGTAGAAATCACTAACAAAGGTCATTTAAGTAATGGTTTGGTCGGCATCCAGTGGTTAATGCGCTGTTTAAATGATTACGGCCGGCCAGATCTGGCTTATACCGTGGCTACACAAAAAACTTATCCGGGCTGGGGTTATATGGTCGAAAATGGCGCTACAACGATTTGGGAACTGTGGAACGGCAATACCGCAGATCCGAAAATGAATTCGCAAAACCACGTGATGATGCTGGGCGATTTATTGATCTGGTATTATGAAAACCTCGCCGGAATTAAATCAAAAAGTGCTGCTTTCAAAAAGATTGTAATGAAACCAGAAATGATTAATGGTTTAAATTCGGTTAATGCCAGTTACAATTCCATTTATGGGATGATCAAAAGCAATTACACAAAAACTGCAGGCCAGTTTAAGTGGAACATTAGCATTCCGGCAAATACATCTGCGTTGGTGTATATTCCCGCAAATAATAAAAATGAAATTTCAGAAAAGATAAAATCAATAAAAGATTTAAAATTTATAAAAATGGAGCATAACAGGGCCGTTTATGAGATTGGCTCAGGGGATTATGCTTTTGTGGTGGAAAATAAATAAAGATAAAATAGTCGTCATTGCGAGGAGGCACGACGAAGCAATCTCTTTTGCAGAGTAGATTGCTTCGCCTGATGAAAAATCAGGCTCGCAATGACGAAAAAAGTAAACACAATTATGAGAAAGCTATTAAAATCATTACTAACAATAACCTTACTGATCAGTTCAGTAAGCGCATTTAGTCAAACCAAAGATGTAGTTGTACCCGAGGATATTTTAACCAAAGCAAAAGAGTGGGTGGCAACATTAAATTTAACCGATGCCGCGAAGAAAACCACTGTAGAAAATGTAATCGCAGTTCATTTAACCACTGTTAAAGACTGGCATAACGATCATCCTTCATCAACCGTTCCTGATGGCATAAATCCTGTAACCGGAAATAAACTAAACGACCTCGATAAACAAATTATTGCCGATTCTGCCATGCCATCAACTGTACATCAGGCTTTAATGGATGGATTGAATAAAAATTTATCACCTCAGCAGGTCGAATCAATTTTAGATAAATATACCATTGGTAAGGTCGATTTTACGATGAAAGGTTACAAGGCAATTGTACCCGATCTAACTGCAGATGAAGAGGCTAAAATCCTGTCATTCTTAAAACAGGCACGCGAACAGGCCGTAGATTATAAAAATATGAAAGAAATTTCGGCCATTTTCGAAATCTATAAAACCAAATCAGAGCAATTACTCAATAACAACGGACGCAGCTGGAGAGCACTCTATAGTGCTTATACTAAAAAGATAAAAGAAGCTAAGGCAAAACAATAATCGATATCTCGTCATTGCGAGGAGGAACGACGAAGCAATCTTTCTAAATAGGATAGATTGCTTCAGCTAAAGAAAAATCAGCTTCGCAATGACGGAAACTAAAAATAATATGTTCAAGAAAATTTTAACCATATCAATTGTATTATTTGCTTTAACTGCGAATGCGCAGGTAGAAAAGTGGCAAACCGGCATTGTAAAGCAAGAATTCCTGTACGATAAAGCTCCATTTCCATCGTGCCATTCTGCAACCGTAGCCGAAACGCCTACAGGTTTGGTGGCTTCGTTTTTTGGGGGAACCAAGGAACGTAATCCTGATGTTGAAATTTACATCAGCCGTTTTGTAGATGGTAAATGGTTAGCGCCGGTTTCGGTGGCTAACGGCATTCAAACTGAAGGAAAAAGATTACCAACATGGAATCCTGTTTTATATCAGGTGCCGGGTGGCGATTTGTTATTGTTCTATAAAATCGGTCCCAAACCTTCCGAGTGGTGGGGTATGATGAGAACCTCAAAAGATGGTGGTAAAACCTGGTCGGAAGCTACAAAATTACCTGATGGCTATATCGGGCCGGTAAAAAATAAACCCGTTTTGTTAAGCAACGGAAACCTTTTTGCACCATCGAGCAAAGAAGGCGACGGCTGGAAAATCCATTTCGAAGTTACCAAGGATAATGGCAAAACCTGGAGAACCGTTGGTCCGCTGCCGGAAAATGGCATCAAAGCCATTCAACCCAGCATTTTACAATATGAAAATGGGAAATTGCAGATTTTAGCCAGAACCGCTAACCGTGCAATTATAGAATCCTGGTCTAACGATAACGGCGAAACCTGGTCCGCATTAACCAAAACATCTTTGCCAAATAATAATTCTGGAACCGATGCAGTAACCTTGAAAGATGGTCGCCTGGTTTTGGTGTATAATCATGTGTTGCCTCCCGGAGATTTAGCAAAAGGACCTCGCACGCCATTAAATGTTTCCATTTCTAAAGATGGGAAAGAATGGTATGCTGCTTTGATATTGGAAGATTCACCAATCAGCCAGTATTCTTACCCTGCGGTTATCCAAACCAGCGATGGCATGTTGCATTTTATTTACACTTGGAGGAGAGAAAAAATCAAGCATGTGGTGGTCGATCCATCAAAGTTAAAGCTAAAGAAAATTAAAAATGGCGTTTGGCCAAAACTGAAAGGTTATACTGCACCCGTGATTACGGAAACTAAAAACGAGGAGGGTTAAGATGATAAATGCAACTAAATACGTTATTTCGTGGTTTTGGCGGTCGTCTTTGCGAGGAGGCACGACGAAGCAATCTATTTCGCTGGGAGAGATTGCTTCGGCTGATGAAAAATCAGCACTCGCAATGACGGGTAGGGTGTTCAGGTACTTAGCTATATTATTTATTACCTACATATCTTTGCCAAATAACGGCTCCGCCCAAACCCAAAACACCGATAACCTTTATAAAAAACCATTAGTTGATGTCCTTAAAGAGATCCAGACCCGTTTTAAAGTTCAGATCAAATATTCAGAGCCACAGGTAAAAGACAAATGGGTTAATTATGCCGAATGGCGTTTCCGTATCAATGTGGATGAAACATTAACGAATGTGCTGATGCCTCTGGACATGAAAGTAAATAAGGAAAAACCCGGAGTTTACAAACTGAAAGAGTACGAATATTACCGTTGGGAAGTTCAGGATGGATGGGCTTATCTCGATAGTTTGGCAACAAAATACCATAATAAAGCCAGTTGGGAAAAACGCAAGGCAGAAATCAAACCCGAACTTTACCAGGCCTTAATGTTATCGCCATTGCCTGCAAAACCAAATTCAAAACCGATTATCACCGCAAAAAGAATTTTCGATGGCTATTCGGTAGAAAATATCGCTTTGGAGATTTTGCCTGGTGTGTGGATCAATGGCTCACTTTACAAGCCTTTAAATGTGAAAGGTAAAATCCCTGTCGTGTTAAGCCCAGATGGACACTGGGAAAAGCAACGCTACAGACCAGATTGCCAGATCCGTTGTGCAACAATAGCCAGGATGGGAGCAATGGCATTTAGTTACGATTTATTTGCCTGGGGCGAATCTATGCTCCAGTTTAAATATGAAGATCATCGCCGCAGTTTGGCACAAACCGTGCAAACCTTGGGTGGCATCCGCATTTTGGATTATTTTTCGTCCCTTAAAGAAACAGATACAGCAAGAATCGGCATCAGCGGCGGCTCTGGTGCCGGAAGTCATTCGATTTTAATGACCGCTATGGACGACAGAATTAAGCTGAGCGCACCAGTGGTGGCCATGTCATCTTATTTTTATGGCGGTTGTCCATGCGAAAGCGGTATGCCCATTCATCAATGTGGCGGTGGAACGGATAATGTAGAATTAGCCGCAATGGCTGCCCCACGACCTCAATTACTGGTTTCGGATGGTAGCGACTGGACTGCTCACACGCCACAACATGATTTTCCCTATCTGCAAAAAATGTATGCCTATTACGGTGTTCAGGATAAAGTGGAGAATGTTCATTTACCAGAGGAAAAACATGATTTTGGCATTAATAAACGGATTGCGCTTTACGATTTCCTGATCAAAAATTTCAAGCTAAATGGCGCTGCTGTTAAAGATAAAACAGGCAAATACGATGAGAGCAAAGTAACCATTGAAAAGGAAAATGCGATGTATGTTTTTGGAGATAAAGGTGAAAAACTGCCTAAAAATGCGGTTATGGGTTTTGAAAACCTGGAAAAGTTATTTCCGTTAAACGCAACAAAATAATTGGGTATGCAAATTCAGAACAGGAGAACTTTTATAGGTAAAATGGCCTTGCTAACTGGCGTGTTATTACTTCCCGATCAGTTGCTTTTTGCGGCAGAAAAGAAAAACAGGTATAAAGTTGCGGTAATTGACCTCATGATCCTCAAACGTCAGAAAATTAGCGCTTTACCACTTGCAAAAGAAATTGGTGCAGATGGTTTGGAAATCGATATGGGTGGCTTGGGCGACAGGGAAACCTTCGACAATAAACTGGCAGATCCAAAAATCAGACAGGAATATCTTGATAAAGCCAATGAACTGAATTTAGAATTCTGCTCACTGGCCATGACCGGGTTTTATGCGCAATCGTTCGCCAAACGCCCAACCTATCAAAAAATGATACAGGATTGCCTCGACACGGCCAAAGCAATGAACATTAAAGTTGTTTTTCTGCCATTGGGCATTCAGGGCGATCTGGTCAAAAATCCTGAACTGCGCGAACCGATTGTAGAAAGGCTGAAAACAGCTGGTAAAATGGCTGCAAAAGCAGGCGTTACTATTGGAATTGAAACTGCTTTGGATGCAACGGGTGAATTGCAATTACTTAAAGATATCGGTTCTAAAAACGTAAAAAGTTATTTCAACTTCTCTAATGCTATTAAAAACGGAAGGGATTTATGCAAGGAGTTGCAAATTTTGGGCAGGAAAAACATCGTTCAGATCCATGCCACCAATGAAGATGGCGTTTGGCTGCAAAACGATCCCAAAATCGACTTAAATAGAGTAAAAACAACGCTCGATGACATGGGCTGGACGGGCTGGCTGGTTGTAGAAAGAAGCAGGGATGCAAAACAGCCCACCAATGTAAAATATAACTTCAGCGCCAATACCAGTTACCTGAAATCAGTTTTTCAAAATGATCCGTCATTGCAAGGTACGAAGCAATCTTATTAGTGGAGTTATGGAAATCGAGATAACCAAAAAGATGCAAGGCACAGATACAATAAAATACTGGTTTCCTTGGTTCGTACCTTCACGAACCAAACAATTTAAACTATTTTTCACTCCTTGGTCTGTGTCCTCACAGACCAATCAAGCGAAATTTTATGTGCTGCCTTGTCTCGTCAATCCAAGAACCAAACCGCTTTTAATTCTGGTAATTCTTTTCTCTTTATTGTACCTCAAAGCAGATGCAGCAGATATTTATGTTTCATTAAATGGTAATGACACTAATGCTGGAACCAAGGAAAAACCTCTGGCTACACTTCATTCCGCCATTAGAAAAGCCAGAGAATTGCGTCGTTTAAATGATGTATCAGTTAAAGGTGGAATCAACATTATCATAACAAAAGGCTCTTATCAACTATACGAGCCTGTCGTGCTCCGTCCTGAAGATTCTGGAACCAAAGATATCCCCACCTTAATTATTGCCGAAGCGAATGAAAAAGTGATTTTAAGTGGCGGGATCAAAATAAAAGGATGGAAAAAACTTACCGGAACTGTTGCGGGTTTGCCGAAAGAAGCCATTGGAAAGGTTTGGGTAAGCAACCCTCCAAATTTCGATGGGAGCGACCTTCAATTTCGCCAGCTTTGGGTAAATGGTAAAAAAGCCATTCGGGCGAAAAACTATAACGGAGATGCGATGGGCAGGATTTTATCATGGGACAGCAAAAAACAAACCTGTAAAATCCCGCTCCAGAAGAATATCAATTTAGCCAATATTAAAGGTATGGAAATGCTGATCCATCAATGGTGGGCCATTGCAAATCTTCGTGTAAAATCAGTTAAAGTTGCAGGAAATACTGCTGAACTTTCATTTATGCAACCCGAAAGCAGGATCCAGTCAGAACACCCCTGGCCAGCTCCATGGATTTCAGATAAAACAGGGAATTCTGCTTTTTACCTCAGCAATGCCATTCAGTTTTTAAACGAACCCGGAGAGTGGTTTGAAGACCTGCAAAACCACAAACTTTATTACTGGCCAAAAGCATCAGAAAATATGGCTAATGCAGAAATTATTGCTCCGGCATTGGAAAGCCTGGTCAAAATTGAAGGAACGATAGATCATCCGGTATCATTTGTCGGTTTTAAGGGAATTTCCTTTGAGCACAGCAGTTGGTTAAGGCCTTCTAAACAAGGTCATGTACCACATCAGGCCGGCATGTACATGCTCGATGCCTATAAATTAAAACAGGCAGGAACTCCCGATAAGCCCACTTTAGAAAACCAGGCTTGGGTAGGCAGACCAGCTTCAGCGGTTGAAGTGACTTATGCCAACCATACATCTTTCGAATCCTGCCGTTTCGAGCACCTGGCATCAACGGGGCTGGATTTAAAAAAAGGAACTGCAGACAATGAAATCAAAGGTAATTTATTCAAAGATATCGGTGGTTCGGCGATTTTAGTCGGAACATTCTCTGATGAAGCAACCGAAGTTCACCTGCCTTACAATCCGTCAGATCAGCGTGAAATATCGACCAATGATCAAATTGAAAATAACCTGATCACCGACGTAACTAACGAAGATTGGGGCGCTGTAGGTATTGGAGCAGGTTATGTGCGGGAGATTAAGATCCTGCATAACGAAATCAGCGATGTTTCCTATTCCGGCATCAGCATGGGCTGGGGCTGGACGAAAACGCAAAATGCCATGAAAAATAATACCATCAGTGGCAATAAAATCCATCATTACGGCAAACACATGTACGATGTAGCCGGGATTTATACTTTGTCAGCCCAACCAGGATCATTTATCACCGAAAATGTTGTCGACAGCATTTACAAAGCTCCTTTTGCCCATCTTCCAGACCATTGGTTTTATTTATATACCGATGAAGGTTCGTCTTATTTCACCATTAAAAACAACTGGACACCTGCTGAAAAATACCTTCAAAATGCCAACGGACCAGATAATTTATGGGAAAATAATGGTCCAAAGGTTGAGGAAGGCATTAAACAAAATGCAGGCCTTGAAAAACCCTTTCAATATTTATTAAACGAAAAAGCACCTTATTCGGATAGAGGAATAAATCAGGCTGCAGATCAATCTGTGGTTTTTGAACTGATTTTCAAAACGGACCATCTTCCGTCAGCGCATACTTTAAAAACTTTTGCGAAAGAAAATAATCTTCTGCCGGATGCCATTTACAAATGGAATAACCGCCTTGTAATTTATACGTCCAGTTTAAAGGTAGAAAGTTTGCAACAAACTTTAAAGCGCTTAAATTCTTCCGAAATCAAACTTTACAATAACCTGTTTTACGATTTCAACCGGGAAAAAAATTGTGGTGAAAAACCAGTAGCCGAATGGGACAATATCATATTATCGGCCAATCTGGTGAAGGATGAAAAGATGCAAAACGAATACCTCAATTACCATAAAGCACAATTTGAGAAATGGCCGGAGATATCAAAGGGCTTTTGCAATGCAGAATTTCAACGCCTGGTTATTTTCAAAAAAGAAAGGCAGTTAATGATGATCATCAGCATTCCGAAAGGAAAAAAATTAGACGATTTAAATCCAAAAACCACCTTAAACAATCCAAAAGTGGACGAATGGAACGCGATAATGAAAAAATACCAGGAGGGAATTGAGGGCACAAAACCTGATGAAGTGTGGGTGTTTTTTAAACCGGTTGAGTAAATAAGTAAAGTCGTCATTGCGAGGAGGAACGACGAAGCAATCTTTTTACATGATAGATTGCTTCGCCCCGATGAAAAATCGGTGACTCGCAATGACGACTAAGAAATAAATGCTATAATATATGTTAAGATTAGGGATTTTAGGTTTAGGAGAGGGCAGAAGCACGATTTCTGCATCGTTGGCCAGCAAAAAGTTTAAACTTATCCAGATTTGCGATGCCAATAAAAAGCTTTGCGAAGAACGGGCTTTAGAGTTCGATTTTCAGAACTGGACAACCAGTTACGAGGATATGTTAACCAGTGATAAGATCGATATGATTGCGATTTACACGCCGGATCATTTACATTTCGAACATATCAAACTGGCTTTAGAACATGGCAAACATGTGGTATGTACCAAGCCATTTATTGATGACCTGGCCCATGCAAACGAACTTTTAGAACTTGCTAAAAAATCAAGAAAGAAAATTTTTGTCGGACAAAGTTCACGTTTTTTCGAGCCTGCCATGCGCCAGAAAAAAGATTTTGATGCTGGTTTAATCGGCGAACTGATTACCATAGAAAGTCATTACCATGCCGATCACCGTTGGTTTTTAGAAAAAGGATGGTCGCTAAAACAATCTTTTAAATGGTTATATGGCGGTTTAAGTCACCCTGCAGATTTTATCCGCTGGTATTTGCCCGATATTGAAGAGGTAATGGGTTACGGGATGTTAAGCAGCAATGGCTTAAATGCCGGTTTAAAAAATCAGGATACCATGCATTTCATTTTTAAGGCAAAAGATGGCCGGATTGCAAGGGTAAGCGGTGCTTATACCGGGCCAACACAACCCGCAAGCCGCGACAGTGGCATGAGCTGTATCCTCCGCGGTACGGAAGGCGCAAGCCAGGCCGATTACCATGAACTGCGTTATTCCGTTACCACTAAAACAGGCGAAGAAAAGATCATTACCTGGGGCGATGCTACCTTAAAACATTATTTCCGTTTCGAAGGGCAAAGTCACCACGCCGGAGAATATCAAAACTATCTTGAATATTTCGCTGATAGCATAAATAACAATTTTACTGCTTACCCTGATTTAAAAGAGGGAATCGGCACAGTAGCCCTGTTGCAGGCCATGGATAAATCTTTAGAAACTGGTTTACCGGTAAGAATTAATGACATTTTAAAAGCAAATAACATTACAAGGGAATCGATAGGACTGTAAAAGAAATTCGGCAGCAATAAAAAAAGTCGTCATTGCGAGGAGGAACGACGAAGCAATCTTACAACGCTCGCTGGGTGTACAATACATATCCACCCATAGTAGTAAGATTGCTTCGTACCTCGCAATGACGAAAAGTTCTTATGGTTCTTGGCGGACACGAACCTTGGCTATTGAACTTAAAAAATCTGTGTTTATCCGTGTTCATCTGTGGCTAAAAACTATTGAAACCGTACAACCAAACTAACCAAATAAACCAATGGGAAACATTGTAGAACGTTTAACCAATTTAGATTACATCATTGTCATCGCGTACCTCGTTATTCTGATGATAATCGGGTATCGGGCCAGTTTTTCGGAAAAGAAGAACGAGGATGAAACCTTGTTTCTGGCCAATAAATCACTTAACTGGAGCAGCATAGGTTTTAATATGTGGGGTACAAATGTTGGCCCATCCATGTTGTTGGCTTTTGCCAGTATTGGCTATAGCACAGGCATTGTGGCGGTCAATTTTGATTGGTATGCCTTTATATTTTTATTCCTGCTGGCCATTGTTTTCGCGCCAAAGTACCTCGCAGCAAAGGTGAGTACCATGCCCGAATTTATGGGCAACCGGTATGGCGATTCAACACAGAACATTTTAGCCTGGTATGCGCTGGTTAAAATTTTAATCTCCTGGTTATCACTTGGCTTATTTGCCGGAGGCTTTTTAGTCCGACAGATTTTGGGCATCCCCATGTGGCAATCTGTAACCGTTTTAGTTGCATTTGCAGGTTTATTTACCTTTTTCGGTGGTTTAAAAGCCATTGCAAAAGTGAATGTTTTCCAGATGATTTTATTGATTGCTGTTTCCCTTTCATTAATGCTTTTAGGTTTAAACAAAGTTGGAGGGCTTTCTGCCTTGTATGCCAAAACACCTCATCATTTCTGGAATTTAATCCAGCCGGCCAGTGATCCAAAATATCCCTGGTATGCCATTTTATTAGGTTATCCGGTTGCTGCTGTTGCTTTTTTCTGTACCGATCAATCGATGGTACAATCCGTTTTGGGTGCCAAAAATTTAAAACAGGGGCAACTGGGCGTAAGTTTTATCGGCTGGTTAAAAATTCTTTCCCTGCCTTTATTTATCGGAACAGGAATCCTTTGTTACGTATTATTTCCTGGTTTAAAAGATCCAAACGAAGCTTATATGACGATGGTAACCAACCTTTTTCCTCCCGGAATGAATGGTTTGGTAATCGTGGTATTAATTGCCGTTTTAGTTGGTACCATCGGATCATCTCTAAATTCCCTGAGTACCGTTTTCACGATGGATATTTATGTAAAGAAAATCAATCCGGAAGCTACAAATAAGCAGATTATCCGTATTGGCAGGTTGGCCGTGGTAGCCGGCTGCATTTTTGCCGTTATTGTAGTACTGGCGATTGATAATATTAAAGGACTCAATTTATTTGATGTTTTTCAATCTGTTTTGGGCTTTATTGCGCCGCCATTATCGGTGGTATTTTTGTTAACCGTTTTTTGGAAGCGAACCACCCGAAAAGCAGTCAATTTCACGCTATCGGTTGGTTCTATTTTAAGTTTGGGCGTTGGCGTAACTTATCTCTGGATTTTACCTTCAGATCAATACCATTTCTGGCCGCATTATTTAATGCTTTCCTTTTTAATTTTTGCAGGACTTTTGCTGATTGCCATTTTAATTTCCCTGCTGGATCGATCGCCAAGCATCTATACCGTAAATGAAGAACACCAGGCCAATATTGAAAAACCAGCTAAAGCGGTATGGATTTCGTGGACCGCATTGGCCATCGTGATGGTTGCGCTTTACCTCTTCTTTAATGGACATTAAACGGATGCCCGTAATCCAGAATTATAAAATGAACCACAGATGAAAATGATGCACACAGATATAAAAATCCGTGTTTATCTGTGTCCATCTGTGGTTAAGAACAAAAAACAATATAAAATTTATGTCCATTTGTGGCTAAAAATCAACTATATATGAAAACCTTAAAAAAGATAATCCTCCTCCTCATCTTCAGTGGCTCTGTAGTCCAGCTCTCTGCCCAAAAGGCCTCCTGGATTTGGTATCCGGGAGATTTTGATATTTACATGAGCAACGTAATGCAAAACCGCAGAACTGAAAGAGGTTCCTTTTTTCCAGTATTCTGGAAAATGGACAGTCATTATGTTCTGGTCGATTTTCATAAAGAATTTAACCTTTCGCAACCTGAAGAAGTTAAACTTTTTGTAGAAGGCACCTATAATGTAAAAATTGATGGTCAGGCCATTTCCGGTTTTCCAAAAAGCATCCAAATTCCTGCCGGCAAACATAAATTAAGCTTAAAAGTGTATAACCAGGCCCATGTTCCCTCGATTTTTGTACAGGGTAAAACCATAGTTTCAGACGAAACCTGGCTGACCACATTTGAAGATAAAGAATGGATTGATGCCAGTGGAAAGACATCCGATAAATCAGGAACTACATTTGTTTCAGCCGGTTCATGGAACCTGAACGATCCAGACCAGTTACCATCACAATTTAAATTACCGGTTATCGCACAATCCGCAGTTAAAACAGAAAAAATAAATAATGGCTTACTTTCCGATTTCGGAAAAGAAACCTTTGGTTTTATTAAAGTACATGGTTTAAAAGGAAAAGGGAGGTTGAGTATCTACTATGGAGAATCGAAAGAAGAAGCACTATCGATAGATAAATGCGAAACCTTAGACAATCTGGACATTGACCTGCAACAGAAGAAAGATTCCATTATGCCGCTTTCAAAAGCTTTCAGATATGTGAATTTTCAACCCGGAAACGGTGTTTCTGCTGATTCTGTTTCCATGTTATATGAGTATGCCCCGGTAACCGAACGCGGCAGTTTTAAATCATCTGATGCAGAATTGAACAAAATTTATGATGTAGCTAAATATACTTTCCATTTAAATACCCGCGAATTTTTTATCGATGGCATCAAGCGTGACAGATGGGTTTGGAGTGGTGATGCCTATCAAAGTTACCTGATGAATTATTATTTGTTTTTTGATGCACCAACTGTGAAAAGGACATTGCTTGCGCAACGTGGTAAAGATCCGGTAACGGCTCACATCAATACCATTATGGATTATTCTTTCTATTGGTTTTTAGGCATTTACGATTATTATAAATTTACCGGGGACCAGAAATTTGTGCAGGATATTTATCCCCGTATGCAATCGTTAATGACTTATATAGATGGCAGGAAGAACAAAAACGGCTTATTGGAATGGATGCCGGGTGACTGGATTTTTATTGATTGGGCAGATAAACTGAGTAAGGATGGTGAAGTAAGTTTTGAGCAGTTATTGTACGCCAGAAGTCTAGAAACCATGGCTTTATGTGCTAAATTAGCGAACGATACAAACGGAGCGACTCAATATGATCAGCAGGCAAAAGCACTAAAAGCAAAAATATTTGAGCTTTACTGGAATCAGCAAAAAAGTGCATTGGTACATAGTCGAATTGATGATAAACAAACCGATAACGTAACCCGATACGCCAATATGTTCGGGATTTTCTTTGATTATTTCAGTCCCGAGCAAAAGTTAGCAGTGAAAGAAAATGTTCTGCTGAATGATAACGTAGCCAAAATCACCACGCCTTACATGCGCTTTTACGAACTGGAGGCCTTATGTGCTATGGGCGAACAACCTTATGTGTTAAAGGAAATGAAAAACTATTGGGGTGGTATGTTAAAACTCGGTGCTACATCTTTCTGGGAAGAATATAATCCGGATAAAAAAGGAACCGAGCACTTGGAAATGTACGGTAGGCCATTTGGTAAAAGCCTTTGCCATGCCTGGGGTGCCAGCCCGATTTATTTACTGGGGAAATATTACCTGGGTGTTCAGCCAGTAACAGCAGGTTACCAAACTTACACCATTGAACCTAATTTAGGTGGTTTAGCTTGGATGGAAGGAAAAGTACCAACCGCAAACGGTGATATTTCGGTGTATTGCAGCAAAAAAGAAATCAGAGTTTCTTCTGCCACAGGAACTGGAAAATTAAGGTTTAAAAGTAAATCGAAGCCAGTTGTTAAAAATGCCGAGGTGAAAGAAATTTCAAAAGGGCTTTTTGAGGTAACAATTGAAAAGGGCAGGGATTATGAAGTGAAGTATTCAGGGTAGATCTTTAGGCTAACGCTCGTTTCTAACGGGCGTTAAATAATTCATCGTTTACAAATGATAAAATCGTTTAGTTATTGATGCACTCGTTGGGAAACGAGCGCAAACTTTTTCTTATTTAAACCTCGCAGGTTTTTAAAACCTGCTAGGTTTAAATAAAGACGCTTTAATAAGTTAAATCCGCGTTAGGGATTGTAAGGGTTTAGTACCGATATTTTATCGGTACCGGAGCGAAGCGCAGCCCTGAAAAGCCCGACCCTTGCGCAGCTTGGGTAACGCCCAAATCAGCTTGCAATTCATTTACTGTTTTATCAATTAAAAAGTTAAATCCCTTTCCAGGGGGGCGGGCTAAACCCCGATCCTTTGCTCAATCTTCTTCACACATTTCTGTGCCTCGGCCAGTATCACATCATTTTCGATTGCCTGATCTACGTTGATCGCATTTAACATCGAAATGGTTAAACAGGCAATAATCCCGTTATTTCCTGAAATACCGATAGGTACAGAAAGATCGGTTACACCCGAAACCGAGTCGCTGTTTTTAAAATATGAACCTGTTTGCTGGATATCTTCCAATGAACTCAAAAAATCTTCCTGTTGTGTTTTGTGGTATTTCTTATAAATCGCATTGTTTTTTAAAGTAGTGTTCCGTTCCACCTCTGGCATATAAGCCAATAAAACCTTTCCTGATGCTGTTAGCGGTAATGGAAATAGGTTTCCTTCTTCGATAGAAAGTGCAATTGGCCCCGGACTTTTCGCATGAATAATTACCATCACCTGGTTCATATACAAGATACTCAAGTGGCACGACTGGCGGATGGTATTGGCCAGTTCTTCCAGCGGAAATTGTGCCGCTTTACGCAGTTCATCAATAGGCGAGTGCCTGTGCGAAAGGTAAAAAAGTTTTAACGAAAGTCTGTATTTCCCCGAAACCTCATCGCGGAGGATATAACCGCGGCTCTCCAAACTCATTAACATCCGGTAAATTTCGTTCGGTGTTTTCTCAATGCCGACTGCAATTTCAGTTTGCGAAAGCGGGATAGATTGTGCAGATAAATATTCCAGTATATCAAGTCCCTTATCTAAAGCAGGGGCCTGGTACTTTGATTCCTTTTCGTTCATACAGGTTTAAATTTGGCTGTAGCGTAATTTTTACAATTTCAAACATACAAAATGCTTTCCTATTTAACGATGGGAAGATTTTGTAATTTAAATACGAATATATGTTTTCATATTTAAAAAAAACATTTATATTTGAATTGACACTACTTTATTAATCAAATCGTTCATAGAATCGATTTTTAATAAGATTAAGGTATCAATTAACCATTTATAAACCAAAATTTAACCACTGCTTTTGCGTAAAAATTTCGCAATGCTAACCAAAGGATAATGAGCAGATTTCTGATTTTTTCTTGGCTTTATCTGTTGAGCATTCCGCTTTTTGCGCAGGATATAAAGGTTATTGATCTGACTTGTGCTTACAGAAATAATCCGATCGGCATTGATATGGTAAATCCTAACCTGAGCTGGAAATTGCTGTCACCTAAACACAATGTAATGCAAACCGCATATCAAATCCTGGTTTCTGGCAGTATTGCAAACTTAAAAAAGAACATTGGCGAAATTTGGGATACCAAAAGGGTAAATTCTGGTCAATCTATTCAGATATTCTATAAAGGCGCTAAACTTTTACCTACCAAAACCTATTACTGGAAGCTGCGTGTTTGGGATAATTATGGAAATGGATCGGAGTGGAGTAATACTGCAACCTGGCAAATGGGTTTATTAAACCCGGCCGATTGGAAAGAAGCGAAGTGGATTGCTTATGAAAAAATACCCGATTCGATTGTAAATGTGCTGCCAACTGATGGCAAAAAGGATAAATATAACGCCAGCAATGCTTTGCCTATGTTCCGCAAAAATTTTGTGGTAACCAAAACCATAAAAAAGGCAACGGCTTTTATTTCGGGCCTCGGCCAATACGAAATGAGCTTAAATGGTGAAAAAGTTGGGGATGATTTTTTAGCACCCGGTTGGACAAAATACGATAAAGAGGCATTATATGTAACCTACGACGTTACCAAACAGCTTAAAAGAGGCGAAAATGCCATTGGTGTAATGCTTGGTAATGGTTTTTACTACATTCCACCGGTTAAAGACAGGTATAGAAAGTTGAAAGTAGCTTTTGGCTATCCTAAAATGATCTGTCGCGTTTTGGTAGAATATACCGATGGAACTTCAACAAATGTAATTAGCGATCAAAGCTGGAAAACGGCTCCGTCGCCAGTCACTTTCTCGGGTATTTATGGTGGAGAGGATTATAATGCCAACCTGGAACAAAAAGGCTGGAATTTATCAGGCTTTAATGATCAAAACTGGAAATCTGCTGTATTGGTTAACGGACCAAAACTCAATGCGCAAAAAGAGGAACCTATCAAAATTTTCGATCATTTTACAGCAAAAAACATCACTGCAGTTGGTAATCATGAATGGGTTTATGATATGGGACAGAATGCTTCGGCCATCATCGAATTAAAAGTACGTGGCAAAAAAGGCGATACCATCCGCATTACACCGGCAGAATTATTAAAAGCCGATGGCACAGTAACCCAGAAAAATATGGGTGGTCCATCTTATTTTACTTATATATTAAAAGGAGATGGTTTAGAAACCTGGCGGCCAAAATTCTTTTATACAGGATTCCGTTACCTGCAGGTTAAAGGCGCTGTGCCGACTGGAAAAGAAAATAATTCAACCAAAGCTGTTATTGAGGATTTAAAAGCATTACATATTAGAAATGCTGCTGAAAAAGTTGGTGAATTCTCGTCTTCGAACAGTTTATTTAATAAAACTTTCAGCCTGATTGACTGGTCGGTAAAAAGTAATATGATGAGTGTTTTTACCGATTGTCCGCATCGTGAAAAACTGGGCTGGCTGGAGCAGTTGCACCTGATGGGCAATTCTGTAGGTTACAATTACAATGCTGCGCCGCTTTTTAAAAAAGCACTGGAGGATATGAGAAACTCACAGCTGAGCAACGGACTGATCCCGGAAATTGCCCCTGAATACGTAAAATTTGAATGGGGTGGCGATATGTTCCGCGATTCGCCGGAATGGGGCAGCAGTGGGATTTTATTACCATGGTACCTCTATCAATGGTATGGAGAACAACAGGCCATGGTTGATTATTACCCGATGATACAGCGTTATATCAATTATTTGGGCACAAAAGCAAACAACCATATTTTATCTCAGGGTTTAGGCGATTGGTATGATTTAGGGCCAAAACCACCCGGTGTTTCTCAACTCACGCCAATGGGCGTTACCGGAACGGCCATCTACTATTACGATTTGAAGGTAATGGAGAAAATGGCTACACTTTTAGTTAAAAGGGCTGATGCAATGGCTTATTCAGAACTTGCCGTTGAAGTAAGAAAAGCATTTAATAACAAGTTTTTTGATGCTAAAACCAAACAATACGCAACGGGTTCGCAGGCAGCAAATGCCATGGCGGTTTACATGGGCCTGGTTGAAGAACAAGATAAAAAAGCAGTGATTGACAATCTGGTTAAAGATATCCGCGATAGAAAAAACAGCTTAACCGCTGGTGATATCGGGTATCGCTATGTATTACATGTTTTAGAAGATGCCGGAAAATCGGATGTGATTTTCGATATGAACAGTAGCGCCGATGTACCGGGTTATGGTATGCAGATTGCCAAAGGTGCTACCGCATTAACCGAATCGTGGGCGGCTCTACCAACGGTTTCCAACAATCATTTTATGCTTGGTCATTTAATGGAATGGCTGTATAGTGGCATTGGTGGCATCCGCCAGGCAGAAAATTCGGTTGCTTTCAATCAAATTAAAATTGAACCAGAAGTAGTTGGCGATTTAACTGCCGCTCAGGTTAGTTTTAATTCTCCTTATGGAAAAATCTCTACTAAATGGGAGAAAACCGATAAAAATTTCATTTTAGAAATTAATGTTCCCGTGAATACTAAAGCTGTGGTTTATTTCCCGGCGTATCCGAAAAGCGAGCTTCTGGAAGAAAATAATGCATCATTTAGCAATGCAGGGATCGAAAACGGTAAAACCAGGATTGCTATCGGTTCAGGCTATTATAAATTTAATTTAAAGTTCAAATGAGAAAGATAAGCATTTTGATCCTTCTTTTTATTTGGGCTGTTAAATCAAATGCTCAAAGTTATCAAACTGTTTCTGCTGCAGAGATGGGAAAAATCTATCAGGAAGTAAAAACACCTTTCAAATACGGTTTGGTAATGGTTCCTGGAGATAAAGAGCATAAAATGGATTGCCCCACAGTTTATAGAAAAGGAAAGGATTGGTACATGACTTATCTCATTTTTAGTGGTCGTGGTTACGAAACCTGGCTGGCAAAAAGTAAAGATTTGCTGCATTGGGAAAACCAGGGCAAACTGATGTCGTTTACTGATGCCGGTAACTGGGATGACAATCAAAAAGCGGGATATAATGCCTTAACCGACATCAAATGGGGTGGAAGTTATGGTGTAAATCAGTTTGATGGCAAATATTGGATGTCGTATTTCGGAGGAAAAGAGAAAGGTTATGAAGTGGAGCCTTTATCTATCGGAATGGCTTATACAACAAAAGATCCATCCATTGTGCAGGAATGGAGCCGCTTAGAAAAACCTGTTTTAAGCTCATCAGATAAAAATGTACGCTGGTGGGAAAACCGCAATAAACTTTTTAAAAGCACGGTGATCGAAGACCGGAAAAAATTAACAGGACATCGCTTTGTAATGTACTATAACGCTGTGGGCGATTCGCTGGCGAACAATAAAAAAACACGCTGGTATGAACGGATCGGGATGGCAGTTTCGGATGATATGGTTCATTGGCAGCGCTTTAATAAAAATCCGGTGGTTCATCATCCGGTTGGTATCTCAGGAGATGCTGTAATACAGCAAATTGGCGATAATTATGTAATGTTTTACTTTGGGGCTTTCTGGCAGGATAGAAAAGGATCTTTCAATCGCTTTGCCGTATCAAAAGATCTTGTAAACTGGACCGACTGGACAGGCGATAACCTGATTGAATCTTCAGAAAAGTATGATGAACTGTATGCACATAAATCTTTCGTATTAAAATATAAGGGCGTGGTTTACCATTTCTATTGTGCCGTAAATAAACAGGATCAACGCGGAATTGCAGTAGCAACTTCGAAAGATTTAGGTAAAAGTAAAGTAGATTTTGTAAGGGAAACTGAGAAATAACATGAAGAGGCTTAGGAATTTTAAAGTTGTACTTTTTTTGATTTTGGGCTTGTGGGCACCTCGTTGTTGCGAGGCGAAACTTTTCTCGAAACTTCGGGAAAGCAATCCTAATGCAAAAGAACGGCTGACCCATAGTAGTAAGATTGCTTCATGCCTCGCAATGACGGCCACTCCGGAACCCCGCACCAGAATAAGTTTCAATAAAGAATGGAAATTCTTCCTGGGCGATGATTTTGCAGCTAAATCTCCATCATACAATGATTCGAAATGGAGAAAACTTACGTTACCGCATGATTGGAGCATTGAAGGAAAATTTGATGAGAAAAACCCTGCAAAACCTGAAGGCGGTGGTTTACCTACCGGAATTGGCTGGTACAGAAAAGAATTTACCGCCCCCGCCAATTTTAAAGATCGGTTAATCACAATCGAATTCGATGGCGTATATAAAAATAGCGAGGTTTGGGTAAACGGAGAATATTTAGGCAAAAGACCTTATGGCTATAGCTCATTTTCTTACGAAATCAGTAAATTTTTAAAATCTGGGAAAAACGTTATTGCCGTTAAAGTTGATAATTCTGCTCAACCCGATTCGCGCTGGTATTCCGGCTCGGGTATTTATAGAAATGTATGGTTAACCTCAACAGCTAAAGTTGCTATACAAGAACATGGCATTTTTGTTAAAGCGGGTTTTGTAAGTGGCGACTTCGGCGAATCGACAGATGGCGGAAATTTAAAACCAGGTCAAACAGTAGGTTTTGTAGCTCCCCAGGTTAATTTTGTAAACAAATCATCAGATAAAACTAAAAAATACAAAATCGAGTTTACGGTAGAAAACCAAGAAGGGAAGCGGGTTTTACAACACACTACAAAAGAGGATCTTATTGAAGATAATAGTGGAAAAATCGTTTCAAACTTACTGATCAACAAGCCTGAAATATGGTCGGTAGACAGACCATATTTATACACATTGCTGGTTAAAATTATTGATTCCGAAAATAAAATTATAGATGTACAAAGTACCACTTTTGGCATCCGGAGATTCAATTTTGATGCGCTGAAAGGTTTTTCTTTAAACGGGAAACCAATGAAAATTCTCGGTGTGTGTCTGCACCATGATTTAGGCGCATTGGGTGCTGCTGTAAATGTACGGGCCATGGAGCGCCAGCTCGAAATAATGAAGAAAATGGGTGTAAATGCCATCCGTACCGCCCATAATCCGCCAGCGCCTGAGTTTTTGGATTTATGCGATAAAATGGGCTTTCTGGTAATGGATGAGGCTTTTGACATGTGGGCGAAAAAGAAAACCAAAAATGATTATCACCTGAATTTTCCTGAATGGCATAAAAGAGACCTGGAAGATATGATTAAACGCGATCGTAACCACCCATCCATCATCCTCTGGAGCATCGGTAACGAAATCCGCGAACAGTTTGACAGCACGGGCATTGCGCTTACCAAAGAGTTGGCTGCAATCGTTAAAAATCTGGATAATACCCGTCCGGTAATTTCGGCGCTAACCGAAACAAAAGCTGAAAAAAACTTCATCTACCAGGCCAATGCGCTTGATATTTACGGTTTAAACTATAATCACAAACTTTATAAAGATTTTCCTGCGAATTATCCCAGGGTTAAGTTTTTGGCTACCGAAACTACTTCTGCACTCGAAACGAGGGGCTTTTATGATACTGCTGATACCATTCGCCGCTGGCCTAAAGATGGTAAAACCAAATTTACCGAAGGCAATAAAGCGTGGTCGGCATCTGCTTATGATAATGTTTCTGCCTATTGGGGCTCTACCCATGAGGAAACCTGGAAGGAGGCAAAAAAATACGATCATGTATCAGGTTTGTTCGTTTGGACAGGTTTTGATTACCTCGGCGAACCTTTACCTTATCCATGGCCGGCCCGGAGTTCTTATTTCGGTATTGTCGATTTAGCGGGTTTTCCTAAAGATTCCTATTACATGTACCAAAGTGAGTGGACCAACAAACCTGTACTGCATATTTTACCGCACTGGAACTGGGAAAAAGGCAAATCAGTTGAAGTTTGGGCTTATTACAATAATGCCGATGAAGTAGAATTATACCTGAATGGAAAATCGCTGGGTAAAAAGTCTAAACAAGGTGATGATCTGCATGTGCTTTGGCATGTAAATTTCGAGGCTGGAACTTTAAAAGCGGTATCGCGTAAAAATGGCAAAGAGGTATTGGTCCGCGAGGTAAAAACTGCCGGAGTACCTGCTAAAATTGAGTTGGTTGCCGATAGGAAAAACATCAAAGCCGACGGCAGCGATTTATCATTTGTTACTGTACGCATCTTAGATACCGCAGGAAATGTTGTGCCCAATGCTGATAACCTGGTTAATTTTAAAGTGGAAGGCAATGGTTTTATTGCAGGTGTTGATAATGGATTCCAGGCCAGTTTAGAGCCTTTTAAAGCAAATTACCGTAAAACATTTCATGGTTTGTGCCTGGCCATTCTCCAATCCACCGAAAAAACCGGAACCATTAAATTAACGGCAGCCTCAGCAGGTTTGTCTTCATCTTCAATTTTAATTCATACCACAAAATGATGAAGATGTATCAATTTTTAATTACTCTGATACCAAGATCAAGCTTTTTGGCTAAAGCAATTGCTTTGTGTTTTTTGAGCCTTTGTGGTCAGATTTTAATTGCCAATGCCCAGCTTGTCGATAAAACACCTACAGCTGTTCAAAAAGCCCCTCAAATTTACAGCAGGGAGCCATGGGAAGATCAATCGGTAAGTGGCATAAACCGTGATGCATCACGTGCAACAGCTTACTCTTTCGAAAATATTGAAGCCGCAAAAAAAGGCATTCGTGAACAATCAACCCGAATGATTTCTTTAAATGGCGATTGGGATTTCTCTTTTGCCCTTAAACCTGCTGATGCACCGCAAAACTTCTATCAATCACGCGTAAGTGGCTGGAAAAAAATCGAAGTTCCTTCCAACTGGGAAATGAAAGGTTACGATAAACCCATTTATAAAAGTGCTGTTTATCCTTTCCGTCCTGTAAATCCGCCTAATCCGCCAATGGATTATAATGGCGTGGGCAGTTACCAGCGCACTTTTACTATTCCTGCAAACTGGAAAGATATGAATATCACCCTGCATTTTGGAGGGGTAAGTTCAGGTTATAAAGTTTGGGTGAACGGGAAATTCCTGGGTTATGCCGAAGATAGTTTTCTTTCATCCGAATTCAATATTACACCTTATCTCCAGGCTGGAGAAAACATTTTATCGGTTCAGGTAATGCGTTGGACAGATGGCAGTTTTCTCGAAGATCAGGATCACTGGCGTTTAAGCGGCATCCATCGCGAAGTAATGCTCCTGGCCGAACCTAAATTGCGGATTGCCGATTTCTTTGTTCAAACCAAACTCGATAAAGATTATAAAGATGCTACTTTAAGTATCCGTCCACGGATTGAAAACCTTACAGGTAAAGAAGTTAAAGGTTATAAGGTAAAAGCATTGCTTTTTGATCAAAATGGTAAAGCCGTTTTGGACCAGCCGTTGGAAAGAAGCGCAGAAAGCATCATCAATGAAATATGGCCCCGCCTGGATAACGTGAAATTTGGGCTGCTGGAAAGTAAGATAAAGAATCCGGCAAAATGGAGTGATGAAGTACCTAATCTCTACACACTAACCCTTTCTTTAGAAGATAGTTTAGGTAAAACGCTCGAGGTTAAAAGTTGTAAAGTTGGTTTCAGAAGTATCGAATTTTCTAAAACGAATGGTAAACTGTTAATTAATGGCAAAGAAACTTATCTCTATGGAATCAACCGTCCCGATCATCACCCAACAAAAGGCAAAGCCTTAAATCGCGAAGATATTCTGCAGGATGTGCAGACGATAAAACGGTTCAACTTTAACTGTATCCGCACCAGCCATTATCCAATGGATCCGTATTTATACGATCTGTGCGACGAATATGGCATCCTGGTCATTGATGAAGCCAATCTGGAAACTCACGGCCTCGGCGGTAAATTGAGTAACGACCCAACCTGGACTTCGGCTTATTTAGAGCGTAGCAGCCGTATGGTAATGCGCGATAAAAACCATCCGAGCATCATTATCTGGAGTTTGGGCAATGAATCGGGTAGTGGCCCCAACCATGCAGCTATGGCAGCGTGGATCCACGATTTTGACATCACCAGGCCTGTTCATTACGAACCTGCCATGGGAAATCCGCGGTTGGATGGTTACATCGACCCTGGCAATCCGGCTTATTTAAAACCGAACGATCATTCGCATCGCTTGCAAAACCCTCAAGATCAGCCTTATGTGGACATAGTAAGCCGGATGTACCCTGGCATTTATACCGCCAAAATGCTGGCAGAACAGAAAAATGGCGATAACCGCCCGATTTTCTTTGTAGAATATGCCCACGCGATGGGAAATTCTGTGGGAAACATGAAAGATTTTTGGGATGTTTTCCGTGCTACGCCACGTATAATCGGAGGCGCCATCTGGGAATTTAAAGATCAGGGCATTCTGCAAACCGACAGTGCGGGTAATAAATTCTATGCCTATGGCGGCGATTTTGGCGAAAAGTATTTCGATAATTTCACTATTAAAGGCGTGGTTAATTCTGATGGAAAACCCAAAGGAGCCATGTACGAATGTAAACGTGTTTATCAGGGCGCAGAAACCGAATGGGCCGACCAGGTGAAAAGGATTTTAAAAATCAGCAATCGCCATGCGGTTAAAAATTTGAACGCTTATACTGCCACGTTAATTGTACGCAAAGACGGAGTGGTATTGAGCCAGAAAATTCTGCCTGCCGTTAATCTTGCTGCCGGAAAAGATACTTTGCTTAACATTTCGAAATATCTGCCAAAAATAGATGCAGGATCAGAATATTTAGCTGATATCCATTTTACTTTAAGCCAGGACGAAGCCTGGGCCAAAAAAGGTTTCGAAGTAGCTTCAAATCAGTTTGCGTTAACAGGTTTAGCCCAATCCAGGCTGACCGATAAAATTACGCCGCCAAAATACACTGGCAATGCTGACATGCATATCTATTCAGGTCAAAATTTCGAGATCGGTATCAGCAAAAAAAATGGTGCTTTGATTTCTTATAAATGGAAAGGTAAAGAACAGCTTTTTGCACCATTGCTGCCACATTTTACGCGTCCTTTAACCGACAATGATAAACGCGGCTGGAAATCGAATAAAAAATTAAAGCATTGGTATGCCAATGATCTCAAATACACAGGATCAAATGCGGGTAAGTTTAATAACATGGCGGGTTCAGGCCTCGTACATACTTCGAATTATAGCCTGATAAATGATAGCGCAACCGCTCAAATCAGCTATTTAATTGCTTCTTCAGGCACTATAGAGGTAAAATACATACTGAAAGTTAAACCCGGTTTACCGAATATTCCTAAAGTAGGGATGCAAACAGGAATTGCCCGTAATTACGATAACATTTCATGGTATGGCAAAGGCCCGATGGAAAATTATATTGATAAAAATTATGCTTCAGATGCTGCCGTTTATGCTGAACCGGTAAACGATTTTATGGAGCATTACGCCGTTCCGCAGGAAAATGGAAACCGTACCGATGTGCGCTGGATGTACTTTTCGGATCAATCCAAAAAACAGGGCCTGCTAATCGTAGCCGACAGTTTATTAAGCATGAGCGCCAGTCCTTACATCGATGAGAATGTTCAGGCTGCAAAACACACCAACAATTTAAAAGATGCCGGCTATTTAACAGTAAACATCGATTTAATACAAATGGGTGTTGGTGGAAACGACAGTTGGAGTGATGTTGCTGCGCCATTGCCGCAATACCAGCTACCAGCAAAAAATTATAACTACAGCTTTTATTTAATGCCTTTTGAGGGTAATAAAGAAGCGCTTAACAATAAAGTAAAACGAATTAAATTTTAGTGAAAGTTCACTAAAAAATATTAAAATAAGATTAAGTGGAAAAGACGATTAATTTAAAAGGAATAACCTGGAACCACAGTCGCGGACTTTTGCCGATGGTGGCAACAGCACAACGGTTTTCCGAACTGCATCCAAATGTGCACATCACCTGGGAGAAAAGAAGTTTGCAGCAATTTGCCGATTTTTCCATTCAGGAACTGGCCGAAAGGTTTGATTTGCTGGTTATTGATCACCCATGGGCAGGTTTCGCCGCAAAAACAAAATCGATAGTTCCTCTGGATTTATATTTACCCCAGGAATACCTGAAAGATCAGGAAGAAAACTCCGTAGGCCAATCTTACGAAAGTTATTTTTATGACCAGCATTTATGGGCTTTACCCATTGATGCAGCAACACCAGTAGCAGCATCGAGACCGGATGTATTGGCAGAAAAAGGATTAAAATTGCCCCAATCATTTGATGATTTACTGGCACTCGCAGATAAAGGCCTAGTGGCTTTTGCGGGCATCCCGATTGATGTTTTAATGAATTTTTATACACTTTGCTGCTCTTTGGGCGAAGATCCCTGCCAAAATGATGAGGAAGTGGTTTCCGTTGAAACCGGTATTAAAGTTTTGAAAATGTACCGCGAACTGGCTTCGAAAATAGATAAAGCAAATTTCAACAGAAACCCGATTCAGGTGTATGAAGCCATGACTTTAAGCGATGAAATTGCCTATTGTCCTTTTGCCTATGGTTATGCCAATTATTCACGAAATGGCTATGCACGCAAAACTTTGCATTTTCACGATATGATTTCCTTAGATGGAAATACGAATTTAAGAAGCACTTTGGGCGGAACCGGCTTGGCCATCTCCTCTAAATGTGAAGCAATTGAAACCGCTGCTGAATATGTAAAATTTGTAGGTTCACCCGCTTGTCAGTCTACTTTATTCTTTGAAAGTGGTGGTCAGCCGGGACATTTGGCTGCGTGGAAAAATGAAGAAGTAAACCGCCAGAGTCAGAATTACTTTCAAAATACCTTGCCGGCTTTACAAAGGGCATTTCTCCGTCCGCGTTACCATGGTTCCATGTATTTTCAGGATCATGCCGGCGATGTTGTCCGCGATTATTTAATAAACGGAGGTGATGAAATCCAGGTTTTATCAGCCATGAACAGATTGTATCAGAAATCTAAAAGTTTTGTGTTATCATGAACAGACCGCTAGAAGGACTTTTGATTTTAGAGTTCTGCCAGTTTCTGGCCGGACCATCAGCAGGTTTAAAACTGGCTGATTTAGGTGCCCGTGTGATCAAGATCGAGCGGCCGAAAACAGGTGATGCCTGCAGGGCTTTATCCATAAAAAATCTTTTTGTAAATACCTGTCATGCTGACGAAGGAAGCATCTGTTCAACAGGCGATCAGGAAGATAGTTTGCTTTTTCATACCATTAACCGCAATAAAGAAAGTTACACGGCAGATTTAAAAAATCCGGAAGATTTAGAAAGTCTTAAAAAGCTAATCAGCAGGGCCGATGTAATGACGCATAATTTCCGTCCGGGCGTGATGGAAAAAATCGGCTTGGATTATGGGAATGTTCAAAAAATCAATCCTAAAATTGTTTATGGTGTGGTTACCGGCTATGGAAATGATGGACCATGGAAAAACAAACCCGGTCAGGATTTACTGGTTCAGTCCGTTTCCGGATTAACATTTTTATCAGGGGTGGATGTAGACGGGCCGGTACCCTTCGGACTTTCTGTTTCTGATATCATGTGTGGCAACCATCTGGCACAGGGAATTATGGCAGCGCTGATCAAAAGGGCAAAAACCGGTAAAAGCGTCCTGGTTGAAGTGAGTTTGCTCGAATCCATTTTAGATGTACAGTTCGAAGTATTGACTACTTACCTTAACGATGGTGGAAAATTACCGGATAGAAGTGGGGCAAAAGGCAGTGCACATGCCTATTTAAGTGCTCCTTATGGCATGTACGAAACAAACGATGGCCACATTGCCATGGCCATGGGAAACCTGCCAAATATTTGTGCGATTATAAATTGCGACATTACCGATTTATATGTGGAGGCCGGCTCTGCTTTCGAAAACCGCGATCAATTAATCCTTCGTTTAGCCGAAACCTTTAAAAAGCAAAATACCAAATACTGGGTCGATCTTCTGGAAAATCACGGAATCTGGTGCGCAGAAGTATTGAATTATCAAACAGCAACTGCTTTAAGCGCATACAAAAAACTTCAGATCGAACAGCAATTAGACTTAGGTGATGGCAAAAAAATCAGAACTACCGTAAGTCCGATCCGTTTGGATCATGAAAAGTTATTTGCTGCTAAAGCAGCCCCTAAACTGGGTTTTGATACAGCAGATATTAATAAAGAGTTTGAGTTAACGCAGACCGTCATTTCGACTGAAACGCAGTGAAATGGAGAAATCTATAAAGAAAAATTAACAGATTTCTCCACTACGATGGAAATGACAGCAATGCTTGGTGAAGAATTAAAAAAATAAATTTGTTTAAAAACAATTCGTCATGTTGACTGAAACGCAGTGAAACGGAGAAATCTATAGAGAAAAAATTTAACAGATCTCTACACTACGGTGGAAATGACAGCAATGCTTGGTGAAGAATTAAAAAAATAAAATTTCGTCATTTCGACTGAAACGCAGTGAAATGGAGAAATCTATAGAGAAAAAATTAACAGATCTCTCCACTACGGTCGAGATTACGATCGCGTTTATTAAAGTGACGATTTAAAAGAATAAAATGATGCTACCGCTTGAAGATTATTTAGTTATCGATTTCAGCCAGTTCCTTTCGGGGCCATCGGCGGGTTTACGCCTGGCCGACATGGGCGCACGCGTAATCAAAATTGAGCGTTTGGGCGTAGGCGATATTTGTCGCACGCTTTATACCTCAAACCTGATTATGAATGGCGAATCGTCCGTTTTTCATGCCATTAACCGAAATAAAGAGAGCTTTGAAGTTGATTTAAAAAGTGAAGAAGATTGCGAAATGGTGCGTGAGCTGCTCAAAAAAGCAGATGTCATGATCCATAACTTCCGCCCTGGCGTAATGGAACGTTTAGGTTTCGATTATCAATCGGTTATTGCTTTAAACCCCACCATTGTATATGGCGAAATTTCGGGTTACGGAACTGAGGGCGAGTGGAAGAATAAACCAGGTCAGGATTTGCTTTTACAATCCGTAACCGGCTTAACTTCTTTAACCGGAAATGCCGGTAGTGGCCCTGTAGCAATGGGTTTATCCATTGTTGATATGCTGGCAGGTGCACACCTCGCGCAGGGAATCCTGGCTTGTTTATACCGTAAAGCCATTAAAAACGAAGGTGGTTTTGTGCAGATCAGCATGATGGAATCAGCTTATGACTTCCAGTTCGAAACCATTACTACTTTTATGAATGATGGCGGTAGCTTGCCCGAGCGTTCGAAAAAGAACAATGCAAACGCATATTTAGGCGCTCCGTATGGTATTTATCAAACAGAAAACGGATATTTAGCCCTGGCGATGGCTTCCATTCCAGAACTTGGCAATTTGCTTGGCTGCGAGAAATTAGAGGATTATATTGAACAAAGTGAG
Organism: Pedobacter sp. 22226; assembly: GCF_052045455.1. Classification (NCBI taxonomy): domain Bacteria; kingdom Pseudomonadati; phylum Bacteroidota; class Sphingobacteriia; order Sphingobacteriales; family Sphingobacteriaceae; genus Pedobacter; species Pedobacter sp. 22226. Next base: position 87,067 of record NZ_JBQEPB010000012.1, on the reverse strand, counting down.
GCATTTGATAAGCGTGATGAAATTAAAGCCGTTTTGGCTGATCATCTTTTATCGGCAACAACCGAAAAATGGCTTTCTGTTTTAGAACCGGCCGATATCTGGTGCGCTGATGTGCTAAACTGGAATGCCCTGATGGCACACGACGGTTTTAAGGTATTAAATATGGTTCAGAAAGTGGAAATGGTTGACGGATACAAATATGAGACCACCAGGTGCCCGATCCGTATTGATGGCGAAATCCTCACTTCACCAAAAGGTTCGCCAAAATTAGGTCAGGATAATGAAAAAATTATCAAAGAATTTATAACACAGCACACCACTGCAAATGCATAACCAAATAAACACTTTTAAAATAGCCGTACGCAAATTTGCGCCGTTTGAAGCTGCCATGCAGAAATTCTGGGAGCAATATTGTGCCATTTCAGGCTGTTCATTAAAGCTGGAAATGGTGGTAATGGATTTGCACGAACTTTACGATAGTACCATTACAAAAAAAGGTTTGGCAAATGGCGATTTTGATATTGCGCACATCAGTACCGACTGGATTTTAGAAGGTTACGCCAATAATGATTTCGAAATTTTAAATCCTTATATCAACAAAAATAAACCCGGCAATTTTCCCAAAGGCTGGAGTAAATCACTGCTGGGTTTGCAGCGTTTTGGCTGGGAAGTAGTTGGCTTACCCTTTCACGATGGTCCCGAATGTTTCATTTACAGAAAGGATTTATTTGAAAACGAAACTGAAAAAGCAAATTATTTAGCCCAATTTGGTAAAACCTTAACAGTACCCAAAAACTGGGATGATTTTCATCAGGTTGCCCGTTTTTTTAACCGCCCGGAAGAAAATTTGTATGGCAGTATTTTCGCCTGCTATCCCGACGGCCATAATACCGTTTTCGATTTTTGCCTGCAGTTGTGGACAAGGGGAGGAGCTTTAGTAGATAAAAACGGTTTTATCCGGATCGATACCCAGGCTGCAATTGATGGTTTAAATTTCTACCGCAAAATGGTGAACGATAAAACTGCTGTTCATCCAAAATCGGCAGAATTCGAATCAGTTGGTGCCGGAATTGCCTTCTCGCAGGGTGAAGCAGCCATGATGATCAACTGGTTTGGTTTTGCCGCCATGTGCGAAGTTGATCCAAATTCGAAAGTAAAGGGTAAAATTGATGTTGAACTCTTGCCGGCAGCTCCCGGTTCAAATTCAGCATCATTAAATGTTTATTGGCTGTACACCATTGCCAATGGAAGTAAAAATAAAGCCATTGCCTACGATTTTCTCCGTTTTGCACTGGAGCCTGAGCAAGACAAACAGCTTACTTTGGAAGGTGGAATCGGTTGCCGCATTTCGACCTGGAAAGATGAAGAAATCAACTCAATTATCCCTTATTACCATAAACTGGAACAATTGCATGAAGTGGCAAATATGTTGCCACAGAAACAAAACTGGGCTGCAATTGCGGCCATAATCGACCAGATGGTTTTGCAGGCCATCAACACCGATGCTTCAACCGAAGAACTTATTCACCTGGCACAGAACCAGATTAATGAAATCGACAAATGAGTATTGATATCAAATATAAACCCGAGCTACCGCAAACCAAACAGCCCATTATCATTATCGGTGCAGGCGGAATAGTAGCCGATGCACATCTTCCGGCTTATAAAATTGCTGGTTTTGAAGTACATGGCATTGTAAACCGGACTAAAGAAAGAGCGCAGAAACTGGCTGATACTTTTGGAATCCCAAATGTGTACAATTCGGTGGCTGAAGCAGTGAAACTGGCTCCGCTGAATGCAGTTTACGATTTAACGATCATGCCCGAACAATATATCGAAACCCTACAGCAACTACCTGATGGAAGTGCCGTGTTGATCCAGAAACCAATGGGTGATGATTTTAGGCAGGCAAAAGAAATCCTCGAATTATGCAGGGCTAAAAACTTTAAAGCAGCAATTAACTTTCAGCTGCGTTTTGCGCCATTTGTAAGCGCAGCAAAATACCTGATCGATCAAGGTTTAATCGGCGAATTATATGATATGGAAGTTCGGGTAACCATAAAAACACCCTGGGAAATTTTTCCGCACGTAATTATCCATCCCCGCCTGGAAATTCAGTACCATAGCATTCATTATGTCGACCTGATCCGTTCTTTTTTGGGAAATCCTGAAAGTATTCTGGCTAAAACCTTAAAACATCCCGCCAAAAGCCTGTCTTCATCTCGTTCTACGATATTATTCGATTATGGCGATACCATGCATGCGGTAATCAACACCAACCACGATCACGATTTTGGTCCCAACCATCAGGAAAGTTATATCAAATGGGAAGGAACCAAAGGCGCAATTGTAGCAAAAATCGGTTTACTGATGGATTATCCACATGGTGTGCCCGATGTGTTTGAATATTGCATCGTAGAAAATGGAAAAACACCAGAGTGGCAACGCGTTCAACTCGACGGATCATGGTTCCCCGAGGCATTTATTGGTACCATGGCCAATTTAATGCGCTATAATGAAGGTTCTACAGATGTGTTGCACACCAGTGTAGAAGATGTAATCCAAACCATGGCTGTGGTAGAGAGCGCATACCAATCGAGCGATATTGGAGGAGTGAAGGTTAAAGAGCAGTTAAAAAATTAATTAAATCGTCATTGCGAGGCAGGGAATGAGCGAGCCGAAACAATCTGTTTTGCATTAAAGATTGCTTCGTTTCGACGAAAAATCGAAAACTCGCAATGACGGTATAGTATAGAAAGAACATATGTATTTCAAATCAACATTTTTTGAAGATTACCAGTTACAGGATAAACGTATAACCCTGGGCCGCACCATAACAGAAACTGATTTTGTAGTGCACGCAGGTCACACCGGCGATTTTTTCCCTCACCACATGGATGCCGAATGGTGTGCTACACAGCCATTTAAACAACGTATTGCCCATGGCACCATGATTTTTAGTATTGGTATCGGCTTAACCGCATCAGAAATTAATCCGGAAGCCATGAGTAAAGGTTACGATAAATTACGTTTTGTAAAACCGGTTTTCATTGGCGATACCATCCACTCCGAAATCATCATTTCAGAAAAAGGGGAGAGCAAAAGACCCGAATACGGTACTGTAACCGAGCATGTAGAAATCATCAATCAACATGGAGAAGTAGTATTGGTCTGCGACCACCTGCTGGTTGTAAAGAAAAAATAAAACAAATCCGTCATTGCGAGGAGGAACGACGCGGCAATCTTTTTTGCCATTTAAGACAAAGAAAAAAACCAAATATAATGAACCACAACACATCGTCAGAAATTGTAACTAACGGAAATCCATCCTCAGGCAAAAAATATTTATTACCATTTATACTCGTAATAAGCTTATTTTTTCTGTGGGGAATGGCACATAACCTCGATTCCATCCTGATTCCGCACCTTAAAAAAGCCTGCAACCTGAATAACCGGCAATCAACGCTAATCGATACTTCTGTTTTCTTTGCCTATTTTTTAATGGCCATACCTGCCGGCATGATTTTGAAAAAGTGGGGTTATAAAGCAACTATGATTTCGGGTTTACTGGCTTTTGCCTGCGGAGCATTTTTATTTGTACCGGCAGCCAACAGTTTATCTTACATCACATTCTTAATTGCCTTATTTATCATTGGTTGTGGCTTAACCATGCTCGAAACATCTGCAAACCCGTATGCAGCAGTGCTGGGCGATCCGGCAAAAGCAACCAGCAGACTAAATTTAGCCGCGTCTTTTAACGGCCTGGCTGCCATGGTAGCTCCCATGATCGGCGGACTATTTATCCTTTCAGGAAAATCGCACAGTAAAGAAGCACTGGCCGCTATGACCGATACCGCCAGAAATACATATTTTTTGGAAGAGGCGGCATCAGTTAAGGTACCATACATCACTTTAGGCGTAGTTTTATTGGTTATTGCAGTAATCTTTTTCTTCATCCATCTTCCTGAAATTAAAACTAAAAGCATTGATGGTGAAGCAAAAGGAAGTTTCTTTGGAGCATTACGCCACAAACATTTGAAATGGGCAGTTGTGGCCCAGTTTTTCTACGTAGGCGCACAAGTTTGTGTAACGAGTTTTTTTATCAGAATGGCGCAACAGGGCGGAGGTTTTGATGAGAAAACGGCAGCCTCTTATCTGGTTGTTTATGGATTTTTATTCACTGCAGGGCGTTTCGCAGGCACAGCGCTGTTACAGTTTATATCATCAAATAAACTGCTTGCAGTGTATGCTATGATATCAATCATTTTATGTCTGGTAGCCATTTTAGGTAAAGGTTCTTATGTGGTTTATGCCCTGGGCGCTATCGGATTTTTTATGTCAATTATGTTTCCAACCATTTTTGCGCTGGGAATTGATGCCATTGGTGACGATACGAAACCAGGCTCATCATGGTTAATTATGTCCATCGTAGGTGGTGCAATTTTACCGTTTGCAATGGGCAGTTTGATCGATATGTATGGCGATAATATCCAGATCGGCTACAGCATTCCGCTGGTATGTTTCCTGGTTATCCTTTATTTCAGTTTAAGGGGTTATAAAATCGCACATAAATAAAATTTAACATCATTGCGAGGAGGCACGACGAAGCAATCTAATAGAGAAAAAGTAAAAAATGAAATATAGGTTGAATAAAATATTGATTGTTTTGTTGTTGAGTCTTCACTGTTCAGTAAGCCTTTCTGCGCAGGAAAACGAAAATGCAAAACCCTGGGTATTTTGGTATTGGGTAAAAGGAGCAGTTTCTAAAGCTGGCATAACGGCCGATCTGGAAGCCATGAAGGCCAACGGAATTGCAGGAGCTTATCTAATGAGCATTCAGGGATCTGATAAAACACCAGTTTATTCACCGCCTGCCGTTCAGCTTACGCCAGAATGGTGGCAGATGGTTGAGTTTGCCATGAGCGAGGCCAAACGCTTAAACCTGAAATTGGGTATGCATGTAAGTGATGGTTTTGCCCTGGCCGGTGGTCCGTGGGTTACGCCTGAACTATCGATGCAAAAAGTCGTTTGGTCTAAAATAAATATCAGTAATACAGATAATAAGATCTATTTACCTCAACCAGAATATAAACAGAATTATTATAAAGATATTGCAGTTTACGCTTATCCCTCACCTGTTGGTGAAGGCGTTTCAACACGAACCGTAATTCCAAAAATTACAGCCAGTAATGGTGCTGATGCCACTGGCTTGGTGCAACCGGGAAATAAGAAAAACTTTGGTTCAAATGAGCCATGTTACATTGAATACGAATTTGAAAAACCCTTTACCTGCAGAACTATAACCATTAGAGTAAGTGGAAATAACTATCAGGCGCAACGTTTGGCCATCGAAGTAAGCAATGATGGCAAGATTTTCCGTGCAATCGGCAGACTGGAAGCCCCGCGACATGGCTGGCAGGATACCGATGAAGATGTTACGCATTCCATTTTACCCGTTACAGCCAGGTTTTTCAGGTTTATTTACGATAAAAAAGGTTCAGAACCAGGTTCAGAGGATTTGGATGCAGCAAAATGGAAACCGTCTTTAAAACTGACCAATCTCGAACTATCCTCTGAAGCACAAATTAACCAATTCGAAGGAAAAAATGGCTCGGTATGGCGAATCAGCAAAAGAAGTACAGAAGCTGAAATTGCTAAAAACCTTTGCGTACCATTGAATAAGATCCTCAACTTAACAGATAAATTAAATCCTGATGGCACCTTAAACTGGAAAGCTCCAAAAGGCAACTGGACGATTTTAAGAGTTGGTCACACCTCAACCGGACATACCAATGCAACTGGTGGGGGCGGAATGGGCTTAGAATGCGATAAATTTAATCCCGAAGCCGTCAAATTACAGTTCAACAATTGGTATGGCGAAGCGTTAAAACACGGCGGACCGCAAATCGTTAAGAAGGTTTTAAGCATTTTTCATGTAGATAGCTGGGAATGCGGCAGTCAGAATTGGTCGCCGGTATTTAAAGCCGAGTTTTTAAAGCGCCGTGGTTATGATTTAACACCTTATTTGCCAATAATGACGGGCTTACCTGTAGAAAGTACCTCGGTTTCTGAAAGTTTTCTCTACGATGTTAGAAAAACCATTTCAGAACTGGTTGTCGATCAGTTTTATAAAACCCTGGCAAAACTGGCAAAGGAGCAAGAGGTTACTTTTACCGCCGAAAGTATAGCGCCAACCATGATGAGCGATGGTTTAATGCATTACAAAACCGTCGATGTGCCCATGGGCGAGTTCTGGTTAAACAGTCCTACACACGATAAACCGAACGACATGCTTGATGCGATTTCGGGAGCACATATTTATGGCAAAAATATCATCCAGGCCGAGGCTTTCACCACCGTAAGGATGGATTGGAACGAAAGCCCGGCGAACATGAAAACCCTGCAGGACCGCAACTACGCGCTGGGCATCAATAAATTGGTTTATCACGTGTTTACACACAATCCATGGACAGATAGAAAACCGGGAATGACTTTGGATGGTGTGGGTTTATATTTCCAGCGCGATCAAACCTGGTGGAAAGCCGGAAAAGCATGGATAGACTATGCAGAACGCACTCAAAATCTACTTCAACAGGGAAAACCCGTTGTAGATATTGCCGTTTTTACCGGCGAGGAATTACCAAGACGTTCCGTTTTGCCCGATCGCCTGGTCGAAACCCTGCCAGGTATTTTTGGTGAGGAGGTAGTAGAAGCTGAAAAGAAACGTTTGGCAAATGTGGGCGAGCCATTGCGTCAAATTCCTGCCGGTGTTACCCATTCGGCAAACATGGCCGATCCCGAAAACTGGGTAAATCCATTGCGTGGTTATGCTTACGATAGCTTTAATCCCGATGTATTAAACACAGCAACAGTTAAAGACGGAAATGTGGTTTTCGAAAGCGGCGCGACATATAAAATACTGGTTTTCCCTGGCAACATGAAAATGAACCCGAATTACCAGTACATGAGCTATGAAACCGTTAAAAAACTTTCAGCATTGATAAAAGCGGGCGCTAAAATAATCATTGGAGATAAACCACTGTACCAGAATGGTTTAAAACAGGTTAACGAAATTGATTTTAATAAAATTGTTGAAGAAATATGGGGCGGGAGTTTTAGTGAGATTTATAATGACATACATCCTATAGAAACCAAAGATTTAGGGAAAGGGGTGATCTTTAAAGCACCGTATTATGGTGATAGTTTTGAAAAAATGAATGTGCAACGTGATTTTTATGCCATTGAGCAAAAGGCAAAATACGCGACTAAACTCACATATACTCATAGAAAATCTGCCGAAAAGGATATTTATTTCATATCAAATCAGCTAGCGAGCTCCAGAGACTTAAGAATTTGGTTTCGGGTTTCCAGAAAGCAACCTGTTATTTATAACGCTGTAACCGACCAAACTATTGAATTAAAAAATTGGTCGATGTATAAAACCAATACCATGATTAATTTACAAATGGCTCCTAATGAATCATTATTTGTCATTTTTGAAAAACGGATATCTAAATCACAATTTAAAAACAGCAACAACTGGCCAAATTTTAAAACCGTTCAGGATATTTCAAAAACCTGGCAGGCAAAATTCGATACCACTTATGCCGGGCCTTCAAAACCGGTCATTTTTAATGATTTAACCGATTGGACAAAAAATCCTGATAGTTTGGTTAAATATTATTCCGGAACTGCTGTTTACACTAAAAATTTCAAATTCACAGGAAATAAAAATGATAAAATGTGGATTGATTTAGGCGAATTCTCCAGCATTGCCGAAGTTAAGATCAATGGTATCAACTGCGGTACTTTATGGACTGCTCCGCACCGTTTGGAAATCACAAAAGCATTAAAACAAGGTAATAACCAAATCGAAATCGAAATCACCAATACCTGGGCAAACCGACTGATTGGTGATAGCAAATTACCTGAAGATAAAAGGTTAACGAAAACCACAGCACCTTTCCGGTTGGAAGGTAAAGCTTTAAATCCTGCCGGATTATTAGGTCCTGTGGTAATACAAACCGAAGAATATTGAGCATTTAATATTTACTAAATGAAAAAAATAATTGTACTATTTCTGGTTATGGTTCAAACTGTTGCTTACGCTCAACAAAAGAAAGTAAAGGATAATTTTAATGTCCAGATCCGACTAGAAAAGGGCGATTTGAATAAAGATGGTTTAATTGATAAAACGGTAATTACGATGGATACGATTTCAGCATCCGTCCCCTTAAGGCTTCAAATATTCTTTTTACAGCCCAATAAGAAATACAAACTGGTTTTCTCTTCAACGGATGTAATTGAACCGCAATATGTAAACGGTGTACATACTAAAAATAGCATCCCTTATTTTTTTATTGAGAAAGGATTTTTATTAATGAGCGCTGAAAAAAATGATATTCGGTACGAACACAAATTCGTTTATAAAAACGGAATTTTCCAATTGATTAAAATCTCCAGCGTAGTGTATGATGGGCAAAACGCAACAACCGAAACCGTATTCGATCTTGTGGCAGGCACGAGAACAGAAACATTAGAATCACTGGATCCTGGAAAAGTTGCCAGGAAAAAAACAAAGAAAATGATGATAAGACCCTTACCCACGCTTCAGAATTTAAGCACTTTTGGTGATAAATTATATTGGTAATATTTCAGGTAAAACGAACAAATAATGATAAAACTACTTCATAAGAGCGATATTTTTGCGTTTCAGAGTTTAAGAGTCCGGATGATTATTGGCGTTATACTTTTTATAAGCTTTAACTCAAAAGAGCAGGATAAAGCTTTGGTTAATAATTCAAATTCACCCTACGCTAAACTGCACAGCATCAACATGACGGATGTAACCTGGACAAAAGGCTTTTGGGCCGACCGTTTTAAAGTAGCAACCGAAACGATGGTGCCGAATATGTGGGCTATTTATAACGATCCAAAAATCAGTCATGCGTTTGAGAATTTTAGAATTGCAGCAGGTTTGGATACAGGTTCTCACGCAGGGCCTTCTTTTCATGACGGCGATTATTACAAAACTTTGGAAGCCGTGGCGGTTTTATATGCCTCAACCAAAAACCCGAAGCTGAACGAAATGATGGATAAAGCCATTACCGTAATTGGTAAATCGCAAAGAGAGGATGGCTACATCTACACTAAAGCGATGATTGAACAGCGTAAAACAGGCTCTAAAAATCAATTTCAGGACCGGTTGAGCTTCGAATCATACAATATTGGCCATTTAATGACGGCTGGCTGTATCCATTACCGTGCAACCGGAAAAACAACACTGCTCAACATCGCCAAAAAAGCAACCGATTACCTGTATAATTTCTATAAATCAGCTTCGCCAACATTGGCAAGAAACGCCATTTGTCCTTCGCATTATATGGGGGTGGTAGAAATGTACCGTACTACAAAAGATCCACGTTATTTAGAACTGGCTCAACATTTAATCGCCATCAAGGGAAAAATTGATGATGGTACCGATGATAACCAGGACCGGATTCCTTTTTTACAACAAACCAAGGCCATGGGGCATGCCGTGCGTGCAAATTACCTGTATGCCGGTGTAGCCGATCTTTATGCCGAAACGGGCAAAGATTCACTCTTAAAAACCCTGAATTTAATGTGGGATGACGTCAATCAGCATAAAATGTACATTACCGGAGGCTGTGGTTCACTTTATGACGGCACTTCGCCGGATGGAACGTCGTATAATCCAGCTGATGTACAAAAAATCCACCAGGCTTTTGGTCGCGATTTTCAGTTGCCAAATTTCACAGCACATAACGAAACCTGCGCCAATATCGGTAACGTTCTCTGGAACTGGCGGATGTTACAGATTACGGGCGATGCAAAATATGCCGATGTAATGGAACTGGCTTTACACAACAGCGTTCTATCTGGAATCAGCCTGGATGGAAAGAACTTTTTATACACCAATCCACTGGCGCAATCAGATGATTTACCTTTTAAACAGCGCTGGTCGAAAGATCGTATTCCTTACATTGCATTATCAAATTGTTGTCCGCCAAATGTGGTAAGAACCATCGCCGAAGTAAGTGATTATGCTTATAGTGTTTCTGATAAAGGTCTTTATTTTAATTTATATGGTGGCAATAACTTAAGTACTACATTAACTGATGAAAGGAAAATTTCATTAACACAGGAAACGAATTATCCCTGGGATGGAAAGATCAAAATCACCATTAAAGAAATAGGAAATAAAGCTTATTGCTTATTTTTAAGAATCCCATCATGGACACATGATGCACAGATCAGCATCAACGGAAAAATTGAAAATGTTAAGGCCATTCCTGGCACTTATGCAGAAATTAACCGCATTTGGAAGAAGGGTGATGTGGTAGAATTAAATCTTCCCATGGAGGCTACGTTGATTGAAGCTAACCCATTAGTAGAGGAAAACAGAAATCAGATTGCGGTAAAACGCGGACCGATTGTTTACTGTCTAGAATCAACAGATTTACCTAATAAAAGTATTTTTAATGCCTTTATACCCACTTCAACCAAATTCGAAGCCAAAGCCATTAATATTGATGGAGCCGAAATGATGAGTTTAGTTGGAAATGCAAAAATAGTGGAGCCGAATAACTGGAAAAATGTACTCTACAGGCCAATTGACAATAAAAACACAGAAACGGAAATAAAACTGGTGCCATATTTTGCCTGGGGAAACCGTGGCCATTCTGAAATGTCGGTTTGGTTGCCTGTGAGTAGGTAATTTAAATACCCGTCATTTCGAGCGAAGTGCAGCGCAGTCGAGAAATCTGTCTCGAGTTAGATCTCTCCATTTCACTACGTTTCAGTCGAGATGACGATTACTATAAGAACAAAAAAAATGAAACTAAAACTCATCATATTCCTGAACCTAACCTGTTGCCTCATCGCTTCAGCAACCGTTAAACCTGCCTCCATTTTTACCGATCACATGGTTTTACAACAACAAAGTAACGTGGCCATCTGGGGTTGGGCCAAACCATCCGCTAAAGTAAAAATCAATACCTCCTGGAATAAGCAGAATTATACCGTTACTTCCGACCAAAACGGAAAATGGAAAGTAAAAGTTTCTACACCAACTGCCGGCGGACCGTACGAAATTGAACTAAATGATGGAGAAAAACTCGTTTTAACTGATATATTAATCGGAGAAGTGTGGTTTTGTGGCGGACAATCAAACATGGAAATGCCCATGAAAGGTTTTAAAAGTCAGCCTGTAATCGGTTCAAATGAGGTAATTCTGAAATCAACCAATAAAAACATCAGGCTTTATACCGTTCCTCGTTCTTCGGTTACTGAGCGACAAGAAAACAGCAAACCTTCTCCATGGAAATTAGCAGCGCCGGAAACTGTTTCCGGTTTTAGTGCTACTGCCTACTATTTTGGTTCATTATTGAGCGAAATGTTAAACGTACCCATCGGGATCATCAACGACAGTTATGGCGGATCTACAATAGAAGCCTGGATGTCGCCGGAGGATTTAAAAACATTTCCTGAAATTAAAATCCCTTCAAAAACCGATACCATAAAAGATGTAAGCAGAACGCCAACTACTTTATACAATGGCATGCTTTATCCCGTAATCGGTTATGGCATTAAAGGAGCCATCTGGTACCAGGGCGAATCTAATTACGAACGTCCTGACCGTTACGAGGATTTATTTCCGGCAATGGTGGCCTCATGGAGAAAAAACTGGGACAATGGCGTTTTTCCATTTTTCTACGCGCAAATCGCACCTTACAATTATGCACAATTGCCACCTTATCACATTGGCGGAAAATTTAATTCGGCATTTTTAAGGGATGCACAACGTAAATCTTTAAGTAAAATCCCAAATTCGGGTATGGCGGTTTTAATGGATATCGGCGAAGAAAAATCGATCCATCCGGCAAATAAAAAACAGGGAGGAACCCGTTTAGCTTATCTTGCTTTGGCCCAAACGTATGGTATAAAAGGTTTTGGTGCCTTAAGCCCAACTTATGATTCCTTCACGATAGATAAAAATAGAGCAGTTATAAAATTTCAAAATGTGGCAAATGGCTTAACTTCGTTCGGGAAAGACCTGAGTTTATTCGAGGTAGCAGGGGCAGATCATAAATTTTATCCTGCAAAAGCAACCATAACCGGAAGCAGTATTACCGTTTCAGCAGATCAGGTAAAAGATCCTGTAGCTGTGCGTTATGCATTTAAGGATTTTGTAACCGGCGATTTATTTGGAAATGATGGACTGCCGGTTTCTTCTTTCCGTACTGATGATTGGGAGAATTAATATGATTTTAACCAAAAAGACACTAAGCACACGAAGTATTTTATTCAAGAACTTAAATGTTCTTATATGTCTTATATGGTCAAAATTTTTGAAACATGTCTCAGTTCCGCTCAGGTTTCTCAGGTGGTTAGACGGTACGCAAACTGAAAAATTTACCATTAATACACAAAGGAAACTAACTATGGGCACCGCGAGCTTAAATGTACTTATATGTCTTATATGGTCAAAAAACAAATACTCAAAAGCATTAAACCTTTTCTTTGTGTTCTTTGTGTCTTTGTGCTTCATCACACTGAATACTTTTTCGCAAGAAAAAGAACTACAAAATATTACGTGGATAGCCCAAAGCCATAATTCATCAGAATCAATGCCTGTAGGTGGTGGCGATATTGGCCTAAACCTCTGGGTTGAAAATGGTAGTATCTATCTTTATCTATCCAAAAGCGGCACCTTCGATGAGAACAATACCTTACTTAAACTGGGCCGTGTAAAACTCAAATTAACCCCAAACCCTTTCGAAGGAAAAACATTTAAGCAAGAATTGATCTTAAAAGACGATTATGCTCAAATTTCAGGCTCAAATGGGAAATTAAATACCAAAATTAAGGTTTGGGTAGATGTTTTTAACCCTGTTGTACATTTGGAGGTTAAATCAAGCCAAAAAATCACCACAGAAGCCGCTTACGAAAGCTGGCGTTTTGAAGACCGAATCACCAAAGGCAAAGAAAATAACCAGAATTCTTATAAATGGGCGCCACAAGGGATTGTAAAAACTTTAAAAGATGAAATTGCTTTTAAAAACAACACCGTTCAGTTTTACCATCAGAATAAACCCGAAACCGTGTTCGATGTAACTGTAAAACAGCAGGATTTAGAGGCAGAAAAATCTAAATTATTCAATCCTTTAAATAACCTGATTTTTGGGGGATCAATACAAGGCAACAACATGATTCCGGCAGGAAATTATGATGGAATCTATTTAAGTACGCCTTTTAAAGCCTGGACTTTAAAAAGTAAAAAACCTTCCAGCTCTACAAAGCTCACCATTACTTTGAATACGGCTACGATCGGATCAATACAGGACTGGGAAACAAATTTAAAAGCGATAAACAACAAAAACAGCCAAAAAGCAAGCATAAAGTGGTGGAATGATTACTGGAAAAGAAGTTTCATTTTCATTAATTCGAAGGATGAACTGGCCAATCAATCGTCTAAAAATTATCAGTTGTTCAGGTACATGCTGGGCTGCAATGCTTTTGGAAAATATCCTACAAAGTTTAATGGTGGTTTATTCACTTTCGATCCGCAACTAACTGATACCGCATTAAAATATACCCCTGATTTCAGAAATTGGGGAGGAGGTACACACACGGCTCAAAACCAGCGCTTGGTTTATTGGCCAATGTTAAAGAGCGGCGATTTTGAAATGATGAAGCCCCAATTCGATTTCTACCTCAATTTATTAAAGAATGCGGAAATCAGAACACAATCTGCCTGGGGGCACAATGGTGCAAGTTTTACCGAACAGCTAGAAAATTTTGGATTACCCAATCCCGCTGAATATGGCTGGAAACGCCCGGCAGATTTCAATAAAGGCATGGAATATAATGCTTGGTTAGAATATGAATGGGATACCGTTTTAGAGTTCTGCATCATGATTTTGGAAACCGAAAGGTATAATGGCGCAAACATTGAAAAGTATATGCCACTGATTGAAAGCTCCTTAACTTTTTTTAAAGAACATTACACTTATTTAGCTAAACAACGGGGCGCAAAAGCTTTAGATGCTGACGGTCATTTGGTTTTATTTCCGGGTTCCGGTGCAGAAACCTATAAAATGGCATATAATTCAACATCCACCATTGCTGCTTTAAAAACTGTTTTGGAAAGGCTTCTGGAGCTTCCCAATGTATCTGAAAAACAAAAAACAGAATGGAGCGCGATGTTAAAAACCATTCCATCCATTAATTTCAGGTCATTCAATGGATATATCACCATTGCTCCGGCAAAACTTTGGGAAAGAATTAATAATACAGAAAGTCCTCAATTGTATCCTGTTTATCCATGGGGAATTTACGGCATAGGAAAACCTGGTTTAGATACCGCCATCAATACTTATAATTACGACACCGATGTGCTTAAATTCCGCAGTTATATAGGATGGAAACAGTATAATATTTTCGCAGCAAGGTTAGGTTTAACCAGTGAAGCAGCCAAATTAACCACTGCAAAGCTAAAAGATTCAGGAAGAAGATTTCCAGCTTTCTGGGGACCGGGATTTGACTGGACGCCAGATCATAACTGGGGCGGTTCTGGGATGATCGGTTTACAGGAAATGCTGATGCAGGCAGATGGCAAAAAAATCTATCTGTTCCCGGCCTGGCCTAAAGATTGGGATGTGCATTTCAAACTTTACGCGCCTTATCAAACCACTGTAGAAGGCACTTTAAAAAATGGAAAATTAATAGATTTAAAAGTTATCCCCGAATCGAGGAAGAAAGATGTGATCAATAAAATGATTCAATGATTGGATGGTTGAATGGCTTAATGAGAGAACTTGCATAGCGCTTAAACATTCAATCATTCAAAACTCAATCATTCACTAACTAAAAAAATGATAGAATGAGTGGATTTTGAATGATGAAGTGAAAATTTACATTCAATCATTTGATCCATCAATCATTCACTAACTAAAAAAATGATAGAATGAGTGGATTTTGAATGATGAAGTGAAAATTTACATTCAATCATTTGATCTATCAATCATTCACTAATTAAAAAAATGATAGAACGAGTCGGTTTTGAATGATGGAGTGAAAATGTACATTCAATCATTTGATTCATCAATCATTCACTAATTAAAAAAAATGATAGAACGAGTCGGTTTTGAATGATGGAGTGAAAATTTACATTCAATTATTTGATTCATCAATCATTCACTAACTAAAAAAATGATAGAACGAGTCGGTTTTGAATGATGGAGTGAAAATGTACATTCAATCATTTGATCCATCACTCATTCACTAATTAAAAAAAATATGGATTTACAATTAAAAGAAAAAGTGATCATCATCACAGGTGCAGCAAAAGGCATTGGCCGTAGCATTGCAGAAGTATTTGCCAAAGAAGATGCAATTGCAGTAATTGTTGGCAGAAAAGCAGAAGATAACCAGAAAGTGGTTGATGAAATTACGGCACAAGGCAAAAAAGCAGAACAATTTGTGGCCGAGCTTTCCAATCCGGATGATTGCGAAAAAGTTGTTAAAGATATTATTGCAAAATTTGGCAGGATAGACGGTTTGGTGAACAATGCAGGCGTGAATGATGGTGTTGGTTTGGAAAGCGGAAACTATAAGGATTTTATGGCTTCGCTACATAAAAACGTGGTTCATTATTATTTAATGGCGCATCATGCCTTGCCCGAACTGATTAAAAGTAAAGGCGCCATTGTAAACATCACTTCAAAAACAGCTGAAACCGGACAAGGAAATACCTCTGCCTATGCAGCAGCAAATGGTGGTAGAAATGCTTTAACCCGCGAGTGGGCCGTTGAGCTTCTAAAATATGGCATTCGCGTAAACGCAGTAGTTGTTGCCGAATGCTGGACACCAGCCTATGAGACCTGGATAGAAACCCTTGATCATGCAGAAGAAAAATTAAAAGAAATTACCTCTAAAATCCCATTGGAAAATCGGATGACCACTGCAGAAGAAATTGCAAATATGACTGCTTTTTTAATGTCGAACAAGTCGAGCCACACCACCGGACAAATTATCCATGTTGATGGCGGTTATGTACATCTAGACAGAGCTTTAGCAAACGCATAAAATGAAAAATGACTGAATGACAGTGTTCTGAATGATTGAATGCAAACCTAAATTAACAATTTAAACTTTGCCATTCCATTATCTCTAATTTAACATTCACTCAGTCTATCATTCAATTAAAACATTAATAAAAATGAAAACCCTTACCTGTACAACTCCGGGCACTTTTGAATACTCGGAAACGGAAAAACCTGAATTAAAAAAAGATCATTCCATCATAAAAATTAAACGGATCGGCATCTGCGGAACAGATTTACATGCTTTCGAAGGTACGCAGCCATTTTTTAATTATCCACGCATTTTAGGTCACGAATTATCCGGCGAATTGGTACAGGCCGATGGAACAGACGGGTTTAAAATAGGTGAAGCTGTTACATTTATTCCATATTTTAACTGTGGCGAATGTATTGCGTGCCGCATGAATAAACCCAATTGTTGTGTAAAAATGCAGGTTTGCGGTGTACATGTTGACGGCGGCATGCGCGAATATTTGCAGGTGCCATCAAGAACGCTGTTACACGGAGAAGGACTAAGTTTTGATGAACTGGCATTAGTTGAACCTTTAGCCATCGGCGCACATGGCGTACGCAGGGCAGATGTTCAGCCGGGCGAATTTGTGCTCGTTATAGGAGCTGGACCGATTGGTTTAGGCACCATGGAATTTGCAAGGATAGCTGGCGCAAACGTGATTGCGCTGGATATTAATGAAGACCGTTTAGCATTCTGTAAAGAGAAAATAAATGTTGCACATGCGGTAAATGCGCTTTCTAATGATGTTACTCAACAACTGAGCGAGATTACCAATGGCGATATGCCAACGGTTGTAATCGACGCTACAGGTAATCAGAAAGCAATTAATAATGCCATTAATTATATGGCCCACGGCGCAAGGTTTGTGTTAATCGGCCTGCAAAAAGGCGATTTAATCTTTAACCATCCTGAATTCCATAAAAGAGAATCTACCCTGATGAGCAGCAGAAATGCCACAACCGAAGATTTTGAACATGTTATTAAATCTATGAAGGCCGGTTTGGTAAATCCAACAAATTACATCACCCACCAGGTTAATTTTGAAGAAGTTAAAGATGAATTTAAAAGTTGGCTGGATCCTAAAAATGGGGTGATTAAGGCGATGGTGAGTATGTAATGATAGCTTTATAAAAATACTTATATTTGTATTCATTAGCTTATATAATAAACTCTGTTATGAAAATAGGTGATAAAGTGTCAATTTCTCCACAAGTAACCGATAGGGTAGATTGGGTTGATGGAGTTGTGATAGAAATAGAAAAAAATCCATTTGCAGGCATTGTCATCACTGCCAAATCAGATGATGGTGAAGTTTTTTTTGAAAAAGAAGATCTTTTTAGATTTTTAGGTGAAGAAGCATGTACGCATTAAGCTTTGATATGACCATATCTGATCTAAAAAAAGAATATGGTGAAAAATATCATAGTGCTTATGCTGAAATAAAAAATCACTTAAATGGTAGTGGCTTTTATTGGATTCAGGGGAGTACTTACGTTACCGAGGAGAATTTAACTGCGGTTTATAAGGCCATCAACATTCTTTCTAATATCGATTGGTTTAGAAAATCGGTAAGAGACATTCGGGCATTTAAAGTTGAAGATTTCTCAGATTTTACTTCCATAGTAAAAGGATAATTTACCTATTGGTTGGTGTCTCACCGACCAATAAACGATTTTCTATTATCAAAAGCAAAAAAGCCGATAACCCAAAGATTACCGGCCTGAGCATTGAGCGTTAATTAACCAAACTATTTATAAAACACTTCATTCCAGTGCAGTTCATTTCTGAACTGGTTAATTTTAGTATCTGCACCGATATTTACATACTCCAAACCGGCAATATTTGCAAAATCCAATAAATGCTCTGTTGTTAAATTCTGACTGTAAGCCGTATGATGTGCACCGCCGGCATAAATCCAGGCTGCACAACCCGTTTTCATATCCGGTAGCGGTTTCCAGAGTACGCGTGCTACAGGTAAATTTGGTAAATCATGTTCAGCTTCTACAGCTTTTACTTCGTTCACTAACAAGCGGAAACGATTGCCCATATCAATTAAAGATGCATTTAAAGAATCACCACCAGCGACATTAAAAACCAAACGTGCCGGATCTGCTTTGCCACCAATACCCAAAGGATGAACCTCCAAACTGGCTTTACCACTAGCCAATGATGCATCAACTTCTAACATGTGCGAACCTAAAACCATCGCGTTTGCAGGATCGAAATGGTAGGTATAATCTTCCATAAAAGCATTTCCACCAGCTAAGCCAGCACCCATTACCTTGCAGGCACGCACCAAAGCAGCCGTTTTCCAGTCGCCTTCGCCCGCAAATCCATAACCATCGGCCATTAAACGCTGTGCTGCAATACCCGGCAGCTGAATCATGCCATGCAGGTCCTCAAACGTATCAGAGAAACCTTTAAAACCGCCATCTTCTAAAAATTTTCTTAAACCCAGCTCAATTTTCGCCGCTTCATAAACAGACGAATGTCTGTCACCGCCAACTTTTAAGTCAACAGCCATTTCATAAGTTTCTTCGTATTCTTTTAATAAAGCTTGAATGGCATCCTCATTAATTCCATTAATTACTGCTACTAAATCGCCTATACCATAAGTATTTACCGAAAAGCCAAACTTCATTTCAGCTTCCACTTTATCACCATCAGTTACGGCTACAAAACGCATATTATCGCCAAAACGAACAAATTTTGCACCTTGCCAATCGTTCCATCCGGCTGCAGCCCTGCACCAGGTATCAATCTGTTTTGCCACTTCTTCATCCTGCCAGTGGCCAACCACTACCTTACGGTCTTTACGCATACGGGTAACCATAAAACCAAATTCACGGTCGCCATGGGCACTTTGGTTCAGGTTCATAAAGTCCATGTCGATGCTATTCCATGGAATATCACGGTTAAATTGCGTGTGAAGGTGCAATAAAGGCTTTTGTAGCACATTTAAACCCCTGATCCACATTTTGGCCGGAGAAAATGTATGCATCCAGGTAATTACCCCGATACAATTTTTATCAGTATTGGCCTGTTGTAAAGTTTCGAAAATCTCTTCAGTGGTTTTCACAATGGGTTTATATACTACCGAAACGGAAATATTTCCATTCTGGTTTAACGAATCTGCCACTTGTTGTGCATGTTCTGCCACTTGTTTTAAGGTTTCTTCACCGTACAAATGTTGTGTACCGGTGATGAACCAAACCTGTAATTTTTTTAAATCAATCATTATGATGTTGTTTTTATTTAATCCTAGGTCTGTGTCTTCACAGACCGAAATGCTCTTTTCTTTTTTGGAAAGCAAAGTTCCGTAATTCATCGGTTACCGCAGTCCTGCTTTCCGTTTTATCCCAATTTTACATCGGGATGCTCACTCCAATCAGTATATTTCACTTAGGTTAACCCTACAATGTTAAACCCGACAGCAGCGGCAGCTCCCGATTCTTCATCGGGACTACAGCGAATGGCGGGACTACCTTTCACTAAGAACCACTGCAACTGCTTTTCTAATTCTTTAATTTTTTTTATGCCATTGGGACTCAATACTCCAAACTAATAACTCCAAACTCATTTCTGTCCGTAATACGCTCCATTACCATGCTTCCGCTCATAATGTTTCTCAATTAATGAATCTTTCAGCTTCGGTGCCTGCGCATTAATCTGTTCGGTTAATAAAGCCATCTGTGCTATGGTTTCTAAAACGGCGCTGTTATAAACCGCTTTATCAGCTGTTTTGCCCCAGGTAAAAGGAGCATGGTTTCCTACTAAAATCATCTCGACTTCTCTATGGCTTAAACCCAGGCTTTCAAAATGATTCATGATCTGAAAACCAGTTTCATATTCATAATTTCCTTTAATCATCTCATCAGCCATGGGTGGTGCACATGGAATATCGACTGTTAAATGGTCGGCGTGTGTGGTACCGAAAATCGGAATAGCCCTTTGTGCCTGCGCCCAAGCTGTGCCGTAAGTAGAGTGAGTATGCACGATGCCTCCGATATCTTCCCAATGTTTGTATAAAACGGCATGGGTTTTAGTATCAGACGATGGACGTAAACTGCCTTCAACAGTATTGCCGTCAAAGTCGACGATCACCATGTCATTTGGAGATAAATCCTCATAAGGAACACCACTCGGCTTAATTGCAAAAACACCTTTAGCGCGGTCTGCAGCGCTCACATTGCCAAAAGTGAATAATACCAAGCCTAATTTTGGTAGTTGCATATTGGCTTTATACGCCTGTTCTTTTATATCCAGATAATCGCTCATGATAAATAAGGTTTAACATCTTTTTTATTGTATTTTTCAAGGTAACGGCCTAAGCCCAGATATTGCTGATAATGCTGGCGGTACAGCTTTTGCTTTTTGATATCAGGCTTGTATTCCTTTTCGAAACCCGTTCCCATGGCAGCCATAGCCGCTTCGATGGTAGGATAGATGCCTGCTGCAACCGCAGCAAACATGGCCGCACCTAAAGCACAGGTATGCTCGAAACGGTGGATCCTGATCGGCATTTCCAATACATCAGCCATCATCTGCATAATGTATGATGATTTTTTCGCTACACCACCAATACCAATGATTCCTTTTACAGGTACGCCCTGTTCTTTAAAACGATCAACAATAGCCTTTGCACCAAAACAGGTTGCTGCAGCTAAAGCGCGGAAAAATCTTGGGGCATCGGTACCCAAACCTAAACCAGTAATGGCACCTTTTAATTCCTGATTGGCATCTGGTGTTCTTCTGCCGTTTAACCAATCGATGGCCAGTTCGGCATAATCTCCATCTTCCAAAGCTTCGGCCTGTTTGCTCAGGTTTGCAATAATTTTACCTTCTAATTCTTCTTTTAAAGCAATTGCAGTAGCCTCATCAATTAAGTTAGATTCAGTTAGTAAATGATTTAAGGGCCAGCTGATTAAATTTTTAAACCAGGCATACACATCACCAAAAGCAGATTGTCCGGCCTCTAAACCTGCCATACCCGGAATTACTGATCCGTTTACCTGTCCGCAGATGCCGTTAATTAATTTCCCATGCAGATCTGCGTTAGGAGCAACTAAAATATCGCAGGTACTGGTACCCATTACCTTACTCAGGTAATAAGGCTCAATTTGCCCGCCAACAGCCCCCATGTGTGCATCAAATGCGCCAACGCCAACAACTACACTGGTATTCAAACCTAATTTCGTTGCCCATTCTTCGCTAAGGGTTCCTGCAGCGATATCAGAAGTATAAGTATCAGCAAATAATTTATCCTTAAAGCCGGTTAAAACCGGATCGAGGCTGCTAAAGAAGTTTTCAGGAGGTAAGCCGTTAAACTCTTCTGCCCAAAGGGCTTTATGTCCGGCGGCGCAACGGCTACGTTTCATTGATTTAATATCGTTTCCACCGCAAAGTAAAAACGGGATCCAGTCGCAATGCTCTACCCACGATGCTGCCCCATTTTTAATAGCCGGATCAATTCTTAAGGTGTGTAACAGTTTAGACCAGAACCATTCGGAAGAATAAATTCCACCTGCATATTTGAGGTAATTTACCGGAAACTTTTTGGCATGTTCGTTTATTTCTGCCGCTTCTTTAACTGCGGTATGATCTTTCCAAAGCACGAACATGGCATTTGGATTTTCTTCAAAACCTGGTGTTAAAGCTAAAGGCGTACCTGTTGCATCAACTGCTACGGGACTGGAACCAGTAGTATCAACCGAAATCCCTTTTACCAAATGTGCAATTTCAGCTCCATCGGCTTTGGCCAAACAATCTTTTATGGTGTGGGTTAAACCCTCGATATAATCCAGGGGATGCTGCCTGAACTGGTTAACGGCTGGCTTGCAATAGAGGCCTTTCTGCCATCTTGGATAGAGAAAAACGGATGAGGAAATCTCTTTTCCGTTAGCGGTATCAACTAAAACGGAGCGGACAGAATCCGTCCCGTAATCTACACCAATTACATAGTTTGCTGTGCTCATAACAATAAATAATCGTCTAATTAACGTTTATTTATTTGAAATAAAAAATTTTAGTCACATTTTAAAAGAAACATGCGTTTAATGGGTATTTATTGAAGTAATATAAATCTTATTATATAATGATGAAGCCATCTTGTTGGCTTAGTATATGAATATTGGAAATCTATGAGTAAGATAAAGTTTTGTTTATCAGAGTACTTTTAAGAAAATAAAATAAGCTCTGAATATTAAATTATTCTTTTACTTTAACAGGATACAAAAAGCGAAACGAGTTGGAAACCGCCTGGTGCATGATGGTTGCATGGTTTTCTAAAGGAAGATAATCAAAATATACCTTTACATTCTTCGCTTTCGTTTCTTTAATCTTTTCTGCCAAAAGGTTTGCATCAACCTCCATAACCCTGGGTATTTCGGTAGGCGTTAATCCTTCTTTACCTACTGCAATATAAACCCGGGTGAGCTGACTGGGGAGGTTTGGTTGTTCATTTAACAGAGATCCGTTGTTCCACCATAAACTTGGGCTGATAATAACGTAGTTGTTAAATAAAGATGGTTTTTGAAACAGGATTTCGGTGGCCAACAATCCACCCAAAGATTGTCCGATAATGGTTTTTGATTCATTTGTTTTATATCTCTGCCGAATAAAGGGCTGTAGTTCGTTGCCGATAAATGCAATAAATTTAGCTGAGTGACCTGTTGCAGGATATTTTTTCTGATCGCTTTCAATCTTTGTAGGGAAGGTAAAATCCCGTTTGCGGTCAACTGTTGCTATTCCCACCACAATTGATTTGGGAACCTGATTAACCCATTCGAAACTATTAAACTGAACAAGGCCGGCCACATGGATAAAATCTTCGTCGGCAGAACCATCAAGGAGGTAAATTACCGGATATTTAGTCGTATCGTTTTGGCTATAACCTTCTGGAAGGTAGATATTCAGCACCCTTTTTTCAGCCAGTTCTTTTGACTGGATTTCATCAATCACGCCAAGTACAAATGGTTTGCCGGTTTTTACAATATCTTGCTTTTTGGTTTGTCCAAAGGTTATTAACTGACTAAATATCAATATTGCGATGAAAAATATGGTATGGATATGCTTTTGTGGTTTCATTAAATAAAGCTTATAGGTAATGGCTGAATAATCTGATCAGATTTGCGAAAATTAATCATTATTTGAATCAATAAAGATAATCATAAAGCATGTTAATAAGATCAGCCAGCTGTGGTGGTTAAAGATTTGCCTGTACAATTTGTTGAGGGCCTTGTTTATGATGGCATAATCTGGATTAACTGGCTGGTTAAAAGAATAACTTTCGACCTTGAGGATAAAGCCTTGTTCGTTGAACGTTAACAGGCACGGTTGTGCTTCGGTCAGGATTGTGCTTTTCCAAAGCAAGCTTAGCATAGTAGCCTATAAATCTTTACTGAAGCAATCTTAAAAAATAATTAATAGCGTACGTTTTAAGATTGCTTCATGCCTCGCAATAACAAATTGCTTTGATCAATTTTAACTTTCTACACCGCAGTATAACCGCCATCGGAGATAATATAACTTCCGGTGGTAAAAGATGATTTATCAGAACTTAAAAATACAACCAAATCTGCAATTTCCTGTGCGGTTCCAAGCCTGTTTATCGGGCTTTTAGCAGCAATGGCATCCTGGGCTTTCTGATCAAGGTTGGCAGAAAGTAGAGGGGTTTCAATATAACCAGGGCCAACGGCATTACACCTGATATTTTTCTGGGCATACTCTGCAGCAATATTTTTAGTAAGGCCAACTACTGCATGTTTTGAAGCGGTATAAGCCGGACTGTTAGGCGCAGCCACCTGACCGTGGATGGAAGCAATGTTGATGATAGAACCACCACCGTTTTTTTCCATTTGTTCCAGCTCGTACCTGCAGGCATAAAACACACCGTTCAGGTTTAAGGCAATTACGCGGTCCCATTCTTCCGGTTCATATTCGCCGGTTGGTTTGGCAGGGCCACCCATACCCGCATTATTACAGGCAATATCTAACCGGCCATATTGTGCCACAACTTTTTCTACTATGGCTTTATTTTCTGCTGCTTTTGATGAATCGGCAGTAATGGCAAAAGCATCGCCACCAGCATCCTTAATTATTTTAACGGTTTCTTCGGCATGTGCGCCATTTATATCGGCAACAGCTACTTTAGCACCTTCTTTTGCATAAGTAACGGCGATTGCCCTTCCAATTCCTGAACCTGCTCCCGAAACAACGGCGACTTTATTTTCTAATACTGACATGATTATAATTTTTAACTATTAATTCAACGTGTATCAAATTAGAATGTTTGTCAGTTAAAAGTGATTTAACAATTAAGTGCGTCGTTCAAAATTAACAACCTTGTGTATTCAATTGTACCATTAGCACAGAAACAGATTGATAAAATGGCTCGGACATCTATTTTATAAAATAGAATTAAACCCGAACCATTTTTAATAAATTATTTCATCAAACTAATATTCGTAAGTCCGCCATCTGAAAGAATTTCGGTGCCTACAATAAAGGCTGATTCATCAGAAGCTAAAAATACTGCAGCATTTCCAATATCTGATGGAAGTCCTTGCCGGCCCACAGGCGTAATATCGATCCAGAGTTGCTTAACCTGGTCCAATTGTTCTTCGGGTACAATTTTTCCGAAAACCGGGGTGTCAATAGAGCCTGGAGAAAGTGTATTTACCCTTATTTTTCTTGATAATAAATCAAGCGACAAACCCCTGGCCAATGATATGATGGCTGCTTTTGCTGCGCCATAAATAGTCATTCCTGGTGCTGCACGGTGCGCGGCGCTCGATCCAATCAGTATAACCGAAGCGCCGTCGTTTAAATAGGGAAGTGCTTTTTGTACCGAAAAATAGGCGCTTTTCAAATTCAGGTCCATATATAGGTCGTAATTTTCCTCGGTAACCTCATTTATGCCTGCCATCGGCATACCATCCACAATACCACCTGCGTTAACCACCAAAGCATCAATTTTTCCAAATTGACCAGCCGTTTCTTTAAAGGTATTTTCTAAATCATTCAGGTTGGTAACATCACCTTTAATACCTATAAAACCTGAACCTAAAGCGTTTATTGCATGGTTTAAAGTGACATCATTTCTGCCGGTAATGGTGCCCACTGCACCTTCATTCTTAAAAGCCTCTGCAATTCCAAATCCGATACCGCTATTACCACCTGTAATTACCGCAACTTTATTTTTTAACCTGTCCATTTTCTCTCTTTAATTTTAAATTCCGTAAATGCCCCCCGAAACAGAAATTTTTTCTCCGGTAATCCATGCTGCATCGTCTGAAGCCAGAAATACAGCAACTTTAGCAATATCTTCCGGCTGTCCGGTGCGCCCAAGCGGGGTAGTGGCCACTAATTTGGCTTCGAAATCGCTGCCAATAAAACCTGCACTGTGCGAACCTTCTGTTTCTACCACACCGGGCAAAATGGAATTAATGCGGATTTTTCTTCCGCTAAACTCTTTTGACAAGGCAATGGTAACGGCATCTAATGCTGCTTTAGTTGCAGAATATACGGTGCCGGTAGGCAAAGGGGTATTGCTGGCACCCGAACTGATGTTGATAATATTACCACCCTGATCGCCAAATAGTTTTAAAGCACCCTGAATAGCCAGTATAGATCCTAAAACGTTGATGTTGAACTGCTGATGAAAGGATGCTTCTGTTACCTGCTCAATTGGTAAATATTGATAAATACCTGCGTTGTTCACCAGTACATCCAGTGTGCCGAAAGCATTTTTTGTTTCTTCAAAAAGCCTGTTTACCTCTTCCTGTTTCGATACATCTGCCTGTATGGCCAGGGCTGTTCCGCCGTTATCGGTTATGGCTTTAACCACCCGATCTGCATCGGCCTTGCCTGTTGCATAATTCACCACCACTTTGGCACCTTCGGCGGCAAAATATTTTGCTATAGATGCACCTATTCCTTTTGATGCCCCGGTAACAATAGCTACCTTATTTTTTAATTTACTCATGTCCTGATATTGTTTATTGAGGCCTCAAAGTTAGATTATCAAAATATATTTTAGTAACTTTGTATCAAAAAGTAACAGTAACCTCGAGGTAACAAAGTAACATATGGATTGCACACCAATAGACCAGAACGATCGTAAAAAGGAGATGATGGCCATTCATGATGCCATGGATGTATTGAGCGGGAAATGGAAAATCTATATCATTTCATCCATCTGCCATTATAATAAAAGGAGATTTTCGGACATTTTAAATGATGTAGTTGGGATATCAAACAAAATGCTGAGCAAGGAATTAAAAGAACTGGAAGTAAACAAACTGGTTGAACGTACGGTGTTAAACACGCATCCGGTAACGGTACAGTACGAGCTTACCAAACACGGTAAAACGCTGCAAACCATTATCAACAACCTGACTGATTGGGGCGTACAGCACCGCAAAGAAATTACCGGCAAAAATTAATTAAAGGAATGACGGAATTCCATTGGCGAGAGATTGGTTTTGGTTTTAAACAGTTTGCTGAAAGATTGAAGGTGCTCGAAACCCAGTTGGTAGGCAATCTCACTAACGGATAAAGTGGTGGTAGAAAGCTTTTCTTTTGCCAGTTCGATCAGTTTATGATGAAGGTGCTGCTGGGTATTTTGTCCGGTAAGCGATTTAAGCAGACCACTTAAATAACCGGGGGAGATATTCAGGTTTTCGGCAATGTAACTCACACTCGGCAGTCCTTTTTGGGCAAGCATACCACTGTCAAAGTAACCGGTAAGCAAATCTTCCAGTTTGGTTAGTATTTCATGGTTTGCAATTTTGCGGGTAATAAACTGGCGCTGGTAATACCTTTCCGAATAGGTGAGCAACAGTTCTAACTGGGCAATAATTACACTCTGACTAAAGCGATCGATATTGGCATGATATTCCTGTTCTATATTCTGCGCAATGGTACTGAGCATCGTTTCTTCCTTATCAGAAAGGTAAAGCGCCTCGTAAACCGAATAACTGAAAAATTCGTATTGTTTAATGGTTTTAGCCAATGGGGTGTTCCATAAAAAGTCAGGGTGGATCAAAATCATCCAGCCTTCGGGCGGGTGCCGTTCTGCTCCCTTTTCAATTTCCATTCCAAATACCTGGCCGGGTGACATAAAGAACAGCACGCCCTCGTCAAAATCGCTGGCCTGCTGTCCGTATTTAAATTTGGCATTCTTTACCCTTTTCATCGAGATTGAATAAAAATCGTAGATCAGACTGAAAGAACCATCGGCCAGTGGCCTGGTCAGTTCATCCATATGCACCAGGCTAATTAAGGGGTGTGCCGGTTTTGGCAGACCTGCAGCGCGGTGATATTCGGTAATGCTACTGAAACGGTAAAGCGGGTTATTATTCATGATGATTAATAAAGTTCGTTATTTTTTATGATAAGCGATGGCAAACGCTTTGGCAAAATCAGCAAGTTTTACTTTACCCATTTTTGGGTTGTTCTGGTGAAAGTTTTCCAGCGTTTTGCCACTGTGCATGGCGGCCTGCATTTCTACCAAAGTTTCGGCAAGCTTTCCGGGTACTTTAGCCATCTTTAAGCCCCGCAGCATTTCCTGATCGCTAAGCAATATCCATTTTAACCAGGGTTTGCCCACCGCAGTTCCGATAATTTTCGCCGCTTCGTTACAGGTCATTTCTTCACTGCCTACATAACGGATGGTTTTCCCAGCGGGCAATAATAACAATTCTTCTGCAACAGCAGCGGCAATATCAGTTGGCGATACAAAAACAATCCGGTCTTCGCCACCGTAGTTTCCCATCAATAAACCTGTTTTTCCAGTAAGCAAAGCCCATAAACCAGAATAACGCAGCGTCAGAAGTTTACCGATCAAACCTTTGCCTTTAATCAAATCCATCGACTGGTAGAAATTGGTATAAAATGCGCCGGGCCGCAAAATAGTTATAGATGCTTCAAGTCCATCGAACAGGTGTTCTACATTTTCGGCTTTAACCAGGTCTGCCGCCCAGCCGCTCAACAGTACAATACGCTTAATATGCGCATCTTGCAGTACCTGTTTGTAATTTGAGGCCATGCGATGCACATAATCGCCTAAATCAGGTGCTGTAAAACTCAGCGGAATCATGGCGTACACAGCATCTGCATCTTTAAAAGTATTGGTTAAAAATGCTATATCAGCAATTGATCCTATAGCAGCTATGGCGCCTAAACTTTCAATCTCGCCCTGCTTTTTGGCGTCGCTGCTTACCACGGTTACCTGGTGTTTCTGTGCAATTAACATTTCGGCTAAAGGCCTGCTGATGTTCCCTAACGAGCCGGTTACTATTATTTTCATCGCTTATTGGGTATAGATGCCGTTTTCAATATCAGTAAGTAGGGTTGAGTGTGATGGCTGCCAGTGTAACTGTTCCTGCGTCCATTTGCTCGATGCCGGACAATCTATTGCGGCCATGTGCGAGAACCATCCAAAATGATCAGCAGCTACTTCGGGAGCAATGGATACCACGGGAATATTCAGTTGTTTGCCTATGGCCTCAGCTATCGTTTTAACGGTAATGGCTTCTTCTGCAACAGCATGAAAGCGGGCACCTGAGGCATTACTTTCTAAAGCCAAACGGTATAAATGTGCGGCATCTAAACGGTGTACCGCATTCCAGCGGTTAAGTCCTTCGCCAATATAAGCAGAAACGCCTTTTTCGCGGGCAATGTTCACCAGTATCGGGATAAAACCATGTTTATCATCATCGCCATGTACCGATGGCGATAAACGGATGGCTGATGTACGCACACCCAGCTTTGCTACCGCATCTGCAGTTTGTTCGGAAGCCCTTGGCCATGCGGGATTAAAAGGAGAAATCATATCTTCGGTAGCCAGTGTACCCGGACTTACCAGGGCAGTACCAGAGGTAACAATAAACGGGCGGTTCGAACCAGCCAGCACTTCGCCAATGGTTTCGATGGCGGTTTGGTCTACCTTGCAAACTTCGGCAAAGCGGGTAAAATCATGGATAAAGCCGGCATGGATCACCCCATCTACAGCTGCTGCACCGCTGCGCAAACTATCTAAATCTTCCAGGTCACCATGATGAACTTCCGCACCAGCAGCAATCAGTTTTTGAGCCGAGGCATCAGAACGGGCCAATCCCAATACCTGGTGGCCATTGTTAATTAATTCCTGCACAACGGCAGTACCTACGAAGCCTGTAGCTCCTGTAACAAATACTCGCATAATTGATTTTCTTTTGTTGATACAAATATCAACAGCTTTAAGCAGCTGGATTTATCCAAATCTGCTTTTGATTTAGCCGAAACCATTATTTAATTATCAGAAATGCTTTTATAAAAACAAATTACTCCTAAGGATGACAATTCCATATTTATGACATAGGCTCTTCGTAAACCATCTGCTTTAATGATCAAGCATTAATTAAAAGGGATTTTATAGATTTTTAGTAAGTTTATTGCCGATGGACAGATTAAGAAACCATATTGAAGAAATTGCTGAGCTTACCGATCAGGAGTATGAAAACGTGAAAACATTTTTTACACTACGCAGGGTAAAGAAAAACCAATACCTGCAACAGGAAGGAGATTTGGCTAAATATGAGTTTCTGGTTTTATCTGGCATTTTCAGGATGTTTTACCTGGATGAAGAAGGGAAGGAGCACATTATCCAGTTCGCGGGGCAAAACTGGTGGATGGCTGATTACCAGGCCTACTTCAACCAAAAACCTGCAACGCTGCATATCCTTTGCATGGCAGATGCAGAAGTTTTGTACACCACGCTCGAGGGCCGCGAAACCTTATCGGCTAACTTCCATAAAATGGAACATTTCTTTCGCGTAAAACTTACCAATGGTTACGTGGCACAGCAGCGGCGAATTGTTTCCTTACTTTCCGGCAGTCCGCAGCAACGCTACGAAGAATTTGGACAGCTGTATCCGCACCTGATGCAAAAAATACCCAAGAAATACATCGCAGAGTACCTGGGCGTAAGTCGCGAAACTTTAAGCCGGCTTTATTCGGGCTAAATTCTTAGCCAAGTGTGATCCTGATCACACTTTTTTTGTGCGTTGGCTCCTCCTTTCCGAAGGCCTTGATGATGCAACTTTGTGAGGTAAACAAATCAGTTGATTTAAACACCACAAAAAATTAAGGTTATGAAAAATAAAATTTTAATTATCGTTTCTAATGCCAATGCCATCGGCCCTCAAAACAGAAGAACAGGTACTTTTTTGCCGGAAGTGGCACACCCTTATGCCGAATTTGAAAATGCCGGTTACCAGATCGATTTTGCCAGTTTAACCGGAGACACGCCTTATCTTGACGCCCTTAACCTGGCCGATGATCCGGAAAATCTTAAATTCCTCACAGGTAAAGGCTGGGCAGATATGCAAAAAGCAACAAAGCTTGCAGCCATAGATACAAGCCATTACGATGCCGTATTTATACCGGGCGGCCTGGCACCAATGGTTGATATGCCAGAGGCTCCATTGCTAAAACAAGTAATTGCCGAAACCTATGAGCGCAATGCCATTGTAGGCGCGGTTTGCCATGGTCCGGTATCCTTGCTTAACGTAAAATTAAGCGATGGTTCCTATCTGGTAAACGGCAAAAACATAGCTGCTTTTACCACTGAAGAGGAAGACAATTATGCCAGGACAGATGTTCCCTTCGACTTGCAAACAGCATTAACTGATCAGGGCGCTATTTTTCATGCCGCTACGCCATGGTCTGCCAATAGCATTATCGATGGCAACCTCATTTCCGGACAAAACCCCGCATCGGCCAAAGGCGTAGGCGAAAAGATTGTAACCTTGTTAGAAAATGTAAAAGCTTAATTATTGAAATATATCATTCCTTAATTCAATAATTCAGTCACTCAATCATTCATTCAATCATTAAAAAAATATGAACAAACAAAGCATACACGTATTTGCCAAATGGCAGATCACGGAGGGCGAACTGAATACCGTATTGGACTATCTGCCCGAACTCGCTGAAAAAAGTACTGCCGAACCTGGCAATTTATATTATAAGGTGTATCAGGATAATGCTGATCCAAACAGCATAATGCTTGCCGAGGCATATCAGGACGAAGAAGCCCTCACAGCACACCGCAACAGCAAACATTATCAGGATATTGTTGTGGCTAAAATTGTTCCGCTGTTAAAAGAGCGGCAGGTCATGTTAACACACGAATTATAGCAGAATTTGCACTATAATTCATTGTTAAAAGGTGACTGGATAAACTCCGGTCGCCTTTTTTAATTTTATTGTAACTTGTAACAAAATTTTAACTTAAGTTAAAATTTTACGGATGATCAATCCTGAACTTCGGCCTGTTTATCTTTATCAATAATAAGGTATAATTTTAACCCATGCGAACATCCTGTCATGAATAATAAAAACGAGATATTAACCCTGCACCTGAAGAATTTTGCACCCTTAACCGATCAGGACATTACGGAAAGCCTGCCATTTTGGAAACCCAGAAAGATTGCAAAAGGCGATTACTTTAATATGCAGCGCATGGTATGCAATGATCTTGGTTTGGTTGTAAAAGGTATTTTCCGCATTTTTTACCGCGATCCGGAAACCGAAGCAGAAAAAAACCTTTTCTTTTTTTCAGAAAACCAATTTGTGGTTTCTTTCAGGAGTTTCATTTCGCAAAACCCCTGCTGGTATTTTATCGAGGCCATGGAAGATTCAGAAATCATTTTTATTTCTTACCGTGACCTGAATGCTTTGTACGAAAAGAACCTCAACTGGGGCAAGTTCGGCAGGCTGCTGGCAGAAACATTTTTTGCCTATGCACAATCGCGCACCGAAGAGTTTATTTTCTTTTCGCACGAACAAAGGTTCCTGAGGTTGCTCGAAGAACATCCCAATATCGTAGAACGGATTCCTGCTTACCACATTTCTTCATTCTTAGGCATCACCAATCCATCATTAAGCCGCATCAGGAAACGGATTAAAAGGTAAACAGCTGCAATGTAAGCCGGGGAGAAGTCTTTGAACCTCGCCCATATAAAATTTATATGATTTCTCCATTCCGCAAGCAGTATTCAATCTGGTTATTACGCCTCAGCTTTAATGGTTTTCGATAACCTGAAAGCCGTAAGCAGGAAATAAAAGGCACCGAAAGCTGCGTAACCCGCCAATGTGGTTATGCCCTGGTTTGGTTGATGCGCCATGGCTATAAAAGCGCCGCCAGCCAGCATGGATTGTGCACCGCTGATCATCATCGGCCATTGTCCGCCAAATTGTTTACGCCTGCGCAACCCCAAAATCAACTGGATTAATCCCGTTAATATGGCCCATACACCAAATACAATTAATGCTTCGGGAATGCCCTTTTGCAGGGCCAGTGTTACCCCTGCAGTTGTTGCAATACTGATTAAAGCATTAACATATTGTGGTGTTTTATTGGCAGCAGGTGGATTTGCCTGAATATCAAAATAGGTGGCAAGGGCATCCCATGCCGGGTAAATGATAAATAAAACAGTTGCGATGCCGGTATTGGTTTTGGCCAGAGCGCTTACCAATACTACCCAAAGGATAGAAAAGCCTGCACGTATAAAATATAATCGTTGTAATGAACGGGCCGTTTGCATGGTTTGGCCGGGTTGATTTGTAGTTGTCATGATGTATTGCTTTTAATTTCTGAATCAAAGATCATATTTATTGCCTTGCCGAATTTTCACTTAAGTTAAAAAGCAAAAAATCTCTGTATTAACCTGTGCATCTGTGGCTAAAATTAAGATAAACTGATCATTTTGGAGCGCAGTTACAGTGCTGGTCGGTACCGGTAGTCCCGCTTTCCTTCCTGCCCCGATGAAAAATCGGGGGCATCCATCCAATCGGGGCTGTGAACTATGGTTTGTGCATTAAAGAAAAACATTAATTCGAAAATTTCCTGTGTTAATCTGTGGCTAAATATTAAGTAGTTAAAAAGCAAAAAATGTCCGTGTTAACCTGTGCATCTGTGGCTAAAATTAAGATAAACTGATCATTTTGGAGCGCAGTTACAGTGCTGGTCGGTACCGGTAGTCCCGCTTTCCTTCCTGCCCCGATGAAAAATCGGGGGCATCCATCCAATCGGGGCTGTGAACTATGGTTTGTGCATTAAAGAAAAACATTAATTCGAAAATTTCCTGTTAATTTGTGCATCTGTGGCTAAATATTAGGTAGTTAAAAAGCAAAAAAATGTCCGTGTTAACCTGTGCATCTGTGGCTAAAATCAAGATAAACTGATCATTTTGGAGTGCAGTTACAGTGCTGGTCGGTACCGGTAGTCCCGCTTTCCTTACTGCCCCGATGAAAAATCGGGGGCATCCATCCAATCGGGGCTAAGAACTATGGTTTGTGTCATTAAAAGCGACCGTTGTAAATAAACCTGATAGAGCAGGTTAGCCCGGACACCGATTCTTCATCGGGGGAGGACTAACAGCGATAGCAGGGCTGCTACCCCCCATAAAACACTGACATTCGTTTCCAAAAAATAATGCTATAACTATACCTTTTAAAAAATGCACCACTGTTAAATGCGGTAGCTTATATAAAATCTCCGTGTTCATCCGTGCATCTGTGGCTGAAAAAATTAAATAGTTTGATAGGTAAAACGTCTTAATGAAAACTGTACATACATTAATAAAAAATCTGGTGCTTTAATAATTCATTATCCAGGTTAAGAAATAATAGTATATTACAATACCTTAATTGTCTTTCAATTCCATCTTCGCTCATTGTTTTCCGCTCTTTTTACTACCTTTGCGCTGCTTTTGGTTCCCGATGTAAGATCTGGATTAAAAGGGAATACAGTGTAAATCTGTAACTGTCCCGCAGCTGTAAGCTCTGTAACGTTTTTCTATTCATAAGTCACTGCCCAATTAACTACTGGGCGGGAAGACAGAAAACCGGGAGTAAGTCAGAAGACCTGCCTTTAGCGTTTAATTTCATAGCTTTCGGGGATTGAAGCTAGGATTGAGATATTAACGTTGTTCGTATTTTCATTTCCTTTTCTAATCTGTTGGCTGTGGGCAAAACTCACAATCAAATGAACAAAAAAAGTATGCTAACTGTAGCAGGGCTTGGGCTCGCACAGTTAATGATTAGCCAGCTGGCTAATGCTCAAAACCAGGACAGTTTACAACTGAAAGATGTTGTAATTTCTGCAACTAAAAACGATCAGAAACAATCGCAAACCGGTAAAGTGGTTACCATCATCAGTCGCGAAGTATTGGAGCGCAGTAATGGTAAATCATTGCCAGAACTGATCAGTGAGCAGGCGGGAATTATTGTTGCAGGATCGAGCAGTAACCCGGGTTTAAACAAATCGGTATTTTTCAGGGGTGCCGGAAGTGCCTACGCAGTGGTTTTAATTGATGGCATTGTGCAAAACGATCCATCAGGGAACGGAGGTGCGTTTGATTTAAGGTTGATTTCTATCGATCAGATTGACCATATCGAAATTTTAAGGGGCGGTCAGTCTACCATTTACGGTTCTGATGCCGTTGCAGGGGTAATCAATATCATCACCAAGAAAGGCGGGCCTAAAGGCAATACCATTTATGGTGTGGCCAGTGCAGGCAGTTACGAAACTTACAAAGGAACCATTGGCTTAAATGGCGGAGTTGAAGGTTTTTCGTATAACATTAACTATACCCATGCCAAAACCGATGGAATTTCTGAAGCAGCAACGCCGGTTGGCAGCACAGCCACATTTGATAAAGATGGCTTTAAAACGGACGCCTTAAATGCGAATTTCGGGATCAAACTGGATAATCATTTCTCTGTAAATCCGTTTGTACGTTACTATTATGGTAATTATAAATTCGATGGGGGTGCCTTTACTGATGCAAACAATTATTCGATTTTGAAAAACTTTGCTGCGGGTACCAATGCCAGATACGAATTTGCCACCGGTAAAGTAACCTTAAATTACAGTTTCGAAAATACAAGAAACGATGCGCACAGCCAGTATCCAAGTATTAACGAAGGCCGCGTATCCTTACTGGATTTATTTTACAACCAGAAATTAGGTAACAAGCTCGATTTATTAGTGGGTATCGATAACCGTGTAATGAAATTATCATCTGCAACAAACAAACCGGAAACCAACATTTTCGCGGCCTACGGATCATTATTTTTACACGATTTAAGCATCTTTAACCTCGAAGTTGGCGGACGTTACAATAAACACGAACAATATGGCGAAAACTATACTTACTCAGTTACCCCAAGCATCAATATCATTAAAGAAATAAAATTATTCGGAACGGTTTCAACAGCATTTAAAGTTCCTACGCTAAACATGCTTTTTGGTCAGTTTGGTGCCAACCTCGGTTTAAAACCTGAGAAATCTCAGAATTACGAAGCAGGTGTAAACTTTAGCTTTGCTGATGATAAATTTAGTTTACGCATTGCGGGTTATAAACGCGATTTAACTGATGCCATTCTTTATGCTTATCCTAACGGATATATTAACCAGGTGAGTCAGAAAACCAAAGGTTTCGAAGTTGAGCCGGCGGTAAAATTCAGCGTGTTTAACATTAATGGATACTATGCTTATGTAGAAGGTAATGAGTTCAACTTTGTTGATAATGCTGTAGCCGACTATCTTTTCCGCAGACCAAAACATACTTTCGGCATCACTGCAGGTGCACAGGCTACCCGCAATTTATATGTGAGTGCCAATTTCCGTTATTTTGGCAAACGTACCGATGGTAATTTTACCACCTACACGGTTGATAACTTACCTGCTTATAAATTGTTAAATGCTTATGCAGAATATGCTTTAGCTAAGAAACGCGTAAAGCTGTTTTTCGATGCTAAGAACATCCTTAATGAAAAATACAATGAGATTATTGGGTACAATAGCTTAGGTTTCAACTTTAATACCGGTGTAATTTTTAATATACACTAATAAAATTTAACTTTGCAGTATAAATAATAACCAAAATAAAATGTCTCATTTAAAATTTAATCCACGCACTTTAATTTTGTTGCTGATGATTCTGGCCATAACGGCTTTCCGTTTGCTGGTTACCTTCAACTCTGATGAATTAAAGTTTGCCAATTTCTCATCAATAGGAGCAGTAGCTTTATTTGGTGGTGCATATTTTAAAGATCATCTTAAAGCTTTTGCCTTTCCGATATTGAGCTTGTTTTTAAGCGATTTTATTTTATCAATCACCATTTTCAGTAAATACAGCAGCGGTTTTTTATATGAAGGCTGGTACTGGACTTATATTGCCTTTGCATTAATGGTATTAGTAGGCAGGGTATTGCTTAAAAAAGTAAACGTGGTGAATTTATTGGCTTCAACACTGGCAATTGTTTTAATCCACTGGATTGTGAGCGACATCGGTGTTTGGTTTAAAAATCCGGCCTATACGCAAGATTTAGCTGGTTTTTGGGCATGTTTGGTAAAAGCAATTCCATTCGAGATCAGATTTTTAGAAGGAACCGTAATTTACGGCGCATTGCTTTTCGGCGCTTTCGAAATTTTAAAAGCGAAATACCCGGTATTAAAACTGCAAACACAGAAATTATAGTTATTATCCCTAGCTTGGTAAGCACCAATTGAACAAAAATAAATAGAAATCCTCTTTTGATTAAATTCAGAAGGGGATTTTTTAGATATTATTTTTAGAAATATTTTTTGGCATCATGCTAAACCTGCTTCAACAACCCACAATCTTTACCGAAGAACGCCGTCAATCCCAAGGGCCGGGAAAATCAAAAAAACAGATGTATTTCAGGCAAACTGGCAGTTCCAAACCTAAAACGCAGTGGTTTTGTGTTCATAAACGATGATTTAATTTCAAAAACAAAATATTGAACACAAAACAAAGTGCCGCTGTTTTTTTGATGTGTATGGGATTGAGTAAAAGGCCCCTTGCTGGATTGACTAAGCATTTATTCAGTTTTCTTTATAGTTTCATAGGCCTGAATGAGCTCCGCTAAAGCTTCAGGTTTGCATACTTTTGATGCATCAAAAGTTTGATGCCCCGCGGCATAGAGCGGTAAAAGAATTCGAATTACCTTGGCAGCATACCAACCCGAATAAAAATTAACAAGAAATCCTCTTTTGATTAAATTCAGAAGGGGATTTTTTTTATCTTCGATAGCTAATTACCTTTTACATCTTCCATCAAATGAAAGTCGTTTCCTTTTTACCAGCCGCAACTAAAATGATCTACGATATGGGCCTGCAGGAGTACCTGCATGGTGTAACCTTCGAATGCCCTAAAGAAGCTGCCAATCAGCCAAAGGTTGTTCGTTGCATATTAGAGGGTAAAAACTATTCCAGTATCGAAATCGACCGGATATTCTCAGCTTCCAAAGCACAGGGCAAAAGTTTGTACTGGGTGGATGATGCACTTCTGGAAAGCATTTCGCCCGATGTCGTTTTCACACAGGATATCTGCGAGGTTTGTAATATCGACACCGTTTGCACCGAAACTGCCGTAATGAAGCTGAGCAAACAACCAACTTTGGTTCCTTTGTCGCCCAATAACCTTCAGGATGTTTTTGAATGTGCCATCACCATTGCCAAAGCTTTAGGCAAAGAAGAAGTAGCTTTAAATTATCTGGCTGGCTTACAAAAGAAAACCGATTATATTTTAGATCAGTTGAGGGCAAACCGTGCACCTTTAAAACGCATCATGCTGATGGAATGGATCGAACCCATTTATAACTGTGGCCATTGGATTCCCTTTCAGATTGCTGCTGCAGGTGGCGTAGATATGTTGTCTAATCCTGCCGGAGATTCAGTTGTTACCCAATGGGATAAAATCTTGAAATACAATCCCCAAGTTTTAGTAATTGCACCTTGTGGATTCGACAAGGACAGAAGCATGGAAGAAATGGAGCTGTTAACCTCAAAACCTGGCTGGGAAAATCTCGAAGCCGTCAAAAACAATCAGGTTTACATTGCAGATTTCGATATGTTTACCCAACCAAGTGTGGGTACTTTGGTAGAAGGCATTGAAGCTTTAGCCTGTATGTTTCATCCTGACATTTTTAAAGCCGATGAGAATATTGCTAAAAAATTCATCAGCTACAGTCAATCCGTAGTTTCAGTTAAATCAGTTTAATTATGATGAAGCTGGTTGTTTTAACAGGAGCGGGGATCAGTGCCGAAAGTGGGTTAAAAACATTTAGGGATGCCGACGGATTATGGGAAGGTTATAACGTGTACGATGTGGCTACGCCCGAAGCCTGGGAAAAAGATCCCGAACTGGTTCAGCAGTTTTATAACGAAAGAAGAAAGCAGGTTTTGGATGCACAGCCCAATCGGGCACACCAATTGCTGGCTGATCTCGAAAAAGATTTTGACGTTGAAATCATTACCCAGAACATTGATGATCTGCACGAAAGGGCAGGTTCTGCTAAAGTTACCCATCTTCATGGCGTAATTACCAAATCCCAGTCCGATTTAAGGTCGGATTTAACTTACCCCATTAAAGGTTCAGAAATTAAAATGGGCGAATTATGCGAACTGGGTTCTCAGCTCAGACCTCACGTAGTATGGTTCGGCGAAGCCGTGCCAATGATTGAAGTTGCTGCCAGAATTTGTAAACAGGCCGATATATTTGTGTTGATTGGTACCTCTTTGGCTGTTTATCCCGCTGCCGGCTTAATCGATTTTGTACCATCTGTGGTAGATAAATACATCATTGATCCGCGGATTCCTGATGTTAAACGTTATAAAAATGTGATCAACATCGAGAAAAATGCTGTAGAAGGAGTGGCCGAGCTTAAAGCAATCTTATCCAATGCCCGATAAAAAGATTTGTATTTTTAACTGGAGTGGAGGTAAAGACAGCACTTTAGCGCTCCACTATGCCCTGCAGGATCCAACGATCGAAATTCGCTACCTGGTTACTACTGTTACCGAAAAATATAACCGAGTTTCCATGCACGGTGTTAGGGAGTCATTATTAGTCAAACAGGCCGAAAGCATTGGCATCCCATTGTATCAGATCCGCCTTGGCGAAATGCCAGACATGGAAACTTATGATAGTACCATGAAAACGCATCTGTCTGAATTTAAAGAAGAAGGCATAACCCATTCCATTTTTGGCGATATCTTTTTAGAAGATCTCCGTTTATACCGCGAAAATAAACTGGCTGAAATCGGCCTTCAGGCAATTTTTCCTTTATGGCAAAAAGATACAAAGAAACTGATCAGCGAATTCTTAAACCTGCGCTATAAAACCATCATAGTTTGCACACAACAAAATCTGGAAAGCATTTGTGGAAAAGTAATCAGCCATGATTTAATCAATAATCTTCCTGCAGATATCGATCCCTGTGGCGAAAACGGAGAGTTTCATACTTTCGCCTTTGAAGGCCCGATTTTCAGGAATAAAATACCATTCACCATCGGAGAGCGTGTATTCCGTACCTATAATGCACCGGCCAAAATTACTTCAGATGATGATTCACCTTGTTCATCCACAGCACTTTCCGGTTTCTGGTATAATGATTTATTGCCATAATTTTTCATTTTCAAAACATTTTGGCATCATTTTTTCTTTACTACATATAATTAACTAAATCACACATCCGAAATGAAACCTGTTTAGCGAGGTTAGGTAGCTGAACAAGCGTCATGTAAAAATTAAATGTTATGAAAAAGATATTGGTAGTAATCGCATTAAGTTCATCTGTTTTGTTTGCTTGTAACAATAAAGCAAAAGAAGAAGCAGCATTAAAACAACAACAGGCAGAAAAACAGCTGGCTATTAAAGCTGTGAAAGACAGTTTAAGATTGGATAGCTTTAATAAAGCTGCAGCTGCTAAAGTAGAGCAGGAAAAAGAAGCTAAACATCAGGCAGAATTAGCAGCCGCCAGAAGAGCAGGAGCAGCATCATCTAGATCTTACGCAAGCTCTGGTTCAGGTGGTAGTTCAAGTGCTGCTTATGGTGGTACGCAGCCAACTGCTAAGAAAAAAGGCTGGAGTGATGCTGCAAAAGGTGCAGTAATTGGTGGTGTTGGTGGAGCAGTAGGTGGCGCGCTAATCGATAAGAAAAAAGGTAGAGGTGCCATTATTGGTGGATTAGTTGGAGCCGGTGGCGGTTATTTAATCGGTAGAGGCGAAGACAGAAAATCTGGTCGTGTGCAACCTAAAAACTAATTAAGTTAAACATATATTTAAGGTCCCGGTTTATACCGGGACTTTTTTTATGCCTGATAAAAAAGGTTTAATATATTAGTGAAAAAAAGATCCCATGACAGAAACTGCAGATAAAGGCCAGATTCAACACTTTGTAATGTTCTGGTTAAAACCACAGCTTACCAAAACTGAAATTTCAGATTTTGCAAACTTTTTCGAAAGCCTGAAGCCGATTAAATATATTAAAACATTAAGTTATGGTTTAGCGGCAAATACACCCGTACGTCCGGTTACCGATAATTCATTTACCTATTCACTTACCATTACTTTCGCCAATATAGCCGATCATAATGCCTACCAGGAAGATAAGACACATTTAGATGCGGTAGAAAAGTTCTCTAAAAACTGGTACAGGGTAGTGGTTCACGATACCGTGATTTCATAACCTTATTCCGTCATTTCGACTCCTTTCCGAAATCCGTCATTTCGACCGTAGCGGAGAAATCTATACTAAGTTAAGTTTCGATAACAGATCACTCCCGACTTGACGTATGAACTATGCTTCAGTCGAGATGACGTTTGAATTTGAGTATTGCTACAGAGAAAGCTGTTTCTCCTTGCCCAATCTTCTCGCGATCCGTCATTTCGACCGGAGTGGAGAAAATCTATGTTACGTTGTAAAAAACAAATTACGTCACCATGAACTTGTTCAGGGTCTCTTTATATTTAACCACAGATGCGCACAGATAAACACAGATTTATTTTTGCACATTTAATTTTTCTGTCATCCTTAGCGCAGCACGGAATCCTCCTGCGTTCCGTCATTTCGACCGTAGTGGAGAAATCTATATCAAGTAACTTTAAGAATAGATCTCTCCCTGCCGATTGAGCGTTGCTACAGAAAAGCTTTTTCTCATTGCCCAATCTTCTCGCGTTCCATCATTTCGACCGGAGTAGAGAAAATCTATGTTACGTTGTAAAAAACAAATTACGTTACCATGAACTTGTTCAGGGTCTCTTTATATTTAACCACAGATGCGCACAGATAAACACAGATTTATTTTTGCGCATTTTTCTTTTTCTGTCATCCTGAGCGCAGCGAAGGATCTTCCATTTAAGGTAATTCTCAGAAGTAAAAAGGCTTACGATAAAATTGCTTCACGTAGTGACATTCCCATGTTTCTGTTCGCATTGACAATTAAAGCTTTGTTGCCTGCACCTCGCTAACCAATACACAAATGACTAATAAACTAATAAACCTCCCATTTATTTGGTAAAATCGACACTCAAAATTTTATTTTGTTTAAGTGTTTAAATATCATTATATCAAATACTTAAGATTATTATGTTAAATTAATACTATTAATGATGGTTATTTTTAGTTCAGAAATACCGATAAAAAGCAGAATATAATTTTGTTTTATTGGTTAATTAAATGAATATCAGTTAGTTAAATTGCTAATATCTAATATTGGTGCCTGTTATATGCTGCTGTGAAATCTGCACGCATCACCTTAAACCTTGCAATAACCGTTTGGATAAATTCTTCATCCAGAATTTCGAATACATCATTTACCCCACCTCCGCTCAGGTCGAGTTCGGCTAATTTGTAACTCTGCTCAAAAGTGCCCTGTTCAAACTTAATGATGAATTTCTGGTTCATTGAAAAAATGGTAATCTTACATTCCGGATGTGGAAGTTCTGCTACTACTCTCATATTGTATATTTATTCGTTTGTATTATTGATTGAAATGCCATTTAATGTTCCCCAGCTCTCTACGATTTCGAAGCGGGCAAATAGTTCCTCACTGTACCATTTACGCTCTCTGGTAAGTTTAATCACATCAGCGTGATCAAAAGATTTATAAGCATAAGCTTTCATGCTTTCTGCATTTTCCCAGATGGAAAACGTAGCCTGGTCAAAAAACGGATTTTCACCAATTCCGGCTGAAAGGATAAAGCCAGGGGCACTTCGCATGGCAACAGCAGCTCTTTTAATGTTCTGCCTGAATTCCTTGAGCTTGTTAAATCTGATTGCAGCCCTGGTAATCACTGCGATTTTCCCGGTATGGATTTGATTTGAATTTATAACTTTAAATGGTTCTTTTTTAGACCATAAGCCATGGCTTGATAAAGGATTTAATAAGATGGTAAAGCTTTCGGTTCCAAATAAACTGAACCACTTCATCACAAATGAATTTTGATGGAAAGCGTCATAATCATTTCGGTTATTCCAGGTGGTTAATACGGCCCAATGCTTATAATCCGGAGCCTGATCTACCTGTGCATCCTTTCCGCTTCCCATTAATTTCCAGAATCTGCAGCGCTTATTTAATCCTAATGGAATCCTTAGAATCGCCATTCCCACAAAAGCAAAAGGAATGGTAATGTCCCGGAATTTGGTAATGGTTAAAGCTACAATCATAAAATAAGGGTTTATGTGCCAAAACTAAGAATTTTAAACATAGCTTATCTTTCAAATTTTCGTCATTAAAATCAAAGCATCTGTACATCTCATAAATCATGATTAACTTTGGTTTACAGAAAAAAGAAAATGGCAGAAGATTTAATTATTACCAGAGATACCTCCAAAGAAGAACAATACAAATCCATCATTCCTCAGATTGAAGCTTTGTTATATGGCGAAACAGATTTTATTGCCAACCTGGCCAACGTTGCTGCAGCGCTTAAAGAGCAGTTTGGCTGGTTTTGGGTAGGTTTTTACCTGGTTAAACAGGATGAATTAGTACTTGGACCATTTCAGGGCCCGGTTGCCTGTACAAGAATTAAAAAAGGAAAAGGTGTTTGTGGAACATCGTGGGCAGAAGCGAAAACCGTTATTGTTCCGGATGTAGAAGAATTTCCCGGTCACATTGCCTGTGCATCCGCTTCTAAATCAGAGATTGTTTTGCCTTTGATTGTTGACGGAGAAGTGATTGGGGTATTAGATGTAGATAGT
This sequence comes from Pedobacter sp. 22226, assembly GCF_052045455.1. Lineage (NCBI taxonomy): Bacteria > Pseudomonadati > Bacteroidota > Sphingobacteriia > Sphingobacteriales > Sphingobacteriaceae > Pedobacter > Pedobacter sp. 22226. The sequence continues at coordinate 43,865 of NZ_JBQEPB010000012.1, read as the reverse complement.
GAAGTACTGAATAAGTTTGATGAAACAGATCAGGCTTATTTAGAGCAAATTATCGATATTTTATTAAACAGATAATTGATATAAATATTGAAATTAAATCCGGAATATTACCTGAATGAAGATGTAGTGGCACTTGCCAAAGATCTGCTCGGCAAGGTGCTGTACACTAAAATTGATAACGAAATCACTGCAGGTATCATCGTCGAAACCGAAGCCTATTTTGGAATCAAAGATAAAGCTTCACATGCTTATGGTGGCCGCCGCACCAACCGGACTGAAACCATGTTTGGTGCCGGTGGAATTGCTTATGTATATCTTTGTTATGGCATGCACAATCTTTTTAATGTGGTTACTTCGGTTGAAAATGACCCCCATGCGGTGTTAATCAGGGGTATTGAGCCGCTGGTAGGTATCGACATCATTGAAGAAAGAAGGAATATGCCTTATACTAAAGGCGCTATTTCTGCCGGGCCAGGTTCTGCTGCGAAAGCTTTAGGTATTGATAGGACATTTAACACAAAAAACCTTGCCGGAGAAGAAATCTGGATTGAAGACCATGGAATCCGGTATAAAGAAGAAGATCTTGCAGCCACGCCCCGCGTAGGGATTGCTTATGCTAAAGAGCACGCTTTATTGCCCTGGCGTTTCTTCGTAAAAGGTAATAAATACGTCAGCAAACCAAATAAGGTTTAATTCATGCAAACCTTTTAGGCTGCTTCCTGTTTTTCTTTCATATACTAAAAATCATGAAAAACGAGAAAAATATAGCAATCCTGAAAGAAATGGCAGAAAGTGTAAGAACCTGTATGTTCACCACTTTTTCTTCAGGTGATGAATTTGGAAGCAGGCCAATGGGCACGGCAAAAATAGAAGACGACGGAAGTCTGTGGTTTTACACCAATGAATATTCGCCAAAATCGAAAGAGATTTCAAAAGAGAATAATGTATTGCTGGCCTACAGCGATCCTTCAAAAAATACTTATTTAACCGTTAAGGGTAAGGCAGAACTTGTTGATGATAAAGTACGTAAAGAAGCCTATTTTTCACCCTTTATTAAAGCCTGGTTCCCTGATGGCATTGAAGATCCAAGATTAATTCTGATAAAAGTTACGCCTGAGGAAGCTGAATACTGGGATGCATCATCTTCAAAAATCGTGGTGTTGTTCAGTATGTTAAAGGCTGTGGTTACTGGTGATACGCCTGATTTAGGTAAACACGATACCATGAAATTTTAATTAAACCAAAATAATTGAAAAGCAGGATTGGAAACAATACCTGCTTTTTTTGTAATATTGAGGCAATGAATTTCGAAAATACCCTTTCATTTGCTAAAGCGCAGGATGAGGCAGATCAGCTCCATCAGTTTAGATCTCAATTTTTATTTCCAAAGCATAACGGAAAAGATTTTATCTACCTGTGCGGCAATTCATTAGGACTTCAACCTAAAGCTGCAAGTGATGTTTTAAAACACCAGTTAGATAACTGGGCCAACTATGCGGTTGAAGGTTGGTTTGATGGAAACGAACCTTGGATGTTCTATCATAAAGAGCTTAAAAAGTTGATGGCACCCATTGTTGGCGCTTCTCCGGCAGAAGTTTGTCCGATGAATACCCTGACCGTAAACCTGCATTTGTTAATGGTGAGTTTTTACCAGCCCAAAGGCAAACGTTTTAAAATTATGATGGAAGGCGGTGCATTTCCGTCTGACCAGTATGCAATTGAAAGTCAGGTGAGATTTCATGGTTTCGATCCAAAAGAAGCGATTATAGAGGTTTTTCCACGGGATGGTGAAGAAACCCTTCGAACGGAAGATATTATTGCTCAGATCAAAGAAAATGCCGGCGAAATTGCATTAGTGCTATTCGGTGGGATTAATTACTATACTGGTCAGTGGTATGATATGAAAGCTATTACCAAAGCCGGTCATGATATTGGAGCCCTTGTAGGTTGGGATTTAGCGCATGCAGCCGGAAATGTTCCGGTGAAACTGCATGATTGGGATGTCGATTTTGCCTGCTGGTGTTCTTACAAGTATCAAAATTCAGGTCCTGGAGGCATTAGCGGGATTTTTGTTCATGAGAAACATTTTAACAGTAATTTAAACCGTTTTGCCGGATGGTGGGGGTATCAGGAAAGCAAGCGTTTTAAAATGGAAAAAGGCTTTGTGCCTGAGGCTGGAGCCGACGGCTGGCAGGTAAGCTGTACACAGGTAATGCCTATGGCTTTGTACCATGCATCGCTTCAGATTTTTGAACAGGCTGGCTTTATTGAGCCTTTACGAATTAAAAGTATTGCTTTAACTCAACATCTCGAATATATTATAAATGAGGTAAATAATCAATTAGGAGTGGTGCAGTATAAAATCATCACACCAAAAAATCCTGAAGACAGAGGTGCTCAGCTTTCGATCATTGCCCAACGCAATGGAAAAGAGATTTTCGATGGATTAATGGCGAATCATGTGCTGGGCGACTGGCGTGAGCCTGACGTAATACGGCTAAGCCCTGTGCCACTTTATAATTCTTATGAGGATATTTATCTGGCCGGACAAGCATTGTTAAAAGTGAGTAAAGATATTTTATAAATAAAAGAAGAAATAAAAATGATCAACTACAACCCTAAAGACTGGAGTACCTTCATTTTTCATATCGATAAGAGCGACACTTTCAGAAAGCTTTGGCCTTTAATGCTTGGAGTAGCCGTATTTTCAGGCTTGGTGGCTTATGCTGAATTAAATTATTTTCAGCTTTCTAAAACCAGCAATGTAACCAATATCGGTATGATGCACAGCTTATTGGGCTTTGTTTTATCGCTGTTATTGGTTTTCCGAACAAATACCGCTTACGACAGGTGGTGGGAAGGCAGAAAATTGCTGGGGGCGCTAACCAACGTAAGCCGTAACCTGGCCATAAAAATTAAAGCACTTAAACTGGAAGAGGATGATGTCCGCTTTTTCGAATATGGCATCCCTAAATATGCTTTTGCATTAAAAGAACATTTACGCGAAAAGATGTATTTTGGCAAGAACAGCTTGTTAATTGAAGTTGAGGAAGGTAAACATATTCCAAACCAGATAGCAGGCAGTTTAACCAGCAGGTTCTATGGTCTGTTAAAAAAGGGGGCAATTTCGCAGGAACAATTTATCGTACTTTCGGGCGACTTTAATCAGTTTACTGATATTTGCGGTGCCTGCGAAAGAATCAAAAATACCCCGATCCCGTTTTCTTACAGCGCATTTATCAAGAAGTTTATTTTTGTTTACGTAATCACCCTGCCTTTTGGCTGGGTTTTTAGTTTAGGTTACTTTGTTGTGCCAATTGTTCCCTTTATCCTCTATGTATTAGCAAGTTTGGAGTTGATAGCTGAAGAAATAGAGAACCCGTTTGGTTATGATGCAAATGATCTTCCGGTAGATCAGATTTGCAACAATATAGAAAAACACGTGGGAGAGATTCTAGGCTAATGATTAAAATTGCCTGGCATCCGATATACGCGCATCCTTTACCCGAGGGACACCGTTTTCCTATGCTGAAATATGAACTGATACCTGAACAACTATTACATGAAGGTACGATTGAGCATCAAAATTTGTTCAGTCCTGAGCCACTTAGCGAAGAAATAGTACTGCTGACACACCAAAAGGCTTATTGGGAGCAGTTAAGGGATTTAACACTTTCAGCTAAAGACCAAAGGCGGATTGGCTTTCCCTTAGATGCACAACTTGTTGAAAGAGAGCTGAGGATTGCACAAGGCACCATTGATGGTGCTCATTTTGCTATGGAGAATGGAATTGCGTTTAACGTAGCTGGCGGAACACATCACGCAGGCAGCAATTGGGGAGAAGGATTTTGTCTGCTAAATGATCAGGCCATTGCTGCTAACTATTTATTAAATAATAATTTAGCTAAACGCATCTTAATTATTGATTTAGATGTGCACCAGGGTAATGGTACCGCAGAAATCTTTCAGCACGAGCCGCGTGTATTTACTTTTTCAATGCATGGTGATAAAAATTTTCCTTTCAGGAAAGAGATTTCCAGTCTGGATGTACCGTTGGATGATGGCTTGCAGGATGAAGCATATCTCTCATTATTAAATATTAATCTTAAAAAAGCATTCGAAAGATCAAAGCCTGATTTTGTGTTTTATCTTTCAGGCGTAGATGTGCTTTCTACCGATAAACTGGGTAAGCTTTCATTAAGCAAAGCTGCCTGTAAAGAACGCGACAGGATCGTGTTGCAGGCCTGTAAAAATAAAAACCTGCCTCTACAGGTGAGTATGGGTGGTGGCTATTCCACTGATATTAAAGATATTGTTGATGCACATTGCAATACTTACCGGTTAGCGTTTGATTTATTTGCTTAAGCCATCCCTCAAAAAACATAATATCCTTATCTTCGCGGCAATATGTTGGAGATTATTTATCAGGATGAGCATTTGATTGCAATTAATAAGCCGCATGGCCTTTTAGTGCATCAGTCATCGATTGCGAGAGATGCCACTGAATTTGCATTACAAATGCTTAGGGATCAGGTGGGCAAACATGTTAGTCCGGTGCACAGGCTCGATAGAAAAACCAGCGGAATTTTATTGTTTGCTTTTGATAAGGTTTCTGAAACTGCTATGCATCAGCAGTTTATGAATGCCGAAACCGATAAAAAATATTTAGCCATATTAAGGGGATTTGCGCCTGATGCGATGGACATTGATTATCCGCTGGCAAAAGAAAACGGAACGATGCAAGACGCTTTTACGTCATTCAGAACACTACAAAAGGCAGAGGTTGAAGTGGCTTTTGGCAAACATCCAACTTCACGTTATTCACTGGTAGAAGCCACGCCTAAAACCGGTAGAATGCACCAGCTCAGGAGGCATTTCAGTCATATCCTTCATCCGATTATTGGTGATCGCACACATGGCTGTAACAAACAAAATAAATTCTTCAAAGAGCAATGGGATATGACAACCATGTTGCTGCATGCTTCTGAACTGCAGTTTATTCACCCCATTACCAAACAAATAATACATTTAAAAGCCGGTTTACACGACGAATTTAAAAGAGTAATGGATTTCATGAAAATGGAACATTAACACAATTTTTGTCATCAAAATCTGTTTATATAGCATCTATGATTAAATACTTACGATTCACACTCCCGGTTTTATCGCTTTTTGCAGCCAGTTGTTCTTCTGTTTATATGCCTAATGTTCCAAATACGCCCATGTTAAGTAAGCAGGGCGAATTTAGTGGCGGGGCGCATATTTCTTTAAAAGGTAATGCCAGTGTTAATGGTGCCTACGCCGTTTCGGATCATGTTGGATTACTTTTTAGTGGTTCAAGAATGAACAGCGAAAGGAGAACCAAAGATTTTGGACACAAATTAATTGAAATTGGCGGTGGTTACTTTGATACTTTTGGACCAGAAAATAACCGGATTATTGAAATTTATGCCGGAGTAGGTAAGGGCTGGAGCGATATTACTTTCCGCGATTTTAAAGATGACGTACTGATTAGCAATGAAGTACAGGATGTGGATTACAGAAAAACTTTTCTACAGGTAAACTACAGCTCGAAAAAGAAAAATAACCTGCGTTTATTTGGAACTGACTTTCCGATCAATTATGGTACGGCATTAAGGATTAGTCATATTAAAATGGATCGTTTCTTTTTAAATGGTGTAGTACAGCCTAAAGAAGATAACATTTTCTTCGAACCCGTATTTTTTACCCGAATGGCACTTAGCAAAACTTTTCAGCTACAATATACCACTAGTAGTAATATTGGCCTGAAGAAGCGCAAATACATGTCTGCGGGCAATTCTATCTTCACCATTGGTGTGGTGGTGAATGTTGGAGGTAAATAGCATTAGTTTGTCATTCTGAGCGCACGAAGAATCTGTTTTGAGTTTTAGGATCAATGACGCAATCGTAATGGGGCCTGCTAAGTAGCGACCTTTTTGTTGCCGGGGTTACGTCATTTCAACTTGGAGTAAGGCGAAATCTTTCTATAAGAAAATTGTGTTGATAGATTTCTCCACTGCGGTCCTAAATGACGGATTAATCTAAAAATGTAACTTTTGCACTTTCAAACTTCTTGTTTTATTCTGAAACCTTAAAAACAATAGGATAGACGCAGTTAATAAACCCAGAGTTAATCCATACCAGATCCCGTTAACACCTAAGCCAAACTGAAAACCCAATAAATATCCCACAGGGATTCCAACTACCCAGTAGGCCAGAAATGTGATAAAAGTTGGAATATTAACATCGCCTATGCCACGTAATACGCCTAAACCCACCACCTGCGTACCATCAAACAGTTGAAAAAAGCCCGCGATGATTAATAATTTTGCTGCTATGGGAATTACGGCTGCATCTTCAGTATAAATAAAAGGCATGACGTTGTTGGCCAATACAAAAATAACTGCAGTACAGCACATAAACAGTAAAATGACATGGTAACTTGCAATTGCCGATTTACGCAGATTATCAAAATTATTTTTTCCAAAATTATTTCCGGTTTTTATGGTAGCTGCAGAAGCCACACCACTGGCAATCATGTAGGTCATAGCAGCAAGGCTAATTGCAATCTGATGCGCAGCCTGTTCTACCGCACCAATAGTGCCAATTAGTACAGCAGCACCACTAAAAGCACTGATTTCGAAAGAATATTGCATGGCAACAGGCATTCCGATCTTTGCAATTTTAACTGCCCTTAATTTATCAAAAAATGTAGCTTTGAAACTAATCAGGTACTTTTTAAAATGTTGTGAGCGCAATACATAAATCGACATTACAGTCGCCATCAGGATCCTGTCGATCAAAGTACTTAAACCTACACCACTAACCCCCATTGATTTGATGCCAAACATTCCTTTAACAAAAATAATCCCCAAAGTAATGTTGAGGGCATTTCCCCAGATGGAAACAAACATCGCCTGCTTGGTAAATCCTAAACCCTCTGCAAATTGTTTAAAGGTCTGGAAAACCAATAAAGGAATAATGGAAACCGATAAAAGATTAAGATAAGGTTTGGCATAACGAACCACTTCCGGTGTTTGATCGAGGTGATCGATTACAAAGAATATCCCCAACTGAACCAGCACATACAAGAATATGCCAACACAGATGTTGATAATTAAACTGTTTGATAAAAGTTTTCCGCATTCATCGTAATTCTGCCGACCGTTTTCCTGAGCAATCAATGGCGTTAAGCCATAGGAAATGCCCAAACCGATGACTAAAATGAGCATGAATATGCTGTTAACCAGCGAAACTGCTGCTAATTGAATGGTATCGGTAAAATGGCCAACTATAATACTATCGGCCATGTGCACCAAAGTATGACCTACCTGCGAACCTACAATTGGCAGCGCCAAATGAAGATTTTCTTTATAATAGGGTTTATATTTGGTGTAAATTTTAGATAACATAGTTTGCAAAGGTCGGGTTTTTAAAGCTCAAAAAGTAGAGATGTAGAAAAGTTAATGTCCAGTTGTCGTCATTTCGAGCGAAGTATAACGAAGCCGAGAACCACGTAAGTGCTCAGCGAAGCTAAATCTACTTCGAGACAGATCTCTCTGTTTCGCTATGCGTTTCGTTTCACGCAGATTATGCTGATCGCACAGAAAGAGCGCTGATTTAATAAATATATATTGGTTGTTAGCCACGGAAAACACAGATTTACACGGAGAAATTTCTTTTTTAAATGGCGAAATCTACACATAGATCTCTCCGCTACAGCCGAGATGACGATTTTCAAGAAAGTCGTCATTCTGCAAGAAACTGATTTGTTTAGACCCTGAAAAAAATTCAGGATAGCGGCTTGTATAACCTACCTCACCGCCGTAAAATATTCTTCCTTTTCGGTGGTATGCGATTTAATTACATTGGTTAAAATTAAATTGACCAGAACTTTTTGAGCCTTTCGGTAAGAACTCCGCAACAATTTGCTAAATTCTTTAAGGGTTATTTTTTCGTTCTGTTCCAGGTATTCGAGCAGTTTTTTTTCGTTATCAGAATAGGAGATGAGCACACCATTGTTTTTATACTCCTGCTTCAATACTTCCACGATGATCCGGCTGGCCAGTACACTCTTATCATCAATGCGGATATAGGCCCACCATTTTTTCTGGTCATCAAGTGCATAATGGGGCTTGATATCACTTTCAGGAATGTTAACCACTAACACCAGTTTATCATCAACATAAATTTCTTCGAACTGGGGTTCAATAGCAGGTTTACAAAACTGATGTGCAGCAGTTAAGATCATGTACTTTTCTTCTTCCTCTGATTTTACTCCTTTAATTGAGCCATCATCAGCAACACCTATTAATAACTTACCACCCTTATTATTGGCAAAAGCAACCAGGCTCTTGGCAATTTTTTCGGTACTGGTAATGGTTTTTTTAAAATCGAGCATTACACCCTCACCCTGCAAAATTAAATTCTTAATACTCGGCATAATCTAAAAATTAGTAAGCAACTCTGGGCATTTCGCCCTGGTGCAGGTTTCGGATATACACTTCATTCATTACGGTAGCGCACAACTCACCATCCTTACTGGTAATTTCCATAGGATAGGCTTTCACAAACTTCCCGACTGTTCTTAAAGCGTGTTCGGCCTCATTAAGCATTTCGTCGGTTACCTTAATGGTAAAATATAAGGTAGAACGCCCGGGTTTTAAATATTGTATAGAGGCACTTTTTAACCATACACGTACTTTAAAACCGCGCCGCTGCATTAACTGATCGAATAATAAGGCATAAAAAGGATCGGTAGCGGCGTAAATAGTCCCCCCGAAAATAGACCCGTTATAATTTTTATTCAGGAAGCTCTTGCTAAGTTTAACCGTACAGCTTCTAAATTCATTTTCAAATTTCTGAACCCAAATGCGCTGGAAAAACAAAGGCGGGTAAAAGCGCATTACCCATTTCAGGGTGTTTTGAGAAATAATCATATTTACTAATATCAGAAAGTTTTATCACCTTTTAAAGTTTTGGCCATGTTGTTTTAGTAATATTTCCGTAATTTAGGATATGCATGTTTATGATACAATTAGCGGCGCTTTAACAGATTTGGATAGTCGCGGTTACAATTTAGATTTCAATTTAACTCCTGACGGTTTGGAATGCAAATCAATTGATTTGTTCCTGATGCCCGAAGAATTTGAAATTGAGGAGGTTTACCGTTTTGAAGGCATGACCGATCCTGCCGATAGTTCGGTGGTTTATGCCATTTCATCAAACGTTGGCAATCTGAAAGGCGTTTTGGTTGATGGTTACGGGGTGTATGCTGAAAATGTATCTCCGGAATTATTAAATAAGCTAAAAATCCATCACGAATAGCTTCTTGTTTATACTTGCAAAACACTAATAATCAACACTTTAATAAGAATAAAAGCTTTTTTGAAGAAAAAAAATAAAACCAAATGATTATAAGGTTGTTAGGTTGATAGATAACAATAAAAACTATGAAAAGAATAATCTTAAGTCTTGCTTTTGCAGGCTCTCTTATGATAGCCACATCAGCATGCAATTCGTCAAAAAATATGGCTGGTTCTTCAGACAGTACCAAGACGGATTCGACAACTACGGCACCGATGGATACAACGTCTACAAAGACGCCAGACACGACAACGAAAATGCCACCTGACACAACAAAAAAGAATCCTCCTATGTAGGATCTGAAAAGCCACTCTAAATAGAGTGGCTTTTTATTTTTAAAATCTGTTTTAAATATTTGTGTTATTGCGTACTTTCAGCGTTTTAAACCAAATAAATTAAATGGACAATCAGGCAAAAGCTAACCGTAGCGTCATTTTCTTAGTCATTGTAGCCGCTCTAGGTTATTTCGTCGACATTTACGATCTCGTTTTATTCTCCGTTGTACGGGTAAAAAGTTTTACTGATATCGGTGTTTCTGCTGAGCATATGCGTACTGAAGGTGAATACGTTATTAATATGCAGATGTTTGGTTTATTGCTTGGGGGATTGCTCTGGGGCATTATTGGCGATAAATTTGGGAGGATTAAAGTATTGTTTGGTTCTATCTTAATGTATTCCTTGGCCAATATGGCTAATGGTTTTGCTACTGACGTACACACCTATGCAATTATCAGATTTGTAGCGGGCATTGGTCTTGCAGGCGAACTTGGAGCCGGGATCACCCTGGTTACCGAAACGATGGATAAAGAAAAACGTGGCTACGGAACTATGTTAGTAGCTGGTATAGGCTTATTGGGTGCAGCAGCGGCAGCCACCATCGGCAAACATTTTACCTGGCAAACTTCTTATTTTGTAGGCGGCGGCATGGGTTTATTGTTATTGCTTTTACGTGTTGGCACATTTGAATCGGGGATGTTTAAACATGCAGAGCAAAACTCAGAAGTTTCGAAAGGCAATTTCTTTATGCTTTTTTCAAACCGAAAACGTTTTTTAAAATATTTGGCTTGTATCTGTTTAGGGCTTCCGCTCTGGTTTATTGTAGGTATTTTGGTTACCCAATCGCCGGAAATTGGTAAGGCACTTGGTGCAAAAGATTTATTAAATGCCGGTACAGGTATTATGTACACTTATTTTGGTATTGCCATCGGCGATGTAGTGTGTGGATTTCTGGCACAGGTTTTAAAATCACGTAAGAAGACCGTGCTTATTTTTCAAAGTTTATCGGTAATTACCGTGATTGTTTATTTAACCAGTACAGGCTTAACCGAAAACAGCTTTATTCTAATTTGTTTGTTTATGGGCTTTGCTGTAGGCTATTGGGCTACATTTGTAACCATTGCTGCCGAACAGTTTGGAACCAATATCCGCTCAACTGTAACAACCACCGCACCAAACTTTGTTCGTGGTGCTTTAATTCCGATTACATTTGTTTTCGAATTTTTTGTTCACCGTTATAACATTGTTTCTGCCGGGTTTATTGTAATGGGAATTGTAACGGTAATCGCGATGATTTCTGTATCGTATTTGAAAGAAAGCTTCAATAAAGACCTTAATTACCTGGAAAGTTAGTTTTAGGACTTTAGACAAAGAACTAAAGACTCCAGACTAAAAATCAATGTCAATAAAATGTACTATCTAAACATAAATCAATATAGCAGCTTTAATAGGTGTAAATTTGCATGGAATTAGAAAGAGCCGTCATGTTTAAAGAAGAAGTAGCAGAGCGATATAAGCAAATTCAGGATGAAATTTGCCGTGGATTGGAAATTGCCGATGGCAAAGGTAAATTTGAAGAGGAACTGTGGGAGAGAAGCGGTGGGGGAGGCGGCCGCACCCGGATTATGCAAAATGGCGCAATTATTGAAAAAGGTGGTGTTAATTTTTCTGCGGTACACGGTAAATTACCAGAAGCTGTAAAAAAAGCTTTTAAGGTTACAGAAGATGATTTTTTTGCAACCGGTGTTTCAATTGTGATCCATCCAAACCATCCATTGGTTCCGATTATCCACATGAATATCCGTTATTTCGAATTAAACGAAGAAACCCGCTGGTTTGGTGGCGGCATCGATTTAACTCCGCATTATGTATTCGAAAACGACGCCCGTTTTTTTCACCATAAATTAAAACAGGCCTGCGACGATTTCAGCACTGATTTTTATCCGAAATTTAAAACACATGCGGATGATTATTTCTTCATTAAACACCGTGAAGAAACCCGGGGCATTGGCGGCATTTTTTACGATCGTTTAAAGCCTGAAAATACCAATTTATCCTGGGAGCAGATTTTAGATTTCTCTGCGAATATTGGCGAAACATTTTTACCAATTTATACGGAATTAATTGACCGTAACCGGGATAAAGAATTTACCGAAGCACAAAAGGAATGGCAATATCAACGTCGTAGCCGTTATGTAGAATTTAATTTGGTGTACGATTCGGGTACAAAATTTGGGTTGGAAACCAATGGACGGATCGAATCTATTTTAATGAGTTTACCTCCACAGGCCAATTGGGGTTACAATGTTCAGCCTGAAGCAGGCTCAGATGAATATAAAACCGTTCAGTTGCTTAAAAAAGGAATTAATTGGGTTTAGGAATTTCCGTCATCTCGACTGAAACGCAGTGCAATGGAGAGATATCTATCTTGAGACAGATTTAGCTTCGCTGAGCACTTACGTGGTTCTCGGCTTCGTTGCACTTCGCTCGAAATGACGGTAATTTTGAGTAGTTAAAACAAAGTTAAGGGCGCCGATGTCTCATGAAAACCAGCTTTTAATTTACCAATCCTAAAATCGTTGACAATGTTGTGCGCCATGCGGGTTGGTTCAGGAATACGGTAATTACCAACGCAATTTTTAATAATATCCAGGCTTTTTTCTGCGGTAATTAAATGACCAGCAGAGACATATACCGGCGCACAATTTATCTTTGTTCTGAGTGCAAAACCAAGCAGCTCGTCTGCATTATTTTTAATTTCCTCAGTTTTTAATTTAACGTTTTCCGGAATGTGGTTTTTTCCGTGCAAAAGACTTTTAGCGCAGCCAATGGTTGAGTGATTGGCTAAAATTCCAAAATGCGAAGCAACGCCCATACGGCGTGGATGCAGAATTCCATTCCCATCAAGCACTACAACATCTGGTTTATTATGGATGAGTTCCCAAACTTTTAACAATGCCGGAACTTCTTTAAAGCCTAAAAATCCAGCTTTATATGGAAAATTCGTTTCGTAAGTTTCTAAGGCGAATGATTTTAAAACCATGCCGGGATATGTGAGTATTACAATTCCGGCATACATGGTCGAACTGTTTTTATTGAAAGAGATATCGGCACCCGCAATGGTTTCAATTTTATCTAACGGCTGAAATTTTAATTGCTTGGCGAGTTCAATTTGGTAAGCAGCAGCTTCTTCGAAACTATAATGATCGTACATATTTTTAGGACAATTTGAGACAGGCAATTGTTTTAATTAATTTGTCTTATAATTAATATTATGTTAAGTTGTATTTTCTATTACCATCCCTATCGTCATAAATATTTAATAAAATTATAGTTCCTGGAGTTTGCGGTTAAGTTCCTGTACTTTGTTTGTTGCGCCCTTTTTGTTGTAGATATCAATCAGCAACTGTACAGTTTTTTTATCGTTTGGATTAATTTCATTGGCGCGTTGCAAAGCAAATTGTGCACGGTTAATTAAACCTTTGTATTTTTCGGTTTTGTCTGCATCATTTTTACGCAATGTTTCATTAGCTGTATTGATGTACGCTAAGCTTAATTGATACAGGGCGTCAAAATAATTCTGATCAGTTGATAAAGCTTTATCATAAGCTAAAATTGCAGTCGCATTATTGCCGCCAACCTGTTGCAGGTAACCGTACAGGAAATAAAGCAATTTATTTCCTTTTTCAACTTTTAAATTATTTTCGATCAATCCCTGCGCTTTACTGTAATTTTCAGTATCCAATAAGAGATTGATGTAATCGTTGGTTAAAAAACGGTTAAATGGATTCAAGGCCAGTCCGTCTTCTAAAGTTTTAATAGCAGTTTCATTTTCTGATTTTACTACGTACATCTGCGCCATTTTCTGAAAAACAGATGGATTTCTAATTCCATTTTCTTTTGCACGTTTAAAATAAGTTAAAGATTCATCGTACGATTGAATATTTAACGCACAAATCGCGGTATTTAGTGCCAGAGTGGTATCTGCAGGAAAATTATCCGATACTTCTTTAAGGTCAGCAAATGCCTCTTTAAATTCATTGTTGAAATAAGCTTCGTTGCCTTTATCCTGCTTTTTGATCAGAATATTGTGATCAGATGCCTTAATAAGCCCCCCATTGTCATTATAACGGTCTAATGATTTTGCTTTGGCAACAGCTTCTACAGCGCTATCGTAAAATTTATTAGCATTGTTCGGGTCGGTATCGATTAATGACGCAAACGAAGTAAGGTAAGATTTTATCGACCAGGTTTCGGTCCAGTTTTTTGATTTATTGTCTTTTTCGGCAGATTCTATCGATTTTAAACCTTCTGTAATAATGCTTAACTGCTTTTTCTCATCTTCTTTATTGGCGATAGATGCCTGAAGTTTTCCGACAGCATTCCTGGCGATTAAAATCTGGCTTTTTTGGGCTACAGCATTAAATGAGACGAAAATTAAGGCGGTTAAAGATATTTTAAGGCAATTCTGCATAAATGTATTAATGTGATAAAACCGTAATAAACCATAAAAATAAACATAAAAAAAAGAGCCCCGAAATTTCAGGGCTCTTTTTTTAGATTGGTGAATAAATTATTGTTTAGGCAATGCGTCTAAACGTTTTTTGATGTCTTCGTAATTTTTAGTGTCGTTTCTGAAACCATAGATGGTTTTCAATGTTTCTAAAGCTCCTTGATTTTTTGCATCTACCTCAAGTGCTTTTTTGTAAAAAGGAAGAGACTTATCTAATAAAGCATTCATTTTAGCCGTTACCTCATTAAATTCTTTCACTTTTTTAGCATCAATTTTATTTCTGTCTGCTTGTAATTTTAAAGCCTGGCTGAAATAAATATTTCCCAATAATACCTGATAATTAGGGTTATTTGGTTCTTTTGCTGCCAAAGCAGTTAACATCTGCTCAGATTTTGCTGCATCACCCCTATCAATATAGATCTGCGTTTCAGTTTTAATCCAGTCGGTATTTTCAGGGAATTTAGCTGAAGCTTCTTTAATCACTGCTAAGGCTGCTGTTGTATCTTTTTGTTTGCTTAAAGCAGCGTTAATGATTTCGGAATATAAATCTTTAGATTGTGGTGAGTTTAAAGAGATTACTTTTTTAAACTGGGTAATCATACCCGGATAATCTTCAATATTTCTTGCTGCAATACCAGCATTTAAATACATCGTTGTATCCTGTGGATTGATCACGGTTGCTGCAACAAATTTTTCGTAAGCCGTTTTGTAATCTTTTTTGTTGTAAGCGATTACACCGCCGTTTCTAACCGCATTAATAATGTTGGTCTCAGCTGAATTGATGTTATCTTTTTCAGTGCCTTTGGTATCCAGTTTTTTAGCTTCAACAATTGCATCCTGTGCGATTTTAAGGTTTGCATCAGCATTTGCGGTGCTGGTAGAATCTAAAATGGCCGCAGAAGAAGCAAACAAAGCGCGGTACGACCATGCTTCCGGCATTACTTTAGATTTCTCATCAGCAATAGCTTTATCGGTATGGGCCAAGCCTTTAGCTAATGCTTCAAGTTTTTTTGCAAGCGGTGTTGTGGCGCTTGAAGAAGTTAGCTGGAATAAACCCCAGTCGTTTTTTGCCGCGGTTATTTCACTTTTCTGAGCAAAAGCAGCGCTTACCGCACCTGCTAGAAATATACTTAGAAATACTCTTTTCATAATTTTTATTCTAATCTTAATTTTAGTTAATTTTCTTCTTCCGTTTCGTTATCCGATTCGCCCTCTTCTTCTTCAGTATCATCAGCTTCAGGAGTAGTATCGGCTTCTATTTCTTCACCGTCTGTAACTACAACATCTGTTAAATCTACTGTTTCTTCTTCGTCCTCTTCGTGGTCAATTTTGGTAACCGATGCAATTTCGTCATCACCTTTTAATGATATTAAACGAACCCCCTGAGTGGCACGTCCCATTACCCTTAAAGCTGAAACCGGAATTCTGATTACAATACCTGAACGGTTAATAATCATCAGATCTTCGCTATCAGTAACATCTTTAATCGATACCAGTTGTCCGGTTTTTTCCGTAACATTAATGGTTTTTACCCCTTTACCACCACGGTTGGTTACACGGTAATCTTCAATATCGGTACGTTTTCCGTAACCTTTTTCTGATACCACCAACACGGTAACTTCAGGATTATTAACAGCAATCATGCCAACAACTTCATCCTGATCGTGCGCAAGCCTTACACCACGTACACCGGTTGCAGTTCTACCCATCGGACGAACGGTTTTTTCGTTAAAACGAATCGCTCTGCCTGAACGTAAGGCCATTACAATTTCGCTTTCGCCATTGGTTAAACAAGCTTCTAATAAAATATCGCCTTCGTTAATGTTAATGGCATTGATACCATTTACACGCGGACGAGAATATGCCTCAAGAGAAGTTTTCTTAATGGTACCTTTTTTAGTACACATAATGATGAAATTGTTCTCTAAATATTCCTGATCTTTAAGGTTCTTAACCTTAATATAAGCTTTAATTTTTTCTTCTTTCGGAATATTGATGATGTTCTGGATCGCCCTTCCCTTACTGGTTCGCGAACCTTCCGGAATTTCGTACACCCTGAGCCAGAAACACCTTCCTGCTTCGGTAAAGAACAACATGTAGTTATGGTTGGTGGCTACCAGCATGTGCTCAATAAAATCTTCATTTCTTGAGGTACTGCCTTTAGATCCTTTACCACCCCTTCCCTGCGCTTTAAATTCGCTTGCAGGCGTACGTTTAACATATCCTTCGTGAGAAATGGTGATCACAACTTCTTCATCGTCGATGAAATCTTCCATGCTCATATCTTCGGCCGAGTGAACGATGGTAGTTCTGCGCTCATCTCCAAATTTCTGTTTCACTTCTTCCAGCTCATCTTTAATGATTTTCATCCGCAAACCTTCATCTGCTAGAATAGATTTCAAGTATTCGATGGTTTTCATTAATTCAGCATATTCTTCTTTGATCTTATCACGCTCTAGTCCTGTTAAACGACGTAAAGTCATATCCAGGATGGCGCGTGCCTGAAGGTCGCTCAGCCCGAATTTCTCCATTAAACCTAAACGGGCTTCTTCCGGCGTTTCGGAAGCACGGATCAATTTAATTACTTCATCTAAATGATCTAAAGCAATTAAATAACCTTCTAAAATGTGTGCACGTTTTTCGGCCTCGGCTAATTCGTATTTGGTACGGCGAACAATTACATCATGACGGTGATCCACAAAATGCACAATCAAATCTTTAAGATTCAACATCTGCGGACGTCCTTTTACCAATGCAATGTTGTTTACACTAAACGAGGTTTGTAGCGCTGTATATTTATAAAGGTTGTTTAAAACGATAGAGGCATTTGCATCACGTTTAATTTCGTACACGATACGGATACCATCTTTGTTCGATTCATCTTTGATGTTCGAAATACCTTCCAGTTTTTTCTCGCCCACTAATTCAGCAGTACGCTCAATCATCTGTGCTTTGTTTACCTGGTACGGAATTTCGGTAACAATAATTACCTCGCGGTCTTTAATGTTTTCGATTTCGGCTTTTGCGCGCATTACAATACGTCCGCGACCAGTTTCGAAAGCTTCTTTTACGCCGGTATAACCATAAATAATACCACCTGTAGGGAAATCGGGAGCTTTTACAAACTTCATTAATTCCTCTATGGTAATATCCCGGTTGTCAATATAATTTATAACCCCGTCAATTGCTTCAGTTAAGTTATGCGGCGCCATATTGGTGGCCATACCTACTGCAATACCCGAAGAACCGTTAACTAAAAGGTTAGGTATTTTTGCAGGTAATACCGTTGGCTCCTGCTCAGTATCATCAAAGTTTAACTGAAAATCAACCGTATCTTTATTAATATCTGCAACCATTTCTTCGGCAAGTTTGCTAAAACGTGCCTCGGTATAACGCATTGCAGCTGGCGAATCACCATCAATGTGGCCAAAGTTTCCCTGACCATCAACCATTGGATAACGTAAGCTCCAATCCTGAGCCATACGAACCATGGTAAAATATACGGATGCATCACCATGTGGGTGATACTTACCTAAAACCTCACCCACAATACGGGCTGATTTTTTATAAGGTTTTCCGCTGGTTACACCTAAACCCAACATGCCGTAGAGCACACGGCGGTGTACTGGTTTCAATCCATCGCGTACATCGGGCAAGGCCCTTGATACGATTACCGACATTGAATAATCAATGTAGGCCGATTTCATCTGCTCTTCTATGTTAATTTGAATGATTTTGTCGTTCTGCTGATTTTCTAAATCTTCTGCCATAAATTATTATTCTCGCTACTTAAAACGATATTAAAAAAGGGTATTACTATAACCTTGCGAATTTAACAAAATTATGCCGAATTAAGGCATTGTGGAAAAGTTTTGACCTTTGTGATAGGTTTTTTATGCCCGATGGAATTTTAATTTACTGAAGGCCAGTTTAACGCGTTCCGTTATTGTGCAGATCAATTGAGTTTTATGTTTTTTTTGGAAATGTAAGGTTCAGTATTAATGGCGGGCAGCAGCCCTGCTACCGCTGCAAGTCCTCCCCGATTGAAAATCGGGATGCGGGCTTTTCGCTATATCAGGTTTATAAACACGGGTTCTTTATTAAATATTTCGTTTAAACCGATCAGGTTTTTAAAGGTTTGTAGAACTTAAGTAATTCTGATACTTTTGTTTTTCAACCTCTAATATAATGGCAAACGAGAAAAAATCTGCAATGAGTTTTATTATGGTCACCCTGCTGATCGATTTTACAGGCTTTGGGATCATTATTCCGGTTTTACCAAAACTTATACAGGATTTTACCGGTGGAGGCTTTGGTTTGGCGGCAGAATATGGCGGCTGGCTTACTTTGGCCTATGCATCCGTTCAGTTTATATTTTCTCCGATTATTGGGGCTTTAAGCGATCGATACGGCAGAAGGCCTGTATTATTGAGTTCGTTGTTTGGCTTGGGTATCGATTATATTTTCCTGGCTTTTGCCCCTTCAATTGTTTGGTTATTTGTAGGAAGAATTATTGCTGGCATTACCGGAGCGAGTTTTACCACGGCGCAGGCTTATATCGCAGATGTATCTCCGCCTGAAAAAAGAGCACAGAATTTCGGTCTCGTGGGTGCTGCTTTTGGTGTAGGTTTTATTCTAGGACCGGTTTTAGGTGGTGCATTTAGCCATTTCGGTACTCGTGTTCCTTTTATGATTGCTGCAGGTTTATCTTTAATCAACTGGCTTTATGGTTATTTTATCTTGCCAGAATCTTTACCGGTTGAAAAACGCAGGGCTTTTGAATGGAAAAGGGCGAATCCTATTGGCTCTTTGGTTAGTATTGGTAAATATCCGGCACTGTTGGGTTTAATGATTACCTTATTCTTATTGTATTTTGCCAGTCACTCCGTTCAGTCAAACTGGACGTTTTATACGATGGAAAAATTCAACTGGGATGCTTCCTGGGTGGGTTATTCGTTAGGATTTGTTGGTTTAGTAATTGGAATTGTGCAAGGTGGTTTAATCAGGGTGATCTTACCCAAAATTGGCGAAAAGAAAGCGGTTTATTTTGGTTTGATTTTATATGTAATTGGTTTTGTGGCTTTTGCATTTGCCAGTAAAGGCTGGATGATGTTTGCTTTTATGGTGCCTTACGGTTTGGCCGGAATCGGCGGACCAGCAATGCAGGGTTTAATTTCCAATCAGATTCCTGCAAATGCACAGGGCGAAATGCAAGGTGTTTTAACAGGCTTACAAAGCTTAGCTGCTATATTTGCACCCTGGGTTATGACACATATTTTCGCCTATTTTATAGAGGGTAAAGCACCCGTTTATTTTCCAGGGGCGCCTTTTATACTGAGCGCCGTGTTAACCTTGATTGGGTTGTTTATCTGTTTGAGAAGTTTAAAGAAATATCATTGAGTTAAGGGCAATGACTATGCGCTGAGCGCATTCGCTATAGCAACTCATTTGCCAAATTTGCCAATTCGCTCCGCTCCCCTTTTTGCAAGGTAATGTGCGCATACAAAGGATGATTTTTAGCGTTTTCGATTAAATAAGATAATCCATTGCTTTCCGAGTCGAGATATGGTGTATCAATCTGGTAAATATCTCCCGTAAAAACAATTTTAGTATGCTCTCCTGCCCTCGAAATGATGGTTTTAACTTCGTGCGGGGTAAGATTTTGTGCTTCATCAATGATAAAGAAAATCTTGGTGAGGGTTCTGCCACGGATAAAAGCCAAAGGCGCAATGGCTATTTTTTCGGTATTAATCAGCTCGTCAATTTTTTCCGACATTTTATCGTCGCCAATAAATTGTTCTCTAATAAAGCGCAGGTTATCCCATATCGGCGCCATAAACGGATCTGTTTTTGATTTTGCATCTCCCGGA
Source organism: Pedobacter sp. 22226 (assembly GCF_052045455.1). Classification (NCBI taxonomy): domain Bacteria; kingdom Pseudomonadati; phylum Bacteroidota; class Sphingobacteriia; order Sphingobacteriales; family Sphingobacteriaceae; genus Pedobacter; species Pedobacter sp. 22226. The sequence continues at coordinate 23,819 of NZ_JBQEPB010000012.1, read as the reverse complement.
AGGAAACCAATATCTTTATTACTCAGCGAAACAATCGGCCGGGTAACATAAATCTGTCTGAAATTTTTGCGCTGCTCCAAAGCACTGGCCAGCGCCAGCAAGGTTTTTCCGGTTCCGGCATTGCCCTGTATGCTTACCAGTTTAATTTCGGGATCCAAAAGCGCATGAATGGCAAAAGCCTGTTCGATGTTTTTTGGTTTGATTTTAAAAATCGCATCAGTAGAAACAGCAGAAATGGTTTTTAGGCTGTTATTGTAAAATACGTTGGCTGTTTTTCTTTTGTTTTTAAGGATATAAAAATGATTGGCATTTTTGGGTGGTAATCCTAAGTCGCTTGCGTCTACAAAAGTATTTTTCTTTACTTCCTCAATAATTTCACTTGGGAAATCAATCAATTCTGTTTTGCCGGCATAAAGCTCATCTACATTTTTAATTTTACCGGTTTCGTAATCTTCAGCATTCAAATCGAGGGCTTTTGCCTTTAATCTCAGGCAAATATCTTTTGAAACCAGCACTACTTTTTTGTTTGGATGTTCTTCTTTGAGGCTTAAAGCAGCATTTAAAATTTTGTGATCGGTTTTGCCTTTTCCGTACACTTCTTCGGCATCAAGAGTTAAGGGCTTTTCGTTCAATACCACTCTGAATTTACCTGCATCAGGACTTTTTAACGAAATCCAGTCGCTGATGAGTTTTTGTTTAGAGGTTTCATCAATCAGGCGGATAAAACTCCTGGCCTCAAAATTACGTGTATCGTTACCGCTTTTAAAATTATCTAATTCTTCTAAAACCTGAATTGGAATGGCCACATCGTGTTCTTGGAAGTTATTTACGGCATCATGATCGTATAAAATAACCGAGGTATCTAAAACGAAGATCTTTTTTGACGGATTGGAGATTGATTTACCTTTTTTGGCCATTTGGTAAATTTAATATTTTAGGGATAAAATAAAGCAAATTCTCGGATGATCTTTATTTATTTAACCACAGATAAAAAGGATGGACACAGATAACATATATTTATCCGTGCTTATCTGTGTCCATCTGTGGTTAAAAATAAATCCGATTAACATCGGAGTGCCTGTAGTAGTGAAAAATTTGGTCAAAATAAAAACGGGGACTTTCTTCTTTCGATTAAGTTCCCCGTTTTAACTTTAAAAACAACCGTAATTGTATTTTAAAGCATCTAATTCTTGTTACTTTGATTTTTCCGTTTTCGTTAGGTTTTGCAACTTTTGCGATCCGTGAAAATTTATTTCCAACTCTTCCGTCCGTAAACTTCTGAGTTTTCCATAAGCTCTGTTTGGGCCTGTTCGATTTTCTTATCTTCCAACCTTGCGGTGGTAGTGTATATTCTTACTCGGTTTAACCCTTTATGAAATTAATCGTTTTCCCTGTAAACTATCCGAAATAATTCCCCTTTCGGCTCTTTATCTCTTTTGGATTGTTTGTCAGAATTCAAAGTACTTCGTATTTGATATAATCTAATTTAGCACGAAAACACTCATTTGTCAAGAGAAAAATATACGTTTTTATAAACATAGTTATCAACTTAAAACAGCTGTTTATCAACAGATTAATTCAACTAAACAATCGTTTTTATTCCTAATTCGCACTTTTAATAATGTTGTTAACATTTTGGCCGCTTCTACTTATAAACATTTGCTATTATTTTGTTAACCAGTTATTTAACGAAATTCTGCTTAAAAGTTTAAAAAAAGCAAAAAACTTAATTTTAATCACAACAAAAAACTTCGCTATTATGTTATTTTTGTAACATGCAGATCAGGCAACCCATTAGAAACATACAAGACTTTTTACTGAGTACGTATTTTGCCGACGGTCTCCGTATTACTATTGGTGTGCTGCTCCCCTCTTTAATCCTTGCCCAGTTTGGTATGCTAAAGTACGGGATGACCTTATCACTCGGCGCCTTATGTGTAAGCGTGGTAGATAGCCCCGGGCCAATGGTACACCGGAGAAATGCCATGCTGGTTACCACTGCATTAATCTTTACTTTTTCTATCCTGACAGGTTTAACCAATAGAAGCCATTATTTTATCGGTTTTCTGCTTGCTATATCGAGTTTTGTATTTTCAATGTTCTACATTTACGGCATCAGGGCGGCATCGGTGGGTACGGCTGTTTTGCTGATTATGGTGCTGAGTATCGATGACATCAGGCCATGGCAGGAAGTATTGCTACATGCCGTGATGGTGCTTGCAGGAAGCCTTTGGTACACGGGGTTGAGCTATTTTGTTTACCGCCTGCGTCCCTTTCGCCTGGTTCAGCAATCGTTAAGTGATTCTATTTTGGAAGTGGCAGAATTTTTAAGAGAGAAAGCCAAATTTTATCACCAGAACAACAATTACGATAAAACCTATTCAGATTTATTACAGCTTCAGGTTTCTGTTCACGAAAAACAGGATGCCGTAAGGGAACTGCTTTTCAGAACACGCGAAATTGTTCGGGATTCTACTCCTGAAGGTCGTTTTCTTTTACTGGTGTTTGTAGATATGGTCGACCTGTTTGAGCAGGTAATGTCTACCTATTACAATTACCAGCAGCTGCACGATCAGTTTGATAAAGCTGGGATATTATCGGATTATGAAATGGCGATTAAACGGATTTCTTATGCACTGGATGATATTGCTTTTGGCTTAAAAAGTGGCAGAACACCGGTAATTTCGAAACGTTTACTGATTGAAATTGAACGTTTAAAAGTTAAGATCAATGACCTGGAGAAAAACAATCAAAATCAGGAATACAATACCCTGGGCATTATCGCTTTAAAAAATATTGAAGTTAATATTGAAAATATACTGGCGAGGGTGAAAACGATTTTCAGTTATTTCAAAATCAGGAACAGTAAGGATATCCGTCAGGCTGAGGTAGATACCGAGAAATTTATAACCCGGCAGAAATTTGATCTTAAACTTTTTACCGAGAATTTAACGTACAGTTCGTCTACTTTCAGGCACTCGCTGCGCGTAACAGTGGTAATGCTTTTAGGGTTTGTGGTTTCTCAGCTCCTCAATTTCTCGCACAGTTACTGGATCCTGCTAACCATTCTGGTGATATCGAAACCAGGCTTTAGTTTGACCAAAGAACGCAATTACCAGCGTTTAATAGGAACTACCGTTGGCGCATTTATAGGAATGGGCGTGGTAACTTACATTGATGATAAAAATACGCTGTTCGTAATCCTGCTGATCTGTATGATCGGTTGCTATAGTTTCCAAAGGAAAAATTATGTAGTCAGCGTACTTTTTATGACACCCTATATCCTGATCCTTTTTGATTTCTTAGGTATGGGATCAATAGCATTGGCGCGTGAAAGGATTTATGATACTTTTATTGGCTCAGGTATTGCCTTACTGGCCAGTTATTCTTTATTCCCGACCTGGGAGCATGAGAAACTAAAAGAAGCCATGCTTAATATTCTGAAAGCCAATAAGGCCTATTATGCCCAGGTAGTTAAACTGTATTTCGAAAAAAACTATAACAGAACGGAATATAAACTCGCAAGGAAAGAAGTTTATGTAAGTACTGCAAATTTGGCTTCCTTATTTCAACGGATGTTCTCTGAACCGAAAAGCAAACAGTTATTTATTAAAGAAGTACACCAATTTACGGCACTAAGTCATTTATTATCTTCGTATGTGGCCACGCTTTCGCTGTATAATAAGGAGCATGAATTTATTTTTGAAAGTTTTGAGGCTTTAAAACCGATTGCGAATAATACCAACTATTTGCTGGATACGGCTATCGAAAACTTAGAGCAAGGCACCAGTACAATTGATAATGTACCGTTAATCAGGTTAAATGATACCAGTTTAGCAATAAAAAAAGGTGAAGATTTAATACCAGAACAATTTGACCTGATCCAGAAAGTGGCTTATGATATTTATAAATTATCGGTAAAGATTAAGCTATAGTTTTATTCTGTAGAGCTATTCAAATGATCGTCATTTCGAGCGGGGTGCAACTAAGTCAAGAACCACGTAAGTGCTCAGCGAAGCTAAATCTATTTCGAGTTAGATCTCTCTCCCGAATATTCGGGAGGTTTCAGTTGAGATGACGACCGTTTTATAAAAGTCTATTATCATACTCTCAACAACACATAACTTTTCCGTATTTTCGGTGCTTCCGTGGCAAAAAACAATGATGATTAGGTCTTAGATTGCTCCTCTACGGTCGAAAGGACGGCACATGAGGAAGATAACGGACTGAGTTACATTTTAACTTCAACGCTCTGTGTTTTCTATGTTTCCGTAGCTGAAATAGATGTGAAAATCGAGCGAAGGCTAAGAATCTTTTTAAAAACCGATCTTATCAAAATGGCACTACTTGTCTAAAGCGCCCTAGTCAAAAATTAACCGATAATCATACAAAATTGATTAATTAAGTGGCAAATTGTCATAAGGAGATGATAGTCATTCGCTAATCTCTAAATTAGTGAAGAAAGCCTTTTAATCAGATGGCTGGTACCTGTTTCTAACCTATGAAAACAAAAAATGAAAAAACAATTTCTACTTGCCTGTTGCTTTGTTGCGGTAGCTGCGACAATGAGTTGCCAAAAAATGAATCTAAATCCAGGTTTAAATGATGAACTAAAACAAGAGTCTGTAGTTCAGGGTGTAATTTCGCCACAATCGGTAGTGGATGAAAAATCCAGCTGGAAATACCTTGATAATGGATCTGATCAAGGCTCAGCCTGGCGTTCTGCCGGCTTTAACGATTCAGGCTGGAAAACGGGAGCAGGCCAATTTGGCTTTGGCGACGGCGATGAAGCTACAGTTCTACAATCGGGATTTGTGACTTATTACTTTAGGAAGCATGTTAATATAACTGATGTAAATGCACTTCCTGATTCGGTAATCCTCTCTATGATACATGACGATGGGGCTGTAGTATATATTAATGGAACTGAAGTACTGCGCACACCGCTAATGCCTCAAACCGGAACCATTACCTACACCACCGGAACAAGTACTTTTATACCTACCGCTCAGGAAAATAACTTTTTTACTTATAAGATAGCAAAATCACATTTCAATAATGGAGATAATGTTATAGCCGTTGAAGTACATAACCAGAATAGCAGTAGCAGTGATGTGTCTTTTGATCTCTCGATCAGGAACGCTGTAGAATCAGATCCTGATGGACCATATGTGTTTTTCAGGAACAACCAGTATATCGTAAAATCGATTACTAAGCAAAACGGTTATGTGAGCCAAACATATGCTAGTCGCGATCAGGTAAATCTTAATGTAGAACTGCCGGGAGGTGGCTCTTTTGCAGTAAATCTGAAGCCGCAGTTACTCAATCGTGAGCCATCAGAATCGGCCACATTACCAACCAAATATTTCGCAACCTCCGATATTGAAGGTAGTATAGATGCGTTTATTCTGCTACTCAAAAAAGCAAATATTATAGATAACAACTACAAGTGGACCTATGGTACAGGCCACCTCTTCATTATGGGAGATGTTTTTGACAGAGGAAAATATGTAACACAATGTTTGTGGCTGATCTATAAACTGGAACAGGAAGCAGCAAATGCTGGTGGTAAAGTGCATTTTATATTGGGAAATCATGATATTATGAATCTGATAGGAGATTATCGCTATGTGAACGCAAAATATACGGCCAATGCCCAAACCATAGGTGAACCCTATTCTGCACTATACGATGCTGATAGCGAGTTAGGTAAGTGGCTAAGAAGCAAGAATATTTTAGAAAAATCAGGCAATACTTTATTCTTACATGCCGGTATCAGTCCTGATGTGGCTGCATTGCCAAAAACCGTAACCGATCTTAATGTGTATGTAGGCAATGTGATCAATAAAACCTGTACCACCCAAAATTGTAAGACGGCTACCAGTAGTTCTGTTGGTCTCTATTGGTATAGAGGAATGGCTCAGCAAACCCTTACTCAAGCCGAAGTAGATGCCATACTTGCTAAGTTTGGGGCAGATCGTACGTATATTGGTCACACCATTCTTAATAACCAAATTACGCTGTTGTATCAAAGCAAAATACTGGCCATAGATCTGGAACATGCTAATAATTATAATAATGGCTACATGGAGGGTGTATATTATAACAGCGGGTGTTATTTTAAATTTCATACCACACAATTGAATAGTACATATACGCCTTTGATCGGCAGCAATTGTAGCACTCCTTAATGTATGAAGGAAATACTTTTTAGGCTCCGGCATGTCTGGAGCTTAAATAATAACTTTAGGGGAAAGATCTATGATTACTTTTATCCAATGCAGGCGGGATTGCTAAACCTATCAGGCATTACAATTCCCAATCAGATTGGGAATGACGGATTGCTTATAAACCAAAAAAGGTCGTGGCTTAACACCACGACCCTAAAAATATAGAACTGTAAACTTATTTAAGCGTAAGCAACTGCATCTTTTGATGCCAGTTTAGTGGTACCCATCAGGTATTCATCTACTTTGCGTGCAGCTTCCCTGCCTTCAGAGATGGCCCAAACCACTAACGATTGTCCTCGGCGAACATCACCTGCGGCAAAAATCTTTGCAATATTGGTTTGGTAAGTATGTTCCGAAGCTTTAACATTTCCGCGGTTATCTAGCTCTACCCCGAGTTTTTCAATTAATCCTTCTTTTTGCGGATGTAAGAAACCCATTGCTAAAAGTACCAGTTCGCAAGGAAGATCTCTTTCGGTACCCGCAACTTCTTTAAAAGTAACCGGACGACCATTTGCATCGATTTCCCATTCAACATCTACTACCTTTAAAGCTTTAAGGTTTCCATTTTCATCAGCAATAAAGTTTTTGGTATTTACCGACCATGCCCTTTGTGCGCCTTCCTCATGCGATGAAGTATTTTTTAGCAACATCGGATAATTTGGCCATGGCATGTGTTCATTGCGTGCCTGTGGCGGCATTGGCATAATTTCGAACTGCGTAACCGATTTAGCGCCATGACGGTTTGAAGTACCAATACAATCAGATCCGGTATCACCACCACCGATTACGATTACATTTTTACCTGTAGCCATAATATCTTCCACTTCAACAGCTCTGCTGGCAACACGTTTATTCTGTTGCTTTAAGAAATCCATAGCAAAGTGAACACCTTTAGCAGAACGGCCAGGGATTGGTAAATCGCGTGGGATGGTAGAACCACCGGCCAAAACCACGGCATTGAAATCTCTTAATAAAGTACCAATTTCAACATTTTCGCCTACGTTGGCGTTGCATCTGAAAATAATGCCTTCTTCTTTCATTAAATCGATACGGCGATCCACTACATTTTTTTGCAGTTTAAAATCAGGAATACCATATCTTAATAAACCTCCGGGCGCATCATCACGCTCGAAAACGGTAACTTCATGACCTACCTTATTTAACTGAGCAGCAGCAGCTAAGCCTGCCGGACCTGAACCAATTACAGCAACTTTTTTACCGGTTCTGATTAGTGGAGCTTTAGCTTTAATAAAACCTTTTTCGAAAGCGATTTCGATGATGTGTTTTTCAATTTCCTCGATAGAAACCGGAGGACGGTTAATACCCAATACACATGCAGATTCGCATGGTGCCGGGCAAATCCTGCCGGTAAATTCGGGGAAGTTATTGGTACTTAATAAAATATTTGCAGCTAATTCCCATTTTCCCTGGTACACGGCATCGTTAAATTCCGGGATTACATTGCCCAGCGGACAACCTGACTGACAGAACGGAACGCCGCAATCCATACAACGGGCAGCTTGATTATTTAATTCTTGTGCGGGCAATTCATTTAAAAATTCCCCATAGTGTTTTACACGTGTTGCAGCCTCTTCTCTTGTGGGCGCAACTCTATCGTATTCTTGAAATCCTGTTACTTTTCCCATGGCCTAGTGTGTTTTTACTTGTTGATTACGTTTGCTTAAAACCGCTTTGTATTCTTTAGGGAATACTTTTACAAAATGAGCGGATTGTGTTTTCCAATCACTTAAGATGAATTCAGCAACCCTGCTATCTGTTAAGCGGATATGTGTTTTAAGTAATGCTAAAATACGTTCTTCATCTTCAGCTTGTAATGGATCTAAATCGACCATTTCTTTGTTGCATTTGCGTGCAAAAGTTCCGTTGGCATCATAAATCCAGGCCACACCGCCACTCATCCCGGCAGCAAAATTACTTCCGGTATCGCCAAGAATAAGCACTTCACCACCCGTCATATATTCGCAACCGTGATCGCCCACTCCTTCTACAACCGCAGTTGCACCAGAGTTACGTACTGCAAAACGCTCACCGGCTTTACCACGGGCAAATAATTCACCAGAAGTTGCACCATAAAGGGCTACGTTACCGATAATGATATTTTGCTCCGGTATAAAAGTTGAATTTGAGAAAGGATAAATGGCCAATCTTGCTCCTGATAATCCTTTACCTACGTAATCATTCGCTTCACCTTCTAACGATAAAGTTACCCCGCGGGTGTTGAAAGCTCCGAAACTTTGTCCGGCTGAACCCACAAACTTAAAGTTGATGGTATCCGGAGGTAAGCCTGCACCCAAATGTACTTTCGAAATCTCGTTTGATAACATGGTACCTAATGCACGGTCGGTATTTTTAACCTCGAAACTTGCGAAAACAGGCTCGTTATTGTCAATAGCTGGTTGTGCAGCGGCAATTAATTTATGATCTAACACATGATCTAAACCATGATCCTGACCTTCGGTATTGAACAGCGGAAGGCCATTGTCTTCAGCTTTGTATAAAATAGCCGATAAATCGAGGTGTTTTAATTTCCAGTCTTCAGCAGGCAATTCGCGTACTTTTAAAATATCAGCCTGGCCGATCATTTCGTGGATAGTCCTGAAACCTAATTCAGCCATAATCTCACGCAATTCTTCAGCAAGGAAGTAAAATAAATTTACGACGTGATCAGCATCACCGGTGAATAATTTTCTTAATTCCGGATCTTGCGTAGCCACACCAACCGGACAGGTATTTAGGTGGCATTTACGCATCATGATACAACCCGAAGTTACTAAGGCTGCAGTAGCCACACCCCATTCTTCGGCACCTAATAAAGCAGCGATAGCGATATCTCTACCTGTTTTAAGCTGACCATCTGTTTGTAACACGATACGGTTACGTAATTTGTTTTTCACCAAAGTCTGATGCGCTTCTGCCAATCCAAGCTCCCAAGGTAAGCCTGCGTGCTGAATAGACGTTAGCGGAGATGCTCCGGTACCACCATCAAAACCTGATACCAGAATCACATCCGCATGTGCTTTCGCTACACCCGCTGCAATGGTACCAACTCCTGCTTTCGAAACCAGTTTTACATTAATTCTTGCTTCACGGTTGGCATTTTTTAAATCGAAAATCAGCTGAGCCAAATCTTCAATCGAATAAATATCATGGTGAGGTGGCGGAGAAATTAAACCCACACCTGGTGTAGAGTGACGAACTTTTGCAATCCAGTCATCCACTTTGTGTCCGGGTAACTGGCCACCCTCTCCGGGTTTAGCACCCTGAGCCATTTTAATCTGTAACTCGTCGGCATTGGTTAAATAATAGCTGGTTACACCAAAACGTGCAGAAGCCACTTGTTTAATGGCCGAACGCATGCTATCACCATTTGGCAATTTAGTATAACGCATTTCGTCTTCACCACCCTCTCCGGTATTGCTTTTTCCGCCGATGCGGTTCATGGCAATGGCTAAGGTTGAGTGAGCTTCATGCGAAATGGAACCGAATGACATTGCTCCTGTTGCAAATCTTTTTAAGATCGCCTCGGTAGATTCTACCTCATTTAAAGGAACAGACGGACGGCTATAGTTAAATTCGAACAATCCACGGATGGTATAAGCCTGTTGTGTTTGCTCATTTACCAGTTTGGAGTATTGTTTAAATATGTTGTAATCGTTTTTACGCGTAGCATTCTGCAATAAGTGAATGGTTTGCGGATTAAACAAATGCGCTTCACCTTTACGACGGAATTTATAAGTTCCACCAGCAGGCAATAAGTTTTCGGTCTGCGTTAACGGACCAAAACTGCGGTGGTGTTTAATTAAGGTTTCTTTTGCAATTTCATCTAAACCTAAACCACCGATGCGCGAAACCGCACCTGTGAAATAAGTATTCACCACTTTTTTATCCAGACCTAAAATCTCGAAAATCTGCGCACCCTGGTATGATTGTAAGGTTGAGATTCCCATTTTAGAGAAGATTTTAAGCAAACCGCTATTTACCGCATAAATGTAGTTTTTGGTTAACTGCTCTGCTGATAAACCAGATTCTTGCTGGAAACCATTAATGGTTTCTAAAGCTAAATAAGGATTGATCGCGGTAACACCGAAGCCTAATAAAGTAGCAAAGTGATGCACCTCCCAGATATCGCCGGCCTCGATTACAATACCTACCGCACCACGGTAACCTTTACGGATTAAGTGATGGTGTACTGCTGAAACTGCTAATAGAGAAGGCATTGCAGCATGCTCCGAATCGATTGCCCTGTCGGTTAACACAATTACCTGGAAACCATCTTCAACAGCATCAACTGCATAACGGCACAAACGGTCTAAAGCTTTTGCCATAGCGCCAGGTTTACCATCAGCCCTGAAATAAGTCTGTAAAGTTTTCGCCTGGAAAACACCGGTATCGATACTTCTCAATTTCTCCAGTTCCTGATTGGTTAAAATCGGGTGTTTAATGGCTACACAGTGCGCCTGTTTTGGTGTTTCATCCAGCAAGTTACCCATGCTGCCCATAAAACTGGCCAAACTCATCACCACTTTCTCGCGGATCGGATCAATTGGCGGGTTGGTTACCTGAGCAAATAACTGTTTAAAATAAGAAGATAAATGCTGAGGACGTTTTGATAATATAGCCAGAGGGGTATCGGTACCCATTGAACCGATCGGCTCTTTGGCTTCGATGGCCATTGGTTTAAGCAAAAGATCTACATCTTCCCTGCTGTAACCAAAAACCTGCTGGTATTTAAAAATAGATTCTTCTGACAGGCCTGTGAACATTACACGTGGCTCAGGCAGTTCTTCCAAACGGATCTGGTATTGATTGATCCAGTCGGCATAAGGACTTTTGCCACAAACCTGTTGTTTAATTTCGTTGTCGCTGATGATTCTGCCCTGCTCCATATCCACTACGAACATTTTGCCCGGGGTTAAACGGCCTTTTTCGATCACTGTACTCTGATCAATGGCTAACGCACCAGCTTCAGAGCCCATAATAACGCGGTCATCAGAAGTAATGGCATAACGCGAAGGACGTAATCCGTTACGATCTAAAGTTGCACCGATTAGTTTACCATCGGTAAAAGCAATGGCTGCAGGTCCGTCCCATGGCTCCATTAAAGTAGCGTGGAATTCGTAGAAAGCCTTTTTAACAGGATCCATATCCTCATTACCATCCCATGCCTCCGGAACCAGCATCATCAATACGTGAGGCAAAGTTCTACCTGCATGAAGCAATAATTCGATTACGTTATCCAGACAGCCAGAATCAGAGTTCGTTTCGTCGATTACCGGCAATAACATATCCAGTTCTTCTGGTGTAAAATATGCAGAGGCAAAAGATTTAACACCTGCCCTGAACCAGTTTAAATTTCCCTGTAAGGTATTGATTTCACCATTGTGCGCAATAAAGCGGAATGGCTGGGCCAATCTCCACGACGGGAAAGTATTGGTTGCGAAACGTGAGTGTACCAAACCCAGCGCAGAAACCACGCGTTTATCGGTAAGGTCGTTAAAATATGTACGTACCTGTAATGAGGTAAGCTGACCTTTATATATAATGGTTTGCGCAGAAAGCGAAACGATATAAAAATCTTTACCACCGTGAACGGTATTCACGATCAGTTTAATCAGGTAGTTTTTGAAAATGTAGAGTTTGCGTTCGAAATCGGCACCAGGCGCCACCGCATAAGGGCGTGCAATAAATACCTGCTCAATTTCCGGTTCAACCGAAAGGGCCATGCTACCGATATCAGTAGTATCTACATCAACCTTTCTGAAACCTAAAATTTCAAGGCCTAATTTTTCGGCAGCGCGATAAATCAATTCTCTGCACTCTTCCCTGGATCTGATATCCTTTGGCATAAATAACATACCCACACCATAATTATTGGTTTCTGGTAAGCTAAAGCCAGCTTTTAAACATTCGTCATAAAAAAATTCGTGCGGAATCTGAATCATAATACCTGCACCATCGCCGGTATTCGGTTCTGCTCCGCTTGCCCCTCTATGATCCAGGTTTTCTAAAATAGTAAGTGCATCAGAGATGATTTGATGCGATTTTCGCCCTTTCACATGTGCAACGAACCCAATACCGCAGGCATCGTGTTCAAATTGCGCATCGTACAATCCACTGTTTGGTTCCATTCTTTGCTCGTTAGTTGTTAGTATATAGGAAACACTAAGATACGAAAAACAAATTTAAAATTACAGAGTTGATACGTTTTTTGGAAAAATTTTAGTCCTTATGTAATTTATAGTGTTTAAATTAAAATATTTTTAATAATACCTATCAATAATTATTATTTTAATAATGACAATATCGTACAATTATTAAGCTTTTTTACTCAAAATTCAGGCTAAAACGTTTTATTTATTCATTTATATATGAATTATATGTTTATAAATGAATACTTCTATAATTATCAAGGCTATTTGATGATTTCTTACCTTTCTAAAAATACACAATTAAAATTTATTAATTTACTAATCAGCAACATAGCTTAAATGACAAAAAAAATAGAAAAATGCATTTCGTGAAACAACTTCTTTTTCTACCTTTGTGGCCGGGCAAGTCTTTTACGACCAGCTCCCTTTGAACTCCCCCAGGATGGGAACATAGCAAGGGTAGAAGGTTGTAGCGGTGCGATAGAAGGTGCTTGCCCTTTTTTTACCCCCTAACCCCCTGAAGGGGGGATATTAAATTCTTCAGGGGTTCTTGCAACAGAACCTAATAATCATTTTAAGAATTTATCAGCATGAAATTTTTTATTGACACAGCAAATCTTGATCAAATCAAAGAGGCGCAAGATCTTGGCATTTTAGACGGTGTAACCACCAATCCTAGCTTAATGGCTAAAGAAGGTATTACCGGCGATGAAAATGTAATTAACCATTATAAAGCAATTTGCGATATCGTTGATGATAACGTGAGTGCAGAAGTAATTTCGACCACTTTCGACGAGATTGTTAAAGAAGGTGAAGCTTTAGCAGCTTTAAACCCTAAAATTGTGGTTAAAGTTCCGATGATTAAAGATGGTGTTAAAGCCATTAAGTATTTCTCATCAAAAGGAATCAAAACCAACTGTACTTTAATTTTCTCTGCCGGACAGGCTTTAGTGGCTGCAAAAGCTGGGGCTACTTATGTTTCTCCGTTTTTAGGTCGTTTGGATGATATTTCGAGTGATGGTTTGGTATTGATCGAAGATATCAGAACTATTTTTGATAACTACGGTTACGAAACTCAGATTTTAGCGGCTTCAATCCGCGGACCACTGCACATTGTAAACTGTGCTAAATTGGGAGCTGATGTAATTACTGCTCCTTTGGCTGCAATTGTTGGCTTATTGAAACACCCTTTAACCGATAGCGGTTTAGCTACTTTCTTAGCAGATCATGCTAAGGCAGCGGGTAAGTAAGTTTGGAGTAAGGAGCTTGGAGTGATGAGTTCCGGACGCGTAACAAAAAAAAGACTTAAGTTAAATAGCTTAAGTCTTTTTTTTTATGGATGATGTGGGATGGAAAATGGATGATGGGCGAATTGCAGATTACATCATCCATCATAATTCTTCCGTATTACATCCTTTTTGACGATGAAGATTTTATGGATGATGTGAGATGGAGTATGGTTGATGGGCAAATTGCAGGTTACATCATCCATATTACGTTTTCCCTCATACATATTCTTTTTTGGAGAGCAGTTACAGTGCTTATCGGTTACAACAGTCCTGCTTTACATTGTATTCCGGTGAGTGTTCAGCGTGATATTGATAGTTGTTAAGACCGGAATGCCATTTCAATCAGGTCTAGATGGCCAGGACATCTTACGAAATCTTAATGGGCAAGTGCATGGAAGGATTTCGTAAGTATTAGGAGAGGAAAAGCCGTATAGATTTCAGAAGCTTCTGACTTACCAAGTTATTTACTCGCTTATTTCCTTTCTAAACTTCGTAAGTCATCGCGTTATTCTGCGTTAACGATGGAAACGGCATCCTTTTTGGCTGTCACCCTGTCCAAAGGACTCCTGTGGAGAGCCTAGTCGAAGGACAGCGAAAAAGATATAGTGTACAGCGTGTTAAAACGCCCAAATCATGTTATACTCAATAATAGTCTTGATTCATAAATCATTATAACTCTGATCTTAGATTTTTTTTATGCACCCTAAAAGGAGACTCTAGACTAAAGACTCACGACTGAGGACTTCTTTCACTTTCTCATAGCTGATCTGCTCATCAGGTTCGATCAGGATTCCCTTCACTCCTGCCCCGTTTGCGGCTTCAACATCACGTGGTTTATCGCCGATCATTACAGATTGTGCCGGATCGATGTCGTACATGTCGATGGCATCGAGAATCATTCCGGAGGCTGGTTTTCTGCATTTGCATTCGCCGCCAACGGTTGGGTGGTGTGGACAATAGTAAAAACCGGCAATATCTGCTCCTTTGGCAACAAAAGCATTCCTTAACATCTGGTGCATAATGGCCAGTTCCTGTTCGGTATAACGTTTCAAGGCAATGCCGCCCTGGTTGGTAATTACGATTAGCAGATAGCCTTCGTCGAAGAACTTTTTGAGTACAGGGATCTGGTAATCTAATATTTTAAAATCTTCTACACGGCAGATGTAATCGTAAATTTCGTGGTTAAGTACACCGTCGCGATCGAGGAAAATAGCTTTGTTCATTATTGAAATATGAGTATTGTGATTTGAGATATGAGATTCAGACCTCATTTATAATTTCGCCAAAATAACTGAAAATTAAGCACAAAAGAAAGCCCAATCTAATTATAGACCGGGCTTAATCATAAAATTTATTTGGTTTTGGTTATTTTAACTTTAGTCCGGCTTTATGGCCTTTTATAGCAAAGAACAAAATATAAAGGTAACAAGGCAAAACGGTTAACAGGTAGGCCAATTGGAAGTGAACGTGTAATTTTTCATTTAAAAATGCATACAATAAAGGCATAATCGCGCCGCCAGCAATACCCATCACCATAATGGCTGAACCAATTTTGGTAAATTTCCCTAGATGACTAATCCCCAGCGGGAAAATTGCCGGCCACATTAACGAATTTGCCAAACCCAATAAGGCCACAAAAATAACCGCGAACCAACTCGAAATGGCGAAAGATAAAACCGTAAATATGATTCCTAAAATCGCACAAATTCTAAGGGCTTTTTGTTGAGATATATACTTTGGAATGGTAACGATACCAATAATATAACCAATTAACATACTAAAAAGGGTAATCGAGGTTAATTTTCCGCTAATTTCTGTGCTAATGCCTAACTCGCGACCATAAATCCCTATAATATCGCCCGCCATTACCTCTGCGCCTACATAAACAAAAATACAAAGTGCGCCCAAGAATAAATGTGGAAACTGGAAAATGCTTTTGTGTTTTATCACTTCCCCCTTGGTTTCGTCAATTACATCTTCTTCTACTTCAACTTCCGGAAGGTTAGTGAACTTGATGAAAACAGCAAAGAGGCTAAAAACGATTGCCAGAACAATATATGGCATATTTACACGTCCTAAAACGTCGTTTAAAAGTTGTTCGTGCACTGCTCCTGTAGCTGCTTTAATTTGTTTTTCCACTTCAGAAGCATTTTTAAGGAACAAACTGCCCATGATTAATGGAACAATCATTCCGGCAAATTTATTACAGATCCCCGCAATACTGATCCTTTTTGCCGCACTTTCTATGGGGCCAATGATAGTTAAATAAGGATTAGAGGCGGTTTGAAGCAAGGCCAGTGCAGCGCCCTGTACAAAAATACCGGTCAGAAATAAGCCAAAAGTACGTGTTGATGCTGCAGGTATAAATATTAAAGAACCTAAACCCAGAATTACTAAGCCTAAAACAATACCATTTTTGAAGCCTACTTTTTTAAGGATCCAGGATGATGGTAAGGCTAAAAAGAAATAAGCCATATACGAGGCAAAGGTTACAAAGAACGCCTGTAAATTTGATAAGCCGAAAGATAATTTAAAAAATGGGATTAATGTTCCGTTTGCCCAGGTTACAAAGCCAAAAATAAAAAATAAAGCACAGATGATAATTAATGGCTTCGGCCCCTGCGTTTGGCCCGGTTTTGTGGTTTGTTGCATAAAGTTTGGTTCGGTTTAAATTGATACGGCCAAACTAAACAATAAAATCTAATTATGTATTGTGCAAACGTTTGCGTGATTTTAAATTTATTGTTAATTGGAACTTACGCACCTGAAACCCGTGTGTTCCAGGCCGGTATCGGTAGAGGTTTTCATTCTCGAAGTTACCCGGTATCCTTTGCAATAAGAGGCGTTGCACATAAATGAACCTCCCCTTACCACTTTTTTGGGTACGGTAGGCTCCATTGGGTCATAACTGTCTGATGGTCCCTGAGGATTATTGCTTATGCCCTGAAACGTAGCATAATAATCGGGCCTGTACCAATCGCTGCACCACTCCCATACATTGCCGGCCATATCGTACAATCCGTATCCGTTAGCTTTAAACTGTTTTACGGCCGCTAATCCGTTGTGGCCATCCCAACTGGTATTTTTAATCGGGAAACTGCCTTGCCAGGTATTGGCTTTAGCTTTGCCTTTTTCGATATCCTCATTTCCCCATGGGTATTTCTGGTCTTTTAATGCACCTCTGGCAGCATATTCCCACTCAGCTTCGGTAGGTAAACGTTTGCCCGACCATTTGCAATAAGCCATGGCATCATCCCATGAAACATGTACCACCGGATAGTTCTCTTTTCCTTTGATATCGCTTTTAGGGCCATGCGGATGTTTCCAGTCGGCACCTTTAACCCAGCGCCACCATTGTGAGGCATCGTTTAAAGAAGTGATGCTTTTGGGTTGATAAAAAACCAATGATGCAGCCACAAAAACGCTATCGGGTGGTTTCGGTGTACCTGCCGGAAGTTGTTTCTTCATTTCTTCCCAATCCGGCTTGCGCTCGGCTGTGGTTTTGTAACCCGTTGCATCCACAAATTTTTTAAAATCGCCATTGGTTACTTCGGTTACATCGATCCAAAATGAAGCCAGTTTAACCTTGTGCTGAGGATATTCATCATCCCTGCCCTCTTTATCAGAAGCCCCCATTGCAAATTGGCCTGCAGGTATTAAAACCATGCCTTCGTGACTGACTTTATTGGAAGCAAAACTGGAAGAATCTTTTACGGCACCAAAACGGCTGGGCATGTTCTTTTCGCAGGAAGCCAGTGAATCCTGCCGGTGTTTAGCCTTTTCTTCTTCTTTAACACGATTGGATTTGCATGAATATGTAAAGAGAAGCGGCAAAAAAAACAGGAACGAAAGAGTTTTATACATGGCAGCGATTAAATATGGAGCGATAAAAATATCAAATCTATTTAAAAAACAGAAGGCAAATAATTAATTCGCCTATAAATCAATACAGTAAGGGATTTGGTGATTTTTTATTTGCATGAAATACATCATAACCCTATATTTGCACCACTTTAAAGGAAACGCACAACGTTTTTAAACAAAGTAGATTCCGTAGCTCAGCTGGTAGAGCATTACACTTTTAATGTAGTGGTCCTGGGTTCGAATCCCAGCGGGATCACAAGATGGGAAAGACTAGAGAAATCGAGTTCTTTCCCATTTTTGTTTTTAGCCTTTACTACTGCACCTCAAACTGTAAGCCGCTCAAATACCTATACAAACCCTGCTCACTCCTCATCAGTTCCTGATGCGTACCCGATTCAATAATCTGCCCCTTTTCCATTACCAGGATTCTGTCTGCTTCACGAATGGTTGATAAACGGTGGGCGATGATGATAGAGGTGCGGCCGCTCATTAATTCTTCAAGGGCTTCCTGTACCAAACGTTCCGATTCAGAATCGAGCGAGGATGTGGCTTCGTCTAAAATTAAAATAGACGGGTTTTTTAACAGTGCGCGGGCAATGGCAATGCGCTGACGCTGTCCGCCTGATAGTTTTACCCCACGTTCTCCAACTACGGTTTCGTAACTTTCAGGAAATGCACTGATAAAATCATGAGCATTTGCCCGTTTAGCGGCCTCTATAATTTCTGCTTTGGTGGCTGTTAACTTGCCATAAGCAATGTTTTCCAATATCGTTCCGCCAAATAACATCACATCCTGCGGCACAATCGCGATCTGGTTCCTTATATCCGTAAGCGAATAGGCCGAGGCTGGTTTGCCATCGAACAATATTTCACCGCTCTGCGGATGGTAAAATTGCAGGATCAATCCTGCAGTGGTCGATTTACCCGAACCACTTGGGCCCACTATCGCTATTTTTTGTCCGGCTTTGGCCTCAAATGATACCTGGTTTAACACTTCAACTTCCGGCCTTGAAGGATAGGCAAAATTAATGTGGTTGAAAGCGAGATTACCTGTTATCTTTTGTTTTACCGCATTATCCTTTTCTGTTATAGATACCTGCTCTCCATGTTCTCCCAATATCTCCAGTACCCTTTCGCTGGCCCCAACAGCCTTTTGCAGGTTGGCAAAAAGTTCGGGGAAACTTCCCAGCGAACTGCCGAGGAACATCGCGTATAATGAGAACTTTAGAAGTTCGCCAAAGGTTATTTCGTGCTGACTGACCAGTACACAACCATAACCAATCACTCCCAGCACGCTTCCAAAAACGCAGAGTACAATAAAAGAAACAAACATGCCCCTGTATTTCGCGCCTTTGATGGCAATATCAGCTACCTGGCGGATGGTGTTTTTGTAACGTGTGGCTTCAAATGCTTCGTTAACAAAAGCTTTTACATTCGAAATGCCAGATAAGGTTTCTTCAACAATACTGTTTGATTCGGCCATTTTATCCTGCGCCTGGCGCGAAATCTTTTTAATAAACTTGCCAAAAAGTACCGCAAACACAATCATCACCGGTAAAACCAACAGCAGGGCAAAAACCAGTTTTTTCGAGATGATGGCCATAAAAACAATCCCGCCTACAAATAACACAAGCTGCCGCAACATTTCTGCAATGGTTGTGGTTAAGGTATCCTGAACCTGAGAAAGGTCAGCAGAGATTCTGCTGTTCAGCTCGCCTACCCTGCGGTTGGAGAAGAAATTCATAGGCAGGGTGATCAGTTTGAAGTAAGTATCGCGCCTGATGTCGGCCAGGGAGCGTTCTGCTACATTCACAAACCATAAGATTCTAAAATAAGACACCACCGCCTGCAATGCCAATACTGCGAAAGCTAACATTAAAATACCCTGTATGGTGCCAGGCAGGTAACTATTGGTGTGTTTACCCTGTGCAGTATCAATTAAAGCACCGATAAAAGATGGAAAGGCCAGTCCAACCAAACTCGATAAAAAGAGAAAAAACAATGCGGCAACGAATTTGCCGCGATAGGGTTTTAAATAAGTAAGCAGGCGGGCAACATTGCCCAAACTTTCTCTGGTTATTTTTGCTTTTGCTAATTCCACGCCCGGAGCATTTCCACTGTTTAACTGTTTTCTAGCCATTATTTTATGTTGATCTTTGAGATATATTTCCTTCTTTGTTGCCAATTGTAACATTAAAAAGGATTGTGATAGTGAAGACGGATCAGCATCAAAAATACTTTAAGTATCTTCAGAAATTTAAGCAGGTTAAACGCGTTGTTTATTTAACTTTCCTAAAATATCCTGACCTAGCTTTTTCTGGCACAAACAGCCCTGTAAAATGTCACCCCTGCACCTGATGTATTTCTGATTTAAACGATAATTTTGAGATCATCTTTAATAAAAAACATCGATATGAATGCAAAAACAAAAATCTGGGCAAATTACAGCGTAAAAGATGCTCAGCGCAGCAATCAGTTTTATACGGCTTTGGGCTTCAGCCCTTATGGACCAAACAATGCACCTCAATTGGCCAGTTTTCTTTTTGGTGCAGATCATTTTGTGATCCATTTTTTTCAACAGGGCTCCACAATAGATGAATTTTTAGCACCGGGACCTATATCGAACAACGAAATTGTCTTCACCCTATCAGCAGAAACTGAAGCAGAAGTAAATGAATTTGCCGATAAGGTTAAAAATGCAGGAGGTACCATCGTAAAGGAAGTACAAAGAGATGAAGCCAATTATTATGGCTTTACTTTTACAGATCCCGACGGGCATAAATTCAATGTAATTTTAATGGATAATATGTGATATGGGGTAAGGATATAGAGACATTTCGCTTAAATTCCGGGCATTTCATTCTGCTTGTAATTTTCTAATTCCCCTGATTATCAAATCACTATTTGTCTTCTTTTTTAATTGGAAAAAATATTTAATAAGTGCTCAATCATTATTCTATATTTGCGCCCAAAATAAAATAAATATGAAATCAAAATTAACCCTCTTCATTCTTCTTGTTGCAGCTTTTATGTCCTGCAAAAAAACTACTAATGTTGATGTGACCGTTTCAACCAGCGGAAAACTTACCTATAGGTTAACTGATGGTGCCGGAAAAGGATTGCCAAATGTAAAAGTATCTTTATTTGACCGTACGGATGCCTATTATTCAAATTACAACGTCCTTTTAGAAACACGTTTAACAGATCCAAATGGTTTGGCCGACTTTGGAGACCTTAATCCAAATAATTATATGCTCGTTGCTGATTCTGCAAAGGTAAATAATGTAGCATATATGGTTCAGGAATATGTTCAGGTGCTTACGGGTGCTGTTAAAGCTAAAGAAACCAAAGTAACAGATTATTCAGGAACATTTGCGCTTAGCGTTAGATCCTACAATAATAATCAGGCTTTAAAAAACATAGGTGTGATTGTAATTCCGTCAAATAAATTCAATTATGCATCAACTACGGCTGCCAATTTAAAAGTTGCCGATTTTTCGGGCGTTACCAACGATGCAGGTTTAATCACTTTCAAAATCCCTTCAAATAAGCAGTATTCAATTTACCTTTATAACACGGTTAACAATGCTTCTTACAACTATAATAGTAGCGTATCGGTACAAAAAGATGCCACGGTTAACTATTCAATGACTATATATCAACCATAGTTTAATCGAAACCGCGCTTATTTTATAGAATATGAAATGTAAAATTATGGCCCTGTTGGGGCTGTTTATTTTAGCACTCTCCTGTAAGAAGATTACCAACGTTAAATTAGTTGATGGTGTAAATTCTGGCAAATTGAGTTATAAACTCGTAGATGATGCAGGGAAAGGTTTAGCCGGGATTAAAGTTTCGTTATACGATGCGCAAATCAGTTTAAATACAAGCTATCCAACTCCAAATGCATTAATTAGTACGATAAGTACAGATCAGAATGGCGTAGCTAATTTCTCTGAGCTGTTACCCAAAAATTATCTTGTAACTGCCGATACTGCAATTGTTAATCAGTTGAGGTACCGTATTAATGAATTTGTTCAGGTTGTTGCCAATACGGATAAAAAGAAGAGCACTAAAGTTTCTGACTTTTCAGGCGTTTTAAACCTTACGCTGATATCCACCAGCGATTACAGAACGCCGTTAAGAAACGTGGGTGTGGTTGCTTATCCGGTTAACGACATTAAACTCAACTCTGGTAATGTTGCAGAAATAATCAGTTCTTCAGCCCTTAAAGGCGTAACGGACGCTAACGGATTTGTATCATTCAGGTTGCCTTCTAATATTAATTTCGATTTTATTGTGTATAACCTAACAAATCGCAATCTTGGTTATGGATATGGTAGTTACAGCGTTGCAAAAGACATTAAAAGCAACACCACACTCTATTCGTATCCGTTTTAAGGTAATATTATTCCGGTTATAAATTATTAATAAGGAAAACCAGGGGCTGTCCGATTATTTTCGAACAGCCCCTTTTTATTTCATCCCTGAAACATATCAGTTTTAACTACCCCCGAAACTTCTCAACAGCCTCTGGCGTAACCGGAGTAAAAAGGTTGACCAGGTTGCCGTCAGGATCTCTTAATAATAAAGATTGATTGCCCCAGGGCATGAGGGTGGGTTCCTGCACAATATAGCTTTTCAGGGAAACGGCTAACTTTTCAAAAAGTAGCTGCACATCATCAACCCTGAATTCGATAATTACGGTGCGGTTCTGCGCAGGTTGGGCAACGCTGTCGCCGCCAAAAAACTGTAGAGTCCGGGTGCTGCCAATGGCCAAAGTAGCGGTTTTGGTTTTCAGTTCTGCAAAATCGGGTGTGAACCTGGTGGCTGTAAGGCCAGTTACCTGTTCGTAAAAACTAATGAGTACCTCTACCTGAGCGGTAATGATGCGGGTTGATATTAAATTCATTGCTAATTAATTTTAATTGTGCAACGAAGGTATTGGGTGCTTATGACAACTGTTTGTCAGGGGCCGTAAAGTTTTTTTCTTTTTCCTGTAAATATTCCTGCAGACTGAGCTGATGCGGGGCAAACTTAAAATCGGTTGGGTAAACTGCTTCTATCCTATCTAAACGAAACATTCTGAAATCATTTCTCAGTCTGCAAAAGGCAATTAGCGTCCAGTGTTGCTGCATGCTGTAATAAAAAGCAAAAGGCTCAATCAACCTTTCCGAACTGTCGTTTTTAACCTCTGCCCTGTAACTCATACGTAACACGGTAAAACTGGTGAGTGCATTCTGGATTGCGGTTAAGGAACTGCTGGTAGGCTGCTCAAGGCTTGCCGGACTCACGGCGACGCGTTTCGAGAGCAGTTCAACTTTATCTTTTACAGTGTAGTTCAGCACGGCTTTTACCTTGTCTACCGCTGTTTTATAGGCATCAATCAGTGAGCTGTCTTTATTCAGGTTAATTAATTGCTGAGCCGTGATTAAGGCATTGGCTTCCTGTTCGGTAAACATGACCGGAGGGATTTTATAACCTTCGGCCAGTGCATAACCTTTGCCTTCTATACTGGCGATGGGCACACCCGTTTGTTCCAATACCCTGATGTCGCGGTAAATGGTGCGCACACTTACAGCAAACTTTTCTGCCAGATCGTTTGCATTTACCAGTCTTTTGGTTTGCAATTGCAGTAAAATGGCGCTTAGTCGGCTAAGCCTTTTCATATCGGTGTGGATGCTCATGGGGTTAGGAATGCGTGGTTAAATATACGAAAGGGCTGGGTTTTGTTAGCCACAGATGTACAGGTTAACGCGGAGATTTTATATAGGCTACCGCATTTAACTGTAGTGCATTTTTAAAAGGCATGGTTATCGCATTATTTTTTGGAAACGAATGTCAGTGTTTTATGGGGGGTAGCAGCCCTGCTATCGCTGTTAGTCCTCCCCCGATGAAGAATCGGTATCCGGGCTAACCTGCTCTATCAGGTTTATTTAACAATGGTCGCTTTTAATGACACAAACCATAGTTCTTAGCCCCGATTGGATGGATGCCCCCGATTCTTCATCGGGGCAGGAAGGAAAGCGGGACTACCGGCACCGACTAGCACCGCAACTGCGCTCCAAAATGATCAGCTTATTTTAAATTTTTTAGCCACAGAGCACAGGTTAACTAATTCAGTCTTCGATGAGTATATTTCAGTCTTCGGTGAGTATATTTCACTGTATTTTGATATGATTTGAGTCTTGCGAGATACTAATTCAGTCTTCGATAAGTATATTTCAGTCTTCGGTGAGTATATTTCACTGTATTTTGATATGATT